>NZ_JAYXHR010000001.1:1311322-1824697 GCF_036017065.1 Uliginosibacterium sp. H1
GTGGCCAGCCGGAACAATGACTCGTCCTGCGGCCAGCTACCGTCATATGTGTAGGACTCTAGGCAGCTAATGTAGCCGTCCTTGACCCACAGGATCAGCCCGACGCCGTTCGGCAGCTCTGGGTGCTCCGCATGACCCTTGGGCATGTCCTCGATCTTCCAGCGTGCGTCATCTAGCAGTGGCGCGCCCGGTTTTACGGCAAGGTCCGTGTAAAGCCCAACGCCCGTGTAGTCGCGGGAAGCGCACTTGGCAGCAGCTAGCTGGGCAAGAATCACATCTCCGTGCGGGTCAGCAGTCGCTATGACTTCGATTGCTCGCCGCTCATACGCGCTGAGTTCTTCCATGGCCATCTAACTATCAATTTATCCGGCAGAACTGCTGGATAACCTGGCGCGTTGCCGGAGAACCACAGAGCCTGCCTTCGTTGGAAACGCCCTCCGGTCAAGGGTTTCGGCTGGAGCACTGTGTTCATGCACAGGTATAAATGCCTGCAAGAAGCAGCAGGCCTGCCGGAGTGTAGCCATGGCTGGTCCGGCATGTCACTTGGGTGCGGCCTCCCGGACAAGCACGGCCCCACTTCCCCTCTGCAGCCGCCGAGCAGCACAGCCATGACGAGGGATCGCGCGTAGCGCGACGGCGAGGACTGTCTGAGCACCGAGCGTAGCGAGGGCGAGTTCCGCAGCCGCTCGTCATGGCGCGCAGCGCAGGGGACCCTGCGAAGCACGGCGGCGGAAGTGGGGCGCGTTCTCTGCATACTCTCTGCCGCGCAGCAGAGAGTATGTCGCCCGCCGGGGCGAACTCCCGGCACTGCGTAACGGGTGAGCACGGGCTCCCCGGCGGGATCCGGTAGAGCACAACTTCAAAGACAACGTCGCTGGATTCCCGCCCTTCGGCAAGCTCAGGGACCGCGCGGGAATGACGGTGCGTGGCGCCTGCATGTGAATGCCCGCTTACCGTTCTGAGCGGGAATGACGGAGCTGGGGTGGTGCAGGCCTCCACCGTGTCCGCTCGGAAGACCACGCGGACATCTCGGCAAGCCAGAGTCTCGCTGCGACGCCGATGCACCGCGAGGGGCCTTGACCGGTCACACCACCCCCGACGTCCCCCCATCCACATTGACGCTCGCCCCCGTCACATAGCTCGCCGCATCCGACACCAGGAAGGCGATCACATTCGCCGCCTCACGCGCCTCGCCCACGCGTCCGAGTGGCACGTTGAGGCCGATCTTCGCGTAGTGCTCCTGCACCGTCACGCCAGCACGCGCAGCGGAACGCTCCTGCTGTCCGCTCTTGAACACGCCGACAGTCACGGTGTTAACAAGGATGTTGTCGGCGGCGTATTCCTTGGACAGCGCCTTGGTGAGTGCGATGCCCGCGGCGCGCGTCACCGACGTGGGCACCGAGCGAGCGGCCGGCTGCTTGCCGCCGATGGTGGTGATGTTGACGATGCGGCCACCGCCCTGCTTGCGCAGGTGCGGCAAGGCGGCGCGGCTGACGCGCACTGCCGCGAAGAGCTTGAGGTCCAGGTCCTGCTGCCACACTTCGTCGGTGACGTTCTCGAAGGCAGCGGCACTCGACGTGCCGGCGTTGTTCACCACGATGTCGAGGCGGCCGAAGTGCGCGACGGCTGCCTGCACAAGGCGCGTCACGTCATCCGGCTTCGTCACGTCGGCCACCACCGCCAGCACCTGTCCACCCGCGGCGCGGATCACATCCGCCACGTCGTTCAACGGCCCTTCACGCCGCGCGGCGATGACCACGCGTGCGCCTTCCGCTGCCAGCAGTTCCGCCGTCGCGCGGCCGATGCCATCGCTGCCGCCGGTGATGAGTGCCACCTTGTCGTCCAGTCCCAGATTCATGTTGCTTCCTTGTTGATGAATGTCGTGCGGTGTCTTGACTACCGTGGATTCCCATAAGCAATGCGCGCACCAGCATATGCCTGAACCCTGCGAAGCCTGATGGCAGGCCGGCACACGCGCGGCGATGCAGCCTGACATCTGAGCAGGGCGAAGCACGCCGGCCCGTTGGTGCTGATTCCTGCGCAGCACGCGCTCGTCCTGGCAAGGCCTCGTTCCACCCTGCATCACTTGCGGAGGACGATCACCGACAGCGGGCTGCATGTATGTCCGTATGACATGGAAAACCAGCAGGGCCGCGGCTTTTCCGTACATCGCGCACGTCATGGCGACACGCCCGACAGGTTGCAGGTTCCCTTGTCTCTCTCCTTGGCATGAAGGTTGCGGAATGGGTGCCACGCGTCTGCACAACGACGCAGACGCCTTCGCCACCCATATCAGGAGAACGACATGAGCATAGAAGTGATTCCCGTAGCAGGCCGCATCGGTGCAGAGATCCGTGGCGTGAGTCTCGCCCCCGATCTGGACGCGCAAACCGTCGCCGACATCCGCAAGGCGCTGCTGCAGCACAAGGTCATCTTCTTCCGCGGCCAACACCATCTGGACGACCTGAAGCAGGAATCGCTGACCACGCTGTTCGGCGGCAAGCCGGTGGCGCACCCGACCTCGCTGCCCAAGGCCGGCAGCGACAGCAAGGTGATCCTGGAACTGGACTCCAACCACGGTGGCCGTGCCGACTCCTGGCACACCGACGTGACCTTCGTGGAGGCGTACCCGCGCGCGTCCATCCTGCGGGGCGTGAAGATTCCGCCGGCCGGTGGCGACACAGTGTGGGCCAACACCGCCACTGCTTACGAGCGCCTGCCCGAGCACCTGCGCGAGCTGGCCGACAAGCTGTGGGCGGTGCACAGCAACGAGTACGACTACGCGCTGCGCCGTGGCACGCCGACCGAGGCGGAGAAGAAGCACTACGCGCAGTTCGCCTCCACGCTGTACGAGACCGAGCACCCGGTGGTGCACGTGCATCCGGAAACCGGCGAGCGCTCGCTGATCCTCGGCCACTTCGTGCGCAACTTCGTCGGCTACTCCAAGCCGGAATCCATTCAGCTGTTCAACCTGTTCCAGACCTACATCACCCGACTGGAGAACACGGTGCGCTGGCGCTGGGCCGAAGGCGACGTGGCGGTGTGGGACAACCGCGCCACGCAGCACTACGCGATCAACGACTACGGCGACCAGCACCGCATCGTGCGCCGTGTGACGGTGGATGGCGAAGTGCCGGTGAGCGTGGACGGTCGTCGCAGCGTGTCGCGCACGCAGGTGCCGAACCCCCGTCAGGCACAACAGGCTGCACAGCCGGCCGAAGCCGTCGCGGCCTGAGCCTTTCTCCGACGAACGACAACGCGAGACACGCCGGATACGCCATCCGGCGTGCCTCCCCCTCCCTCCAGAACTACCCCGAGCCCACGAGCCCATCATGAGAAAAATCGCATCGCTGTTGCTGAACCTCGCCGCCGTCGCCGCCGGCCTGACCGCCGGCGCCGTCTTCGCGCAGAACAACGCACCCAAGCTGGAAGTGAAGGAAATCCGCTACCAGGGCTGGGCCACGCAGGTGACCTTCCCGGAACTCGCCGAAGACCTCGGCTACCTGGCCCCGCTGAAACTGAACTGGGTGGGCAACACCATCAGCGGCCCGCAGGACGTGCAGTCGGTGGCCACCGGTGACATCGACATCGGCGGTGCCTTCAACGGCGCCATCCTGAAGCTGATCGCGGCCAAGGCGCCCATCAAGCCAGTGCTGGGCCACTACGGCATCGACGAGAAGAACTACCACGGCTTCTTCGTGCTGAACGACAGCCCGATCAAGAACGCCCGCGACCTCATCGGCAAGAAGGTGGGCGTCAACACGCTGGGCGCGCACATCGAGTTCACGCTGCGCGAGTACCTGTCGCGCAATGGCCTGACGCCGGCCGAGATCAAGCAGGTGACGCTGGTGGCGCTGCCGCCGGTGAACACCGAGCAGGCGCTGCGCCAGGGGCAGATCGACGTGGCCGCGCTGTTCAGCGTGCTGCGTGACAAGGCGGTGGAGCGCGGCGGCATCCGCACCCTCTTCACCGACTACGAGCTGTTCGGCAAGTTCACCGCCGGCACCTACGTGCTGAACGAGAAGTTCATCAAGGCCAACCCCAACGCGACCCGCCACCTGGTGACCGGCGTGGCCCGCGCCATCGACTGGGCGCAGACGCAACCGGTGGAAGTCGTGCGCGCCCGCTTCGAGAAGATCATCGTCGCCCGCAAGCGCAACGAAGACACCTCCAGCCTCGCGTACTGGAAGAGCACCGGCATCGCCAACAAGGGCGGCGTGGTGGATGACCGCGAGCTGCAGATCTGGATCGACTGGCTGGTCAAGGACGGTCTGCTGAAGCCGGGCCAGTTGAAGGCGAGCCAGGCCTACACCAACGCCTACAACGACTACGCGAAGAACCCGCCCGTCGCTTCGGCGAACACTTCAGCCAAGTAAGTACACGTCCAGGAGCCCGACATGAGCACCCCGACGAGCGCCATCAAGATCCGCTTCGAGCAGGTCGGCAAGCAGTTCACCGTGCGCGGCAAGCGCGGTGAGCCGGCGCAGACCTTCACCGCCCTGCAGGACATCTCGCTGGACGTGCGCGAGGGGGAATTCCTCACCCTCGTGGGGCCCAGCGGCTGCGGCAAGTCCACGCTGCTGGACCTGCTGGGTGGCCTCACCACGCCCAGCACCGGCCGCATCCTGCTGGACGGGAAACCCATCACCGGCTCCGGCCGCGACCGCGGCATCGTGTTCCAGCAGTACGCGCTGTACCCGTGGCGCACCGCCTTGCAGAACGTCGAGTTCGGCCTGGAGATCGGCGGCGAGAAGGCCAGCGTGCGACGCGAGCGTGCCGAGTACTACCTGTCGCTGGTCGGCCTGTCGGCCTTTGCGGACCGCTACCCGCACGAGCTGTCCGGCGGCATGAAGCAGCGCGTGGCCATCGCGCGCAGCCTGGCCTACGACCCGCAGGTGCTGCTGATGGACGAGCCCTTCGCCGCACTCGACGCGCAGACCCGTGAGTCCTTGCAGGAAGAGCTGCTGCACATCTGGCAGAGCACCGGCAAGACCATCATCTTCATCACCCACGGCATCGACGAGGCGGTGGTGCTGGGCCAGCGCGTGGCGGTGATGACGGCGCGCCCCGGCCGCATCAAGACGGTGGTGGAAGTACCGCCGGAACTGCATGCGGACACCGACGACGTGCGTGCCCTGCCCCTGTTCGGCGAAGTACGCCACCACATCTGGAGCCTGCTGCGTCATGAAGTGAGCCAGGCCCAGCAAGACAATGCCGGCGGCAAGCGTGCGCCGGCCAAGGAGGAGGAGTCCGCCCATGCCTAGTGCAGAACTGATTGCGGAACTGCCCGGCGCACTGGCGCCGGCCGGCAACGCACCGACCAATACGGAATCGGCCAGGGAAAGCAGCGCGACGCGACTGCTGTCGCGTGTCGCGGCCATCGCCTCCAACTGGTTCGACCGCTCCGTCGTGCTGCTGGCCATCGTCGCCATCTGGGAGATCGCACCGCGGCTTGAGCTCACCGACCCGGCCTTCCTGCCGCCGCTGTCCGAAGTGCTGCGGGCAGGCTGGGAGCTGGCGCTCAACGGGCAACTCGCCGAGCACACCGGCGCCAGCCTGCTGCGCGTCGGCGTCGGCTTCGCCATCTCGCTGCTGTATGCCATTCCCCTGGGGCTGGCGATCGGCTGGTACCCACGCGTGGCGCGCCTGCTCAACCCGCTGATCGAGATCCTGCGCAACACCGCGCCGCTGGCCCTGCTGCCGGTGTTCATCCTGCTGCTGGGTATCGGTGAGGTGTCGAAGATCTCGCTGGTGGTCTTCTCCTGCTCCTGGCCGCTGCTGCTGAACACCATCGCTGCCGTGCAACAGGTAGACCCCCTGCTGATCAAGTCGGCCCGCACCATGGGCGCAACGCCGCTGCAGCTGTTCACCAAGGTGATCCTGCCCGGCTCGGTGCCGACCATCTTCGTCGGCGTGCGGCTGGCCAGCGCGGCCGCGGTGCTGGTGCTGGTGGCTTCCGAGATGGTGGGCGCCAAGGCAGGTCTGGGCTTCCTCATCATCTACTCGCAGTACAACTTCCAGGTCGCCCAGATGTACTTCGGCATCCTCGGCATCACCGCCATCGGCCTGGTGTTCAACGCCACGCTGGTGTGGCTGGAACGCCGCCTCACCGGCTGGCGCCCCGCCACGGAAGGGAAGACAGCATGAGCGTGACGACACCCGCCACCCGTACGGCCACCAACCCGGCTGACCTCTCCGCCGTCGAACTCGCGACGCTGTATCGCCGCAAGACGCTGTCACCGGTGGAGGCCCTGCAGGCCATCCTCGCGCGCATCGAAGCCACGCAGCCGGTCTACAACGCCTACCGCTACGTCGATACCGGCGGCGCGCTGGCGCAGGCCGTGGCCTCGCAGCAGCGCTGGCTGCGCGGCACACCGCTGGGCCCGCTGGACGGAGTACCAGTGGCCTTCAAGGACCTGCTGCACGTGAAGGACTGGCCGACGCGCAAGGGCAGCCTCGCCACGCCGGACACCCCGCAGCCCGAGGACTCGCCGGCCGCCGCGCGCCTGCGCGAAGCCGGCGCCGTGCTGCTGGGCAAGACCAACACCGCGGAGTTCGGCTGGAAGGGGCTGACCGAAACCGCGCTCACCGGCATCACCCGCAACCCGTGGAACCCGGACTACACGCCCACCGGCAGCAGCGGCGGCGCGGCCGTGGCTGCCGCGCTGGGCCTCGGCCCGCTGCAGGTCGCTACCGATGGTGGCGGCTCGATCCGCGTGCCGGCTTCGGTCAGCGGCGTGTTCGGTCTGAAGCCGAGTTACGGACGCGTGCCGGGTTTTCCGCCGGCGCATAACGGCAACCTCTTCCACATCGGGCCGATCACCCGCTCGGTGGAGGATGCCGCGCTGCTGCTCAACGTCATCGGCGGTTACGACGCGCGCGACTGGACCAGCCTGCCGCAGAGCGGACGCGACTGGCGCGTCGGCCTGCAGGACGGCGTGCGCGGCCTGCGCATCGCGTGGAGCCCCACGCTCGGTTACGTGAAGCTGGCGCCGCACATCGAGTCCATCCTGCGCGAAGCGGTCAGCGTGTTCGCGCAACTCGGCGCCGTGGTGGAGGAAGTCGATCCCGGCTTCGCCGATCCGCGTCCCATCCTCGACGTGCTGGCCGCCGAGCGCGCGATCCGTCTGAAGCGCGAGATCGCCCCGGAGAAGTTCGACCAGGTCGATCCGGAGATCCGCGCCGCGGTGGAACGCGCCAGCGTCTACACGCTGTCGGACTTCGTGGCCGCCAACGAGCAGCGCCAGGAACTCGCCATCCACCTGCGCCGCTTCCACGAACGCTACGACCTGCTGCTGACGCCGGTGGTGGCCGACTCGGTGCCGAAGATCGGCGAGCGCGCCAACGCGCCCTACAACGTGCCTTTCAACCTCACCCAGCAACCCGCCGCCTCGGTGCCTGCCGGCTTCGATGCGCTGGGCCTGCCGGTCGGCCTGCACATCGTCGGTCCGCAGCATCGCGACGGCCTGGTGCTACGCGCGGCACGCGCCTTCGAATCGGCGCGGCCGACACGCTGGCCGGAGCCGCGCTGAGCCCTCATCCACCATCCACCACTTACAACGATCAGAAAAATGCGACTACACCAGATGTTCATGTCCCATCTCCTGCGCGGCGCCTGCCTGCTGCTCGGTCTCGCCGCCAGCGCGCTGCATGCTGCCGACCCCAGCGTCATCCGCATCGGTTCGCCGCAGGTCGGCGTGGGCCAGAAGTTCTTCCCCGGCGTCAATGCACTGGCCATCGCCAACGCCCACGGCTGGATCGAGGAGGAGTTCAGGAAGGACGGCATCGAGATCCAGTGGGTGTCCTTCCGCGGTGCCGGCCCGGCGGTGAACGAAGCGCTCGCCAACAAGCAGCTCGACATCGTGTCACTGGGCGACCTCGCCGCCGTCATCGGCAAGTCCGGCGGCACGGCGACGCGCCTCATCCTTGCCAACAGCCGCGGCGCCAACAGCTACATCGCCACCTCGCCGGGATCCGACATCAAGAGCGTGAAGGACCTGAAAGGCCGCAAGGTCGCGGTGCTGCTCGGCACCGCCTACCAACGCCGCTTCGAGCTGCTGCTGCGCGACGCCAACCTGACGCCGCGCGACGTGAAGCTGGTCAGCCTCGACTGGCCAACCTCGAAAGCCGCGGTGGTGTCGAAGGACATCGACGCCACCTTCGGCGGCAACGACCTGCTGCTCCTGCGCGACAAGGGCGTCGGCATCCCCGTGAGCACCAGGGGGCGCGGCGGCGACTACACCATCCAGTCCGGCATCCTCGCCAGCGAGGACTTCGCCAGCAAGCATCCGGAAGCCCTGACCCGCGTCGTCAGGCAACTGGTGCGCGCCGCCGCCTGGGCCTCGGAAGACGGCAACCGCGACAAGGCGCTGACGCTGTGGGCCAACGGCAGCGGCGTGCCGCTGGAGGTGCTGCAGTACGAGTTCGAAGGCGAGTCGGTGAAGACGCGCATCTCGCCGCTGCTCGACGAAGCCTGGGTGGAGGTCCTCAAGGGCGTCGCCGAGGACGGCCTGGAACAGAAGCTGATCCGTCGCGCGGTGGACGTGGATGCCTGGGTCGATGATCGCTTCCTGAAGGAGGCGCTGAAGCAGGCGAAGCTGGAACGCCACTGGACCGAGCTGGACCGCAACGGCAAGCCGAAGAAGTAGCTGGGGGAGCGTGCCCTGCGGGTGGCTACAGCGAGCGGCACGAAGAAGGCGAAGAGACAGTCTCGATGACAGGGAAAGTCATAGCACCGTCGTTCCCGCGAAAGCGGGAACCCAGTGACTTTCAAAATGCATCAACGACGCTGGGTTCCCGCCTTCGCGGGAACGACGGGATGTCAGATCGCGAACGAAGCGAGCGTCATCCCCGGCGCAGATCGCGAACGAAGCGAGCGTCATCCCCAGCGCCCCTTCGCAACCCCTTTACGTACCTCTGCGCCCTTCGCGGTAGTCACCCGCAAAGCCCAGATCCTCCCGCCGCAACACGATCGACAGGAATCGAATTCCACATGACCACACCCAGGCAACCCAACATCGTCTTCATCGTCGCCGACGACCTCGGCTACGCCGACCTCAGCGTCTACGGCCAGACCGACTACGAAACGCCGCACCTGGACCGCCTCGCCGCGCAGGGTGTGCGCTTCACACAGGCCTACGCCAACTCGGCCGTGTGCTCGGCGACGCGCTTCGCGCTGATGACCGGCCGCTACCAGTACCGCCTGCGTGGCGGGCTGGAAGAACCGCTGGCCAGCGCGAACAAATCCTACGGCCTGCCGCCGGAACACCCCACCCTGCCCTCGCTGTTGCGCGACGCCGGCTACACCACTGCGCTGATCGGCAAGTGGCACCTCGGCAAGCTGCCGGACTTCGGCCCGCTGAAGAGCGGCTACGACCGCTTCTTCGGCAACTACGGCGGCGCCATCGACTACTTCACGCACAAGCCGGCCGTGGGCGCGGAAGTGCCGCGCGATCTCTTCGAGGGTGAAGTTCCGGTGGAACGCATCGGCTACTACACGCAGATTCTCGCCGACGAATCTGCGCAGTACATCCGCGACGCGCAGGACGACAAGCCGTTCTTCCTGTCGCTGCATTTCACCGCGCCGCACTGGCCCTGGGTCGGACCGGAAGACGAAGCCGTCTCGCTGAGCCTCAAGGACCTGTTCCACTACGACGGCGGCAACCTGCGCACCTACGCGAAGATGGTGCGCTCGCTGGACGCAGCGGTCGGCCAGGTGCTCGCCGCGCTGGATGCACGCGGCATCGCCGACAACACCATCGTATTCTTCACCAGCGACAATGGCGGCGAACGCTTCTCGCAGACCTGGCCCTTCACCGGCCAGAAAACCGAGCTGCTGGAAGGCGGCCTGCGCGTGCCCACGCTGCTGCGCTGGCCGAAGGCACTGAAGCCGCAGGTACAGGACCAGGTGACGATCACCATGGACTGGCTGCCCACCCTGCTTGCCGCTGCCGGCACGAAACCCGACCCGGATTACCCGCCGGACGGCGACGACATCCTGCCGGTGCTGCAGGGCGAGAAGACGCCCTACCCGCGCGCGCTGTACTGGCGCTACAAGGCCAACGCCCAACGCGCCGCGCGCGACGGCAACTGGAAGTACCTCAGGATCAACGACAACGAATTCCTGTTCGACGTCGTCGATGACCAACGCGAACGCGCCAACCTGCGCGAACGCCACCCCGAGGTCTTCGAGCGTCTCCGCAAGCAATGGGCGGAATGGGACAGCGGCATGCTGCCGCTGAGCGACGAGATCTTCACCCACGGCCTGTCGCCGGACGTTCAGGCAGACCGCTATGCGCCGGAGGCAGAGAAACGGCGCCGTCCGCCGACACCGGTGAGTTGAGGAGAACGCTTGCGCGGGCTCAACCCGTCACCCGCAGCACCGCGAGGCCGTCGTAGCCCTTGCTGCCCACGGTCTGGATCGCAGTCGCCTCGACACGCGGGTCACCCGCCAGCCCGTCGAACAGCGTGCGCACGCCCTGCACGCTGGTGTCGCTGCTGTGCGCATCGATGACCGCGCCACCACGCACCACGTTATCCACCACGATGACGCTGCCCGGCCGCGTGAGCTTCAAGGATCCTTCCAGGTAGCCGCGGTTGTTTTCCTTGTCGGCATCGATGAACACGAAGTCGAAAGGGGCCACGCCTTCATCGTGCAGCGCCTGCAGGGTGCTGAGCGCGGGGCCGATGCGGATGTCCACCTTGTCCAGCAGGCCGGCGCGTTCGATGTTGCGGCGTGCAACTTCGGCATGCTGCGGGTCCAGCTCCAGCGTCACCAGGCGGCCATCTGCGGGCAACGAGCGCGCCAGCCAGATGGCGCTGTAGCCGCCCAGCGTACCGATCTCCAGGACGCGTCGCGCGCCCTGGATGCGGGCCAGCAGGTTCAGCAGCTTGCCCTGGTTGGGCGAAACGTTGATGGCGCGGATGCCGGCCGCTGCCGTGTCGGCCAGCACTGCGTCCAGCGCCGGGTCAGGCAAGGCCGTGGAGGCGACCAGGTACTCGTCCACCGCCGACCAGAGTTCCTGCGACATGCTTGTTCTCCTTGATACGCGCGGTCACGGCAGGACACCATGACCGCCACGACAGCAAGCCTACGCCAGACCGGTTGCGGAATGTCGTGGCTCAGATCGCCGCGGGGCGCCGCGCCGTCGCGAAGATCAGGTAGCGCTCCAGCTTGATGCCGTCGGCGCTGCGGAATGCCTCCAGCCGCTGGTTCACCGCGGCGACGAAGCGCGCCTGTTCGTCACCGTGGAAGCTCACCTGCGCATTGCCGAAGGAACTGCTGCGACTCCAGGCCAGCAGGTCGGCGGCATCCGGCACGTCATCGACGATGGTGCGCGTGCCGCCCTGGTAGTCGGTGAAGCCGGCTGCGGCCAGCAACGCCTGCAATTCGGCATTGCTCACCGCGCCGAGGTTGCGCCCGTCAGGTTGCTTGGCGGCGGGAATGCCGGCGTCCTGCGCGGCGTCCTTCAGCAGCTGCGCGGACTGGTGCGGCCGTTCCGCGTCTCCGCTGTTGAGGCCCAGCCGGCCGCCCGGCTTGAGCACGCGAAAGATCTCCGCCAGTGCGCGCGGCTTGTCCTCGATCCAGTGGAACACGCTGTTCAGGTACACCACGTCGAAGCTGGCATCGTCGAAACCCGACAGGTCCTCCGCGCGACCGACGCGCACGTCGAGGTTGCGCAAGCCGCGCTCGATCGCCTTGCCCTTGGCCAGCGCGACGCGGTGCGGCAGCGGGTCGACGCCGGTGACACGGCCGGCAGGGCCGACGCGTGCGGCGACGTACGACGACAGCAGCCCGGTGCCGCTGCCGATGTCCAGCACCTGCTCGCCTTCCTTGATCGCCAGATCGGCGATCAGCAGCTTTCCGTGGTTGTACTGGCGCACGCCGACGCGGTCGTAGGTGGCGGCGAGTTCCGGCGAATCGAGGTCGAAGCTCACCGGGCGTTTCTGATTGCCGGTAACGCTCCCGGTGGCACTGGCGACGGCGGTGTCGGGACTGGCGGTCTGGCTCATGGATGCTCTCCTGCATGGCGGCTGGGGGTGAGGCTGCGCTGCAATATCGGTGCCACGCACCCACCTGCATCGCGCATGGCCTTTCACCATCGCCCCTTCCACGCCATCGGGCACCGCGCGCGCATCACTCACCGCTACGCACGTCCTGATGCGCACGCAACAGCGCCGCGCCGGTCTGCGCAATCCCAAGCAGGACAAGGCACAGAAGCTAATCATTACTTCTTCGTTCGGTTCGCGCGATGCGCCGCCGAGAATGGCTCCCGACACGCCGGACTCGCGACTTGCGCCGGCGCCACACCAACAGGGAGATTCCATGAACACGTCCGCCCGCGGCTTCGCAGCCCGCGCCATCTCGTTGCTTGCAGCCAGCCTGCTCATCACCGGCAGCGCCGCCGCGCAGGAGAACACCATCCGCATCGGCTACCAGAAGTCCTCCACGCTGACGCTGATCGCCAAGGCGCGCGGCACGCTGGAGAAGTCGCTGGCCGCGCAGGGCTACAAGATCCACTGGGCGGAGTTCACCTCCGGCACGCCGCTGCTGGAAGCGGTGAATGTCGGCAGCATCGACGTGTCCGCCGACGTGGCCGACACCGTGCCGGTGTTCGCGCAGGCCGCCGGCGCCGACATCACCTACGTGGCGCTGGAAACCCCGTCGCCGGAAGCACAGGCCATCCTGGTGAAGCCGGATTCGCCGTTGAAGAGCATCGCCGACCTGAAGGGCAAGCGCATCGCCGTCACCAAGGGCGCGGGCGTGCATCTGCTGGTCACCAAGGCCCTGGAATCCGCCGGCTTGACGCTGAAGGACGTGGAACTCGCCTACCTGCAGCCGGCCGACGGCCGCGCCGCCTTCGAGCGCGGCTCGGTGGACGCCTGGGCCGTGTGGGACCCGTTCTTCTCCGAAGTGCAGAAGGCCTCCAGCGTGCGCGTGCTCGCCGACGGCAAGGGCCTCACGCCGTACCAGCGCTTCTACCTGGGCTCCAAGAGCTTCGTGACCAAGAACCCGCAAGCCGTGAAGGCCTTCTTCGACGAGATCAGCGCCACCGGCAAGTGGGCCAAGGCCAACCCCAAGGCCGCCGCCGAAGTGCTGGCCCCCGTGGTCGGCACCGACGCCGCCACCGTGGAACGCGCCAACAGCCGCCGCAGCCTGGACGTGCGCAACGTGCAACCGGCCGTGTTCGAGGAACAGCAGAAGATCGCCGACACCTTCGTCGCGCTGGCCGTGCTGCCGAAGCCGGTGGTGACGAAGAACGCGGCGGTGTGGGTGCCGGCGAAGTAAGACACGAAACACTCAAAGTCACTGGGTCCCCGCTTTCGCGGGGACGACGGTGCGGAGGCCACACCTGGCTCCGTCATTACTGTGCAGGCGTAGGTTGGGTTGAGCGCAGCGAAGCCCAACACCCGGACTCCCATACGACGCAGGCCGCTGTCGGGCTTGCTTCGGCAACGCTCGGCACAAGTCGCGTTGCTCAACTCACCTGCGAAGGTGCTCGGACGCGGCGAGGCAAGAAAGTCACTGGGTCCCTGCCTTCGCAGGGACGACGGTGTCCGGATCGATTCAGGGCCCCGTCATTCCTGCGAAGGCAGGAATCCAGCGACGTTGAACTCGCGTTGAACCTCGAACGGTAGCCAAACCACCGCATCACCATGTCGCAAACCACCGCAAAGCTCCCCACGAAAACCCCGCAGCAAGTCCGCGAAGCCCTGTTGGCGCGCCACGAGATCGCGTTGCTGGACGTGCGTGAGGAGCATGTGCATGCCCAGGCGCACCCGCTGTTCGCCGCGCACTTCAACTACGCGCGCATCGAGCTGGATGCCTGGACGCGGCTGCCGCGACGTGACGTGCCAATCGTTGTGATGGATGACGGGGACGGTGGAGACGGCGTCGAAGGACTCGCCGAGGCGGCCGCGCGCCGCCTGATCGCACTCGGCTACACCGACGTCGCGCTGCTGGAAGGCGGACTCGCCGGCTGGCGCGATGCGGGCGGCGAGCTGTTCCGCGACGTGAACGTCCCCAGCAAATCCTTCGGCGAGCTGGTTGAAGAACGTCGCCACACACCCTCTCTGGCCGCGGAAGAAGTCCAGGCCCTGATCGACGCGAAGGCCGACGTGGTGATCGTCGATGCACGCCGCTACGACGAGTACCAGACCATGAGCATTCCCGGCGGCGTCAGCGTGCCGGGTGCGGAGCTGGTGCTGCGCATCCGTGAACTCGCGCCGCGGCCGGAAACGCGCGTCATCGTCAATTGCGCCGGCCGCACACGCAGCATCATCGGCACGCAGTCCTTGGTGAATGCAGGCATCCCCAACCAGGTGGCGGCGCTGCGCAACGGCACCATCGGCTGGCTGCTGGCCGGCCAGAAGCTGGAACACGGCCAGCGCCGCAGCTTCCGCGACGGGCATCGATCACACCCGGAACACGACCCACAGGTGCAGGCCCAGGCCGCACGCGATGCGCGCAGCGTCGCCGACCGCGCCGGCGTGCGCCGGACCGACCCCGCCACGCTGGCCATCTGGCAGGCGCAGCGTGGCCGCACGCTGTATCTCTTCGATGTGCGCGGCCCGGACGAATACCGCCACGCCCACCTGCCCGGCAGCGTGTCCGCCCCCGGCGGACAACTGGTGCAGGAGACCGAGATGTTCGCGCCGGTACGCGGCGCCCGCATCGTGCTGGTGGACAGCGACGGCGCGCGCGCCAACATGACCGCGTCCTGGCTGGCGCAGATGGACTGGGAGGTCTACGTGCTGGACGGTGCCAGCAGCGCGCATTTCAGCGAACGTGGCGAGCGCGTGCTGCCGCGCCCCGCACCGCCCGCCATCACCACCGTGCCGCCCGCCACGCTGGCGGACTGGCTGGCCTCGCCGGACGCACCGCCAGTACTGGACTTCGCGCCCAGCCGTGACTACGTGGCCCAGCACGTTCCCGGCGCGCACTTCGTGCTGCGCTCGCAACTCAGGCAGGCACTCGCGCAGATTGTCGCCGCGCACGGCGGCGGCCCGATACGCCGCATCGTGCTGACCAGCCCCGACGACCTGATGGCGCGCTACGCGGCGGCGGAGCTGCAGACGCTCATCGAAGCGGCAGGCCACACGCAACTGAGCGATACGCAACTGTTCATCCTCGGCGGCGGCACGCAGGCCTGGGTGGCCGCAAAACTGCCGCTGGAGCATGGCGAGACGCGTCTCGCCTCGCCACGCATCGACCGCTACCGCCGCCCTTACGAAGGCACCGACGCGCCACGTGAAGCCATGCAGGGCTACCTCGACTGGGAGTTCGGCCTCGTCGAGCAACTGGGCCGCGACGGCACGCACCACTTCCGCGTGCTGTAGCGCGACCGTCCAGAAAGCAAGCATGTCCACCACGCCGCAAACCGGATTCGACAACGACCGCCTGGTCCACTGGCTGCTCGACAGCCTGGACCTGCAGACCACCGTCTTCCACGTCGGCCAGTACTGCGGCCGCTGGCGTGCCTCCACCGCCGGCCGCGAACTCGCGAGTTACCACCTGGTGCTGCGCGGCGACTGCTGGCTGCATCGCCCCGGTGAAGCGCCGCTACGCCTGCAGGCCGGTGATGGCGTGTTCCTGCTGCGCGACCTGCCGCACTTCCTTAGCGGCGATCCTTTGCCGCCGGCCGCGGGCACGACAGCCGTCATGCAGCCCTTGTCGGCCACCGCGGACGGCAGCACCGGGCTGGCCTGCGGCTTCTTCCATTTCCGCGGCGCGCTCAGCGCGCTGATGATGGGCTCCTTCCCCGACTGCCTGGTGATCCGCCGCGACGACCCGGCGCTGGCCGCCACGCATGCGCTCTTCGAACTGATGCTGGCCGAGGCCGGTGGCGACCCGGACCATCCTTCGCCGCTGGTCGCGCGCCTCACCGAGCTGCTGTTCTTCTACGTGATCCGCGAAGCGGCGCGACAGGACGAAGTGGCCAGCGGCCTGTGGGCCATCTCGCGGCGTGGCGAGTTCGCGCCCCTGCTCGACCAGTTGCTACGCGAGCCCGGCCGCGACTGGTCGGTGGAGGACATGGCGCAACTGGCGCACATGTCGCGCGCCAGCTTCTTCAAGCACTTCGTGGAAGCCTGCGGCCAGCCGCCTGCACAGTTCCTGCTGCAACTACGCATGAAGATCGCGGCACAGCGGCTCAATCGCGGTGACACCATCACGCGCGCCGCGGAGCACGTCGGCTACCAGTCCTACGCCGCCTTCTCGCGCGCCTTCAAGAAAGTCATCGGCCAGCAACCGGGGGCCTACCGGCGCGCCAACGCGCACTGAACCGGGCCGATTGACGGCACACGTCGGCAGACGAGACGCGCGAGCACAAAACTGCGACGCCGGTGCGTAGAACGCCACACGCGTGCTGCCGACAATGAGCGCTCACCCGAACACCGGACCGGACACGCATCCCGTCCACGCAGACACCGAGACCACCATGTCACGCCTGACCGTCCACACCCTCGACAGCGCCCCCGCCGACAGCCGCCCCTTCGTGGAGCGCGCCATCGCCAGCAACGGCTTCCTGCCCAACCTCATCGGCGTGCTGGCCGGTGCGCCGCTGGCGCTGGAGACCTACCTCACCGTGTCCGGCATCAACGCGCGCGCCAGCCTGTCGCTGGCCGAGCGCGAGGTGGTGCAGATCACCGCCGCCACCATCCACGGTTGCGAGTTCTGCGTCGCCGGCCACAGCGCCATCGCGCTGAAGAAGGCCGGCTTCGACAAGGCCGGCGTCATCGCCCTGCAACGCGGCGAGCCGCTGGGCGACCCGAAGCTGGATGCAGTCGCCGCCTTCGCGCGTGCCGTCATCGCCCATCGCGGCGCGGTGCCGGACGCCGCCTTGCGTGAATTCGAAGGTGCCGGCTACGGCGAACAGCAGGCGCTGGAAGTCGTGCTGGGCATCAGCCTCGCCACGCTGTGCAATTTCGCCAACAGCCTCGCGCAGAACAGCGTGAATCCCGAGCTGGACGCCTACCGTCCCGCCGTGCTGCAGGCCTGACGATGACGTCGCCCTCGCACGCTGCACTGCACGGCTGGCTGGCGCAGAACGCCGATTCGCTGGACCAGTCCGCCACCCACGCCGCGCAGGTCGTGCCGGCCCTGGCCGCGGCTGGTGTGCTGCGCGCCGGCGTGCCGGTCACGCTGGGCGGTGACGGTGGCGACGTGCGCGACGGCGTGGAAGCCATCGCCGCTGTGGCAGAACATTCGCTGTCGGCCGCCTTCGTGTTCTGGGGCCAGCGCGCCTTCATCGAATACCTGCTGCAGAGTCCCAACACCGCGTTGCGCGAGCGTCATCTCGCCGCCGTGCTGAGCGGCGAATGTGCCGGTGCCACCGGCCTGTCCAACGCGATGAAATTCCTGTCCGGCATCGAATCGCTGCAGATCGACGCCCGGCCGCGCGACGATGGCTGGACGCTGGATGGCCGCATCCCCTGGGCCACCAACCTGCGCAAGGCGGGCTTCGTGGTCGCGGCCGCCGTGTCGCGCGCCGACGGCCAGCCGCCCTTCATCGTCGCCCTGCCGCACGACCGCGCCGGCACCACCCGCAGCGCGGACCTGGACCTCATCGCCCTGCGCGGCAGCAACACCGCCGCGCTGACGCTGGAAACGGTGCACATCGACGCCCAGGACCTGATCCACGCCGACGCGCGCGCGTTCCTGCCGCGCGTGCGCCCCGCCTTCCTCGGCCTGCAATGTGGCCTGTCCATCGGCCTCGCACGCAGCGCGCTGGCGGTCGCCGACCAACTGGGCGGGACTGCACGGCCTGTGCTGCAGGAACCGTTGCACGCCGCACGCCGGCAACTGCGCGTACTGACCGACGCGCTGCTGGAAGGCCTCACCGACGAGCGCTTCGTCGCCCACCCCGCCAGCCTGTTCCAGATCCGCATCGGCCTCGCCGAGGTGGTGCAGCAGGCGGTCAGCCTGGAGCTGCAGGCCAGCGGCGGACGCGCCTATCACCGCGACCAGCCGCTGCACTTCGCGCGACGCTGGCGCGAGTCCGCCTTCATTCCCATCGTGACGCCCAGCCTCACGCAGTTGCAGGGCGAACTGCAGAAACACGCGGCGCGCGCTGCCGCGCCTGCAGCAGCGACATGAACGTCGGCACGCCCTCCGCCTTCCTGTCGCCCGCGCCGGCCGGCTCCGCCCTGCAGGCGCAGGGGCTGCGTTTCGGCTACGGCAAGCAGGGCGCAATCTTCGATGCGGTGTCGCTACAGGTGCGCCCGCGCGAGATCGTCGCGTTACTGGGCGGCAGCGGTTGCGGAAAGTCCACGCTGCTGCGCGTGCTGGCCGGCCTGGAGCAGCCCGCCGCCGGTGAAGTGCGCTTCCTCGGCGAGCCGCTGCGCAGCCCGCATCCACGCGCGGCGCTGGTGTTCCAGCAGGCCAGCCTGCTGCCCTGGCTGGACGTGCGCGGCAACGTGCGCTTCGGCCTGGATTTCGCGCACCAGCCGAAAGCCGGACGCAAGGCGCTGGACGCACGCGTCGCGCAGGCCATCGAAGCCGTGGGACTTGCCGG
This sequence comes from Uliginosibacterium sp. H1, assembly GCF_036017065.1. Taxonomy (NCBI): domain Bacteria; kingdom Pseudomonadati; phylum Pseudomonadota; class Betaproteobacteria; order Rhodocyclales; family Zoogloeaceae; genus Uliginosibacterium; species Uliginosibacterium sp. H1. The sequence continues at coordinate 1,329,838 of NZ_JAYXHR010000001.1, forward strand.
CCGCGAACACGCCTTCCCGGCACAACTCTCCGGCGGCATGGCGCAGCGCGTCGCCTTGGCCCGCGCGCTGGCCCGCGAGCCCGCATTGCTCTTCGCCGACGAGCCCTTCAGCGCGCTGGACGCGATCACCCGCGCGGAAATGCAGAACCTGCTGGTCGAACTGGTGCATCGCTGGCACGCCGCCACGCTGCTGGTGACGCACGACATCGACGAAGCCGTGCTGGTCGCCGACCGCATCCTGCTGATGGGCCGTGGCGCGCAGGACCAGCCCGCCGGCATCGTGCGCGAATGGACGGTGGATATCCCGCGCCCGCGCGACGCCCACCCGGCCGCCACCACCGCCTTGCGCCTGGACATCCTCGCCGCGTTGCGCAGCCTGCGCCACGCACCGGACGACATCGCGCTGCCCGCCAGCGCCTCGTAATCACTGCCTCGCAGTCACTTCACCGATCCACGCACGGAGCAACGGAGCCCCGCCACCATGTCCCACGATTCCAGCAACGCCCGCGACGCGCAAACGCCGCACATCTGCGCTTCCACCGACTGCGATTGCGGCTTCACCCGCCGCGACTTCCTGCGCCTGTCCGCACTCACCACCGCAGCCGTCGCATCGCCGCTGCTGCTGGCCGGCGAGGCCCGCGCGCAGTCCTTCAAGGGTGACGACCAGCCGGTGAAGATCGGCTACCTGCCGATCACCGATGCCACGCCGCTGCTGGTCGCGCATGCGCGCAAGCTGTACGAGGCCGAGGGGCTGAAGACCGAAGCGCCGCGCCTGTTCCGCAGCTGGGCGCAGATCGTCGAGGCCTTCGTGTCAGGCCAGGTGAACGTCGTGCACCTGTTGTCGCCGGCCACGCTGTGGGTACGCTACGGCACCAGGTTCCCGGCCAAGGTCGTGGCCTGGAACCACGTCAATGGCTCGGCCATCACCGTGCTGCCCACCATCGACAAGGTGAGCGACCTGGGCGGCAAGGTCTTCGCCGTGCCGTTCTGGTACTCGGTGCACAACATCCTGCTGCAGCAACTGCTGCGCGCCAACGGCCTGGAGCCGGTGACGCGTCCGCGCGACGCGGCGCTGAAGCCGAACGAGGTGAACCTCATCGTGCTGGCGCCGGCCGAGATGGTGTCCGCGCTGGCGTCGAAGTCCATCGCCGGCTACATCGTCGCCGACCCCTTCAACGCACTGGCCGAGCTCAACGGCGTCGGCAAGATCCTGCGCTTCTCCGGCGACCTGTGGCAGAACCACGCCTGCTGCGTCACCTTCCTGTCGGAGCGCGACACCACCGAACGGCCGGAATGGTCGCAGCGCGTCACCAATGCCATCGTCAAGGCGCAGCACTGGACGCGCAGCAACCAGTTGCAGAGCGCGCAACTGCTCTCCGCGACAGGCGCCGGCCGCTACACGCCGCACTCCACGCAGGCCCTGTCCAAGGTGCTGGCCGCGACCGACTACGCCAGCTACGAAGCCAGCGGCGTCGTGAAGCACAAGGGCTGGTACCAGCGCCGCATCGACTTCCAGCCCTACCCGTTCCCGTCCTACACGGAGGAACTCGTGCGTGCGATCCGCGAAACGAAGGTGGAAGGCGACAACAAGTTCCTGGAGACGCTGGACCCGAAGTTCGCCGCGCGCGACCTGGTGGACGACAGCTTCGTGCGCAAGGCCATCGACGCCGTGGGCGGACCTTCCGCCTTCGGCCTGCCGGCCAACCTGCAACGCAAGGAAGTGCGCGTCGTCTGACGCCGCCGCGCCCCCGCAACCCGCATCACACGCATCGCCATGAGTCGTCGCACCCTGCACATCACCTTGCCCCTGGCCGGCATCCTGCTGGCGGCGGCCCTGTGGGCCCTCGGCACGCACGCCCTGCAGGTCGACATGCCCATCGCCGCAGCCTTCGCACCGGAACGTTCGGTGCTGGCGCTATGGCATCTGCTCACCGGCGGCGACATCTGGCGCCACGTATGGGTCAGCCTGCAACGCGTAGGCGTGGGGCTGGCACTGGCCATCGCCATTGGCGTGCCGCTGGGGGTGCTGGTCGGCACCTCGCGGCTGTTCGCGCAGGGCAGCACGCCGCTGTTCCAGTTCCTGCGGATGATCTCGCCACTGTCCTGGATGCCGCTGGCGGTGATGGTGCTGGGCGTGGGTGACGCGCCGGTGTACTTCCTGCTCGCCTTCGCCGCCGTGTGGCCGGTGCTGCTCAACACGGCGGCCGGCGTGGCCCAGCTCGACCCCAACTGGCTGCTGCTCGCCCGCAGCCTGTCCGCCACGCGTCGCGAGACCATCCTGCGCGTCGTGCTGCCTGGCATCACCGCCCATATCCTCACCGGTGTGCGGCTTGCCATCGGCATCATCTGGATCGTGCTCGTCCCCGCCGAAATGCTCGGCGTTTCGGCCGGCCTCGGCTACTTCATCCTCGACACCCGCGACCGCCTCGCCTACTCCGAGCTGATGGCAGGCATCCTGCTGATCGGCTTCCTGGGCTACCTGCTGGACCACCTTGCACGGACCGCGCATGCGCGCTGGCTGCACGCATAGGCACGGGTGCCTATGTACTCAGTGGGAGGCGCGATAGCCGGAAGGTATTGCGCGCGCGCCAATGGCGACGCTGCAGCCATAGCCTCGCACCCCTGAACGGGCCGTGTCATTTGCAGTATGCATAACGAGCAACTAGTCTGGATTGCGCTCCACGCGTCGAGCGCTCACTCCGGAGGCGCTCATGACAACAGTCAGGCAATGGATTGTGTGGTCGGCGGTAGCACTGGTCGGTGCGGGCTCGTTCGCCATGCTGGCGCTGTCACGCGGCGAGCACGTCAATGCGGTATGGATGGTGCTGGCGGCAGTGGCCTGCTACAGCATCGCCTACCGGTTCTATTCGAAGTTCATCGCCGAGCGGGTGTTCGAGCTGGACGACACCCGGCCCACCCCTGCGGAGCGGCGTAACGACGGGCTCGACTACGTACCCACCAACAAGTGGGTGCTGTTCGGCCATCACTTCGCTGCCATCGCTGGCGCCGGTCCCCTGGTCGGGCCGATTCTCGCGGCGCAGATGGGCTACCTGCCCGGCACGATCTGGATTCTCGTCGGCGTCGTGCTGGCCGGCGCGGTGCAGGACTTCCTCGTGCTGTTCGTATCCGGCCGCCGGGACGGCCGCTCGCTCGGCGAGATCGCCAAGCAGGAGCTGGGACCCGCCGCCGGCATCATCGTGATGATCGGCGTACTGGGCGTGATGATCATCATCCTGTCAGCGCTGGCGCTGGTGGTGGTCAAGGCGCTGGCGGAGAGTCCGTGGGGCGTGTTCTCGATCGCCGCCACCATCCCGATCGCCATCTTCATGGGTGTCTACATGCGCTTCATCCGCCCGGGGCGCATCGCGGAGGTGTCAGCCATCGGCTTCGTGCTGATGATGCTGGGCATCATCTACGGCGAGGACGTCGCCGCCAGCCCGACCTGGGGGCCGCTGCTGACGCTGACCGGCCCCCAGCTGACGATTGCACTGGTGGTCTACGGCTTCGTCGCCTCGGTGCTGCCCGTGTGGCTGCTGCTGGCGCCGCGCGACTACCTGTCCACCTTCCTGAAGATCGGCGTCATCGCAGGCCTCGCCGTCGGCATCGTCATCGCCATGCCGGACCTGAAGATGCCGGCGGTCACCCGCTTCATTGACGGCACCGGGCCGGTCTTCTCGGGCCAGTTGTTCCCCTTCCTGTTCATCACGATTGCCTGTGGCGCCTGCTCGGGCTTCCACGCACTGGTCTCGTCCGGCACCACACCCAAGCTGATCGAGAAGGAAAGCCACATGCGCCCCATCGGCTACGGCGCGATGCTGTGCGAATCCGCGGTGGCGATCATGGCGCTGATCTGCGCGTCGGTGCTCGATCCCGGCATCTACTTCGCGATGAACGCACCGGCCGCAGTGATCGGCACCACGGTGCAAAGCGCATCGGAGGCCATCAACAGCTGGGGCTTCACGATCACTCCCGAAATGCTCACGCAGATCGCCAAGGATGTCGGCGAGCATTCGATCCTGTCACGCGCCGGCGGAGCCCCGACTTTCGCAGTCGGCATGTCCTACATCATCAGCGAAGTCTTCAACAGCCGCGCGATGATGGGCTTCTGGTACCACTTCGCGATCCTCTTCGAAGCGCTGTTCATCCTCACCGCCGTCGACGCCGGCACCCGCGCCTGCCGGTTCATGGTGCAGGACACGGTGGGCATCGTCGTCCCCGGCCTCGCCCGCAGCACCTCCTGGTTCGGCAACGTGGTGGGCACGGCCGTCGCCGTGTCGTCCTGGGGCTTCTTCGTCTACCAGGGTGTCACCGACCCGCTGGGCGGCATCAATACCCTGTGGCCCCTGTTCGGCATCGGCAACCAGATGCTGGCCTCCATGGCGCTGCTGCTGGGCACCGTGGTGCTGTTCAAGATGAAGAAGGAACGCTATGCCTGGGTCACGGTGCTGCCTACCATCTGGTTGTTCGTCACTTCGATGACGGCCGGCTGGCAGAAGATCTTCCATGACAACCCGGCCATCGGCTTCCTCGCCACCGCCAACCGCTTCAAGGGCGCCATCGCCGACGGCACCCTGCTGGCCCCCGCCAAGAGCGTCGAGGACATGGGGCGCATCGTCTTCAACAACCAGCTCAACGCCGTGCTGTGCGCCTTCTTCATGCTCGTCGCCGTGGTCATGCTGGTCGCCACCGTGATCCACGTCCGCAAGGCACTCGCCAACCCTCTTCCGACCGCCCATGAAACCGGCGGCCCGGTCAGCGGAGCCGCCCATGCCTGAACTCGGCTTCCTCACCTCCACCCGTGCAGCGCGCGAGGCGGGCGAGCAATCGCTGCACGACGCCTACGCGCACTACCTCGCCGATCAACGCAGCACCAACCCCGCTGGCGTGCCGATGAGCGCAGAGGAATTCCGCCGCTACAGCCTCGGATCGGACTGGCTGTCGGACGTGCGGGACATGGCGAAAAAAGTGGTCCAGACCTGCCGGCTGATGGTCGGCATCCACGACTACGAGTACTACCTCGCCCACATGCGCGAGCGGCACCCCGACGCCGTGCCGCTGACGCGCGACGCCTTCTACCGCTACTGCCTGGAAGCCCGCTACCCCAGCGACACCCGCCGGGGCAGCGGGCGCTGTCCCTGCTGAAGCACTCACCGCGTTCGCCTGCTTCCGCGGCGTTCTGGCGAGCATGAGGATGACGCCGGCCTGGCGGTGCTGCGCCGAGCAGCCGGTCGGCTGACGCGACAGTCCATCCGGGGAACCGCAATCGCCTCCTGCTGGGTTGTCTGCATCTGCACCGCCGGATCGTCACGCCCCGGACATTGAGCCCGATCAACTCTCGATGAGAGCGATCGTCCTTTCATGCTCAATCATCTTCAATCGATATCCAATCGTCCAGGCCCCGATTTCCGGGGCTTTTCCGCTTCCTATACTCGTTTCCGACGCACACGAAACACAAGGAAACGCACATGCAGACGCATCACGCAGACGCCGGATACGTACCCGTCGTCCACCTCTACGCCACCGAAGCTGCATACCGCGGCACGACCTACGAATCGCAGCTGACCGAGGCGGTGAACCACATCACCGACACCTTCGCGCGCAATGGCGGGCAGGTGACGCACCAGTCGATCTTCATCCGCGATGCGGCGCGGATCGGTGAAGTCCATCGCACCCTGCTGGCGCTGTACGGCGACGGAGAGCACCCCGCCACCACCTACATCGCCCAGGCTCCCTGTGACGAGAGCAAGCTGCTGTCGGTCGAGGCCACCGGCATCGCCGGCGCGACAGTGGAGTATCGCGGCGCACAGTCCACCGTCGTGCATCACGACGGCATCACCTGGGTGCAGACCGCCAATGTGGGTACCGGCACACGGCAGGAGCCGAGCGCCTACGACCAGACCGGACACGCCCTGACTGACGCAGAAGGCGCGCTCGCCAGTGCCGGCGCGCGCGTCGAGCAGATCGTGCGCACCTGGTTCTACGTCGGCGAAATCACCTCGGCAGACGCCCACGCCACCAGCGCGCAGCGTTACCAGGAACTCAACCGCGCGCGCACCGATTTCTTCCAGGGCATCGACTTCCTCACCGGCTACACACCCGCGTCCATCCGCCACGCCGTGTATCCCGCTTCCACTGCCATCGGCATGGCCGGCCAGGACATCCGCCTGAGCACGCTGGCGCTGCTGACAAAGCGCGACGACGTGCGCACCGTGCCGCTGGAGAACCCACGCCAGGTCGCCGCATTCGATTACGCGAAGCACTACAGCCCGCAGTCACCCAAGTTCTCGCGCGCCATGGCGATCGCCTACGGCGACAAGGCCAGCATCTACATCTCCGGCACCGCCTCCATCACCGCATCGGAAACGCAGCACATCGGCAACGCCGCACTGCAGACCGAAGAGACGCTGGACAACATCACCGCGCTGATCTCCGCAGAGAACCTCACGCGGCACGGGCTGCCCGGCTTCAGCGCCGGGCTCCGCAATCTCGGCATCGTGCGCGCCTACGTCAAGCACGCCGCGGACTACCCCGCCGTCCGCGCCGTCTGCGAGAAACGCCTGGGCGCGATACCGGTGATCTACACCATCGGCGACGTCTGCCGCGACGACCTGCTGGTCGAACTCGAAGGCATCGCACACGCCACGGCAGCTGCGTAGATCGTCCGTTCGCGGACCAGCCCGCATCTCACGGCGGTACTCACCAACAGAAACCGGACAGGAAAAAGGAAACAGCATGTCGCACATCTCCCTCTCAGCCAGCACCGACACCAGCCTCGACGATCTCTACGACCTGCTCGACGACACCATCGCGCGCGTGGAGAGCTACGCCTGGGTCACGCACCGCCGCGCACGACCCACCGTGGAGTCCGCCATCAAGGACATCCGCCGCTTCCGCGAAGGCGAACTGGACACCGACCTCGGCACCAAGCGCTGGTTCAAGGCACTCGCCAAGCTGGCGGAAGAAGTGGGCGACATGACGCCGGAACAATCCGCCTACGTCATCGCCGTCGCCGAAGTCGCCCACGCCGCCGCCCACCTCGGCCACCTCAACCTCGCCCTGAGTCGCGGCGACCGCACCGAGACGGATCGCAGGTATGTGCTGCTGCAGACGGCGTATGTGAACTTCGGGCTAGTGGGGGTTGGTGAGTTTCTCGGGCTGGTGGGACAGGCACGGCAGCAAGTCGAATCCACTGCTGCGTAAGGTCGAAGCGCATGGCGCCCCGCGCGCCGCCGTTGGCTGAGCCCGTCGAAGCCAGGTTACGCAAGTATTGCCAGCCCTTCGACAAGCTCAGGGCACGGGCGCTCGCCGGTTGAGCGCATCCGGCGCAATGCCCTGCGGTCACTGCGCCCTATATGCTGCCGGCTCCCGCCGCAAGGCCAGTGGTCACCCGTTACGCAGCGCCGGGAGTTCGCCCCGGCGGGCGACATACTCTCTGCTGCGCGGCAGAGAGTATGCAGAGAACGCGCCCCGCTTCCGCCGCCGTGCTTCGCACGGTCCCCTGCGCTGCGCGCCATGACTAGCGGCTGCGGAACTCGCGCTCACGCGCTCAGACAGTCCTCGCCGTCGCGCTACGCGCGATCCCTCGTCACGGCTGTGCTGCTCGGCGGCTACAGAGGGGGGATTTGGCCGTGCAGACTTGATCCGGTGAGCCTCAACGTGGAATTAGAGGTCGGGCTGCACTACGCGGCATGGTTTTTCAGCCTCTATAGAGCTGGCGTAAGAAGTGATCTCCTTCGTCGCTCTCCGCCAACAAGTGGTGACCTGACCAGTTGTCCCAACCCGACGATAACGAGAAATTCTCGGCCACGAAACTTTGGTGAATCATCTCTCCAGCACCGATCACCGGTTTGCCCGAGCGGGAGAAGCCCTTCTCTTTCTCCAGGAGTTCAACAACCGACTGCCAGTAGCTATCTGGCAGGCCGCCACACTCCAAAGACAGATGGCCATTGGCAGCTTCAAATAGCGCGAGTTCCGTTGTCATTGCTGAGAGCCGCAGATACTCATTTATCGGTGACCTCTAACGTTTGACATGAGAGGCGCTTGGAGGCCGTAGGCCGGAAAGCGTCCTCTCGATGGAAGGGTTGGGCGTCAACCTGCAGTCATTCATCGGGGTAGCTATCCCCGCATCCATCGAACCACTTGCCATCTGCATAACTCACAGGGGCGATTGGATAACAAACAACAAGGCCCTCGATGAACTTGAGAAATGACAGGTCTAGCCGTTCTACTGATCGACCGGTGTCAATGCGCACGACGCGCCAACTATCCCCGCTGTCAAAGCCAAACCCTTGGCCAATGCTGTCACAGGCGAACAACCACACTATTCCTTTTGCAGCCGGGCTATCGGCGTCAATTTCATAAATCAGAGTGTCTTTGAAATACTCTTCAGACGCATTTTCTAATGTGGGAAGGAAGTAGTACGGCGCAAAACCATCTTCATCTAGCCATTCGCCGTGGCCAACCTCTTTGAGGTATTGAACGTACTCGAAGGGGGCTTCAATGTGCGTCTCATTCAAGTTAGCAGTTTCAGATTCTGAGAACCGCTTCAGGCTACTAAAGTCCGGCACCCCATTCTTTGTTAGTCCTTTTAGATGCTCATACATGACTTCATTCTTGTGACCCTCAACGTGGAAGTGAGGGGCAGCCGGAGCGAAGCGTAGGGAACCACGAGCGCAGCTTGTGGCCATCCCCGCTCGACTGCCGGGTTAGGTAAAAGCCCGAGTGAGTTCATAATGGCCTACTGTTTTCCGACTAGTGAAGTAATTCCCTTGAAGTAGTTCGCCGCCTTCAAGGCTAAGTTTTAGAATAGCTGCACCTTTATATGGCGCCTGAGGAACGGAGCCTGACTTATGTTTCGGCGTGGTGAGAAATACATAATAAAGTACGCCGCGACCTGTTTCGGGATCTCTTTTTGGCTTTGCCAACAATGTTTCCGAATCGGAATCTTCAGCATCTACATCCATTCCAATCTTCAGAAAATCCTGTTTTAGGATCGCCTTTGCGTAAGACGTTCCGCTTTTGCCTTCCCACTCCCAATGAATCACCATCGTCCAAGTGCCGTTTAGATTTGGAAATAGCCATTTGTTCAGCGCAGGGAACTTCTCCCAAAGCCATTGCCATCCAAAATGGAACAATCCAAGCAAAAGAAGATGCAGTGCCGCTGAGCCACCGCTTGCGATTGATATGGCAGTTGAAAATCCAGTTTGATTATCGTAAACGGCCCATAAAATCAGCCCGGTAACGACAGAGTAAGCAACGGCGACAAGAGTGATAATTCGCCCAATAGGCAGAAGGCCGATCATTTTAGCGTCTCAAAGTGGGTTTCGTGTCCATCCTCGAATATGGATAGACCGTGCCCTTCACTAACTATGCCGATCATTAAAACTCCAGGAATAGTTGATCCAAAAATGCCTGCAACAAAACGTCCTCCAATAGGTCGGTTTCTATCTAAATGGACGTCTCGAGCAATAGGCGGTGAGAAGTATTGAGCAACATGAGTGATCAAGCCCGCTTCATTAAGTATGTGAAATCCGTCGTGGTATTTGCTTTTAGTACTCGATAAATGTGACAGGACTTCGGCGGTTGTGCCTGAGATGCTTGGCAAATCTCCTCGCAGATTTATGATCGGCAAGTAGATTGGTGTGTCACATACAATAATTCCGATGCCAGAAAAATCCGTATCGGACTTCAGCCATATCTCGTGAAGCAGGTTTCTAAACTCAAGCCTAGTCATAGCAGAATGAAGTGACGTACCTAACTTGTTTTAGGGAGCAGCTTTGCTGCCTAACATGGCGCCGGCCAGCATCCGGAAAGGCTTGTCACACAAGGTTTTCTGCCTAGGCGACCCTCTGTTCAATACCCATTAACAGAATCGACAAAAACTTCACTTCGCAGACAAGGCCGCAGCATACCGTCTGCATGCTTCACACGGCGCTATCCATGAAGGCAAAGCGCGGCAATCCGGCACGAATCCCACTCCCCCTCTGCAGCCGCCGAGCAGCACAGCCGTGACGAGGGATCGCGCGGAGCGCGACGGCGACGATGTCTGAGCGCGCAGCGCGAGTTCCGCAGCCGCTCGTCATGGCGAGCAGCACAGGGAACCACGCGAAGCGCGGCGGCGGAAGCGGGGCGCGCTTTTGGGTTACCTTTTGCCGCGCAGCAAAAGGTAACTCGCCCGCCGGGGCGAACTCCCGGCCAAGCGCAACGCGCAAGCACCGCAATTACGGCGGGAGCCAGTTCCGCCGGGTCAACCTAGTATCGCGCGCAGCATAAGCTACGACGCAATCCTGCTTTAGCGACAACGGCGTCCATGCCAGACTGACACCCCACCGCCCGCAGTCCCGCCTCCCGCATCACCATGCTCCCCACCCTGGACCTCGAACTCCTGCGCAGCTTCGTCGCTGCGGCGGATGAAGGCAGCTTCACGTCTGCCGGGGAGCGCGTGGGGCTGACGCAGTCGGCGGTGACGCAGCAGATGCAGCGGCTGGAGGCGCAGGTGGGGGTGGCGTTGTTCCAGCGCGAAGGGCGGACCAAGCAGCTCACCGATCACGGGCGGCAGTTGCTGCGTTATGCGCGGGAGATGCTGAGCCTGAACGACGATGCGATGCGCTCGCTGTCGGACAGCGCGCTGGTGGGCTCGCTGCGCATCGGGGCGCCGCATGACATTGCGGACACCTTGCTGCCGCCGCTGCTGAGCCACATCGCGCGCTCGTCACCGAACCTGAAGCTGGAGATCAACGTCGCGCGCAGTCCGCACCTGATGGAGGCGCTGCATCGCGGCGAGCTGGACATGACGATCTCCACGCGCGAGGACCCGCGGCTGCACGGCATCGTGCTGCGCACCCTGCCGACGCTGTGGATCTGCGCGTCGCAGTTCGTGCATGTGCCGCAGCAGCCGCTGCCGCTGGTGTTGATCGACGAGCCGAGCATCTTTCGCCGGCTGGCGCTGGAGGCGCTGGATGCGCAGCGCGTGCCCTGGCGGCTGGCCTACAGTTCGTCCAGTCTGATCGGCATCAAGGCGGCGATCCGCGCCGGGTTGGGTGTCACGGCGCGCACGCTGGAGATGCTGACGCCGGACCTGCGCACCCTGGGGCCGAACGAGGGCCTGCCGCCCTTGCCGGACGTGACCTATTACCTGTGGATCCGCAAGAGCACGGTGAACCCGCTGGTGCGCCAGGCCTTCGACCTGATCGCCAGCCGGCTGGTCGCCAACGGCTGAGCATTCGCACCGCTTTCCGGTCGTCAGGAATGGCGGCGACCGATTAGCGATTGCAAACAATCCATTCCTGACGCTAATGCATTGCCCCTCGACCGCAGGCAAGGGCGTCGTGACCCGGATCGTGCAAAGCCCTTACTGGCGGCGCATTGCGGCGACAGCACCTTCTCCACACTTCGCCAACCCCGGCTTCATCGCATAAGCAAATCAGTTATCCGACGTTCGTCACAGCAGGTCAGCCTCATAGAGTCCTGACAGAGCGATGCGACGCGTGGATGCCATGTGCATCCACCCGCCCGCATCGCAGCGTCGCCCGGCAGAACGGGCGCGTGTTCCGGTCAAAGGTCTGCTGTCCATGTCGTCGCTCTCTTCGCTTCTCTCCAACCGGTTTTTCTCGAACGGTGTCTCCAGCGCTCTCCGCCAGAAGGATTTCCTCGCGGGTCTGCTGTTCCTGCTGATCGGCATCGTCGTCACCGTGCAGGGCGCGGAACTGGCGCAGGGCTCCGCGCAGCGCATGGGGCCGGGTTACCTGCCCTTGCGCCTGGGGCTGCTGCTCGGCGCGCTGGGCTTCGTCATCGCATTGCGCGGACTGCGCGGCGCTGACGATCCGCTGCCGGCCTTCGCGCCGCTGCCCATCGTGGCCGGCACCGTCGGCCTGCTGGGCTTCGGCTTCGCCATCGAGACGACGGGGCTGGTGCCGGCGTCCGCACTGCTGATCGTCGCGGCGCGCGTGGCGAGCTGGAAGGGTGCGCGCTTCGAGTTGCCGCTGCTGGTGCTTGCGCTGTCGGCCATCGTGGTGCTGGTCTTCCGCTACGGGCTGGGCCTGCCGGTGGACCTGTGGCCTGATCTGTCGGGCTGGGGAGGCTGAGCATGGAGCTGCTGCACAACCTCGCGCTCGGCATGTCGGTGGTGATGACGGTCGATAACCTGATGTACTGCTTCTTCGGTGCGCTGCTGGGCACGGTGGTGGGCGTGCTGCCCGGCGTCGGGCCGGTGGTCACCATCGCGCTGCTGTTGCCGATGACATTCGGCCTGCCGGCAGTCACCGCCATCATCATGCTGGCGGGCATCTACTACGGCGCGCAGTACGGCGGCTCGACGACCGCCATCCTCATGAAGCTGCCCGGCGAACCCTCGTCGGTGGTGACGGCCATCGACGGCCATGCGATGGCGCAGAAGGGTCAGGCCGGCGTGGCGCTGGGCATCGCGGCCATCGGCTCCTTCATCGCCGGTTCCATCGCCGCGCTGTTCATGGCGCTGTTCTCGCCGGCGCTGGCCAGCCTCGCGCTGGAGTTCGGCCCGGCGGACAACTTCGCGCTGATGGCTTTCGGCCTCATCGGTGCGGTGGTGCTGGCACGCGGCGATCCGTTGAAGGCCATCGCGATGGTGCTGACCGGCCTGGTGTTCGGCCTGGTCGGCACCGACGTGTCTTCCAACCAGCCGCGCCTGAGCTTCGGCTTCAGCTCGCTGGCCGACGGCATCAGCTTCGTGGTGATCTCGATGGGCCTGGTCGGCGTGTCGGAGATCATCGCCAACCTGGAGCGGCCGGAAGGCGAGCGCAGCATCCAGCACCGCATCGGCCGCGTGTGGCCGGACCGTGCGGCCTTCGCCGCGTCCTGGCGCGCGATCCTGCGCGGCACCGGCATCGGTTCGCTGCTGGGCGTGCTGCCCGGTGCGGGTGCAGCGCTGGCGGCCTTCACCGCCTACTCCACCGAGAAGAAGCTGGCGAAGGACCCGTCGCGCTTCGGCCAGGGTGCCATCGAAGGCGTGGCCGCGCCGGAGTCCGCCAACAACGCGGCGGCGCAGACTGCGCTGGTGCCGCTGCTGACGCTGGGCCTGCCCTCGGGCGCGTCCACCGCATTGCTGCTCGGCGCGCTGACTATCCAGGGCATCGTGCCCGGCCCGCAGATCATGGACGACATGCCAGACCTGTTCTGGGGCGTCATCGCCAGCATGTGGATCGGCAACATCATGCTGGTGGTGCTCAACCTGCCGCTGATCGGGCTGTGGGTACGCATGATGCGCATCCCCTACCGCCTGCTCTACCCGGCCATCCTGCTGTTCTGCGCGATCGGCGTGTTCAGCCTGTCCAGCAATCCGGCAGACGTGTTCCTCACCGCGATCTTCGGCCTGCTCGGCTACGTCTTCATCAAGCTGGACTGCGACCCGGCGCCGCTGTTGCTGGGCTTCATCCTCGGCCCGCTGATGGAGGAGGACTTCCGTCGCGCGCTGATCATCACCCAGGGCGATTTCGGCGTCTTCGTGTCGCGACCGATCAGCGCGACGCTGCTGGCGGCGGCGCTCGTCCTGCTCATCACCCTGCTCGTGCCGGCGATCCGTCGCGGCCGCGAGGTGGCTTTCCAGGAGTGAGCGCCGCTCGCTTCCTTTCTCTGAACCCCGAGTACCGAACCCCGTACCCGAACGTCATCCCACAAGGAGCTTCAACATGAAACGCAATACCCTGCGCATCCTGGCCGGCGCTGTCATCGCTGCCGTCGGCCTCAACGCCCACACCGCCTTCGCCGCCGACTACCCCGAGAAGCCGGTGCGCCTGATCGTCCCCACCGCCGCCGGCGGCAGCCTGGACACCATCGCGCGCCTGCTGGGCCAGCGCCTCGAAGCCACGCTGGGCAAGCCCTTCGTGGTGGAGAACCGCGCGGGAGCCAACGGCAACACCGCTTTCGAATTCGTCGCCAAGGCCAAGCCGGACGGCTACACCCTGCTGGTCGCGTCCGACGCGCTGGCCATCAACCCCAGCCTGTACCAGAACGTGAACTACGACCCGGTGAAGAGCTACGCGCCGGTCGCGCTGGTGACCACCGCCGCGCAGGTGCTGGTGGTGAATCCCGCGTTGGGCGTGAAGGACCTGAAGGGCTTCACGGCCGTCGCCAAACAGAAAGGCAAGGGGCTGAGCATCGGCTCGCCGGGCAGCGGTAGCGCCGGCCACCTGTCGGCCGTGCTGTACCAGGCCGAGACCAAGACCGAATGGACCCACGTCGCCTTCAAGGGCGGCGGCCCGGCCGTCACCAACGTGGTGGGTGGTCACATCGACGGTCTGTTCGTAACGCTGGCGCCGGCCGTGCCGCAGATCAAGGCCGGCAAGCTGGTGGCGCTGGCCGTCACCACGCCCAAGCGCGCCGTCGCACTGCCGGACGTGCCCGCCGTGGGCGAGAGCCTGCCCGGCTTCGACGTGACCAACTGGCAGGGCGTGTTCGCCCCGGCCGGCACACCGGCTGCGGTGGTGAACAAGCTGAACGCGACGATCCAGAAGATCGTGGCCGAACCGGAAATCCAGGCCAAGCTGGTGGACCTCGGCTTCGAAACCGCGGCTGGCGCACCGGCCGAGCTGGGTAAGCAGGTGCAGGAGAATTTCGCCAAGTGGGCGAAGATCATCCCGCAGGCCAACATCACCGTTGACTGAGCACCGGGCATGGACCTGCAACTGCATGACGACCGGGTGCTGGTGGTCGGCGCCAGCGAAGGCATCGGCTACGCCACCGCCCGCGCACTGGCGAAGGAAGGCGCGCGGGTGACCATCGCCGCGCGCACGCCGGACAAGGTGGCCCGCGCGGCGGAAACGCTGACGAAGGAAACCGGCCGCCCGGTCGGCGCGGTGGCGGTGGACGTCACCGATGCGGCCTCCGTGCAGGCCCTGCTCGACGGCTGGACCGAACCGGCGCTGGACGCGCTGGTGGTGGCCACCGGCGGCAGCCGCCGCGCGCGCTTCGAGGAGCTGGACGACGAAGCCTGGCTGCACAACTACGAGCACAACGTGCTGGGCGGTGTGCGTCTGGTGCGCGGCTTCCTGCCGAAGCTGCGGGCCGGCAACAGCCCGCGTGTGCTGCTGTTCGGCGGTGCCGCTGCCAAGATGCCCTACCCCAACCAGGTGGTGTCCAACGTGCACAAGGCCGGCCTGCTGGCGCTGACGAAAACGCTGGCGGCCGAACTGGCCACCGACGGCATCCGCGTCAACGCCATCAACCCCGGCCGCACGCTGACCCGCCTGTGGCGCGACCGCGCCGAGACCATGGCGCGCGAACAGGAACTGCCGGTGGACGAGGTGATCGCCCACTTCGCGGAGGAGATCCTCATCGGGCGCTTCGCGCGGGCGGAGGAGATCGCCGACGTGGCGACCTTCCTGCTGTCGGCGCGCGCCAGCTACATCGTGGGCCAGTCCATCAACGTCGATGGCGGCATCGCGCGCGGGCTGCTCTGAACCGGAGAAGCGTGGTTGCACGCCTCTCCTTCCTCTCTTGCTGAAAGTGAATCCATGACCCGGAAAGCCGGACCCGCCACGCTGCGCCAGTGGCTGAACGACGGCGCGGAGCTGGCCCTCATAGATGTCCGCGAGCCCGGCCAGTTCGGCGAAGGCCATGCCTTCTTCGCCATCAACCTGCCCTACAGCCGCTTGGAGGTGGACGCTCCTGCGCGCCTGCCGCGTCGCGACGTGCGCATCGTGCTGATCGACGCCGATGACACCAATGGCGGCGTGGCAGAACGCGCCGCCTCGCGCCTGCATGAAGCCGGCTACACCGACATCAGCGTGCTGGAAGGTGGCGCTGCAGCCTGGCCGCAATCCGGCTGCGCCTTGTTCAAGGGCGTGAACCTGCCGTCCAAGACTTTCGGCGAACTCGTCGAGCAGGTATGCCACACGCCGCACCTGTCCGCCGCCGAACTGCAGCAGCGCCTGCAGGACAAGGCACCCCTGCTGCTGGTGGATGGCCGCACGCCGGCCGAGCACCGCAAGATGGCCATCCCCGGCGCGCTGCCGGTGCCCAACGGCGAACTCGCCCTGCGGGTGCTCGCGCTGCTATCCGACAAGCAGACACCGGTGGTCGTGCACTGCGCCGGCCGTACCCGCAGCATCATCGGTGCGCAGACCCTGCGTCACGTCGGCCTGCCCAATCCGGTCATCGCGCTGGAAAACGGCACGCAGGGCTGGCGACTCGCCGGCCTGGAACTGGAACACGACAGCCCGCGCGAAATTCCCGACATCGAGCTGACTGCGACGCACAAGGCTCAGCGCGAAGGTGCCCACCGCTACGCGCAACGCGCCGGCGTCGCCTTCCTCGACGCCACTGCCGCGCAGGCCTGGCTCGATGACCCGACGCGCAGCAGCTACGCCTTCGACATCCGTACCGCCGACGAATACGCCGCCGGCACCCTGCCCGGCGCACATCACGCACCCGGCGGCCAGTTGGTCCAGGCCACCGACCAGTACGTGGCGGTGCGGCCGGCGCGCATCCTCGTACTGGATGACGAAGGCATCCGCGCGCCGACGGTCGCCGCCTGGTTGAGCCAGCTCGGCTTCGAGGCCGCCGTCGTCGAAGGCGGCATCCGCGCCGACCTGCGCCTGCCGACGATCACGCCGCCTGCGCTGCCGGTCGCGCCCACCAGGGCGCAGGCCTCGACCCTGCGTGAGCTGGCCCAGGCCGGCACGCCTATCCTCGACCTGCGCCCCAGCCTGAACTACCGCGCGGACCATCTGGCCGGCACGCAGTGGACGACACGCGCGCGCATCCGCAGCCATGCCGCGGAAACCGTGGTGCTGATCGCCGACGACGAAGTGCTCGCCGCGCTGGCCGCTCGCGATCTGCAGGAAGCGGGAACAAAGACGGTACTGCTCGCCGACTGGCAGACCGCGCGGGACAGCGGCCTGCCACGTGAAGCCACACCGGACTCACCGAGCGACGCGGAGGCCATCGACTACCTGTTCTTCGTGCACGACCGCCACGACGGCAACCTGGACGCGGCACGCCGCTACCTGGCATGGGAAACCGGCCTGCTGGCGCAATGCACCGAGGACGAGCTGGGCGTTTTCCGCCCGCTGCCGCAAGCCTGACACTCGACGCCTGTTCTGGACGCATCTGCGCGCGTGTAACGAACCTGCGCACGCGCAGGGGCCTTCATGCAGATAAGGACATGCCGGCAATCCTGCTAAGCAAAACAGGAATCAGTATTTAGCGGCGCGTCGCCGTGCTCGTAGATTTGTCGTCGTCCATACCGAGTGCCTGCCACAGAAGCGGGCCATTGATCATGACGGCATCGTCTGCAGCTCTGGCATCCACCTCGTCGGCACCACCTCGTGTCGCTGCGCTGTCGCGCCCGGCCGCCATCGACATCCGTCCCTTGCCCGGCCCGCTGGGTGCGGAGGTCATCGGCCTCGATCTGGACCAAGCGCTGTCTGCCGAAGACTTCGCGCGCATCCACCGCGCCCATCTCGATCACCACGTGCTGGTCTTCCGCGACCAGCGCATTACGCCGCAACAGCAGGTGGACTTCAGCCGTCGCTTCGGACCGCTGCAGATCCACGTGCTGCGCAACTTCCAGCTTGCCGGCCATCCGGAGGTGCTGATCATCTCCAACATCAAGGAAGACGGTCAGCCCATCGGCCTGGGTGACGCCGGCCATTTCTGGCACTCCGACCTGTCGTATGTGGAGCGGCCAAGCCTAGGCTCGATGCTGCATGCGCAGGAGCTGCCGTCGGAAGGCGGCGACACGCTGTTCGCCAACCAGCACCTGGCCTGGGACACGCTGCCGGACGCGCTGAAGAAGACCGTCAGCAACCTGCGTGCCGAGCATCACTACTTGGCGCGCTACGAGGAACTGCGTGCGCGCAACCCGTGGCGGCCGAAGCTGACGCAGGCGCAGATCGACGAAGTGAAACCGGTCGTCCACCCCGTGGTGCGCACGCATCCGGAGAACGGCCGCAAAGCGCTGTTCGTCAGCGAGCACTTCACGACGCGCATCGTCGATCTGCCGGAAGACGAGAGCCGCGAGCTGCTGGCGCAACTCTTCGCGCACACCACGCAGGACGCGCTGGTGTATCGCCACCGCTGGCAGCCGCATGACATGGTGTTCTGGGACAACCGCGCGGTGACCCACCTTGCTGCCGGCACGTCCGACCACCTGCGCCGCAAGCTCTACCGCACGACCATCGAAGGCAGCCAGCCGTTCTAGGCGCCGCCCGCACTGCCCACGCTACTCACTCATTGCCCACATTCAATCAAACCGCCACAGAGGAAATCATGGCCCTGCCCCGCCCTGCCACACGTCGCCTGCCGCGCACGCTCGCCACCCTGCTCACCAGCGCCAGCCTGCTGGTGACCGGCCTCGCCACGCCGGGCCTCGCACACGCCGAAGGCCAGTTGCGCATCGCCGAGCAGTTCGGCGTGGTCTACCTGCTGCTCAACGTGGCGCAGGACCAGAAGCTGGTCGAGAAGCACGGCAAGGCGCAGGGCATCGACATCAAGGTGGAGTTCGTGAAGCTGTCCGGCGGCGCCAACGTGAATGACGCGCTGCTCGCCGGCAACATCGACGTGGCCGGTGCCGGTGTCGGCCCGCTGCTGACGATCTGGGACCGCACCTACGGCCGCCAGAACGTGCGCGGCATCGCCTCGCTGGGCAACTTTCCCTACTACCTCGTCACCAACAACCCGAACGTGAAGTCGATTGCCGACTTCAGCGACAAGGACCGCATCGCGCTGCCGTCTGTATCGGTCTCGGTGCAGGCCCGTGTGCTGCAACTGGCCTCCGCCAAGCTGTGGGGCGACAAGGAGTTCGCGCGGCTGGACAAGCTGCAGGTCGCCGTGCCGCACCCGGACGCCGCTGCAGCGATCATCAAGGGCGGCACCGAGATCACCGCCCACTTCGGCAACCCGCCATTCCAGGAACAGGAGCTGGCCGGCAACCCGAATGCGCGCGTGGTGCTGAACTCCTACGACGTGCTGGGCGGCCCCGCCTCCGCCACCGTGCTGTACGCCACCGAGAAATTCCGCAAGGACAACCCGAAGACCTACAAGGCTTTCATCGACGCGCTGAACGATGCCGCCAAGCTCATCGCCAGCAACCCGGAACAGGCCGCCGACATCTTCATCCGCACCAACAACTCGAACGTGGATCGCGCGCTGCTGCTGAAGATCATCAAGAGCCCCGAGGTGCAGTTCAAGCTGACGCCGCAGAACACCCAGGGTCTCGCCGAGTTCCTGCACCGCGTCGGCGCCATCAAGAACAAGCCCGCTTCGGTGAAGGACTACTTCTTCGACGACGCCCACATCAACGGCGGCAGCTGAGCACCGACAAAGGAAATACAGCGTGGCCACCGTGACCAGTCTGAAATCCAGTTCCTTCGAAGGCGCGCCGCTGTTGCAGGTGGATGGCGTGAGCCTGGAGTACCGCACGCCGCATCACGTGGTGCGCGCGACGCACCAGGTCAGCTTCGACGTGCATGAAGCGGATCGTTTCGTGCTGCTGGGTGCGTCCGGTTGCGGCAAGTCCACGCTGCTCAAGGCCATCGCCGGCTTCCTGCCGCCGGTGGAAGGGGCGATCCGCCTGGACGGACGCGCGATCAGCGCACCGGGACCGGACCGCATCGTGGTGTTCCAGGAGTTCGACCAGCTACCCCCCTGGAAGACCGTGCTGGACAACGTGGCCTTTCCGCTGCTCGCCTCGCGCAAGCTGGGACGCGCCGAAGCTGTCGAGCGTGCGAAGCACTACATCGACAAGGTGGGTCTCACCCCCTTCACCAATGCCTTTCCGCACACGCTGTCTGGCGGTATGAAGCAGCGCGTGGCGATTGCGCGTGCGCTGGCCATGCAACCGCGCGTGCTGCTGATGGATGAACCCTTCGCCGCGCTGGACGCGCTGACCCGCCGCAAGATGCAGGAAGAGCTGCTCGCGCTGTGGGAGGAGGTGCGCTTCACGCTGCTGTTCGTCACCCACTCCATCGAGGAAGCGCTGATCGTCGGCAACCGCATCGGCCTGCTGTCGCCGCACCCCGGCCGCCTGCGTGCGGAGATCAACAGCCATCAGTTCGATCTGCTGAGCCAGGGCAGTGCGGAGTTCCAGCAGACCACGCAGCGCATCCACGGTCTGTTGTTCGACGATGTGGCGAGCAGCGCTGCTGTGCAGTCGGCGCACGCTGGCCTGTTGCATCGCCAGCAGACGGGATCGCAAAGGCTCAGCGCATGAACGCGCCGCTGTCGCCCGCGCAGTCGCTCCCTCCTGATCCGCCGATCCGCCCGGAGTTCGAGCACGCGCTGCCGCCACTGTCGCCGCGCGCCGCCGAACGTCCGCTGCCGTGGACGCAGCGCATCTGGCAGCAGGACTGGTTACGCCGCGGGCTCATCCTCGTCGTGCTGGCCATTGCCTGGGAGATCGCCGCGCGCATCCAGAACAACGACCTGCTCTTCCCCACCTTCCTGCAGACCGGCAAGGCGCTGGTGCAAGGGCTGAGCGATGGCGAGCTGCTGATGCGTGCCGGCATCTCCATCGGCGTGCTGCTGCAGGGCTATGCGGCAGGCATCCTCGCTGCCTTCGTGCTGACCACGCTGGCCGTGTCCACCCGCTTCGGCCGCGACCTGCTGTCCACGTTGACGGCGATGTTCAACCCGCTGCCCGCCATCGCGCTGCTGCCGCTGGCACTGCTGTGGTTCGGCCTCGGCAAGGGCAGCCTCATCTTCGTGCTGATCCACTCGGTGCTGTGGCCGCTGGCGCTCAACACCTACGCCGGCTTCCAGGGCGTGCCGGAAACGCTGCGCATGGCCGGCCGCAACTACGGCCTGCGTGGCCTGCGCTACGTGCTGCAGATCCTGGTTCCCGCAGCACTTCCGTCGATCCTCGCCGGCCTCAAGGTGGGCTGGGCCTTCGCCTGGCGCACGCTGATCGCCGCCGAACTGGTGTTCGGTGCCTCGTCCGGCAAGGGCGGCCTGGGCTGGTACATCTTCCAGAACCGCAACGAGCTGTATACCGACCGGGTATTCGCCGGCCTGGCGCTGGTCATCATCATCGGCCTGCTGGTGGAGACACTGGGATTCCAGACGCTGGAACGGGTGACGGTGCGCCGCTGGGGGCTGCAGCGCTAAGTTCTGAATTGCTTATCGGAAGTCATTCGTTCCGCCGGCACAAAGTGCATTGTTAGAGTCGGCTCCTGCTCACAACGAAGGGAGAAGAACATGACAATCAACTTCAGGAACCTGGGTCTGGCGATTTCTCTGGTCGCACTGGCCACCACTACGGCCTCTGCTGCCGACGTCACCGTCGCCTACCAGACCAGCGTCGATCCCTCCAAGGTCGCGCAAGCCGATGGCGCCTACGAGAAAGCCACCGGCAGCAAGATCAACTGGCGCAAGTTCGAGTCGGGTGCCGATGTCATCACCGCCGTCGCCTCGGGTGATGTGCAGGTCGGCTATGTCGGCTCCAGCCCGCTGGCTGCCGCCGCCAGCAAGGGATTGCCGGTGGTGACCTTCCTGGTTGCTGCGCAACTCGGCTCGGCCGAAGCGCTGGTCGTGCGCAACGGCGCCAACATCAGCAAGCCGGCTGACCTGGTCGGCAAGAAGGTGGCCGTGCCCTTCGTGTCCACCACCCACTACAGCCTGCTGGCTGCACTGAAGCACTGGAAGATCGACCCGGCCAAGGTGCAGATCCTGAACCTGCGTCCGACCGAGATCGTGTCCGCCTGGCAGCGTGGCGACATCGACGCCGCCTACGTGTGGGACCCGGCGCTGGGCAAAGCCAAGGAGAACGGCAAGATCCTCGCGACCTCGGCCGACGTGGCCAAGTGGGGCGCACCGACCTTCGACGCCTGGATCGTGCGCAAGGACTTCGCCGACAAGAACCCGGACTTCGTGAAGCAGTTTGCCAAGGTCACGCTGGACAGCTACGCCGCCTATCGTGCCGACCCGAAGAAGTGGGCCGCCAATGCCGCCAACCTCGAGAAGGTCGCCCGCGTCAGCGGTGCCAAGCAGGAAGAGATCGCCAGCCTGCTGGAAGGCAACCACTTCCCGCTCGCCAGGGAACAGGCAACGCTGCTCGGCACGCCGACCGTGAAGGCCGTGGCCGACACGTCCAACTTCCTGAAGGAGCAAGGCAAGGTGGATAGCGTGCAGTCCAGCTACGCGCCTTACGTTTCGGTCAGCTACGTCCCTGCCAAGTAAGGGACTGGCAGCGTCGGTCGGTGGTCGCCTCTGTGGAGGCGTCACCGGCCTTTCGTCCTTCTGGTCGTCCTTCTGGTGTCCTTCATTCCCCGCGCACATGTCCGCCCACTCCTCGTCACCTGTCGTGCCAGGTCTCGTCTTCGAGCGCCTTGGCGTGCGCTACCCCGGCGCGCGTGGTGAAGCCGCCCTGCAGGATGTGAACCTGCACGCCGAACCCGGCAGCCTGGTGGTCGCCATCGGCCAGTCCGGTTGCGGCAAGACGACCCTGCTGAACGTGGCAGCCGGCTTCGTGTCGCCGACCTCCGGCCGAGCCTTGCTCGATGGACAGCCGATCCTCGGCCCGTCCGCCGAGCGCAGCGTGGTCTTCCAGGAAGACGCGCTGCTGCCCTGGCTGAACGTGCTGGACAACGTCGCGCTCGGCCTGCGTCTGCGCGGCCTGGGCAAAGCGGAGCGGGATGCCCGCGCCCGCGCGGTGCTGGCGCAGGTCGACCTGCAAGGCGCCGAGCGCAAGTTCATCTGGGAATTGTCCGGCGGCATGCGGCAGCGCGTGGGCCTGGCGCGCGCATTGGCTACCGATGCACGCGTGCTGCTGCTGGACGAACCCTTCGCGGCGCTGGACGCCTTCACCCGCGAGCAGATGCAGGAGCTGCTGCTGCGCCTGTGGCGCGCCGATGCGCAGCACGCAAACAGACAGGTGCTGCTCATCACCCACGACATCGAGGAAGCGGTGTTCCTCGCATCCGAGCTCGTGCTGCTGTCACCCGGCCCCGGCCGCATCGTCGAGCGCATCACGCTGGATTTCGGTCGTCGCTACATCGCAGGCGAAGCCACCCGCAGCATCAAGTCCGACCCGGCGTTCATCGCGATGCGCGAGCATGTGCTGGACCGCGTCTTCGCACAGCGTGGCGCCAGCAGTGCCGCACTCGTGACGCATGGAGCACAAGCATGAGCCAGAGTGACCTCAGCCTCGCCTTGCCCATCACGCCCGAAGCGCAGGACGCGGATACGCCTGTCGCGACAACGCAGCGCCGCATCCTGAGCGTCGGGCAGATCAGCGCGCTGACGCTCACCACCCTGCTGTTGCTGTGGTGGGCCGCCACCGCCAGCGGCCTCATCGCGCCGCTGTTCCTGCCCTCGCCGCAATCGGTGCTGGCCAAGTTCTGGCAACTGGCGACGCGCGGCTTCATGGACGCGACGTTGTGGCAACACCTTGCCGCCAGCCTGGGGCGCATCCTGCTCGCCTTGCTGGCCGCCATCGCCATCGGTGTGCCGCTGGGCATCGCCATCGGCCTGTCGCGCGTCGCGCGCGGCATCTTCGATCCGCTGATCGAGCTCTACCGCCCCATCCCGCCGCTGGCCTACCTGCCGCTGATCGTCATCTGGTTCGGCATCGGCGAACTGTCGAAGGTGCTGCTGATCTTCCTGGCGGTGCTGGCCCCGGTAGTGATCTCGACGGCTGCCGGCGTGCGCAGCACGAATCCCTCGCGCATCCGCGCAGCACAATCGCTCGGCGCGACGCGGGCGCAACTGGTGCGTCACGTCATCCTGCCCGGCGCGCTGCCGGACATCCTGACCGGTGTGCGCATCGGCCTGGGCACCGGCTGGTCCACGCTGGTCGCCGCCGAACTCATCGCCGCCACGCGCGGCCTGGGCTTCATGGTGCAGTCGGCTGCGCACTTCCTGAATACCGATGTGGTGGTGCTCGGCATCATCGTCATCGCATTGATCGCCGTGGCGCTGGAGGCCTCGCTGCGCGCACTGTCACGGCACCTCGCACCCTGGCATGGCCGCTTTCACGGCAAGGACTGAACACCGACATCACCGACATGACCGAGCTTTCGTTCCAGCCCCTCACCCCCGCGCTCGGCGCCGTCGTCGAAGGCCTGCGCCTGGACCAGCCCCTTGCCGAGACAGCGCGCCAGCAAGTGCATGCCGCGCTGCTGAAGCACCAGATCCTGTTCTTCCGCGAGCAGTCGCTGACGCCGCGCCAGCACCGCGATTTCGCCGCACGCTTCGGCGACCTGCATGTGCATCCGATCTACCCGAACGTGCCGGACCAGCAGGAAATCCTGGTGCTGGACACGCACGCCGACAACCTGCCGGACAACGACAACTGGCATATCGACGTGACCTTCATCGAGACACCACCGCTGGGTGCGATCCTCGCTGCCAAGCAACTGCCGCCTACCGGTGGCGACACGCTGTGGGCCAGCGCGGCGGCGGCCTTCGATGCGCTGTCGGCACCGTTGCAGAAGCTGCTGATCGGCCTGACCGCCGAGCACGATTTCGCCAAGTCCTTCCCGGCCAGCCGCCACACGCTGACGCCTGCCGCGAAAGCGCAATGGGAAGCGACGCGCACGAAGCATCCGCCGCTGACCCACCCGGTGGTGCGCACCCACCCGGAGAGCGGCCGCAAGTCGCTGTTCGTGAACGAAGGCTTCACCACGCGCATCAACGAACTGTCGCAACGCGAGAGCGATGCGCTGCTGGCCTTCCTGTTCGTGCACATCGCGCGCCCGGAGTTCACGCTGCGCTGGCACTGGCGCGAAGGCGACGTCGCCTTCTGGGACAACCGCATCACCCAGCACTACGCGGTGGCGGACTACCTGCCCCACCGCCGCGTCATGCACCGCGCCACCATCCTCGGCGACAGGCCGTTCTGATCGCCAGGCAGGAATCAGCCGGCGAGGCATGGCGATGGGCGGGCTCAGCGCTGTACTCCGCCAATCTGCTCTGCCACCTCGCCAGCTGCCGTCAGGGCTTGGTACACCGCATCCCGCACGTCCCGCACGTAGGCGCCGGCCATGCCTTCGAACGTGGTGTTGGTGAAGGCCACGACCGTGAGCCTGCGCCGGGGGTCGATGAACCAGTTGTGTCCGTAGGCGCCGCCCCATCGCATGCTGCCCGCGGACTGCGGCGTCTGCGCGACCACGGGATCGACAAGTACCGCGCCGCCGTAGCCGAAGCCCCAGCCCGGGCCCTGGGTCTGCGCGTGTGCGCCGACATGCGGGCGCAGCATGTCGGCCACCGTGGCGGGTCGCAGCAACTCGCCACCCCTGTTCTGCAGCAACTCCGCCAGCCTGAGGAAATCGGCGGCCGTACCGGCCATGCCGGCGCCACCGGACGCATAGGCCCGGTCGTCGAGAATGCGTCGCGGCGAGAAGGACACCGGCGCGCCGAAGAAGGGCACGGTGGCCGATTCACCCATGCGTACCGGCGCGCTCTTGCCCGGCTCGCCATCGCCGTAGTGCGTCACCAGGCGCTGCGGGTCACGAACCGTGAAGGCCGTGTCGTGCATCGCCAGCGGCGTGGTGACCAGGGTGGCGACGGCTTCGGGCAGCGACTGCCCGCTCACCTTCTCGATGACGGCGCCGAGTACATCCGTCGCCATGGAGTATCCCCAGGCGGTGCCCGGTTCGTAGATCAGACCAGCGCGCGTGATGCGGCTCAGGTTCTCGGCCAGACCCAGTTCCGGCCGGTTGAGCCCGTTCGATATCTGCAGTTGCTGGTAGGGCGCCTCCGCCGGTTGCATGAAGTCATAGCTGAGGCCGGCGGAATGCGTGAGCAGTTGATGGACGGTGATGACAGGTGTGCTGCCGTCGCGGCTCGCCGGGTGAAAGTCCGGCAGCCAGCGCGTCACCGGGTCGTCGAGGCGCAATCGGCCCTGCTCCACCAGCCGCATCGCCGCGACGGTGACGATGGGCTTGGTGACGGAGGCGAGCAGGAAGATCGCGTCCTCGCGCATCGGCGTACCGGCTTCGCGATCCGCGAGGCCGGCCGCGCGGTGATAGACGAGCCTGCCCTCGTGCGCGACGAGGACGACCGTGCCCACGATGCGCTGCTCGGCGATGGCGCGGTCGATGGCGGCATTCAAGGCAGCGAAGCGCGGGAGAGGATCGGCGGGCACGGTGGTCTGCGCAGCCGCCAAGGGGGCAAGTGTCAGGCCGGTGGCCAGGGCTGCCGTGCGCGTGAGGTGGGGAACGGGAATCGGCATGGAGTGCTCCGGGGAAGGCTCGGGATGCGGCGATTCTCCGAGCTTGCAACCCGATCCGGAACGCACATGATTTCCTGACACTCGAAACCTTATGTCCGGAATTCCTCTACACCGAGGCCCGTATCCATGAAGAACCTGCAAGGCATGGTGTCCTTCGTCGAAAGCGCGACGGCGGGCAGCTTCACCGCGGCGGCCAGCCGGCTCGACCTGACGCCTGCGGCGGTCGGCAAGAACGTGATGCGGCTCGAGCAGGAGTTGCAGGTGCGGCTGTTCAATCGCACCACGCGCCGGCTGGAACTCACGCCCGAAGGCAGCGCGTTCCTGGAGAAGGCCCGCGAGGCGCTACGCCTGCTCGACGAGGCGGTCACCGACCTGGGCACCTACGGTGCCGAGGCGGTGGGCCGCGTACGTATCTCCACCGGCGTGTCCTTCGGCCGCCGCTTTGTGCTGCCGGCCTTACCGGCACTGACGGCACGGCACCCGCGTCTCGAGGTGGAGCTGAGCCTGGACAACCGGCCGGTGGATCTCATCGCGGAAGGAATGGATATGGCCGTCCGCGGTGGCGTGATGACGGATTCGAACCTCATCGCACGTCGCGTTTGCGCGCTGCACAGCGTCCTGGTGGCCTCTCCCACCTACCTGCACAACCACGGCGTGCCCACGACGCCTGCGGACCTGGCGGGGCATCGCCTGCTCGGCCTGCGCTTCACCTCCGGCAAGGTCTCGCCCTGGCGCTTCCGGGCAGATACCGAAGAAGGATTCATCGACTGGACGCCGCAGGCGCAGATCTGGACCTCGGACCCCGAATCCTTCCTGGATCTCGCGTTGGCCGGCGAGGGCATCTGTCAGGCCGGCCTGCTGTACGCCGCGCCGCACCTGCGCGCCGGCGCCCTGCGCCTGGTGCTGCACGGCCAGTACGACAATGGAAAGCGGGAGATCGCCCTGTGCTATCCGCATCGCAAGCTGCTGAGCAAGCGTGTGCGGGTCGTGGTCGATGCGCTGCTAGGCGCCTTCGCCAGCGAAGAGGACCTGCAACTGGACATCGCGGACGCGCCGCGCGCATGGTGCGCCGACACCGGCGCACACGCGAAGCAGCAGTGAAGTGACACCTAGCGGCGCCACGCCAGGCTCGTGGCACACGACGCCGGCCCACCCGTCAGCGGGGGCCGGTGCGCGAGCACCCCCGGTTCACTTCTCGCAGATCCCCTTCAACAACGCGAGCGCCTTCGGGAAGGTGTCCTGCATGAACTGCTCGTACTCCGGCACCGTATCGACCGTGACGACGAAGCGCGTGCCGCCCGGCACGGCCGTGAAACGGTAGTTTTCGTAGGCGGGTGTCCAGCTGCGCACCTTCTCGCTGCTCGTGTCTTCCACGCCCTTCTCGATGACGCCGATGTGCTTGATCGACACGTACTCGGCCGGCTTGTGTTCCGCGATCACCGAAACCATGCCATCGCCACCGGGCGACAGGAACTGGATCCTCGCGCCCTCGTCCCACGAGCCGGTGAAGTAGGAGCCCTCGCAGAACGCCGCCGTCCATTCCTTGTAGGTCTCCGGCCCGATCGTGGCCTTCCAGACGGCTTCGGGCGATGCGTTGATGGTCACCTCGAACATCAGTGTCTTCATGGTCGGTCTCCTTTGTCGGTGCAGGCAGCTGTAGCGGATCGGTCTTCCGATCCGGCCTTCGATCAGTCCTTCGGTATTTGCGCCGGTGCTTCACCGGCGCCTCTTCCGTTGCGACTTCCGCCGGGCGCAACTGTTCCATGGCGCAAACGAATCGGTGCCGGGTCAGGTATCTCGCGGACGACGAGGCATCATCCGCCGCAGTATCGTCGGCCCCGGTTACAGCACGGCTCCGCTCATGCCGGCGCCACCTGCGGGCCGTGCCCCGTGTCGCCGAATGCCCCGCCGACCGCACCCACCGTGCTGGCGCGCAGGAAGTCGCGGAACTCGCTCATCGGCATGGCGCGGGCGAACAGCCAGCCCTGCCCCAGGCCTACGCCCTGCGCCTGCAGCAGGCGCCGCTGCTCGTCGGTTTCCACGCCCTCCGCCACCATCTTTATGCCCAGCTCGCTGGCCATGCGGATGATGTGTGGCGCCACGCTGCGGGTCGCCGCATCGGTACTCATGGTGTCGACGAAGGACTTGTCGATCTTCAGGCCGTCCACGTGCATGTCCTGGAGGTAGGACAGGCTGGAATAACCGGTGCCGAAATCGTCGATGTAGACCGGGTGGCCCGCCGCACGCAGGGCATCGATGGTCTGGCGACAGGCGACGTTGTTCACGAAGCCACGCTCGATGACCTCGAACCAGATCTGCTCCGGCCGCACGCCGGCCCGCTTCAGCAAGGGACCGAGGTAGTCCAGGATGACCGGCGACTGCAGGTCCTGCGGCGCCAGGTTGATCGACACGTGCAGCGCCGGGTTGGCCGACAGCATCGCGCCCAGGTCGGCCACCACGCGCTTCACCAGCCAGTCGGTGATCGGCCGGATCATCCCGATGGATTCCGCCATCGGGATGAACGAGTCCGGCGTGACGACGCGGCCATCCGGCAGGCGCCAGCGGATCAAGGCCTCGGCGCCGGTGCAGCGGCCGCTATCCATCGCCACTACCGGCTGGTAGCACACGAAGAATTCATCGCGGCGCAGCGCTTCCGTCAGGGAATGCTGCGGGCCGCGCATACGCGACACGCAGCGCAGCAGCAGCCAGGTCAGCAATCCGCTGATGCCCAGCCCGATCGGCAGCGCGATGAACAGCAGCGGAACCCACACCGCCGTCATCTGCGGCAGGGGCTCATAGGCCACGACGGCCATGGGGGACTTGTCCGAGCGGCGGATATCCACGTAGCGCCCGTTCTCGACGCTGCCGCTCGGCACCTGGATCAGCACGTGCTGCAGGAAGCTCTGCTCGGTGTTGCTCCATGCCGCGATGACCTCCCCCGTCTTGGTGTCCAGCACCCCCAGCCGGATGTGCGAATCCAGCGGCACGATGTCGACGTAGAAGCGCGGGTCCACCACCACGACGTGCTGGCCGACGCGGAAATTGATGAGCGGCGTCGCGGCCTCGCCGTGATGGTCGATGCGGTACCAGATGCGGTTGCCCTGCAGGCGACGCCACCTGGACATGTCCAGCGGCGGGCGCGTCTCGTGCTCGCTCCACGATGAACACAGCGGTGTGTCGCCGTGCACATGGATGATCTCGCGCACGTAGCGATGTTCCAGTTCCGCGCGCCGCATGCTCAGCAGGTGATCCTGCCCGCAGGCGCTGCCGACGAATCGCTCAGCCTGTTGCGAGGCCTCCAGCGCGTCCTGCACGACCAGTTCGGCGCGCAGCAGCACACGGCTGGAGAACTCGTCCACCCGCGCGCGGAAGAAGTGCTCGGCCACCATGCGCGAAGCCATCAAGGCCGCGGCCAGGGGCACGCAGACGCCGATGGCGACTGCGCAGAAAGTGAGAAACCAGGAGCGTCTCCTGTCCATGTGGGGCCTCGTCGGCGAAGGGCTCGCGCTGCGCGTCTGCCGGCAAGGTGTGTCCACTCGCCTGGCGCACGGAGCATCCCGCCACGGTGGCTTTCTGGGTGCAGTGCTTCCCGTGGCAGGCAAGGGGAAGCACATCCGGACGGCGCTGCTTCAGGCAGGTTTTTTCGTCCTTCGCCACTATCGCGCACCTGCCCCGCGCGAGCCATCCACCATCCAGGCGGGATTGACCGAAGTCAGCAGGCCGTCAACGCCACGCGAAGACACGGAACTTTCGTCGCGTCGCCCTGGCCTGTCGCACACGGGCTGGCCGCGCGTGCCGCGGGGGTACGTCCCGGGACGATGCCGTCCCGCAGGCACCGCTACCCGGTGATCAGCTTTTCCACGTCGGGTTCGCAATCGCGCGCCCACGCGATCGCATCCGCGGACTTGATGAAGGGCGGCTCGCCGCCTTCGGCGAGACGACCGTCCGCCATCGCGCAGAGCACTGCCGAGGCAAGCATGGAGGACAGGTACTCACGCATGTCCGCGTGCGTCACCAGCGTGACCAGCAAGGACCGGTCTTCCAGCTCCGCCTGCTCCTCGTCGGAGAGTTCGGAGAGGTCGAAGTCCTCCTTGTACAGCTCGAAGCCGGCGTCCTGCCCCTTGTACTTCGCCGGCAGGAAGCCCTCGAAGTCATCCCATGTGAAGTCGGTATCGATGTCCAGCTCGAAGCCCGCGGCGCGGATGGCCGCGGCCCAGTCTGCAGGGGTCGGCAGTGAGCTCGGGCGGATGAAGACGTTGTTCTCGACGGACATGTGTGTGTCTCCAGAAGCAGCGCGTTGAAGCGGATGACGACCGTCGCAACAGCGGGAAATCAACTACCTTCCAGATTTGGGCCGAAATTCATCGCTTGGGTCTCCCGAGCACGATCGACGGGCATGAATCCACTCGGCCACCTTCTGAAATAGTGCCTCGGACTGGTAAAAAGACGAATGCCTTAGACCCGACCCTTTTGGGAAAAATCTGAAAATCTCTAAAGATCTTAAGGTTGTTTCCTTCGGCAAGCTGGAGGCACGTATCTCACAGAGCCAGTTCGACAGAAGAGAATCCTCGCCAAAACCAAGTTTGTGCGCGCGAACAAAAAATGGCAGCACCACCATTGGGATATGAAGAAAAATAGAAATCCCTCCTAAAAATAGCAGCGCAATAATGGAGTAGCTTGCAAAATCCGCAGCCCCGTCCTCCCCGTACATCAAGCCTCCAACGACAAAAGCGATGAATATTATCTCGAGAAATTTTATTAAAATTGAATTCAGTACACTCGATGCCTTATGAGCGACTTCACCCACATTGAACAGCACAGAAAGCCAAGCACCTGCCTCGTCACCAAGAACATCAGCTACAAAAACATCCGTTTCGCAAAATTGGGGCAATGACACCGCAGAAACCACCTGCTCTTGCCTCCTCAAAAGCGCCACCCCCAATCTTCCAATACTTTCGGAAGTCCACTTCCACGCCAAGTATGTGCAGTAATAAATCAAACCAAATACAACAACTGCCCAGAAAGGATGCCAAAATGACTCCATCGGCACGAAACTTACGCCTAAAAATACATCCAAATTCCGACCACCAACCGCCAAGACCAATACACTCGAAACAAGAGAAAATATTCGCCGGGTAACAATCAACGGAAATTCTATCCCACGCTTCCGGCAAAAAACAAACGGAGTGCCCATCGTAACCAACCCTGAAATGGAGTGGCTACCCAAGTGGCCCAATGCATACAGGGCTACATTTCCGCCGTGGCTATGCGCTATCACATAGGTATCTTTCGGCTTATACTTTTCTATCGAAGTTACGAGAAAATCTCCAAGACCTTCACCAGCGCGCATCCTTGCAGAATGAGAATTCTCGCCACTCCATTCGAAAGCCTCGAAGTCGGCTCCTCCGCATAGCGCAGAATTTATGTAGACACAAAGCGGACTATTGGATTTCGTCCACGGCGCACCAGACGCATAGGTGCCATGCACAAGAATTACCAACGTACGATGATTTTCTGCCATTTTCGGCCCAACCAATTTATTCGTATACAACAATGATGGCAAGTTCAGTTGCTAACCAAGAGACTTAATTACTCTCTGAATAATTACAAACAATATGACGTATTGGATGCCCTCGAAATGGCACAGCTATCATAAGCATGCGCGACTTATCCTTTAACCGTGCCATGGTTTTGGAGGTCATCCAAACTGCGTCTCGACATATGCAGTTTGCCGCCATTCCTCCTGCTTAGCTTAGAAGCAAATCGGATTTGCCCGCGGCAAACCGGTTGTTAGCCTTCGGCTCTTCCCATCCTCCCCAGGACATTCCCGATGCGCCACACTTTCAGCCGCCTCTCTGCCCAATTCTTCGGCGGCGCGATCGTCTCGCTGCTGGCCTTCTCCACGACCGCACAGGCCGGCAAGACGCTGGACAACATCCGTCAGAAAGGCAGCATCCAGTGTGGCGTCAGCACCGGCGTGGCGGGCTTCTCCTTGCCTGACAGCCAGGGCAACTGGTCGGGCTTCGACGTGGATTACTGTCGCGCACTCGCCGCCGCCGTACTGAACGATCCGAACAAGGTGACATTCACGCCGCTGAACTCGCAGCAACGTTTCGCGGCGCTGCAGTCCGGCGAGGTGGATGTGCTGGCGCGCAACACGACGTGGACGCTGACGCGCGACGCATCGCTGGGCCTGCAGTTCGCGGCCATCACCTACTTCGACGGCCAGGGTTTCCTGGTGCCGAAGAAGCTGAAGATCACCAGCGCAAAGCAGTTGAAGAACGCCGAGATCTGCGTGCAGAGCGGCACCACCAACGAGAAGAACCTGGCGGACTATTTCCGCGCGCAGAACATCAAGGTGCGCACCGTGGTGTTCGAGGGCTTCGAGGCCTCGTTCAAGGCCTTCTTCTCCGGCCGCTGCCAGGCCTATACCACCGACGTGTCGGGCCTGGCCGGCCTGCGCAACAAGGAGGCGAAGAACCCGGACGACTACGTGGTGCTGCCCGAGATCATCTCCAAGGAACCGCTGGGCCCGGCGGTGCGCCGTGGCGATGACGAATGGCTGGCCATCGTGAAGTGGGTGGCCTACGGTCTGATCGAAGCCGAGGAAGCCGGCCTGACGCAGGCCAATGCGGACGCCTGGAAGGCGACCAGCAAGGACCCGGTGGTGCAGCGCCTGCTCGGCACCGGCGAGGACAGCGGCAAGCTGCTGGGGCTGGATCGCGAGTGGCTGTACCGCGGCATCAAGGCAGTGGGCAATTATGGCGAGATCTTCGAGCGCAATGTCGGCCCGAACTCGGTGCTGAAGCTGCCACGCGGCGTGAACCGCCTGTGGAACCAGGGCGGCATCCTCTACGCACCGCCGGTGCGCTGAGCACCTGTCCGCACACGGAGGGCCGGCATGGACGACTCGCTGAAGGAACTGCTCGGCTGGGCGACCTTGCTGGTGCTGGTGTGCGCCCTGCTCTACCCCTTGTACGACGCCGAGTCGCGGCCACCGGAAGGTGGCGGCGGCAGTCCGACCGGCAAGGAATGAGCCGGCACGGAGGGGTCGGCACGAATGAATGGCGACACAGGTATCGCGCAGGCATCCTGCGCAGCAAGACCTGCGCGCCTTGCCAACCTGCGCTGCGCGACCCATGCTCTGAACAGCGTCACGGCGCGAGCCCGGTCTCACCTCGCAACCACTGACACCCTCCGGCCTTCTTTCCTCTCTCCCGCCATGAGCAGCACGCTGATCGACCCCGTCGTCCTGAAGACCCCCGGCCATCTCGTGGTCGTCGACCTGCGCCCGCGCAGCGACTACGACGCCGGCCATGCCCCTGGCGCCCTGCACCTGGACATCGCCGAGTGGACCGCACTGCCGCTGACACCGGACAACCCGGCGGAGCAACAGGCGTTGTGGTCGGCCGAGATCGGCAAGCTGGGCATCGACGGCAGCCGGCCGGTGGCGGTATATGACGCCGGGCGCATCACCGACGCGGCGCGGGCCTGGTTCATCCTGCAATGGGCCGGCGTGGACGCCGCGGTGGTCGACGGCGGCTGGCCGGCATTGCGGGCGCTGCCGGGCTTCGAGGCGGAGACCGTGGCGCAGGCGCCGGTGCCCGCAACTTACCAGCGCCCTGCAGGCCATCGGCCCGTGGTCGGCCTGGTGGACCGGCATGGCCTGCGCACGCAGCTGGACGGCGCGGTGCAGGTCCTGGATTCCCGCAGCAAGGCGGAATACACCGGCGAGGACCTGCGCAGCAATGCGCGTGGTGGCCACATTCCCGGTGCGCACCTGCTGAGCCACACGGCCCTGCTCGACGCGCGCGGCCATCTCAATGCCCCCGAGGTGCTGCGCAGGCAGTTCGCCGACGCCGGCCTGGGCGCCGGGCAGCCCATCGTCACCCACTGCCAGGGTGGCGGCCGCGCCGCGCTGGCCGCCCTGGCCGCATTGCGCGCCGGCCTGCAGGACGTCAGCGTCTATTACCTGAGCTTCGGCGACTGGGCACGGGACGACAGCTGCCCCATCGTCAAACCCTGACCGGCACGCCTTTGTCCGCCACGCGTCCCGCGCAGGCACACGAGCTGCGCGCCACCACGACGCCGGCCTCGCCCTGGCCTTCACGCCTGCTGCAGATCGTCATCGTGCTGGCGGTCGTGCTGGGCATCCTGTGGCTGTTCGGCAACGTCATCGACAACATGCGCGCACGCGGCATGCAGGCGGGCTTTGGCTTCCTGCTGGAACCGGCCGGCTTCGAGATCGGCGAGAGCCTTCTTGCCTTCGATGCGTCGCAGCCGTTCTGGCGTGCCTTCCTCGCCGGGCTCGCCAACACCCTGCGCGTGGTGCTGCCAGCGCTGGTGCTCGCCACCGTCATCGGCTTCGCGGTGGGCATCGCGCGCCTGTCGCCGGCACTGCCGGTGCGCCTGCTGGCGACCGCCTACGTGGAGCTGTTCCGCAACGTGCCGCTGCTGCTGCAGTTGCTGATGTGGTACTTCGTGCTGACCACCCTGCTGCCGGTCGCCAGCGAGGCGCTGCAGCCGCTGCCGGGCGTGTTCCTCAGCAAGAGCGGCCTGGTGCTGCCGTGGATCGCCGACGGCGCAGTCAGCTGGCCGGTGCTGGAAGGCTTCGGCATCGACGGCGGCGTGGCGCTGACGCCGGAATTCGTGGCGGTATGCCTGGGCCTGTCGGTGGGCACCGCGGCCTTCATTGCGGAGGCGGTGCGCGGCGGCATCCAGTCGGTGCCCCGCGGTCAGGTGGAGGCGGCGCGCGCCATCGGCCTGCCCCCCGCCGGCGTGCTGCGCTTCATCGTGCTGCCGCAGGCACTGAAGGCCATCGTGCCCCCGCTGGGCAACCAGTACCTCAACCTGCTGAAGAACTCCTCGCTGGCAGTGGCCATCGGCTACCCGGACCTGGTGTCCATCGCCAACACCTCGATGAACCAGACCGGGCGCGCCTTCGAATGCGTGGCGGTGCTGATGGCGGTCTACCTCGCGCTGTCGCTGCTGGTGGCCGGCATACTCGGCAGCTTCAACCGTCGCGTCGCACTGCGTGGCACGGGCGCACGGACATGAGCCCGCTGCCCGCACGCAGCCGCAGCGGCGTCCTGCCAACGCTCTTCCCGGACCGCTGGAACGGCACCCTGTCCGTGCTCGCACTGGCCTTCATCGGCTGGGCGCTGTGGCACGCGCTCGACTGGGCGGTGCTGCGCGCGGTGGCCGTGCCGGACGCCGAGCGCTGCTTCGCGGAAGGCGTGGGCGCCTGCTGGGGCGTCATCGTCGAGAAGCATCGCGCCCTGCTGTTCGGCCGCTATCCCTACGCCGAGCAGTGGCGGCCGCTGCTGGCCGTCAGCCTGCTGCTGCTCGCGGTCGTCGTCACGCTGTACCCACGCAGCCCGCGCACGCTGCGCATCGCCGTGTGGCTGCCTGCCCTGCCCGCCTTCTTCCTGCTGATGGCCGGCGGCGTGACGGGCCTGACGCCGGTGCCCAGCCGCCAGTGGGGCGGCCTGCCGCTCACCGCCATGCTGTGGTTGCTGGCGGTCGCCATCGCGCTGCCGGTAGGCGTGCTCACTGCACTGGGACGTCACTCCAGCCTGCCCGCGGTGCGCACGCTGTGCGGCCTGTTCGTGGAACTGCTGCGCGGCGTGCCGCTGGTGAGCATCCTGTTCATGGCCTCGTTCATGGTGCCGCTGCTGCTGCCGCCGGAAGCACGCGTCGACATGCTGCTGCGGGTGCAGGTCGCGCTGGGCCTGTTCGGCGGCGCCTACCTGTCGGAGAACATCCGCGGCGGCATCCAGGCGGTGCCTGCCGGGCAGGTGCAGGCGGCGCTGTCGCTGGGGATGACACCTCGCCAGGCCGAGTGGCTGGTGGTGTTGCCGCAGGCGCTGCGCCACGCCCTGCCGGCGATGTTCAACAGCTTCATCGGGCTGTTCAAGGAAACCACGCTGGTCACCGTGGTGAGCCTGTACGAACTCACCGGCTCGCTGTCGCTGGCCATCGGTGGCGACCCGGAATGGCGCCCCTTCTTCCTGGAGGCCTACCTGTTCATCGGCCTCATCTACTGGCTGTGCTGCTTCAGCCTGTCGCGTTACAGCCGCGGGCTGGAACGGCGGCTGGCTGCGACTTCTGCATGACCGCGAGCGTCGCGATGAGGTTGTTCCACGCGTGGAACGATGCGGCGGTGTGCGATGTGGATATCCACAGTTTCTGTGGATGATTCCGTGGATAGCGCCGGGACTACCTCGCTAAACCTCTGAGCCGAAGACGAATTCCGGCGCTGCCCTTTTGAGGGCAGCGCCGGAGCACGGACCGCGCACTCAGCCCAGGCGATGGAAGCCGACCAGTTCCGGCGTGAAGCTCACGCTGGCTTCGCCCACCGAACCGAGGATGCCCTCGCGCACCGCGTCGTTCGGGCTCCCGTACACCTCCATGCTGCGCACCTGGCAGTACTTCATGACTTCGGCGATGTTCGGGTCCGACACCTGCCAGTGGCGCAGGATGGCTTCCGAGTCGGGGAACAACTGGAAGCTGAAGCAAAGCCCCTGTGCCTCGTCGATGTACACCTGCA
Source organism: Uliginosibacterium sp. H1 (assembly GCF_036017065.1). Taxonomy (NCBI): domain Bacteria; kingdom Pseudomonadati; phylum Pseudomonadota; class Betaproteobacteria; order Rhodocyclales; family Zoogloeaceae; genus Uliginosibacterium; species Uliginosibacterium sp. H1. The sequence continues at coordinate 1,366,530 of NZ_JAYXHR010000001.1, forward strand.
CCATCAGCTGCGGCGCGTTCTGCTTCGCGAACTCGACGGCGCTCAGGATGGCACGGCGGAATTCCGCGACATGCGCCCGATCGAAAGCCATGGTGTTGCGCAGGAGGATCGCGCCGCCGCCTGCTGTCTGCTGTGTCATGCGTGGTCTCCTTCGACCTGCGTGAGCTCGACGTCAACGCTTCGACATTCAACCCTCGAAGCTGATCTTCACTGACGCGGCACTGCGCTCGGCCTCGCCGTGATACACGGCCTCGATGTTGTTGCCGTCCGGGTCCAGCACGAAGGCCGCGTAGTAGCCGGGGTGGTATTCACGCTCGCCCGGCTTGCCGTTGTCGGTGCCGCCGTTGGCCAGTGCGGTTGCGTGGAAGGCATCCACCATCGCCTTGTCCTGTGCCTGGAAAGCCACGTGGTTGCGGCCCGTCAGCTTGCCCTGTGCGGCAGGGCTCTGTGCGTCGCTGAGGCATAGCTCATCCGCCCAGAAGAAGCCCGGGCCGGTGCCTCCCACCGGCACTTTCAGCACGGCGAGGACGGCTTCGTAGAATTTCTGGCTGGCCGGCAGATCCTTCACCACCAGCTGGATGTGGTCGATGAGACGACCACGATGCAGTTCCTGCGTTTCCATGATTCGCGTCTCCTTCTTCACCGGGAGGAATACCTCGGGCTCATCACGAGCCTCCGGCCCCTCACGCGAGACTACGAAGCCAGTCCGATGTTCCCTGACGGACACCTGTCTCCTGACAGTTCTCGTCAGCAGCGAGGTTGCTGCGGCCGCAGCAGCAGGCGTCGTGACCAGCGGCTTTCCGGACAGCGGACAGGACATGGCCCGCAGCGTCCCCGCTGCCCGCCAGCACGCAGACGCTGTTGCCCTTCGCGCACAGCCGCCTTCCCCACGATTTATCTGTTGCGCAGGCAACACCGGACAGGCCGCATCGCGACGCAATGACATAAGCACATGCATGAGACAACGGGTGGAACGCCGCTTGCCACTAAGGGCGTGTGCACCGGTGCGGCAACGACGCCAGCCGGGCCATCAATCGACCAGGGAGCATCCATGAGCAAGCCCGAGCACGACACGCAGACCCCACTCCAACCGGACGACGCCGTTTCCACGGGCCGTCGCAGCTTCTTCGGCAAAGCCGGCTCGCTGGCTGTCGGCGGTGCGCTGGCCGCCAGCGGCAACGCACAGGCACAGGGAGACGCCGCCGTGCCGGACCTGCGCGTACTCGGCCAGACCGGCGGTGACCTCAACGAACAACTGCGCCGCAACACCCTGCGTGTGCGGGTGGCGCGCGCCAAGGCCAACTACGACCAGCCGGTGCCCAACCACCTCGCCAATGGCGACGAAGACCGCTATGCCAACAAGATCGGCAGCGACACCCGCGGCCTGCCGCACAACGCGCGCGGCGAGGTGGACCTCAAGGCCTGGGACCAGTTGAAGGCCGCGCTGCGCACCGGCGAGGTGGCGGACTTCGAGAAGATCACCCTGGGCGGCACGCGCAAGTTGGTGAACCCGGTCGGCACGCTGTCGCTCAACCTCACGGGTCTGGGCCCGCACCAGATCGCCATTCCGCCCGCGCCGACGCTGGCCAGCCAGGAAAAGGCTGCCGAAGGCGTCGAGATCTACTGGCAGAGCCTGCTGCGCGACATCCCCTTCACCGAGTACCACGACGACACCCGCAACGAACTGCTGCTGGCCGCCGCCGCCGAACTGTCGCGCCTGCCCGGCTACACCGGCCCGCGCAATGCCGACGGAAAGGTCACACCGTCCCTGCTGTTCCGCGGCACCGCGCGTTACGTCGATCCGTCCGACCCGAGCGGCCGCCGTGCGAAGACCATCGCACCGGTGGGCGTGCTGGTCGGCCCGTACATCTCGCAGTTCCTGCTGCGCGACGTGCCCTACGGCCTGCAGAGCATCAGCGGCACGATCCGCGCGCAACTGCCCGACAACGACTTCCTGAACACGCACGAGGAACTGCTCGCCAACCTCAACGGCAAACCACAGACGCGCGGCATCAAGTTCGACCCGAGGTTGCGCTACCTCACGACCGGCCGCGATCTGGCCGAGTATTCGCGCGGCGGCGCGCCCGGCTTCTGGGCGGCCTCACAGATCCTTTCGACACCGCGCAGCAACAACCCGCTGGTGGTCGGTGGCATCGGCGCGCCGCTGACGCCAAGCAACCCTTACCTGAAGTACAAGGTGACCACCGGTGCCAACGCCAGTTTCGGCGCACCCTTCGTGCAGTCTCTGCTGCCGCTGGCCACGACGCGCGAGATCCGCGCCAACTACTGGCAGAAATGGTTCGTGCATCGCACGCCGCGCCCTGAGGCCATCTCCAACCTCGCCTACCAGCGCTTGGTCGGGGGCATCAACGACATTCCGCTGCATGACGATTTCCTGAAGTCCGAGGCGCTGAGCCGCAGCCATCGCAAGTACGGCGTTCACCTGCTGTCGCATGCCTACCCGGACGGCGCGCCATACCACTCCTCCTACCCCGGCGGCGCCTCCTCGGCCGCAGCCATCCACGCCACGCTGCTGAAGGCCTTCTTCGACGAGAACTTCGTGATCCCGAACCCCGTTCAGCCGGACCCGAACGACCCGACCAAGCTGGTGCCCTACACCGGCCCGGCGCTGACTGTCGGTGGCGAGTTGAACAAGCTGGCCGCCAACCTTGGCTGGGGCCGCAACTGGGGCGGCATCCACTGGCGTTCCGACGCCGGCTCATCGCTGCCGCAGGCGGAGGAACTCGCGATCAGCATCCTGCGCGACGAACGCGACACCTATCGCGAACTGTTCGACGGCTTCAGCTTCACCCGCTTCGACGGGACGAAGGTGACGGTCTGAGCGTGGCTTGAAACTGCGGCCGGTGCCCGTCCATCGGAACCGGCCGTACGCGGCGCAGGTCGGGCTGAGCAACGCGAAGCCCAACAGCGCCTTGATCACAAGGATGACGGTGGCAGATCTGTCGGGCTTCGCTGCGCTCAACCCGACCTACCCCTCGATGAACGGGAGCTCCCACCTGCTGGGGGCCGGATACGGTGCTGCGCACCTCGCAGCACATCCCGTGCAGCGCTGTCGCGTTCAACGCAGCCACCCGCCATCGGACTCCCACGAAACCCCGTCACGCCGGACATCACGCGCGCTGGCACGCCGGTTGCAATGAACTGCGCTGCACATCGATCACCGCATCGAAAGGACAAAGACATGGGCAGCATCGACTCCAACTTCGCCAGCGTCGCCGACCACCTGGGCACGCGTGAGCACGTCGCCGACGTGCTCGTCATCGGCGGCGGTCCCGCCGGCACCTGGGCCGCGGTACGCGCCGCCAGCCTGGGCGCGCGCGTGGTGCTGGCCGACAAGGGCTTCTGCGGCACCTCGGGTGCGGCGGCGCCGTCCGGCAACGGCGTGTGGTACATCCCGCCCGACCCGAAGCTGCGTGAAGAAGCGATGGCCGGCCGCGAGCAGCTCGGCGGCTGGCTGGCGGACCGCGACTGGATGGCGCGCGTGCTCGACCAGACTTGGGACAACATCCACCAGCTCGACGACTGGGGCTACCCCTTCCCGAAGGATGACGACGGCACGCCACGGCGTGGCTCGCTGCAGGGGCCGGAGTACATGCGCCTGATGCGCAGCCGGGTGAAGCGCGCAGGCGTGCGCATCCTGGACCACAGTCCGGCGCTGGAACTGCTGGTGGATGACAGCGGTGCAGTGGCCGGTGCCACCGGCATCAGTCGCCAGGCAGGGGAACGCTGGCTGGTGCGCGCGGGTGCGGTGGTGATCGCCACCGGTGGCTGCGCCTTCCTGTCACGCGCGCTGGGCTGCAACGTGCTGACCGGCGACGGCCTGCTGATGGGCGCCGAGGTCGGTGCGGAACTCAGCAGCATGGAGTTCTCCAATGCCTACGGCATCGCGCCCGCGTTTTCGTCGGTGACCAAGACCGCCTTCTACCGCTACGCGCGCTTCCTGCGCGAGGACGGCAGCGTCATCGAAGGCGCCAGCGGCCACAGTCGCTCGAAGATCGCCAAGGCGCTGCTGCAGGGCCCGGTGTATGCCGTGCTGGACCAGGCCGCGCCGGACCTGCACGACGCGTTGCGCCTGGCCCAACCCAACTTCTTCCTGCCCTTCGACCGCGCAGGCATCGACCCCTTCACCCAACGCTTCGCCGTCACGCTGCGCCTGGAAGGCACGGTGCGCGGCACCGGTGGATTGCGCATCACCGACAAGACCTGCGCCACCAGCGTGCCGGGTTTGTACGCGGCGGGCGATGCTGCCACGCGCGAACTCATCTGCGGTGGCTTCACCGGCGGCGGCAGCCACAACGCGGCGTGGGCGATGTCGTCCGGCGCGTGGGCCGGTGCCGGCGCGGCGGACTACGCGCGCCAGCTCGGCAGCAACCACGTCGCCCGCCATGTGCATCGCGCCGGCAGCACCGCGGTGCGCGACAACGGTGGCCAGCAACTGGACCCGTCGGAAGTCGCCAGCGCCGTGCAGGCCGAAGTCTTCCCCTACGAGCGCAACTACTTCCGCCATGCCGAGCGCCTGCAGGATTCGCTGGGCCGGCTGGACGCACTGTGGCAGGCGCAACGCCACAGCCGCGGCGCCGACAACACGCGGGTGATCCGCGCCCGCGAAGCCGCCGCGATGACCGCCACCGCGCGCTGGATGTACCGCAGCGCCCTGGCCCGCACCGAGACGCGCGGCATGCACAAGCGCGAAGAGCACCCCGGCCTGGACGCGAAGCAGCATCACCTCATCACCGTCGGCGGCCTGGATGAAATCTGGACGAGCACCCGCCCCGCCACCACGCCACAACCCGACGTACTGACGAAGGAGGCCGCATGATCGAACTGGTCAGCGAATCGCGTTGCATCGCCTGCAACCTCTGCGTCAGCGCCTGTCCGGTCAACGTCTTTGACGCCGTGCCCGACAGCCCGCCGGTGATCGCGCGGCAGGACGACTGCCAGACCTGTTTCATGTGCGAGTTGTACTGCCCGGTGGACGCGCTGTACGTGTCACCGGAAGCGGACCGCATCGGCACCGCCGACGAAAGCCTGCTCGCCAATGCCGGCACCTTGGGCGGCTACCGCCGCGCGGTGGGCTGGACCAAGGGCAGCGAGCGGCAGCGCAGTACGGACCAGAGCTTCCGCGTGTTGAACAAGTACTGAGCGGTGCGGCTGCACATAACGGGGGATCGGATACGTGCACGGCACGCGAACGACACTGGATTCCCGCTTTCGCGGGAATGACGGTGCAACGGTTGCAAGTGGATCCGGCGCATCACTCCAGGCGCCGGATGCCCTTGCTGGTCCAGCCCGACAACGAGCACAGCCCCCACTCCCCTCTGCAGCCGCCGAGCAGCACAGCCGTGACGAGGGATCGCGCAACGCGCGACGGCGAGCATGTGTGAGCACCGAAGGCCGAGCGAAGCGACAGACTGAGGGCGACTCAATTTTCAAAAGCGGGAGCCGCTAGTCATGGCGAGCAGCGCACTTGTGCTGAGCTTGTCGAAGTAGGGAATCGTGCGAAGCACGGCGGCGGAAGCGGGGCGCGTTCTCTGCATACTCTCTGCCGCGCAGCAGAGAGTATGTCGCCCGCCGGGGCGAACTCCCGGCCAAGCGCAACGCGCAAGCACTACCCTCACGGCGGGAGCCGGCAGAACACGCAATGCAAGACCACCGAAGCGTGAGCCCGCATCACACTCTCGCACGCGCGGCTCACGCTGCGCACCCACACCTTCATCCCGCAGTTGGTTCCACACCACACCAGGTTATCCACATTTTCTGTGGATGACTCCGGGGACAAGCATGGGGATGAATCGATAAGTCACTGAGCCGCAGGTGGTTTCGGGCTTCGATCAATTCGTGGGCAGCCCATGTTCCACGCAGAGCACGACATTGTTCAGGCTTGACGGAGACGCCAACGGAAAGTACGCGGCGCGCTTCAGACGCGCGCGTCACTCATCGCATCCTGAGCATCGACAGGCGCCGACGACAGGAAGCGCGCCACAGCATCACCGCGCTCGATGGCCAGCAGAAAATCCTCCGCCTCGCGTGGCGTGCGCAAGCGGATGAAACGGATGTGGGCGTACTGCGGGTCGCGCATCTGCGCCTCGCACTTCCTGCGGTTCGGGCCGTGATGCTGGATGGCCCACAGCACGATGGACTTGCGGGAGACCATGCGGCCGAGGCTCTCGCAGTTGCCGGTGCCCGCCCACAGTTCCGTACCGCGCCAGGCGCGTTGCAAGGCGCGCCGGAAGACACGCCACACGGTCAGCGCGAAGCCCATGTCCAGCCACACCACGGTGCGCACCTGCGGCCACTTGATGGGGATGGTGCGCGTGTAGCTGCCGTCCAGCACCCAGCGGCCGTCGCCTTCGCTCAGCGTATGGCGCAGGCGGGCGAAGAAGCGCTCGTCGGTGGGTTCGGTCCATGCCGGCTCCCAGAACACCGCGTCCATCTCGATGTAGCGCACGCCGAGTGCTGCGGCCAGACGCCGCGCGAAGGTGCTCTTGCCGCTGCCGCTACAGCCCAGCACGTTGACGTTGAGCAGCGCGTCCTGCAATGCCGGCGCCGGCATCAATGCGCGGACGACTTCGAGAACAGGTTGAGCACCAGCACGCCAGCAACGATCAGCCCGATGCCGATCAGCGCAGGCGTGTCCAGCCTCTGGCCGAAGACCAGCCAGGCGATGAGCGACACCAGCACGATGCCGACGCCGGACCACACCGCATAGGCGATGCCGACCGGGATGGCCTTCAGCGTCAGCGAAAGGAAGTAGAAGGCCACGCCGTAGCCCGCCACGACGATGACGGAGGGCAGCAGGCGCGAGAAACCATCACTCGCCTTCAGCGCCGAGGTGGCGATCACTTCGGCCAGGATCGCGGTGCCAAGGAACAGCCAGTTCTTCATGCTTCCACCTCGTCAGTCGATGCGCCGGAAAAACGCGGGGGCAATGATGCTACGCGAATAGCTCCCGCGCCGATACCCGCTCAGCGCACTGTCGAAGCATCCTGCCCGAAGAGCACCTTGCGCGACTCCTCGTCCACCGACGGTTTGTCGCCGGGGTTCACTTCCTGCACGCGGGCATATGCGCGCTGCGTGGCAGGCCGCGCGGCAATCGCGTCGAACCAGCGCGTCAGATGCGGGAAGTCCTCCAGCTTCTGCTGCTGGCGTTCGTGCGGCACGATCCAGGGGTAGCTGGCGATGTCGGCGATGGAATATTCGCCGGCGACGAACTCACGGTCGGCCAGGCGCTTGTTGAGCACCGCGTAGAGCCGCGCGGTTTCCTTCACGTAGCGCTCGATGGCGTAGGGCAGCTTTTCCGGCGCGTACTGCGTGAAGTGATGGTTCTGCCCGGCCATCGGGCCCAGTCCGCCCATCTGCCAGAACAGCCACTGCACCGCCTCGGTACGGCCACGCAGGTCCTGCGGGATCAGCGTGCCGAGCTTATCGGCGAGGTACAGCAGGATGGCGCCGGACTCGAAGATGGAAATCGGCGCACCGCCGCCCGCGGGATCGTGATCGACGATGGCCGGGATGCGGTTGTTCGGCGCGATGGCGAGGAACTCCGGCTTGAACTGCTCGCCCTTGCCGATGGCGACCGGCAGGATGCGGTAAGGCACACCGGCCTCCTCCAGGAACATGGTGATCTTGTGGCCGTTCGGCGTGGTCCAGTAGTACAGGTCGATCATGGCGGGTCCTTCTCGTGATGCGCCGCGGTGGCGCGGTGAAACATGAATATGATGTCCGGCGCCTCAGGCCCCGGCGTTGTGACGCATGCGCGCCAGCAGGGTGCCGAGCGAGGCACGCTCCCCTTCGTCAAAATCCGCCAGCATGCGTTCCAGCAACTGGCGACGCTTCTGGCGCTGGCGGCGTTGCAGCGCCTGGCCGGCCGGCGTCAGTTGCAGGAGCTGGCAGCGGCGGTCGTTCTCGTCCGCCCGTCGCTCGACCAGGCCGCGCTCGTCCAGCTGGCTGACGAGGCGTGCGATCTGCGCCTTGTCGCGCCCGCTGTGCTCCACCAGGTCCTGCTGCGTACTGCCGGGATGGCGGGCGATGTAACCGAGTGCGCGCGCCTCCATCGGCCCCAGCCCGCTGCCGTCCGCCGCCAGCGCATCGCGCGCCTGCGCCTTGAACAGGTGCATCAGCGCATGCAGGTGCTCCAGCATTTCCTCGTCCTGATCGACGGCGGCGGCCTCTGCGCGCGCTTCCGGTCCGGCTCCCCTTGGCATGTCCCTTCTCTCCACATGGTTGACGACATCAACCATTAAGTCATAGGATAGGTTGATTGTATCAACCATTTCTCCGGGAGAACCGATCCGTGAGCAACGATGACACCAACCGCACCCCCCCACGCCGCACCGAGCGCGTACGCCACACCATCAAGGCACGCAAGCTGACGGTGCAGTCGGTCACCCGCGTCGGCAGCACGATCATCCGCGTGCGCTTCACCGGGGATTCGCTGCATGACTTCGTCAGCGCCTCCTTCGACGACCACCTCAAGCTGATGCTGCCCGCGCCGGGGCAGGCGCTCGTCCTGCCGGTGGCGGGGCCGGAGCGGCTGGAGTTTCCCGAGGGCGCGGCGCGGCCACAGATGCGCGACTACACGCCGCGCAGCTTCGACACGGCGCGCGGCGAGCTGGACATCGAATTCGCCCTGCATGGCGACGGCCCCGCCGCGAGCTGGGCCGCACAGGCGGCGCCCGGCCAGGTGGTCGGCATCGGTGGCCCGCGCGGCTCGATGGTGATCCCGATGGACTACGCCTGGCATCTGCTGGTGGGCGACGACACGGCGCTGCCGGCCATCTCGCGCCGCATCGAGGAGCTGCCGGCCGGCAGCAAGGTACTGGCGGTGATCGAGATTGCCGAGGCTGGCGACCAGCGCGCGTTCTCCGGACCCGCCGCGGCCGACGCGGACGTGCACTGGGTGCTGCGCGACGGGCAGGCCGGTGCGGATGCACTGGCCGGCATCGTCGCAACGCTGTCGCTGCCACCGGGTGAGGGATTCGCATGGGCCGCGGGGGAAGCGCAGGCCATCACCGCGGTGCGCCGCGTGCTGATCGAACAGCACGGCCTGCACAAGAACCAGATCAAGGCCGCGGCCTACTGGAAGCACGGCAGCGTGGCGCATCACGCGAACCTGGAAGACTAGGCCGGTATCGAATGCGTCAGGCCGGCACGGCGGCCTGGCTCGGCAAGCCGACGTGCAGCGGACGGATGAAACGCTGCTGGCTCGTCGCCGCGTAGCCGAGGTGCTGGTAGAAGGCATGCGCCTGCGGCCGGTGATTGCCGCTGATGACTTCCATGCGCGTCGCGCCGTGCAGTCGCGCATGCTCTTCCAGCGCACGCATCAGGGCGCGCCCGATGCCCTGCCCTCGCGCCTGCGCCGACACGACCAGCGCGGTGACCTTGCCCAGGCCCTCGCTGGCATGAAACATCGGCACCAGATGCAGGCTGCCCGCACCGAGCAGGCAGCCATCCGACTCCGCGATCCACACGCTGTCCTGCGGCGCACGCAGTGCGGCGATGCGTCGGCGCAGCGCCTCCACCTGCTGCGGATAGCCCAGCTCCGCCAGCAAGGGGGCAAGTTGCGTAGCGTCGTCCGGCCGCGCCTCGCGCAGGGCGATGAGATGCAGGTTGCGGTTCATGCAGGCGCCACGCCGTGGCGCGCGAACCACGCCTGCAAGCGTTGCCAGCCGTCCGCCGCAGCGTCCGGCCGGTAGCTGGGCCGGTAGTCGGCGTAGAAGGCGTGCGGCGCCTCGGGGTAGAGATGGATCTCCGACGGAATGTGCGCCTCCTTCAGCGACTCGCGGAAGTGCGCCACCGCCTCCAGCGGAATGCCGGTGTCCTGCCCGCCATACAGGCCCAGCACCGGCGCCTTGAGTTGCCCCACCACATCGATGGGATGCAGCGGCGTCAGCCCGGAGGCCACACCGTTCAGCCGGCCGTACCAGGCGACGCCCGCCTTGATGCGCGGCTGGCGCGCGGCGTACAGCCAGGTGATGCGCCCGCCCCAGCAGAAGCCGGTGATGCCGATGCGCTGTGCATCGCCACCGTTGGCGTCCGCCCAGGCCAGCGTGGCGTCCAGGTCGTCCAGCACCTGACGGTCCGGCACCTTGCTGACGATGGTCTCGCGCAGGGTGTCGATGTCCGGCGCTTTCGCCGGATCGCCCTGGCGGAAATACAGCTCGGGCGCGATGGCGAGATAACCCAGCTTCGCCAGCCGCCGCGTCACGTCGCGGATGTGCTCGTGCACGCCGAAGATCTCCTGGATGACCAGGATCACCGGATGCGGCCCCGCTCCCGTCGGCGCGGACCGATAGGCCGGCAGGCTGCCGTCGGCCACTGGAATGCTGATCTCACCGGCCACCAGGCCTTCGCTGCCGGTGTGGATGACCGCAGCCGGATCGGCTGGTTGGGCCGCGGCGGCGAAGCCGGGGCTGGTTTGCTTGATGTCGCTCATTGCTGTTCCTGGGTGGAATGGTCTCAAGATCGAGTTCTTCCGGAGCCAGTCAGCAGAAGCTGTGCCAACTCGCCCTCAGGTAGTCAGCATAGGTTGCAGGATCGGCGGCAGCAGGAGCACGAGAGAATGCACCGGGGTACGTGCAGGGATCGTGCAGATGCGGATCTGACGAAGAACCAGCACCAGGTGGTCCCGCCTGCTCCGAATGCAGCAGCTTCACTGGACACCGCGTGGGTTTCAGCATCGCCCACCGATCAAACAATCCGCCCAGAGTCCGCTCAGAAATCCCGGTCGAGGATGCGCCTGGTCAGCGCCTGCGCCGCCGCGGCGTTCATCTTCGGACACTCCACCTTGCAGTTCAGCCGCGCCAGGCGCACGGCCATTTCCGGGTCGCCGAACAGCTTGCGCAGCACGGACAGCACGTAAGGCCCGGCGGCGGCATCGTCGTCGATGACCAGGAAGATGTCCTTGGCGCGCTTCTTGTGCCTGTCCGTAAAGTTGGAGAGTCCGATACGGAAGGCGGCGCAGTCCTCTTCGAAAGCCTTTGATTCGGCCATCTCCTTGCTGCGGGCGATGACGACGCCGAGGGCGTAGTCCTTGAATAACAGGAAGCCGGAGGGGCGGGAGAAGACGTGCAGGTTGATCATCGAGTTGCTCGATACGGACTGAAGACGAAGAAAAATACCATCCCGCCCCTGCGCGGGAGGCCGCGTGGCGTCAAAGCCGGAACGCACAAAGCAAAAGGCCCGATCTTTCGATCGGGCCTTTTGCTGAAGGATTTGGTTGCGGGGACAGGATTTGAACCTGTGACCTTCGGGTTATGAGCCCGACGAGCTGCCAGACTGCTCCACCCCGCGTCAGAGAGGGCGAATTATGGACAACCCTGGTGCGCGTGTCAAGAAAATTCGTCCGGCCGCACTAAAAAAGTGCGCATCAGAACGACTCCTCCGGCAATTGCAAGCTGCTGGCGGCACCGCTGGTGGCCGCGTGGCCCAAAGCTGGTGCCTGGCTCAGCAGCTGGTCGGCATAGGCGCGTGCGGTCACCAGCTTGGCGTTCAGGAAGCCGGCATCGCCCTCGCCCGCCTTCAGCAGACGCTGTGCGGCCAAGGCGGCGCGCGCCATCTGCCAGCCGCCGCAGACGATGCCGAACAGGCGCAGCAGCGGGAAGGCGGCGGCGTGTGCGACGCGGATGTCCTGCGCCCACTGCGCACAGATGAAGGCGGTACCGCGCTCCATGGCGTCGGCACCGCTGGCCAGCAGCGGTGCGATGGCGCGGCAATGGGCGTCGTCGCTGGCCAGCAGTTCGGCCACCACGTTGCCGATGTCGGCAATCACCGCACGCGCGGCAGCCCCGCCGTCGCGGGCGATCTTGCGGCCGATGAGGTCGTTGGCCTGGATCGCCGTCGTGCCTTCGTAGATGGTCGTGATGCGTGCGTCGCGCAGGTACTGCGCGGCGCCGGTCTCTTCGATGTACCCCATGCCGCCATGCACCTGCACGCCCAGCGATGCGACGTCGATGCCGGTCTCGGTGCACCAGCCCTTCACCACCGGGATCATCAGGTCGACGAAGGCCTGGGAGCGCTCGCGCTCCGCGGCGTCGGCATGGTGGTGGGCGCGGTCGTGCGCGGCGGCCACCACGCAGGCCAGTGCGCGCATGGCCTCGGTCTGGCAGCGCATCAGCATCAACATGCGGCGCACGTCGGGGTGGCGGATGATCGGCACGCGCGCGCCGTTCTTCTCGGCAACGTCGAAGCCCTGCACGCGATCGCGCGCGTAGGCGACGGCATGCTGCGTGGCGCGCTCGGCCAGCGCGAGGCCTTCGAGACCGACCGCGAAGCGGGCCTCGTTCATCATGATGAACATGATCTCCAGGCCACGATTGGCTTCGCCGATGAGGTAGCCGGTGGCGCCACCGTTGTCGCCATAGGCCATCACGCAGGTAGGGCTGGCGTGGATGCCGAGCTTGTGTTCCAGGCTGACGCAGCGCAGGTCGTTGCGCGCACCGGGCGTGCCATCGTCATTGACGAGGAACTTGGGCACGGCGAACAGCGAGATGCCCTTCACGCCCTCCGGTGCGTTCGGCAGACGCGCCAGTACCAGGTGGATGATGTTGTCGGTGAGGTCGTGCTCGCCGTAGGTGATGAAGATCTTCTGCCCGGTGATGCGGTAGCTGCCATCCGCCTGCGGCTCGGCGCGGGTGCGCACGGCGGCGAGGTCGGAGCCGGCCTGGGGCTCCGTGAGGTTCATGGTGCCGGTCCACTCGCCGGACACCATCTTCGGCAGGTAGCGATCCTTCAGCGCGTCGCTGCCGCGCGCCATCAGCGCGTTGATGGCGCCGTTGGTGAGCATCGGGCACAGCGCGAAAGCCATGTTGGCCGACTTCCAGATTTCGCTGACCACGGTGTAGAGCAACATCGGCAGTCCCTGGCCGCCGTAGTCGGGGGAACACGCCAGCCCGGTCCACCCGGCTTCGCGGAACTGCGTGTAGGCGGCGCGCCAGCCGGGCGCGGTGGTCACGGCGTCGCCGGCGAACTTTGCGCCTTCACGGTCCCCCACCGCGTTCAGCGGGGCCAGCACCTCGCCAGCGAACTTGCCCGCCTCGTCGAGGATCGCGTCGACCAGGTCGGCCGACACGTCCTCGCAGCCGGGCCATTGCGCGTAATCGTCCAGTCCCGCCAGTTCGCGCAGCACGAACTGCATGTCGGCCAGCGGCGCCTTGTAGTCACTCATGTCTCCACCCCTTTGTGTTGACGTAGGTCTGCACCGCGTCGAGGGTGTCGAGCGGTGGCGTGCCCTGCACGGCCGTTACCAGGTGCAGCACCTGGTCGAGTCGCGCAGACGAGCAGGATGCCCAGGGCCTGAGGAAATAACGGCCATCGGCTTCGAGAAACTGAGGGCGCAGCGGCTCGCCGTCGTCGGCGAAGAACAACCACTGCTGGGCGCGCACCTCGGCCGCGGCGCACTGCGCGGGGGCCGAAGCGGCATCGGGAAGGACATGCAGGGCGCCGTCATCCACCCGGAAGGCGAAGACGGCGCTCATGCGCAGTTCCGCTCAGAGGGAAGCGGTGAGTTGCGGCACCAGTTCGAACAGGTCGCCGACCAGGCCGTAGTTCGCCACCTGGAAGATCGGCGCATCCGGGTCCTTGTTGATGGCGACGATGACCTTGGATTCGGTCATGCCGGCCAGATGCTGGATCGCGCCGGAGATGCCGATGGCGATGTACAGCTCGGGCGCCACCACCTTGCCGGTCTGGCCGACCTGGGCATCATTGGGCACGTAGCCGGCATCCACTGCGGCACGCGAGGCGCCGAGCGCGGCACCCAGCTTGTCGGCCAGCGGTTCGACCAGGGTCTTGAAGGCGTCGGCGCTGCCCAGCGCACGGCCGCCGGAGACGACCACGCGCGCGTTGCCCAGCTCGGGGCGGGCGGATACGGCCAGTTCGCGATTGAGCAGCTTCGACACGCCGAGGTCCGGACCCTGCGGTGCGTTCTCCACCGCGGCGCTGCCGCCACCGGTGGGCGCCGCATCGAATGCGGAGCTGCGAATAGTGACGACCTTCACCGGGTCACTGCTCTGCACGGTGGCGAGGGCATTGCCGGCGTAGATGGGGCGGACGAAGGTGTCCGGCGACTTCACCGCGACGATGTCCGACACCTGGGCCACGTCCAGCAGCGCCGCAACGCGCGGGCCGAGGTTCTTGCCGAAGGCGGAAGCGGCCACCAGCACGTGGGTGTAGGTGCCCGCCATCTGCGCCAGGATGATGGCGGCATTCTCGACGAGCTGGTCCTTGTAGTGGGCGGCGTCGATGACGCGCACGCGGGCGATGCCGTCGATCTTCGCGGCATCCGCCGCCGCAGCGGCGCAACCGCTGCCCAGCACGACGATGTCGATGGAGGTTTGCGTCGCGGCACCGATCTGCTGCGCAGCCGTCACCGCATGCAGGGTGGCGGACTTGATGTGTTGGTTGTCGTGTTCGGCAATGACCAGAATGCTCATGTCCTGTCCCCTCAGATGACCTTGGCTTCGTCGCGCAGGCGCGACACCAGTTCGGCGACATTCGCCAGGATGACGCCGCCTGCGCGCCTGGGCGGCTCGGCAACGTCGAGGGTCTTCAGGCGCGGCGCGATGTCCACGCCAAGCTCTTCGGCCTTGAGGGTTTCCAGCGGCTTCTTCTTGGCCTTCATGATATTCGGCAGCGAGGCGAAGCGCGGCTCGTTCAGGCGCAGGTCAACCGTGACCACAGCCGGCAGGCTGAGCTCGACCGTTTCCAGGCCGCCGTCGATCTCGCGCGTCACCGTCACCTTGTTATCGCCGACGACGACCTTCGAGGCGAAGGTGGCCTGCGGCCAGCCCAGCAGCGCCGCCAGCATCTGGCCGGTCTGGTTGGCATCGTCGTCGATGGCCTGCTTGCCCAGCACCACCAGTTGCACGCCTTCGCGCTCGGCCACCGTGCGCAGCAGCTTGGCCACGGCCAGCGGTTGCAGCTCGGCCTCGGTCTCCACCAGCACGGCGCGGTCGGCGCCGACGGCCATGGCGGTACGCAGGGTGTCCTGCGCAGCCGTCACGCCGCAACTGACGGCGATGACTTCGCTGGCGACGCCGCCTTCGCGCAGGCGCACGGCTTCCTCGACGGCAATTTCGTCGAAGGGGTTCATGGCCATCTTGACGTTGGCGAGATCGACGCCGGAGCCGTCAGCCTTGACGCGCACCTTGACGTTGAAATCGACCACCCGCTTCACGGGGACGAGGATCTTCACGCTGTGTTTCTCCAGGGAAAGGCGGACCGGCAGGAAGCCGCCGCGAGACCTGCTCCGTACGCTAGCGTACGGTCAGAAATGCTTCAAGCCGGGATAGCCCGGCTTGAGGGATGGGGTGACGCCAAGGATACCGCCGCAAACACTTGAACAACCTGCGCTGCGCAGAAATCGTCGCGAGCGGCCCGAGGTCGAAACCGATTCTGGAAACTGAGGCGGAGTCGTACTGAAGTACGGCGAGCATCGGAGTTTCGGGATCGGGCTGCGCAGTAGATTTATTCGTCAGCGTTCGACGAAGGCGCGTTCGAGGACGTAATCGCCGGGTTCGCCCACGCTCGGGGAAATCTTGAATCCGCGCGAATCCAGCAGCTTGGAGATGTCCATGTTCAGGCTGTGGCTGCCGCAGATCATGATGCGGTCGGTTTCCGGGTTCAGCGACGGCAGGCCGAGGTCGTCGGTCAGCTTGTTGGAGACGATCAGGTCGGTGATGCGGCCCTGGTTGCGGAAGGGCTCGCGCGTGACGCTGGGGTAGTACAGCAGCTTGTCACGCACCATCTCGCCGAGGAACTCGTCGTTGGGCAGGTCTTCCTCGAAGAACTGCTGGTAAGCCAGTTCGTTCACGTAGCGCACGCCGTGGAACAGGATGACCTTCTCGAAGCGCTCGTAGGCTTCCGGGTCGCGCGCCAGGCTCAGGAACGGCGCCAGCCCGGTGCCGGTGCCCACCAGGTAGAGGTTCTTGCCGGGACGCAGGTCGTCCAGCAGCAGCGTGCCGGTGGGCTTGTGGCCGATGAGGATCTCGTCGCCGACCTGCAGGTGCTGCAGGCGGGAGGTCAGCGGGCCGTTGGGCACCTTGATGCTGAAGAACTCCAGGTGCTCTTCGTAGTTGGCGCTGGCGATGCTGTAGGCACGCAGCAGCGGCTTGTTCTCGGTCGCCAGCCCGATCATCACGAAATGACCGTTGCGGAAACGGAAGCCAGGGTTGCGCGTCGTCTTGAAACTGAACAGGGTATCGTTCCAGTGATGTACGCTCAGCACGCGTTCGGGGGCCACACTCGCCATGATTCGGGGGGTCTCGCAGTAGATTGATTACACAATGCATTTATATGTCGGCACGGCCTCCGCCACAACGCACTTGCTTTTACTTGAATATAACCATCGGTTATCAACAACCGGAATAACGGCATTTCAAGAATGGAAAATGCAATGCCTTCGCGCAGCCTGGACCGCGATGCCTGGGTGCGTCTTGCTGTGGACATCCTTGCCGAGGAGGGCCTCGCGGGCCTGCGCGTGGAGGCCCTGGCCAAGCGCCTGGGGGTGACCAAGGGCAGCTTCTACTGGCATTTCAAGGACCGCCAGGCGTTGCTGGACGCCGTGCTGGAAGAGTGGCGCACGGGCCGTATCCAGGATTGCGAGCGGCAGGCGCAAGTATCGCCGGACCGCGCCGCCGAGCAGTTGCGCCACGTCATGGACACCTACGCGATCAATCCCAACCGCAAGGGCGTGATGATCGAACTGGCGGTACGCGACTGGGCGCGCCGCGATGCGGCCGCGGCCTCGGCCGTGGAACAGGTGGACGAGGCGCGGCGCAACAACGCCGCCCAGCTGTTCCGCACGGCGGGCTTCGCCGACGAGGAGGCCGAAATGCGCGCGCTGCTGCTCTACACGCACGCCTTCGGCCTGTCGATGATGGTGTTCGAGCGCCATGGCGACGAGGTCGCCCGGCTGCACACGGCGATCGCCGCCCTGATCGCAGGCTCGCCGCGGAACTGAAAGCGCCGCCGCGATTTGCGCGGCAGCACTCCAGCGGCCGTGCTTCATTTACTTCGCGCCCGTCTCCTCGGCGGTATCGCGCGCCACGTCGGGCAAGGTCGGCGCATCCGCCTTGGCCGGCTTGTCGTGGCCATAGACCCAGGTGTCCAGCAGCGTCCAGGCCACGGCCAGCAGCACGGGGCCGATGAACAGGCCGAGCATGCCGAAGGAAATCAGGCCGCCCAGCACGCCGATGAACACCAGCAGGAACGGCAGGTCGGCACCGCGCTGGATCAGCCAGGGGCGGATCACGTTGTCCACGCTGCCCACGAAAACCGACCACACCAGCAGGGCCGTCCCCCAGCCACTCTGACCGGACCAGTACAGCCAGATGGTGGCCGGAATGAGCACCACCAGCGGGCCGATCTGCGCCAGCGTGGTCATGAACATGATGGCAGCGAGCAGCCCGGCCAGCGGGATGCCGGCCACCCACACGCCGATGCCGCCAAGCATGGACTGGATGACGGCCGTGACCACCAGGCCGATCGCCACGCTGCGGATCGCCTGACCCGCCAGGACGACCACCGCTTCCCCGTTGTCACCGGCCAGGCGCCGGAAGAAGGCGATGACGCCGGCGGCAGCGATCTCGCCGCGCATGTACATGACGGCCGCGATGACCAGCATCAGCAGGAACTGCAGCAAGGCCATACCGGCCCCGCCCGCATGCGCCACCAGCCAGCTCGCCACGGCCTTGCCCGCGGCAGCGAGCTGCGGCCGCCATTGCAGGATGTCGCCGTCGATGACGGTCAGCCACAGTTCGACGAGTTGCGGACCCGCCACCGGGATACTCGCCAGCCAGGACGGCGGCTGTGGCAGGGGGCCGTCGACGATGCGCCCGCCCCAGCCCGCGATCTCGTCGGCCTGGGTCGCCAGCGTGGCCACCGCCAGGCACAGGGGCAGGATGAGCACGAGGAGCAGGCCGAGCAGCAGCACCGCCACCGCCAGGCCGCGCCGTCCACCCAGCCGCGCCTGCAGGCGGATCATCAGGGGCCAGGTGGCGATCACCACCATCGCGGCCCAGATGCCCGCCCCCAGGAAGGGGAACAGCACCCACAGCGACGCCAGCAACAGGGCCAGGATGGACAGCACCGCCAGCACGATGCGTGGCAGGTCGTAACGGTCAGGAGGGTTCATGTCGGCAGGTGTGGTTGGGGGGTAGCGCGCATGATGCCGCAAGGCCGGGGCGTCGCGTGAAGCGCGTGGGGTGACTCAGGCCCGGTCATCGAGCAGGTCGTCCCACCAGCCGCGCTGATGGGGATCGAGGAAAGTCGTGTGCAGGTCGACCGACGAGCGCTCGCCCAGCGCGTCGAAGTTCTCCGCCAGCCAGGCCTCCGCACACGCCCTGCCCTGTTCGCGCAGGCGCAGCAGGAAGCGGCGGTCCGGCGACAGCTTGCTGCCGATGGAGTACTCCGACAACGCGTCGTCGGCGCGGATGGCATGGATGTACATGCGCTTGACGTGCGCCTCCTCCTTGATCCAGCCCAGGTCCAGCATGCGCTGGATGTGCGCGATGTGGCGCAGTTCGGCCAGCAGCGAGGAGTTGAAGGACACTTCGTTGATGCGGTCGAAGATCTCGTGCGGCGTCCTCGGCAGGCGCTCGCGGGTCAGGGGATTCAGATGCACGATGATCAGGTCCGGCGTCACCGTGTGGCGGTTGAGCGGAAACAGCGCCGGATTGCCCAGATAGCCGCCGTCCCAGTAATGCTGGCCGTCGATCTCCACGGCGTGGAAGAGGAACGGCAGGCAGGCCGAGGCCGCCACCACGTCCAGCGTCAGTTCCTCGTTGCGGAACACGCGCACCCGACCGGTGTTCACGTTGGTGGCCGACAGGAACACCTTGGGCCCCTTGTCGTCGCGCAGCAGGTCGAAGTTCACCGTCTCTTCCAGCAGGTCGCGCAGCGGATGGAAGTTGCGCGGATTCAGCTGGTAGGGCGAGAACATCCGCGTCATCGCCTCGAAGATGCGGTATGAGAAAGTGCCATCCACTTCCCACTCGCGGCCGAAGGGCAGCTCCCACATGAAGGGCCGGATCGGGCTGTACATCGACCCGATGTCGGCAATGCGCCCCCAGAAGCCGTCCAGCAACTCGCGCGCCCGCGGCGGGCCGCCTTCACGCAGCCCCTGCGCCACGATCACCGCATTCATGGAGCCGGCGCTGGTCGCCGTGATGGCCTCGAAGTCGAGCCTGTCGTCTTCCAGCAGGCCATCGAGAATGCCCCAGGCAAACGCGCCGTGCGCGCCGCCGCCCTGCAAGGCGAGGTTGACGATGCGACGGCCCCGCTTGTCGACGACCCCACCCTCGGCGGCCGTACGAAGCGATGCGGCTTTTCTCGGCATGGCGGTTCCTCCCAAAGGCAGCGTGATCCAGGCAGACACGAAGCAGACGGACGAAGCAGACAGAGCTATCGCAGCGCACGAGCGCAGGCTGACGCGACTCTAGCCCAGCCATGCGACGCCCGCCATCCCGTCAGCATTAAATCTGGATGGGCGTTATGGCTTGCCTGTCACCCCCGGGACGGCCGTAACGGCCTTCTGCGCGGCGCCAGAGCCCGGAACCGCCCGCAGGGCCGGTGTTACCATTCCGCCCTCGCCGCCCGCATGGCGGCGCACCCCGCACCACGCCCCCGCCTTGAAAACCTTCATTACACGTGGATTTGCCCTGCTGCTGACGGCGGGCCTGTTCGTCTGGCTCCTGCAAGGCCAGCACTGGCAGGGCGTGGGTGAGCGCATCGCACAGGTGCCGCCCTGGCAGATCGCCGTGGCGGTGGCTGCCTTCGCCCTCACCTACATGCTGCGCGCCGGCCGGGTGTACGACGAATTCCGGCACCTGGGCCACGTGGGCTACTTCGGCGTCCTGCGCCTGACCCTCGCCCACAACGCCGCGATCAACATCCTGCCTTTCCGCAGCGGCGAAGCGGCCTTCCCGCTGCTGCTCAACCGCTGGTTCGGCGTGCCCACGGCACGCGCCGTGGCAGCCCTGCTGTGGCTGCGCCTGCAGGACGCCTTCGTGGTGCTGGCCCTGGCCGCACTGGTGTGGCCCGCCCTGCCCGCATGGCTGCGCGGGCTGTGGATCGCCGCCGTGGCGCTGGCCGCCTGGCTCATCCCGGCCTGGGCGCGCCGCCACCCCGAGGCCCTGCCCGAAGGCGGGCGGCTGGCGAAGCTGATGGGCAAACTGCGTGCCGCGCTGGCAGAATCCACCCGCGGCAGCGGCCGCAGCTGGTTGTGGACCATCGCCAACTGGTCGGTGAAGCTGGCCGCGCAGGCCTGGTTGCTGGCGGCCCTGCTGAACGCATCGCTTGCCACCGGCATCGCCGGCGCCATGGGCGTGGAGCTGGCGGCGATCCTGCCGATCCAGGGCGTGGCCGGCTTCGGCACCTACGAGGCTGGCGGCGCCGCGCTGATGCGGCCGCACGGCGTCGCACTGGCCGACGGCCTGCAGGCCGCGCTGGCCCTGCACCTTTTCGTCATCGCCTGCGCACTGGCCGCAGGCGGTCTTGCCCTGGCCCTGCTGCCCGGCCCCAAGAATCCTGAAGCTCCTGAAAGCACCACCTGATCATGACCGAACAGACCCTGCCCGCCATCATCCCCAGCCTGACGCCTGCGGAGCTGGCCGCGATTCCGCCGCACCGGCTGTCCATCGTGATCCCGATGTACAACGAAGTGGACAACGTGGAGCCGATGGTGGCCCGCGTGCATGAAGGCCTGGCCGGCTACCCGCAGCCCTGGGAGCTGATCCTGGTGGACGACGGCAGCACCGACGACACGCCTGATGCCCTGCGCGCCACCGGCGCCAAGTACGGCCCGCATGTGCGCGTGCTGGAGCTGGCGCGCAACTTCAAGCAGACCGCCGCCATGCAGGCCGGCCTGGATGCCGCCCGGGGCGACGTCATCGCCACCCTGGACGGCGACCTGCAGAACGACCCGGTGGACATTCCGCGCATGGTGCGCCGCCTGCTGGTCGAAAAGCTGGACCTGGTGGCCGGCTGGCGCAAGAACCGCAAGGACGGCATGTTCCTGCGCAAGATTCCGTCGCGCATCGCCAACCGCCTGATCGCACGCATCACCGGCGTGAAGCTCAACGACTACGGCTGCAGCCTCAAGGTGTACCGCGCCAGCGTCATCAAGAACGTGCGCCTGTACGGCGAGATGCACCGCTTCATCCCGGCCTGGATGGCCACCGTCACCTCGCCGCGCCGCATCTCCGAGGAAGTGGTGAACCACCACGCGCGCATCCACGGCCAGAGCAAGTACGGCATCTCGCGCACCTTCCGCGTGATCCTCGACCTGGTGTCGGTGTTCTTCTTCATGCGCTACCGCACCCGCCCCGGCCACTTCTTCGGCGGCATCGGCCTGGCCTTCGGCACGGTGGGCTCGCTGATCCTCGCCTACATGCTGGTGCTGAAGCTGCTGGGCGAGAGCATCGGCACGCGGCCGCTGCTGATGGTGGGCTTCTTCGCGCTGATCATGGGCGTGCAGTTCGTGCTCACCGGCGTGATGGGCGAAACCCTGTCGCGCATCTACTTCGAGGCAGGCACGGCCAACCTGTACCAGACCCGTGACCCGGATTCACCGTCGGACAGCGAGGCCTGGCATCGCATCGGCAACGAAGGGAACGCGCAATGAGCATCGACCTGATCCTCACCGTCATCGGCGACGACCGCCCCGGCCTCGTCGAGGAACTCGCCAGCGGCATCGCCGCGCACGGCGGCAACTGGCTGGAGTCGTCCCTGTCGCACCTGTCCGGCAAGTTCGCCGGCATCGTGCGCGTGGAGTGCCCGCCGGAGAACGCCGAGGCCCTGCGCGCCGCCCTGGCATCCCTGCCGTCCCTGACGGTGTCGGCCCAGCTGACGCAGGCGGTGGATGTGGCCCCTGCCGGCCGCCACCTGACGCTGAGCCTGACCGGCCACGACCGCGTGGGCATCGTGCGCGAGGTGTCGCAGGTCATCGCCCGTCACGGTATCAATGTCGAAGGCCTCACCACCTGGACCTCCAGTGCGCCGATGTCCGGCGAGACGCTGTTCCATGCCGAGGCCGCCCTGCACGCCGACGCCAACCTGGACGCCGATGCGCTGCAGGCCGCGCTGGAAGCCATCTCCAACGAGCTGGTGGTGGACATCCTGCTGGACGAGATCGGACCGGACTGAGGCCGCAAAGCGGGGATCGCCCGGCTTGCATGCCGGTCTGCCGCTGCTATCATGGGTTTTCCGCTGTGCACAGCAGCAAATGTTTTTGAATCAATAGCATGGCCATTTATTCGCTGGACGATCGAAGCCCCGCACTGGGCGAAGGAAGCTGGGTCGCCGACGACGCCAGCGTGATCGGCTCCGTCGCGCTGGGCGCAGATGTCAGCGTCTGGTTCGGCGCCATCCTGCGCGGCGACAACGACCCGATCACCATCGGCGATCGCAGCAACATCCAGGACGGCGCCATCCTGCATACCGACGACGGCGTGCCGCTGATCCTCGGCGCCGACGTCACGGTGGGCCACATGGCCATGCTGCACGGCTGCACCGTCGGCGACGCCACGCTGATCGGCATCAATGCCATCGTGCTGAACCGTGCGGTCATCGGCAAGCATTGCCTCATCGGCGCCAACGCGCTGATTCCGGAAGGCAAGGTCATCCCCGACCGCTCGCTGGTGGTGGGCACACCGGGCCGCGTGATCCGCGAGCTGACCGACGAAGAAATCGAGCGCCTGTACGCCAGCGCACGCGGCTACGTGCAGAACGCCCGTCACTACCGGGCGGGGCTCAAGCGCATCGGTTGATCACGGACATGCCAAAGAAAACGCCCCGCATGCGGGGCGTTTTTCCTGGCGCGTCCGGCGACTACACCGGCGCCGGGAATTTCTCGCGCCAGTGGCGCGCGATGTCCACCCGGCGCGTCACCCACACGCGGTCGTGGCGTTCGATGTGATCCAGGAAGTCGGTCAGCGCCTTCATCCGCCCCGGCCGGCCGAGCAGCCGGCAGTGCATGCCGATGCTCATCATCTTCGGGCTGTCCTCGCCCTCCGCGTACAGCACGTCGAAACTGTCGCGCAGGTAGGTGAAGAAGTCCTGCCCCTGCGAGTAGCCCTGGGGCAATGCGAAGCGCATGTCGTTGACGTCCAGCGTGTAGGGCACGATGAGCTGCTGGGCGGTGCTGCCATCGGTCTTCTGCACCGGCATCCAGAACGGCAGGTCGTCCCCGTAGTAATCGCTGTCGTACAGGAAGCCGCCATAGTCGGCGACGAGGCGGCGGGTGTTCGGCGAATCGCGGCCGGTGTACCAGCCAAGCGCACGCTCGCCGGTCAGGCGCTCGATGATCTCCATGCCGATGCGCATGTGCTCGCGCTCCACTGCTTCGTCGATGTGCTGGTAGTGGATCCAGCGCCAGCCGTGGCAGGCGATCTCATGGCCCAGCTCGCGGAACGCCGCGGTCAGCTCCGGATGCCGCTCCAGCGCCATCGACACACCGAACACCGTCAATGGCAGGCCGCGGCGCTCGAACTCCCGCAGGATGCGCCACACCCCTACCCGCGAGCCGTACTCGTAGATGCCCTCCATGGACATGTGACGTTCCGGGAAGGCCGGCGGATTGAACATCTCGGACAGGAACTGCTCGCTGCCGGCGTCACCGTGCAGCACCGAATTCTCACCGCCCTCCTCGTAGTTCAGCACGAACTGCACGGCGATCTTCGCGCGGCCGGGCCACTGGGCATGCGGTGGGTTGCGGCCGTAGCCGACGAGGTCGCGGGGGTAGTCGTTGGACATCTTGGAATTCCGGGTGAATGGACTCAATGAACGGGTTTGCGGGCCTGATGCATGGCCAGGCTGCCGCGCAACAGACGCAGGCTGATGTCGTCGAAACCCGCTTGTGAAAGCGTGCGCTCCTTCTCGTCGAGGCTCATGTACAACTGGTCATTCGTCATGCCGCTAGCGCCGCAGAAGTGATCGCACACCACGTAGCTTCCTTGCGGCCGCAGGACGCCCAGCACCTGGGCATGCAAGGCGAGCGCATGGCGCTTGTGGCGCAGTTCGTGAACGGCCTGATGGGTAAGCACCCAGTCGAACTGTCCCAGGCCGGTCATCCAGTCAGCCTCCTTGAAGCTGCGCTCGACGAATCGCACGCGCGAGGCAAGCGCGCCCAGCCGCTCGCGAGCCAGCGTGTGCATCGCCGCGGAAAAATCCAGGGCGACGTACTCGAAGGCGGTGCTCGTCGCCTGCAGGACGCGCTCGGCGAGAAAGCCTGGGCCGGAGCCCAGCTCCAGGACGCGCGTGACCGAAGCGCCCGCGCCGGCGATCATGCTGGCGAACAGGTCGAGGCATTCCTGCCGGCCGGGACGGGCCGGCGCGGTCTGCGCCCACTGCCGCGCATCGTGCATGTCACGGAGATCGATCGGGCTGGGCACGTCCAGCGGCGCTTCATTCACGGTGGCGACGTCCTCGCACTGTGCATCACTTGGCGCCGGCAGCGAACCAGGTTCCGATCATCTCGCGCTCGGCATCGGTCATGTTGGTCGCATTGGCCAGCGGCATGTTCTTCAGCTGCACGGTGCGCTCGTACACGCGGCGGGCGTACTGTTGCACGCGCTCCGGCGTATCGAGCATGACCCCGCCCTGGGCGGAGGGCATCAGGGTGGTCTTCTCGGCATGGCAGGCGGCGCAGCGCTCCTGCATGATGGTGTGCACCTGGGCCAGCGTCGGCACCGGCTTGCCGGCCTGGACCTGCGGCTTCGCCGGGGCGATCCATGCCAGCACGGCTGCGATGATGATGGCGCCGGCAATCGGGAAGCGCCATTGCACGATGCCGAAGTGACGCAGGTTGAAGAAGTGCCGGATCAGCACCGCGCCGATCATGATGAGGATGAGCACCAGCCACGCATGCTCGTGGTTGTAGGTCACCGCGTAGTGGTTGCTGATCATCGCGAACAGCACCGGCAGCGTCAGGTAGTTGTTGTGGTAGCTGCGCTGCTTGGCGCGCTTGCCCAGCATCGGGTCCGGCACCTCGCCGCGCTTCATCGCCGCCACCTGCTTGCGCTGCGCCGGGATGATCCAGAAGAACACGTTGGCACTCATCGCGGTGGCGATCATCGCGCCGACGTGGATGTAGGCGGCGCGACCGGACAGGGTGTGGGTCAGCGCATAGGCCATGATCGCCACGAAAGTGCCGTAGCACAGCGCGAACAGCAACTGGCTGCGCTCGATGAGCACACGCGCCAGCATGTCGTACACCACCCAGCCCAGGCCCAGCGTGCTGAGGCCGATGAACACCGCGGACATGGAGTCGATGTTGGCGATGGCCGGGTCCACCATGTAGGTGGAAGCCTGGAAGTAGTACATCACCGAGATCAGCAGGAAGCCGGTGATCCAGGTGCTGTAGCTGGGCCAGAAGAAGAAGTGCAGGTCGTCCGGCAGGTGCTTGGGCGCACCTGCGTACTTCTGCGGGTTGTAGAAGCCGCCACCGTGCATGGCCCACAGCTCGCCCCCCACGCCGGCCTCCTTGAGGCGCGCGTCCTTCGGCGGCTTGAGGCTGTTGTCCAGCCACACGAAGTAGAAGGAGGCGCCGATCCAGGCGATGCCCACGATCAGGTGAAGCCAGCGCAACAGCATGCTGGCGATGTCGATCAGATATGCGGTATCCAACTTGGATTCCCTTCAGACAATCGGGCCCACTTTGACGTGGGGCCCGCACGACCCGCCCTAGTGTCGATTTCGTCGTGCACGTTCCGGAGTGGGGGGATAAGGCTACTGCGCGGTCCGATCTTGCAACTGCGATGCTCGCCGTACTCACGTACGTCTGCGCTTCTCGTTGCAACCTCGAACCGCTCGCTACGCCTTCTCCCCCACTCCGACGATTAACCTTTTCTTGTGTAGCTGCATCACAACTTCGCAGCGGCGCCCTTCGCAGGGTGGGTTAGCGCAGCGTCCCACCGGTTGTAACCCGCCGGGCGACGGCCCGTATCTTCAACAGCAACTAACTCCCCCGGTACGTGCTGTACGCCCACGGCGAAACCAGCAGCGGCACATGGTAGTGCGCGTTGGCGTCGCCGATGCCGAAGCGCAGCACCACGTCGTCCAGGAAAGGAATGTCGGCGAGTAGCGTGCCGCGTGCGCGGAAGTAGGCGCCGGCGTCGAACTCCAGTTCGTACACGCCGGGCAGCAGCGCATCGCCTTGCAGCAGCGGTGCATCGGTGCGGCCGTCGGCGTTGGTGAGGCCGCTGGCGATGACGGCGGCCTCGCCCTTGCGGCGCAGGGTGTAGCGCACGCCGGCTGCGGGGCAGCCGTTGGCGGTGTCGAGTACGTGGGTGCTGAGTCGTCCCATGGTGTTTCCTGTGTCCTGCTGCTGAACTGCTCCGGATTATAGAGAGGCGGCGTGCAGCGCCGCGCCATAGAGTCCATTCATGCGGGCGGATGTGGTGCGAGCAGGTGCTGCAGCGCTGGCGACAGGCCGTCGTAGGTCGCACCGTCCGGTGGCAGGGGATGGGCTTGCTGGCGGCAGGCGGCGACCAGGGCGCGTACGCCGGCGCTCACGCTGTCGATCACCGGCAGCCCGGTCAGCGCCGCGATCTCCTCGCCCATGCCGGCAAGTGCGGCACCGCCCAGCACGATGGCATCCAGCCGGTTCGCTGCCGCGGTACGGCGGCACAGTGCGGCGAGTTCGACGATCGCACCGCTACGGTCGGCGGCCAGTTCCGCGCCGCTGCGCTCCACCACGCTGATGTCGGCCAGCCTGTCCTGCACACCGGCGTAGACCGCCAGGCGATGCAGGATGGGCACCCAGCGCGGACCGCCGGTGACGATGGCAAAGCGCCCGTGCTTCGCGGCCTCCAGCATGGCTGCCTCCGCCAGCCCCACCACCGGCACCGGGCAGATCTCGCGCAGCGCGGGCAGGCCGGGGTCGCCGAAGCAGCCGATCAGCACCGCCTGCGCAGCGCCAGCGTCGCGCGCCCAGCAATCCAGCGCGGCGTGGCCGGCGATCGCGTAGCTCGTCTCGGAGGCAATGTAGGACGCACCGAAGCTCGCGGTACTGCCGGTCAGCGTGAGCGCATCGCCGGCCAGCGCGCGCGCGTGGTCCAGCATCAAGGCGGTGACCGATGCCGAGGTGTTGGGGTTGATGATCAGTGCCTGTGGCATGTCAGCGCTTGTCCGCCTTCTCCGTACTGTTTCTTCGCCAACCCGTTCGCGAACTCATTCGCCGACTCATTCGCCAACCCTCTCTCCGAACAGCTCTCCGATGTCCGGGCGTAGCTTGTGGGACATGCCGAAATCCAGGTGGGCTTCCAGGTGCGTCAGGTGGCGCTTCATCAGGCGCGTGGCGGCCTTCACGTCGCGTGCTTCCATCGCGGTCAGCATCGCACGGTGTTCATCAGACCCGCAGCCGCCCTTGGGCGACAGTGCGACGTGGTCCGGCTTGCCGTAGGTCATGATGATCAGCGAGGTGCGCGACACCAGTTCGCGCAGCATCTTCTGCAGGGTGCGGTTGCCGGAGCGCTCGGCGACGATGAGGTGGAAACCGCCGGAGGCGCGGATCACCGCGTGCCGCTCGCCGATACGACGCGCGTATTCCTCTTCCTCGATGTTGCGCTTCAGCGCGCGCAGATCGCCGGCCTTGGCCTGGGCGATGAAGCTCTCCACCAGGGTCGGCTCGATGAGCGCGCGCGCAGCGAACACCTCGCGCGCCTCCTCCACCGTCGGGCAGGCAACGGAAGCTCCGCGGTTCGGCGTCAGCACCACGATCTGCTCGCTGGCCAGGCGTACCAGCACATGGCGGATGCGGGTGCGCGACACGCCGAAGGCGCGGCCGAGCTTTTCCTCGACGAGCTTGGTGCCGGGCACCAGGCGATGGTCCAGCACCGCCTCGACGATGCGTTCGTAGATGGCGCCGTCGGTCAGCGTGCCTTCAGCGGGCACGCTGGCGCTTTCCACGACATCGGCATCGGCGTCGACGGTGCTCATGGCCATCTCTGCATCAGGCTGCCTTGCTCTTGCGCGACAGCAGGCGCATGGCGCCCAGCGCGAGGAAGACGACGATGAAGGACACGATGGTGGTCAGCGTACCCAGCGCGTAGATCACCGGCGTGGTGACCGTGGTGGTCAGGCCCTGCAGCTCCAGCGGCAGGGTGTTGAGGTCGCCGATGGCCTGCGAGCTGCGGGCGATCTCGTCCCACGACAGGGTGAAGCCGAACATGCCCACGCCCACCACGGAGGGCCCGATCAGTGGCAGCACCACGTGGCGGAAGGTCTGCCAGGGCGATGCGCCGAGGTCCAGCGCAGCTTCTTCGTAGGCGGGGTTGAAGCGGTTGAAGACGGCGAACATGACGAGCAGGCCGAACGGCAGTGTCCAGGTGAGCTGTGCTCCGAGGGCCGAAGTGTACATGCCCATGGTGGTGGTGAAGTGCTCGCGCGCCCAGTCCCAGCCAGCGCTCTCGAACAGGTGACCCAGGCCGGTGTCGAGCAGGCGGAAGCTCAGGCCGATGCCCAGCGACACGATGATGGACGGCATGATGAGGCTGGCCACCGTCACGGTGAACAGCGCATTGGCGCCGGCCATGCGTTTGCGGAAGGCCAGCGCGGCACTCACCGCCAGCACCACGGTGAGCAGGGTCACCACCAGCCCGAGCTTGATGGACCGGACGAAAGCGGAGCCGATGTCCACCACGCCGATGCCCTTGAACAGCTCCTGGAACCAGTGCAGCGACACGCCGCGCATCGGGAACACCAGGCCGCCTTCCGGCCCCTGGAAGCTCAGCACGAAGATGGTGATCGTCGGCCCGTAGAGGAACAGCAGGAACAGGCCGAAGAAGGTCGCCAGCGCGTAATAGCCCCAACCGCGTTTCTCACCCATCACAGTTCCTTCCGGATATCGACGAGTTTCGTCAGCGCCCAGATGATCATCAGCACCACCGCCAGCAGGATGACCGCATTGGCCGCCGCCAGCGGGAACTGCAGGTAGCTGGTCTGCACCTGGATGATCTTGCCCACCGAGGCGATCTGCTGGCCCCCCATGACCCCGATGGTGACGAAGTCGCCCATCACGATGGTGATGACGAAGATTGAGCCGATGATGATGCCGGTGCGCGACAGCGGCACGATGACGTTCCACAGGATCTGCCAGCTGCTGGCGCCGGCATCCAGCGCGGCTTCGATCAGCGAGCGGTCGATGCGCATCATGGAGTTGAAGATCGGCACCACCATGAAGATGGTGAAGAGGTGCACGAAGGCCAGCACCACCGAGAAGGACGAGAACAGCAGCCACTCCTGCGGCTGCGAGGCCAGCCCGCTGCCGACCAGTGCGTCATTGACGAGCCCGTTGCGCCCCAGCAGCGGCACCCAGGAAATCATGCGGATGACGTTCGAGGTCCAGAACGGGATCGTGCACAGCACGAACAGTGCCGTCTGCATCGCCGTGCTGCGCACATGGAAGGCGAGGAAGTAAGCGACGGTGAAGCCGATCAGCAGCGTCGACAGCCAGGCCAGGAAGCAGAACTTCAGCGTCGACAGGTAGGTGGTGAAGGTGACGCAAGGCTCGGCGAGGTTGCCACAGCCCTCGAAGGTGTTGATGTAGTTCTTCGGCGTGAAGGCCGGGATCAGCTCGTACTCGGTGGCATCCCAGAAGCTCACCGCGACGATGAGCCCCAGCGGGATGATGAAGAACAGCAGGAAGACCAGCGTGTAGGGCGTGGCCTGCACCCATGCGGGCAGGCCGTGTGACATCCAGCGCGCCAGCATCGGCCGGGTGGCGACTTTCATGTAACCGTCCTCCATCGAGGCGAGTTCCTGCTTCAGCGAATGTTGCGGTGAGTGCGCGGCCCGGCTGCGGGCCGCGCACCAGTCAGGTCATGTCAGTGCACGAGCGTTGCGTGACCGCAGCGTCAGGCCGCGACGAACTCGTTCCACTTGCGGACCATGTACTCGTTCTCGTCCATCACCGCGTTCCAGCAGGCGATGCCGCCCATGCGCTGCTCGTAGGAGCCACCGTCGCGCACCGAGCCGGCCTTGGCCAGCAACTCGCCGTTCGGGGCCTTGATGTCCTGCGAGGCGGGCTTGCCTTCCATCCAGTAGGCCCACTCGTAGGCTTCCATCTTGGCCTTGGCGGTCTCCAGCACCGCGCTGTAGTAGCCCTGGCGGTTCAGGTAGGCGCCGGCCCAGCCGTCGAGGAACCAGTTGATGAACTCATACACGCCGTCGGCCTTCTTGCCGCTGACGGTGCGCGGCACGCCGAAGCCGGCGGCCCAGGCGCGATAGCCTTCCTTCAGCGGCTGGAAGGTGCAGGCGATGCCCTTGGTACGCACGGCGGTGACGGCCGGCGACCACATCGACTGGATGACCACCTCGCCGGAGGCCATCAGGTTCACGCTCTCGTTGAAGTCCTTCCACAGCGCGCGGAACTGGCCGGCCTTCTTGGCCTCGATCAGGGTCTTGATCGTCAGGTCGATCTCGGCCTTGGTCATGTTGCCCTTGTCCTTGTACTTGTGGATGCCCATGGCCTCCACCACCATCGCGGCATCCATGATGCCGATCGAGGGGATGTTCAGGATCGCGGCCTTGCCCTTGAACTCGGGGTTCAGCAGCTCCTTCCAGGAATCGATCGGGCGCTTGATCAGGTCGGGGCGGATGCCCAGCGTGTCGGCGTTGTAGACGGTGGGGATCAACGTCATCCACTGCGTCGGCGCGGCCGAGAATTTTTTCGACCCCTGGCCTTCGAGGAACATCACCTTCTTCGGCGCCGTGCCCTGGTCGCCCACCTTCTTGCCGGCCACTTCGCCCTTGGTGAACAGCGTGGTGATCTTGTCGGCGTTCTTGATGCGCTTGGCATCGATGGCCAGCAGGTTCCCGGTCGGGATGATCTTCTTCAGCGAGAAGTACTCGGTGTCGATCAGGTCGAAGCTATTCGGCGCGGTGACGGCGCGCTTGGTCACTTCGTCGGTGGTCACCGGGATGTACTGGATCTCGATGCCGGTGTCGGCCTTGAATTTTTCCGCAATGGCCTTGTCCTGGTTCACCGCGGTGCCCAGGTAGCGCAGCACGATCTTCTCCTGCGCGTGGACCGCCGGGAACACACCTGCGGCCAGGATGCCGGCGGTGCCCTTCAGCACCGTGCGGCGGTTCTGGTTCGCGCTCGTGTCGACGTTGTCCTGCTTAGCCTTGTCGGAATCGAATTCAGCCATTTTCATCTCCATGCCTGGTGGTAAGTGAAAGTGGTGCAACGGTTGTTGCATCCTGTTGTTACTGGGGTGCCGGCCCCGTCGCCCCGGCTTGACGGGAAAAATCTTGCGGTCGTGCGTGCGCTCGCATGTGCTGTGGTGTCGTGGTCGCTGCGCTCAACTCGCCAGACGGTGCACGTCGGTGGCGCTCCACTGCGCGAACATCCGCTCGCCCGGCGAACAGGGTGCGCGGAAGAAATCGGCCTCGGGCAACATCACCGAGAACTCGTCCTGCTGCGGCAGGTTCATGGTCACCAGCACGTAGGTGCCCTGGTACTCCACGCCCAGCACGTCGCCGGCCATGGTGTTGTCACCCGCTGCATCGCGCGACAGGCGCACCTTGTCGGCGCGCAGCGCGATCTTCTCGTCGCCGACGCGGATCACGTTGTGGCCGCCCAGGAACTTCGCGACGAACTCCGAGGCCGGCGCGTTGAACAACTGGTGCGGCGAGGCCACCTGCTCGATGAGGCCCTGGTTCATCACCACCACCTGGTCGGACAGGGCCATCGCCTCTTCCTGCGAGTGGGTGACGTGGATGAAGGTAAAGCCGAGGTCGTGCTGCCAGCGCTTCAGCTCGGCGCGCATGCGGATGCGCAGGAAGGGGTCCAGCGCGGACAGCGGCTCGTCCAGCAGCAACACACTGGGCTCGGTGATCAGCGCGCGCGCCAGTGCCACGCGCTGCTGCTGGCCGCCGGAGAGTTCGGAAGGCTTGCGCTCGGCGTAGGGCGTCATCGCCACGCGCTCCAGCAGGTCCTGCGCACGCTTGTGCCGTTCGGCCTTGCCGATGCCGCGCATCTTCAGGCTGAAGGCCACGTTGTCCAGCACGGACAGGTGCGGGAACAGCGCGTAGCTCTGGAACATCATCGCGGTGCCGCGCTCCGCCGCCGGCAGCAGCGTGATGTTGCGACCGCCCAGCAACACGTCGCCATCGCTGGCCAGCTCGTGGCCCGCGATCATCCGCAGCGTGGACGTCTTGCCGCAGCCCGAGGGGCCGAGCAGACAGCAGTAGCTGCCGGCCGCCACGCGCAGGTCGATGGCATGCACCGCCGTGACATTGCCGTAGCGCTTGGTCAGCTTGACGAGTTCCAGATCCGCGGATTTCTGCTGCATGTGAGGCCTCCTCGAAGGTTCGAGGGCTTAAAGCATTGCGCATGCCAGGCGCGGACGACACATGCAAACCACTGATTCATTTGAAAACACGAAGGTCGCGCAGCGGATTTTTGTATGCAATCCGTGGAGGACTTTGCACGCAACTGGCGCACGCCACAGGCGCCTGCCTCAATGCGGGGCGCTGGCAGTCAGCGGATGAATGACAGGGTGCCGAGGGAGCCATTACTTCGCTTGGCCGGAGGGTGATGCCCGCATATAGACTTCAAGGTGGTTCCTGCGCCTGCGCCGGGCACGAATCCGTTTGCGAAGCCGAATATCCACACCTACCCCCGAGAAAAGTGGAGGCGTCATGCAACAAGTCCGGTCGTGGGCGGGCCATCTGCTGGCCTGTCTTGCACTGCTCCTGCCCGTCGCTCCCGCCGCCCAGGCCGCGGCGCTGTACCAATACACCTACACCAGCGGCGTGCTGGCCGATCCCGGATGGGGCGACCAGTACCAGGGGGAGCGCTTCACCATCGGCTTCTCGCTGGCACAACCGGTTGCCACGGACACCAACGGTTCGCAGGCACTCTCCGCGTGGGGCCGGATCGGTAGCGCCCAACTGCTTCACCCGCGCCCTCCCCCGGATCTGGAATACGGCCCGAGCCCCTTCCCGGGCGACTACGACTGGATCCTGCAGCCCGTCTATCCGTACAGGGACTCCACGTTCTCGCTCTACGTCGGCAGCCTGGGCACCGACGGCCTTCCGGCCACCTGGGAGTTCAACCTGGCGGAGTACGAGAACGTCGACATCTACACCACCTTCATCCTCAGCCTGTACAGCCGCTACGAAGGGCCGGACGTCTGGTTCAACGAAGACGTCTATGAAGGAAACGTACGCACCGCCGGCACAGCGGCTCGCAACACCGTGGCACCGGGCACCTGGGCCGTCGAAGTCATCGAAGTACCCGCCCCTCCCACGCTCCTGCTGTCCGGCTGTGCCGTCCTGATGCTGGCACTCGCACGCCGCCGCACCACCGATAACAACAACCACCCACCCCAAGGATCGAAACCGTGAAGAAACCGAAGTCCAGTGTGAAGATCGGTGCCCTGACGCTTGTGACCAGCCTGCTGCTGCCCGCAGCGGTCCAGGCCGCACCGCTGTACCAGTACACCTATACGAGTGGCGCATTCACCGACCCGACGATGGCGGAGCCGCAATTCGTCGGCCAGCGTTTCACCATCGACATCTGGTCACCCACGGCCCTCGGCCTGGGCAGCCTGCCGACCACCGGCGTCACGGCAAGAGGCACCGCCCCCGGCATCCAGATCGATTTCCCCTTGCCACCGCCGAGCACCTCGTGCCAGCCGGACCCGTGGTTTCCGGATGGCGGCTGTACCGAGCAGCCTGACTACCCCTACGCCACCTCCGCGCTGAGCCTGCTGGTGTCGGGCCTGGATGCCAATGGGCTGCCCTCGGGATGGGAACTGTCGCTGGACAGCTCGTGGGTCACGGGCTGGCGCTTCAACGAAACCAGCTACCTCACCCTCAATTCGTTCTACTACAGCGAGACGTCCTTCGTCGACGACATCTACGGCGGCACGCCCCCCAACCTCGGGCTGCTCGCCCGCAACGTCGAGAACAACCGCGGCAGCTGGCGCGTGACGGTGACGGAAGTCCCCGCCCCGGCCACCTTGCTGCTGGCCGGCTGTGCGTTTGCCATGCTGGGCTTGGCGCGCCGACGCGTCGACGCGCCAGTCCGGCTTGAAGGGAGGTCATCATGAGACAACACGCCATCCGCCTGCTCGCATCAGCCGGCATCATGGTCGGCGCGGGCCTGCCCGCGACATCCGTGGCCGTGCCCCTGTACCAGTACTCGTACACCAGCGGCGCGCTCGACGAACCGCTCGGTCCCGGTGCGCCGGTTTCGGAGTACACCGGGCAACGCTTCACGATCAGCTTTTCAACCTGGGCGCCGCTGGCCGCGGGCGTCCTCGACGTTGCCGACGTGCGCGCCAATGCCAGCATCGGGAGCCTGAGTTTCGGCTTCCCCCTGCCGCCACCCGCGACCACCTGCGTCCCCGACCCCTGGGGTCCGCCGGATGCGCCCTGCATAGAGCAGCCGGTGTATCCCTACGATGAATCGAGCTTCAACCTCACCGTCCTTGCGCTGGATGCGGGAGGGCTTCCGACGGAATGGTCGCTGGGCTTCGTTCACATCCATCGCTACGACCCGCGCTCCTTCGACTACACCTACGACAACTTCCTGTCGGACAACGTGGCCGGCCAACTCCAGGAGCACTTCATATACGGCGGGGCACTCTCGCCCGGTCCGCTGGCATGGAACATCAGCGAGCCAGGGATCTGGCGTCTCGACGTCAGCGAGGTGCCTGAGCCGGCAACGCTGTTGCTGGCGACGCTGGCGTTGGCGATCGGTGGCTGGTCGCGTCGGCGAACCCACGAACAGGCGGACTGCTGACGGAGGGGCGCCATGCGCAATACGTTCATCACGCTGCTGCGGCTTGTGGGGCTACTGCTCCTGCCCGCAATGGCGCACGCCGCGCCGGTGTTCCATTACACCTATGTCAGCGGCGTGCTGGGCGCCCACCAACTGGATCACCCCGACCCGGCGTTCGTGTCGCAACGATTCACCATCGACCTGTGGACGCCCGCAGCGCTTTCGCTCGGTCTCATGGAGTTCGAAGGCGTTCGGGCGCGTCTGGATGTACCGGGTGCCCTGCGGGTGTCCGTCCCGCTGCCAGAGTGCACACCTGCCAGCGCGCCGTTCGAGGCCTGTCGCCGCGATGACGGATGGCCCGTCGAAACGCGCAGCTACGTCAGTCTCCTGGTCGACGCTTTCGACGTACACGGCCTGCCTCTGGCCTTCACGCTCAGCGCGGGTGTCGGGAGCACCTTCGAGGGCGAGCATTCCGAGAGCATCGGCTCCTACACCGAGGCCACCGCCGGGGATGCGATCGACGCCATTACGAGCATGCGCGGGCGATTCGATTTCCGCATGCATGCCTTCAACATCGAGGAGCGCGGGCAGTGGAGCCTCGCGATAACGGAAGTCCCCCTCCCGGGCACCCTGGCCCTCGCACTCGCCGGCCTCGCGGGCCTGGGCCTTCGGCGCGGGCGATGACGCCGCCGGCCGCGCCATCATTCCGGTCCCGACAAGGAAACTATAAGACGGCTCGCAGGTGGGCGTTTGAACGTGCTGGTACCCTGCGCGCATCGATCACCACCAAGGACGGGCATGTCCCAGCCAAGCCCCACTCCACTCACCGTAGCGGCGCTGTCCGCCATGGATCGCGACGCCTTCGTCGCGGCCCTGGACGGGATCGTCGAGCACACCTCCTGGGCGACGGAGCGAGCATGGCCGGCACGGCCGTTCGCCGACCGTGCCGCACTCCAGGCGGCGATCGTCGAGGCGATCACGCAGGCCTCGCCCGCGGAACAACTGGCGCTGCTCCGCCAGCACCCGGAACTGGCCGGGCGTGCCGCCATTGCCAATACGCTGACCGCTGAATCGACCCAGGAGCAGGACCGCGCCGGCCTGCGCAACTGCAGCCCCGAAGAGTTCGCACAGCTCACGGCGCTGAACGATGCCTACGGCAGACGCTTCGGCCACCCGTTCATCGTCGCGGTGACGGGCATGAATCGCCAGCAGGTGATGGCGCTTTTCGAGCAACGGCTGAAGAACGATCCGGATACCGAGCGCGTGGAAGCGCTGAAACAGGTGGGCCGCATCGTGGGCATCCGCCTCAACGACCGTATCGTCGACCTGGCCTGACGTCGCCTGACGTGGCGATGTCGTCGCATGCCGATGAACTGACACATATCGCAGCGATGCCTCGGCGAAGAACTGACGATACGTTGACGATGGTTCGAACCCGCAGGAGGTGACTGCGGCA
The DNA here is from genome assembly GCF_036017065.1 of Uliginosibacterium sp. H1. NCBI lineage: Bacteria > Pseudomonadati > Pseudomonadota > Betaproteobacteria > Rhodocyclales > Zoogloeaceae > Uliginosibacterium > Uliginosibacterium sp. H1. The sequence goes on from NZ_JAYXHR010000001.1 coordinate 1,402,739, forward strand.
GGACGGATCACGCACGAATCCGTACCTGTTTTCGCCTGTTTCCGCCTGTTTTCCCGGCCGCTGCACCGTGGCCGGTCGCACGGCCGCCGCCGGTAGCCGTCGCAGCATCCGCAGGCACCGTGGAAAGCCGCGCCGGCGCTGCATGTTCTGCTTCCGCATATAGTCCTTCGTCCACCAGCGCACGCATCGCACGGGTGTTGCTCGTCCTGTGTATCCCTTTCCCGCAAGGGGGCCACATGAAGCACATTCCCGAAGTGGACGGACTGCGCGCCGTTGCGGTGCTGAGCGTCCTGCTCTTCCACGTACACCCCGCGTGGCTGCCGGGCGGCTTCGTCGGCGTGGACATCTTCTTCGTCATCTCCGGCTACCTCATCACCGGCATCATCCTGGCGGACCTGCGCGACGGGAATTTCTCGCTGGCGAATTTCTACAAGCGCCGCATCCTGCGCATCGCCCCGGCCCTCTTCGTCACCCTGCTGCTGACCGCGCTGGTGTTCTCGGTGCTCACGCCTCCCAGCGCACTGGCAGACCTGCGTGCCTCGCTGATCGCCGCCACGCTGTCGTACGCCAACTTCTGGTTCTACCTGACGGTGGACTATTTCGGCGACAACGCCCTGACGCCGGTGCTGCACACCTGGTCGCTGGCCGTCGAGGAGCAGTTCTACTTCGTGTTCCCCTTGCTGATGCTGGCGCTATCGGCGACATCGCGACAACGCTGGCGTGTCGCCGTGACGCTGGCGCTGGCGCTGGCGCTGGCGCTGGCGGTCGCGTCCTTCGTCGCGGCCTGCATCCTGGCCCCGCGCCATGCCTCACTCGCCTTCTATATGCCGTGGTTGCGCGCCTGGGAGTTGATGGCCGGCTCATTACTGGCGATGGCACCGCTGGCTGCCCTGACGACGGGCATGCGGCGCGTGCTGTCCATTGCCGGCCTCCTCGCCATCGGCTATGCCATCGCACGCTACCGGGAATCCATGGTCTTCCCCGGCCTGTCCGCGCTGCTGCCGGTAGCCGGTGCCGTGGCGGTGATCGCGGGTGCCGGCGGCGGGGGCGTCGGCAACCTGCTGCTGCGCTTTCCCCTCATGCAATGGGTGGGGAAGATCTCCTACTCGCTCTACCTCGTGCACTGGCCGCTGGTCTGCCTCGCCTCGCTGCTGTTCTCGCTCTATCCGATGAAGATACGTCTCGCGATACTGGTGGGCAGCGTCGTGCTTGGCTGGCTGAGCTGGCGCTACGTCGAACAGCCGTTCCGGCGCATGAACACCACGGCGCCGACGCGCCGGGTGATGATCGGCTTTCCGGCAGCGTGTGCCGCCTTGCTGCTGGCCATTCCGGCACTGCAGCTCGGCACCACGATGCTGTGGCAGCAGCATCCGGAAGCGGTGCGCTTCTCTTCCGCCCTGAAGACAGATGCCTCCTATTTCCGCACCGGCATCTGCTTCCTGACGCCCAAGTACGACAACATGAGCCACTTCCAGCAGGAGAAGTGCCTGGGCGCGCGCGCGCACGACGACGGCGTCCTCGTCATCGGCGACAGCCATGCGGCGAACCTCGTCACCGGCCTCGCGGCACGCTATCCGCACCTGAACGTGTTGCAGGCCACCGCGGCGGGTTGCCGCCCCACCTATACGACCAGCGGTCCGGCCCATTGCGTGGGGATGGTGCGCTACATCTATGACGAATGGCTTCCGCGCGACGGCGCGCACGTACGCCACGTGGTCATCGCCGGGCGCTGGGAAGCCAGCGACCTGCCGGAGCTGCGGCGCGCGGTGGCGCATCTGCGCAGCCATGGCAAGGACGTGGTGGTGGTCGGTCCGTCGCTGGAGTACTACGTTCCCGTCCCCCTGATCCTGGCGTACGAGCAGATCTCGGGCTTGCCGCTGCAGGGGCGCCTGATCAAACGCGAGCGGCTGCAACTCGACCAGCATTTCCGGCGGGAGCTGGCGCAGGAGGTCACCTACTTCTCGCCCAACACCACGCTCTGTTCGAGCGAGGGCTGCCGCCTCGTCCACGAAGGCGCGCCTACTCTCTTCGATCGCGACCACTTCACGCCGGCCGGTGTCGAACTGCTGGTCCGCGACTTCCCGCTGCCGGCTTCACGCGCCGGGCGCGCGGGCTGAGGGTCGCGCAAGCCGAAGGCACCCACGAAAAGGGCCGGCACGGTGGCGTTCTTCCACCGTGCCGGCCCTTTACCGGACGCGCTTCAATAGACCTGCCAGTTCAGCAGCGCATTGACGAAGGTCGCGCTGTAGGCGCTCTGCGACTGGTCGGCGCGACGCGATTCGTTGCCGACGCCGCCGGTCAGGCGCAGCGAAGGACGGATCTGGTAGTTGACCGACAGTCGCGCGGTCAGCGTGTCCTCGTTGCCGCGCGACAAGGTGCCGACGCCGAGGTAATCGCGCCAGCGCCAGTCGAGCGAGGGAGACAGGGTCAGCTTCGGGCCGCTGGACCAGTCGTAGACGGCGCGGATACCGGTGGTCTTGGCGTAGCTGGCGCTGGCGTCCGTCACTTCGCCGATCTGCCGGTAGATGTCCACCCGCACGGCACTGGCACCGCCGGAGCGCCACAGGTAGCTGGCGTTGCCGTACCAGCCCTTGAAGTCGCGGATGTCATAGGTATCGTGCTCGCGCCACTGGTAGCCGAACTTCCCGCTCAGGCGGGAGTGCCCGGCAAATGCCCAGTTCCATCCGAATTCGACCGCCTGCTGCTCGTAGCCGCTGTCGGACAGGATGCTGGCGGCCCGGTTGGGAAAGCGGTAGTCGCCGTACCGGCCGCGCAGGTCCACCCAGTTGCCGGCGCGCGACTGCTGGCGCACACCGAGATTGGCCTCCCAACCGTCGCGGTCGCCCGCCTTCTGCAGCTCGCTTTCGTTGCGGTAGCGGGCGGCGTTCGCGCCCCCCACGAGTTGCCAGCGGGCCCCCGTGCCGAAGACGGTGTCGAGGCCGAGCGTATCGGCGGTCACCATGTTCTTCTCGCGGGTGCGCTGGTCGGCGAGGTCTGCCAGGTAGTCGAGGTGCTGGTAGCGCAGCCCGATCTCCGCGCGTTGCAGCGGCCGCACGCTCCAGCTCAGGTCGTAGCGCTGGCGCGTGTGGTCAAGCTGGTCGAAGCGCGCGTAGCGCACCAGCGACGGCGCCACCACGAAGCCCAGTCGATGGCCGTCGAAGTCCCTGTCGTAGTCGATGCGCAGGCCGGTGATGGAGATCCAGTCGCTACGCTCGCTGGCGTCGGTCCTGCCCGGGGGCGCCACGCCGTCGCCGAGACGATAGGGGTTGGTGTCGTAGGTAACGTCCTGGCTGATCGATATGTCCAGCGGCCCGTCTTCCTCCTTGCGTGCCTGTGGCACGGCCGTTTGGCCGGATGCGATGCCGGCTGCGGTACAACCGATGACCGCCACGCACACTGAAAACCTTGCTCTCCTCGTTGCTCTTCTCATTTTTGTTTTCACCGGGTCGTTCGTAATCGATATCAGTAGCCCATCTTCGTTACAACAGGAACAGCGCGCTCATGCCGCCCTTGCACGGCGGCGGCCCAGCGTGCCGCCACGCTCCGCCTCCAGCAGCGCCAGCAGCCGCTGCATCTCCACCGCCACGGCCTTGAAACTCACGTGGCTCTCCACGTATTGCCGGGCGTGGGCGCCGATGGACTGGCGCAGCGCCGTGTCCTGCCAGAGCCGCTCGATCGCCGCGGTCAACGCGCCCACGTCGTGCGGCGGCACCAGCAGTCCGGTGACGCCCTCGGTCACGTAGTCGCGGGTGCCGACGCAATCGGTCGCCACCACCGCCTTGGCATACATCATCGCTTCGAGCAGGGTGACCTGGCCAGAGGCCGTCGTCTCGTTGTCCACCGGAATGACGTTGACGCGCGCCCGGCGGCACAGGGCGTGACATTCCGCGAGGCTCAGGCCGGAACGCACTTCGACGTTGGGCGGCAGCTCGATGCCCTGCAGCGCGTGGGCACTCGCGATGATGATCGTCGGGTAGCCCAGTGCCCGCACGGCCGACACCAGGCTGCGGTAGTCACGATTGGCGCTGCCCATGGCGACCAGGAAGGGCTGTGCGCTGTCCTCGTGGTCCTGCCCGTCCAGCTCCACCACGTCGATGGACAGGGGCACGAACACGAAGCGCTCCCGCGGCAGGCCCAGCCAAGTGCTGTAGGTCTCGATCTCCTGGCGGGAATGCACCACGAAGGTGTCCACCGTGCTCAGGCCGAAACGCGCGAGCTGGCCCTTGCGTCCGTCATAGGTCCGCCCCATGTTGAAGCACCATGCGAGGATGGGCGCACGCGAACGGCACAGGCGCTTGAGCAGGCCCAGCATCATCGGCAGTTGCGGAAAGGCCGTCACGTAGCCCACCTGGCGGCTCAGCAGCATGCCGGTCCAGGAGCGTGCAGCGTGCAGGAAATAGTCCAGCCATTCGCGCCCGCCCGACACCTTGCGCGAGCGGTCGTGCTGGTAGTGCGCAGGCACGACCTCGAAGACCTGGGCGGGATCGATCTGCGCGACCTGCGCAGGAATCCAGCTTGCGGCACCGCGCTTGCGCGTGAATGGCGTCAGGACTTTCCAGCGCATGAGTCACCCTCCCTGGTGGTAAGCGAAGTGTCCCGCGATGCCGGGAGCAGTACCGAGAAGCAGGAAATCTGCCTGCATGCGCCCCAGCTGCCGCGCGATGGCCGGCGATACGCTGCTGATGCGGAAGCCATGGCCCAGCTTCGACTGGTGGCCATGAAGCAGCATCACCAGCCCGACGAAGGCACTGTCCACACGCTCCAGCTTGGCGAAGTCCAGCACGACGGCGCCGGGCTGTGCGGTCACGGCAGCAAACACTTCGCGCAATGGCTTGAGCGTATCAGCCTTCCACGCTCCGCCGACGCTGATCGTCGTCGTCGGGTTGCCGGCGCTGCGGCGCACGTGCAGCTGCGCGCGCGCCAGCGCATCGGCCGAGGGCTGCGACAGGACGCGCTCCAGCATGCCGGGCACGACCCCGAGCAGCAACAGGCGCAGCAGGCCGATGCCGTCCTTCAGGTAGCGGCGCCACAGGGTCGGCTCTTCCTTCATGCGCCACAGCCATTCCACGCCGAACCGCTGCCAGATCCTCGGCGCGCGCTGCACCGTGCCGGCCACGAAGTTCACCACGGCGCCCAGGTGGCTGATGACCGGTGCCTGCAGGCGCACGCGGTTGCGTTCTATCCAGGTCTGGCCCTTCTTGGCACCCAGCGCGACGACCACGAAGTCCGCACCGCTATCGTTGATCCGGGCGATCTGCGCGGCACTGCTCATCTCGTCGATGCTGACGAAGCCGGGCGACTCGTAGCCCACGCAGCGCATGGCACCACCCTGCGCGTTGAGCTGCTCGCAGGCACGTTCGGCGACACCGTCCGGCCCGCCGAAGAAGAACACCTTGATCGGCACCGTGCCGTCCTGCAGGCCGGCGAACACATCCGAACCGGCGACCCGTTCGTGCAAGGGAATGCCGAGGAGCTTCGCCATCCACACCAGGGGCGTGCCGTCGACGACCGACAGGTCGCTGCGGATCACCGACTCGCGGAACTTCACGTCGTCCTGCGCGGCGATCAGGAAGTTGAGGTTGGGCGTGGACAGGAAACATCGCTTGCCGGTGCTCGCTGCAGCGGCCACCGCGTCGGTCGCCTGTGACAGCGTGACCGCGTCGAAAGGCAGGCCCATCAGGCAGTAAACGGAACGACCGAAGTCGGTGAACGGCACATCGGCCACGGCGGAATCAACGGGTTTCATGAGCGCACTCCTTCCATCAACGACTGTTCCTGCATGCCGGCACGGCGGCGCGCGGCGCGTGCGGCGACGATACGTTTGCCGAGCCGGATGCACGGCTGCTCCACCCACTTGCCGAGCAGGTGGGAGACCGCCAGCGCGATCGCCAGGCTGCCGACGATGAGGCTCACGGCGTAGAGCGGGCGCGAACTCACGCCCAGCACATCCACGATGAACCAGGCGGTCACGAAAATCGCCACCATGTGGATGCAGTAGAAGGCGTAGGACACATGGCCCAGCCAGGTCGAGAAGCGGTTGCACAGCACCGCCTTGACCACCCGCGCACCCCACGACGGCAGCATGCCGGCCGCGGAACCCAGCGCGAGGAAGAACAGCAGGTACGAGACGGCGGGCTGGCGCCGCCACAGGGCGACCACGAAGGCGGCGGCGCACACCGCCAGCAACATGGCGCGCTGCCGCGGCTCGGTGGCCGACACCACCAGCTGGAACAGGATGCCGACGTAGAAAAGCCACAGGTAGGACGGCAGGAACGAGCCCTGGCGCAGGTATTGCGATAGCACGACGAGCCCGGCGAAGACGCCGAGGTGCACCAGTGCGCCACGCGCACGCACCGCGGCGTACAGCAAGGGCGCCACCAGGTAGAACTGCCACTCCAGCGTCAGGCTCCAGCCCTGCCCCATGAAGGCATACGACGTTGAAGGCAACAGGCTCTCCGGCACCAGTCCGTGCAGCAGCGGGATGTGCAGGGCCAGGTGCAGCCAGAAGTTGTCCGCACTGTCCTGCAGGTAGGCCAAGCGGTCCAGCCGGCGCGGCGCGTCCCAGGGCATGTTCTGCAGGAAGTCGATGGACAGGTCGAGCACCAGCACCGACAGGAACAGCCCGACGAGGTACACCGGGAAAATGCGCAAGGCGCGCCGGATGAAGAAGTCGTCCGGCGTCGGCCGCCTGTGCAGCGACAACGCGATGACGAAGCCGCTGATCATGATGAAGGTGCCGACCGCGATGCTGCCGTCCGCCAGCAGGCGGCCCCAGCCGGAGCCCTTCTCCAGCGGCAGGGTCGCCATGGTGGTCACGTGGGTCACGAAGACCCAGAAGGCCATCCAGCCCCGCAAGCCTTCCAGCTCGAGGTAGTTGGCCGTCTTCTCGCTGGCATCCGCGCTCATGTCATGACTCCTTCCTCCACGGCACGCGCAGGGTGGAGAACCGGCGCCGCGCTTGCCGTCGCATTGAAATGCGAGCGCAACGCACCGACGAGCGCGTCCCGGTCATATTGCGGCGGCGGCAATGCAGCCATGTCCAGCGCCTCCTCCACCGAATACGCTGCACGTGGTGCACGCCCCGTACCGGCGTAGTAGTCGTTGTATTTGAGGAAGCCTTCACCCTCGGTCTCGCGTAGCCATATGGCGGGGATGCCATAGGCCTCCGCCAGGATCACGCCATGAAGCGAGGTCGACACCACGCGCTCGCAACTGCAGATTTCATCCACGACCTCTTGCCAGGAACGCTGCACATCGATCACATGGTGCGCGGACGCTGCATGTTTCGCGTGGTCGCGGAAGTGAGGGATCAGGCCAACGCGATGTGAACGGCCGACCCGGGGTTGATAGAACAAGGGCGTAAGCAGGCCGGGGTCACCGTAGATCTCGGGGCAGTCCTGTCCCGACGCGATGATCAGGTCGCGGGTGATCGGGCCACGGGTGGCCAGTACCTTCAAGCGTGGCAGGACCATCCGGCCGTTGTCACGGAAGCGTGACCACCGATCAGGTTTGATGAAGTAGCGGTGGTAGAAGCCTGGATGCACGCCCGTGCCCCACACCACGTCACCTTCCTTCGCCATCTGCAGGATGGAGCCGACTGCCAGCAGCTTGCCTTGAGTGGTCTCGGACACGTGCTGGACCGGCAGGCCGGTCACCCACTCCACCACGGCAGCGGACAGCTCGTCACCGAAATTCCTGACACGGTTCCAGAAGTACAGGGGCACGGTACGACTCATTTTTTTCTCTCGTTCTATTTGTTAGGGGTGCCGTTTGAGGCGGGGAGTGTTCGTGACGATCTGGCCAGAGCGCGCAGGCGGCCCAGCGACATGACGGATCTGCGGAACGGCGGGAGGATCAGGCACAGCAAGCCGAAAGCCACCAGCATGGCTGCCGCCCCCGCACCTGCCCCGGCCCAACCCGACAGGTGCAACAGGCGGGGGGCCAGGAAGGAGACAGCCGCGCAAACGCCGTAGGCCGCCAGCAGCAGGGATGCGTTACCCAGCATCTTTCTCACCGGCGCCTCGCTGCGCCGCAACCACCACAACGCACCCAGCCAGTTGAGGGCCAGCCCGAGCGTGTGTCCTATCGCTACGCCGAGCACACCCCACCATGCACCGGCCAGGATGCAAACGATGAACACCGGCCGGCTGACCAGTGCAAAACGCAGGTTCGACTGGGTGAGGCCCAGCGACAGGAAGGCCCAGTAGCTCGCATAGCTGGCTGCCTGGAACATCCCGCCGATGGCAAGGATCTGGAAGAAGGGCACCATCGGTGCCCACTTGGCACCCAGTACCCCCGTCACCAGTAAATCGGCTTGGGCACACACGAAGGCCAACCCGGCAAACAGCGCGTGAAGCAACGCAGACTGGCCGTACAGGAGGAACTCACGGTAACGACCCGCGTCCTCGCGCAGGCGCGACAGCACCGGCAGGGCTACCGTGCCGGCAGGGCCGTTGATCTGCGTCAGCGGCGACATGACGAACTGGAATGCGCGGTTGTAGTGGCCCAACGCCTCCGCGCCGAAACGCTGGCCGATCACCACGGCATCCACATTGCGGCTGAAGTAGCCGATGAGCTGGGCGAGCATCAGGTTGCCACCGTATCCGATGAAAGCACCCATGCCTTCGCACCGGCGGGGCAGGCCCGGCAGCCAGCGCCCGATTGCGACGAGCAATGCGAGCATGACGGCAGCCTGCCCAAGCTGCTGTGCAACCAGTGCCCAGTAGCCTTGCCCGTCCAGTGCAAGCGCAATGCCCAGCGCCAGGCCCACGGCCTGGCCGCTGACTTCGATGGCGGCCATCGCGCCGAAACGCATCTCGCGATTGAGCTGCGCGCGATACTGCGTCGCCAGCCCGTTGATCAGGAAGGTGGCTGACACGGCCTGGGCCACGCCCAGGAGCGCCGGCGTGTCGTACCAGCGGGCAATCCACGGTGCCCCCATCAGTACGAGCACCGTCAGCAACAGCCCTATTCCCGCGTTCATCCAGAAGAGGTTGCTGCGCTGCTGCTGCGTGACGGTTTTCGCCTGCACCGATGCCGACGACAGGCCGAACTCCCGCAGCACCTCCCCCACGCCGACGATGGCCATCACCATCGCCATCAGGCCATAGTCGGTTGGCGACAACAGCCTGGCCACGATGATCAATCCACCGAACTGCAGGACGATCTTGAGAACCTGACCGCCCATGGTTACAGCTGCGCCACGCAGGGCGATGCCACCCATGCCCCGCCGGGGCTGGTCGGACCCGCCGTCAGGTTCGTTCATGACGCCCTTTTCCAGCACGCCTTCCACGCGTCACCCCTCATCGATTCCAGACGATCATTTCGTTTCGGCCGCGTCCCGCTTGGAACGCACCCATTCCACCTGCCGGCTCGACAGGAAACGGAAGTACAGCGGGATTTTTCCCAGCGTGTAGCCGACAGCGCGCAACAGGCCGCTGGCGGAAATCGCCTCGCGGCCAAAGCGGTGCCAGGACAGCACGATGGCGAGACCGAACAGTCCCGTCGCCAGCACGGCAACCCACAACGGCCACAGCGCGACACCTGCGGCGGCGGCCACCACGCTCAGCAGCGACAGGCCGGCAACCAGCATCGCCATCAACGCGAGCGGCGGCACGCTGAGGTCCAGCGCGAGCGACAGCAGTCCGCGGCCCGGCTTCACCATGCCTTCGGCCAGCAGCTTCGGCACCTGGCCGACGATGACGCCGAGGTGGCCGTGCTCCCAGCGGGTACGCTGGCTGCGGGTGCCTTCCTCGTTGGCCGGGAAAGTGCTGGTCACCAGCGCATCGGGGCAGAACAGCGGCGGCGTGCCGGCGCGTGCAAGGTCGATGCCCATCTGCATGTCCTCGACGATGTGACCGCTGGCCAGACTGGTGCGCTGGATGGCCTGCCACGGGAAGGCCATGCCGGTGCCCATCAACTGGCACGGCAGGCCGAGCCGGTGGAAGCCGAGGGGACGCACCAGGTTTTTCACCACCCAGGCGAACTCGGCGATGGAGCCACGCCCCTCGCGGCCCGGAGGCGTGCGCATCAGGTACAGCGCCTGCACCGGCCGGCCGGTCGCGGACGCGTCGCCGACGATGCGGTCGAGCGCATGCGGCGTCAGCTCGCAATCCGCATCGACGATGACCAACACCCCGGGCGCATCCTGCGCCAGGTGCTTCACGCCGAAGTCCAGCGCGTAGCCCTTGCCCCGCAGTGTCGCGTCCTGCCGCACGATGACTTCCGCACCGGCAGCGCGTGCCACCTCGGCGGTGTCGTCGCTGCAGTTGTCCGCCACCACCAGCAGGCGGTCGCCATCCCGCAACTGTGCCAGCACGGTGGAGACGGGTTGCAGCAGGCCTGTCGATTCGTTGTGGGCCGGCATCAGCACGGCGACGCGCGGACGCGCGCCGTCGGCGCGGGCGCGGCCACGCCGCGCACCCAGTGCGGCGAACACCTGCACCGCAAGCACCAGCAGCGGCACCGCGAGCACCACCCATGCCAATGCGAGCAACAGTTCGATGGCGGTGGCGATCATGCGGCCTCCACCAGCGGCACGTTGCGCAGGGGCGCTGCCGCATGGCCATCCGCTACCGGCGCGACGGCCAGGGTCTGCTGCGGATCGCGGAAGTAGGCAGCCAGACGCCCGGCCTCCTGCTCGATGTCGTGGCGCGCCAGCACGCGGGCACGCGCGGCGATGCCCATCCGCTCCAGTTCGCCCGAGGACGACCCCAGGCAGTCCGCCATCGCCGACACCAGCTCGTCGATGCCGCCCGCCGGCACCAGCCAGCCCGTCTCTTCATGCAGCACCAGTTCCGGAATGCCGGCGATGTAGGTGGTGATGACGGGCCGGCGCAGCGCCATGGCTTCCATGATCACCACCGGCAGGCCCTCGGCGAAGCTGGGCAGGACCATCGCCCGCGCCGCGAGGATCTCGTCGCGCACCTGCGCGCTGCTGATCCAGCCGGTGATGCGGATGGAATCCTTCAGGTCGAGTTCGGCGATGCGTTGCTCGATGACCTGACGCATCTCGCCGTCGCCGGCCAGCACCAGGTCGACCCGCACGCCCATGCGACGCAGGCGGCCCACCGCCTCCACCAGCAGCAACTGCCCCTTCTGTTCGCAAAGGCGGCCGATGCACACCAGCCTCGGCGCGACCGGGACCGGCACGGGCGTCACGTCGTGGAAGGCTTCTTCCAGGCCGCAATGCACCTCCTTGATCTTGCCCCAGTGCGCAGCCTCCACCCAGCGGAAAAGCTGGCTGCGGCAGAACGAGGTGATGGCCACCACGAAGGCCGCGCGGCGGATCTTCTCGCCGATGCCGATGAAGGCCGGCTTGTCGAATTCCTCGGGGCCATGCACGGTGAAGCTGTACGGCACGTCGGCCAGCAGCGATGCCAGCATCGCCACCTCGGCCGAGTTGGTGCCGAAGTGCGCGTGCAGGTGCTGCGCGCCGGACTGCCGCAGCCACTGCGCCAGGCAGCAGGCCTCGGCGAGATAGATCATGTGCAGGGGGAGCGGCCGGTCCGCGCGCCGGCTCATCTGCAAGGCGAGGCGAAACGCCGACAGGAATCGCGAAGGTGAGCGCATGAAGCTGCCGGCCAGGGCCGACAGCAAGCCCACTGCGCCACCCTGCAGCACGTAGCGGGTGCGGCTGCGCTCGGCGACGTCCTCGGGATCGACCAAGTCGCCGTCCCAGCCACGGACCGCGAAGCGCTCGATCTGCAGGCCTTGCCGTTCCAGCGCGAGGATCTCGCGCCGGATGAAGCTGTGGCTCACCTTCGGATACTGGTTGACCAGGTAGGCGACTTTCATTTCCGAGGCTTTCATTTGCTTGGCTTTCATTTCCGCGGCCTTCATCTCCGGATTGCTCACCCTTGCGTCAGCCATCACGTCCCCACTCCCTCGTCGATCATCCGGTCGTCGTCACCGATGACCGTGCTGGCCACCACGCGCGGCCGGGCCGGGATGATCCGTGCCGGTACACCGACGGCGGTGGCGCCGGGCGGTACGTCGGTCAGCACCACCGACATGGCGCCGATGCGTGCGTCGTTGCCGATGCGGATGCCGCCCAGCACCTGGGCATAGGCACCGAAGTCGACGTTGTTGCCGATCACCGGCACCTCGCCGCCTTCCTCCCGGTTGCCGATGGTCACGCCCTGGCGCAGCGTGCAGTTGGCACCGATGATGGCGTCGGGATGGACGAAGACGTTGCCGAAGTGCCAGATCCGCAGGCCCGGCCCGATGACCGCGTCCTTCGGCAGGCTGATGCCGGTCAGCGTCTCGGTAAGGCGGAACAGCAGCCAATACACGCGGGTCAGGAGTGTGCGCATCGCACCGGCCGGTCGGCGGTCGACCTGGCGGCCGAAGCGATAGACGCGGATTGCCCACATCGACTGCTCCTTGAGCAGGGGACGCGACACGCCGCAGCGTGCCACGTCGGCCTGCCAGTCAAGGTCGTTCTCGTCATGTGCGTACATCGTGCTCTCTCTTCCTTCTCTCTCGTTTTCTTCTTGTTGTTCCTGCTCTGACGGGGCGCGCTGCCGGATGCCGGTCAGTCGACTGCCACCAGCGTGCCACCCACCGTTCCCTCTGCCCCGGCAGGGTTGGTTGCCGTCGTGACGACGGAGTAGTTGGACTCCAGCGGCCATTCGAATGTGGTCGTCGCGCCGTTGGCCATGTCACCGCTGTCGTAGCTGAACTTGCTGGTGGCCTTGTCCACGATCTGCACGCGCAGTTGCGCGCCGCCGGTGGTGCTGGCGGTCAGCCGGTACTGGCGCCCTTTCACAGGCATCGCCCAGGCAACGGGATTGGCCGCCCGGCCGCTCCAGTTGGTCTGCACCACCTTGGTCGTGCCGGGGGTGAAGACGACAGCCTGCTTCCAGGTGTCGAACACGCCGACCGGCTGTCCCTCGCGCCGTGTCCACGTGCCACGCATCGACAACAGGTTGAGGTTGCGAGTGGGGGTGAAACTGCGCCCCTGGGCGTCCACCCAGCCTGCGGCCGACACGACCTGTCGCAAGGCCTTGCGGATGTCCTCCAGGTCGGCCCCTGCCGCGGCATTCCAGCCGCCCTTGTGGAGCCCGTAGCCGGAACCGTTCTCCACGTAGATGACGAAGGGCGTGCCGTGGTTGCGGTCCACCACGTAGCCGCCATAGGTCTTCAGCGTCTCGGCCACCTTGCGCAAGGCCGGCTCGCGCAGGGCCGCCGTGTTGAAGGATGCCGGCAGCATGAGCAGGGCGCCCTCCGGCACCTGCCCGGTATTGGTGGTGGCCGCGTTGGAGTCCGCGGAGGTCGCCGGAAAGAGGTAGGTCGGCTTGGCCGACAGGCCGTTGAAGGTGAGCGACATTGCCAGCGCATGGCGGTACATGGTGTCGCCGTCATTCACCTCGTGCTTGCGGATGATGCCGGCAATCGACGGCACCGCCGCTGCCCGCGCGCCCTGGTAGTAATGCGCCGGGTCTCCCCAGCCACGCCCGTTGAGACGCGTCCAGGCGTACTGGCTGGCCCGCCACTTCCCGTCGATGAGCTTCAGCTGGTAGAGGGAATGGATCACGCCAGCGATCGGATCGACGATGTCGGCATGCCCGTCGCTGCCGGTCGCCGGCACGGTGTCCGCCGGCCAGCGCGGAATGGTGATATCGCGACGCGCCTCGGCGTCCGGGTCCCATACGCCGGTCTTGCCCGGATGGCCGATGATGGTCATGGGCTTGTCGCTCTCCCGTGCCAGGAAGGCGCCGGTCGAGTACGCACCCTCCGACACGGCCGGAGAGTACTGGGACGGCGGGATCTGGAATTCGCCCAGCACGGGATTCACCGGGCGGCTGTTCCAGAGCGAATCGACAGCAAACGGCTTTTCATACGTACCCCACTGCGCGATGCAGGTGCCCGCCACCAGCAAGGCACCTGCACCCAGCAGGCCCCTCAATGCGGTGGCCGGTCGTTTCAGCCTGGTGTTCATGGCGTTACCTCCTTTTCGGTTGATGTCCGCGCGACGCGTGGCGATGCGGTCCGGACGCAAGGTCCGTAGCCCCATCGTCATGCGCCGGAAAGCCTGCGGACGATGCGCTTGCCCAGCGACGTGCATGGACGCTCGAAATGGAAAGTCGACAGATGTGCCAAACCAAAAAGAACAAGAAAGAGCAAAGGACGCTTCATGTATTTTTCATACACGTCACCGCTGCCGAGCCAGGTGTGCTCGAGCAGCGGATGGATCACGTAGAGCGCGTAGGAAACGCTGGCGAGGTACACCAGCCAGCGATGGCGCAACAGGTCGTTGAGCACGCCTTGCGGCCGCACGATGGTGGCGCCGACCAGCAGAGCCGCGAGGTACGGGCGCAGGTAGTTCAGCGGGCCGGTCTGCTGCATGCAGGCAATCACCAGCAGGACCAGCAGCAGCGCGGGGTTGAACCAGCCCAGCACGCGCTTCAGGCGGTCACCGAGTTCGCCATGCAGGGCCAGCGCCAGCGTGCAGCCGGCGAAGATCTCGTCCACGCGGTAGTAGGTGATGCTCGACGCGTAGACGCCGTCCATCACCCGCCAGCCCGTGTGGGCCAGGCACAGCGCCGGCAGGAGCATCAGGCCACGGCGGTCGAACAGCGCCACCAGGGCAGCCACGCCGATGTAGAACTGCATTTCGACGCACAGGCTCCACAGGTGCCCGGTGATGGGCGTCAGCGTCTGCGGCGGCAGGTTGGCGTAGAACAGGAAGTGCGACAGCACCACATCGAACGAGGCCGGTTCCATGGCGAAGGCTACGGCCATACATAGCCATGCCAGCGGCACGATGCGGAAGCTGCGGCGGATCAGGAAGTCGCCGAGGCCGGGACGCTCCAGCAGGAAATGCGTGATGAGGAAGCCCGACAGGATGAAGAACAGCGCCATGCCGAACACGCCGGCGGCATAGTTCAGCTTCAGCCATGACGGCCCCAGCGGCAGCAGGTGGGCCGCCAGCACCGCCAGGATGCTGAGGCCGCGCCAGCCGTCCAGGGCGGGGAAATGCACGTCCTTCCGTGCCGTCCGCGATGCGGCCGCCACCGGCGCGTCGGCGACGGCCGTGGCATCCCCCGTGACGACCTGCGCAGCAAACGCGCCAGCCCCCGCGGTGTCGGAAGAATCGGGCCCGAGGTGACGCATCATCGCCACGCCCTCTCCCTGCTTGTCGTCGCGAACGGGTCCTCTCCCGGTACGCTCTGCACCGCCTGCCGCTCGCGCTGCTGGCGCATCCCGCGCCAGGTGGCGCAGGCCGCACCGCAGATGAACCAGAAGTACCAGTTGAAGACGAGGTAGCCCAGCATGTTGTCGGAGAAGCCGGCGACCAGGTACGCGATCACCAGCAGGATCACGATGGCCGAGCCCAGCTTGTCGACGTGGCGCGCCGCATAGAGCTCGCGCAGCATGCTCAGGAAGATCAGGAGGAAGGCGCCCAGGCCGACCACGCCGAGGTCGAAGAAGATCTGCACGTAGATGTTGTGCGCCCCGTAGGCCTTGCCGCCGGCGAGCGGGAAGAACTTGACCGAGTAGAAGACGAAGGACTCCAGCCCGTAGCCCAGCGCGTACTGGGACGGCTGCATCCAGTTGAGGCCGGATTCCCATATGAGCTGGCGCCAGGCGAAGGAATTGAGCTTGGCGTAGGTGTAGTACTCGTTGCCGCTCCCCAGGTCGAGCACGCGCTCGCGTACCTCGGGCAGCATCAGCGCGACCACGGGCGCCATGGCGAGATAGATCAGGTAACGCCGCTCGAAGAGCACGGCGTAGACGCCGAACACCGCCGCGCAGGAAATCCACGCGCTGCGCGTCTTGGTCATCACCAGCAGGCCCAGCAGCAACAGCATGAACATGCCCAGCCAGCCCCGGCTGCGGGTGTCCGGCTGCTTCATGACGTACAGCGCGAGCGCGATGACCAGCACAAGGTAGAACGCGAAGATGTTCGGGTGCGCGAACAGGCCCGCCAGGCGGAACTCCGACGGATCGCCGGAGCGTCCGGTGGCAAGGCTCCACAAGCCGCCCAGCACGGGGATCACGGCCGACCACATCACCACGCGCACGCAGAACCGGAAATCACGGCCGTGCGCCACCATGTAGTGCGCGATCATGAACACCGCCGCATAGGACATCAGCGACAACGAGATGCGGATGGCGTCGCCCATCATGGGGGCGCGCACGACGCCGACCACCAGCATCCCGAAGAACACCGCCCAGGGCCACAGGACGTTGCGTGGCAGCGCCCGTGGCTCGCGGACGAGGAACATCGCGCCGATGAGCAGCACCATCAGGTTGATCAGCCCGCCGATGCCGATGGCGTAGCCGCCGAGATCGAACTTGGAGACCGACAGCACCACGTCGCCACCGGCGCGCAGCAGCAGGATGGCGATGAACAGCTTCTCCTTGTCGAGGACGAGTGCCATCGCCAGCAACAGGCCCAGCGGCAGGGCCGCGAGCTTCATCGGGTTGACGCCGGCCACCGCCACGTATTTCACGGCGAGGATACCCGCGAGCACGCACACCAGCAGCCCGCCTGCCAACAGCAGTGGCTGGGTGATGAAGGTGCTTCGACGGGCAGTGGCGAACATGGGTGACGCGTCCTGCCTCAATAGCCCAGATTGCCGCTGAGCTTGCGCTTGGTGACGCGCAGCAGGCTGGCGGTGAACCACAGGAAGTTACGCGCGGAGAACTGCTTGCCCAGGACTTCCAGGCCGGACTTGATGACGTCCGAACCCGACCCGGCGATCACGAAGATGCCGGTGAACTGCTTGAGCGTGAGCGCCTGCTGCTCGGCCGGCATGCCGGGAAGACGCTCGCGCAGCTTGCCCAGCATGCGGCGATGGCCAAGGATGATCGAGGTGGGGTTGGCCGAGATGCGATGCTTGTCGCCGCCGTCCTGCAGGTAGTAGACGAGGTATTCCGGCACGCAGCAGACCGCGGTCGCCGCGTTGAGCCGCACGAACAGGTCCCAGTCCTGGCAGCTGCGCATCTTGTCGTCGAGGCCGCCGACCTGCAGCAGCGCCGACCGGCGGGCCAGCACGCTGGAGAAGGTACCGACGCAGTTGTGGCGCAGCAGCTCCGGCACGGCGAGGCCGTCGACCGTGTCGTTGCGTCGCCACACTTCCCTGCCCTCGGGATTGCGGCCGATGAACCAGGTGTAGTTGAAGCCGTAGGCCGGCCCTTTCGCGTCCAGCATCGCGACCTGCTTCGCCAGCTTGTCCGGCGTCCAGTTGTCGTCGCTGTCCAGGAAGGCGATGTACTCGGCGGTCGACGCCTGGATGCCCGTGTTGCGCGCCGCCGCGCCGCCCTTGTTGGTCTCGTGGCGGATGTAGCGCACGCGCGGATCGGTGATCGCCGCGACCTGCTGGGCCGTGTCGTCCTTCGAGGCGTCGTCCACGACGATGATCTCGAAGTCCTGGAAGCTCTGCTGGAGCACGCTGTCGATGCTCTCGCGGACGCAATGGCCACGGTTGTAGGACGGAATGACTACGCTCACGCTCGGCATGACGGACCTCGCAGTTGTGGGGCTGATTCGTGGGTCTGACTCGTGGGTCTGACTCGTGGGGCTGGTTCGGTCGGCCCTGCGCACCATGCTCATGCCCGGTCTCCCAGGGCGGCGCGCAAGGCGTTGCTCACGGCACGATCACCGAACTCCGCGTCGACGCGCCGGGCGGCTTCCGCCGGCACCGGCTTGCGCTCGTGCAGCGCCAGCTTCGCGCACAGGTCCTGCACGTCGCGCGCAACGGTCAGCAACTCGGGCCCCACGCGGGGCGCCACCCAGTCCAGGAACGGCGTGGCCACGGCCAGCACGGGGACCAGCAGGGACATCGAGTAGAAGAAGGTGCCACTGACCACCACGTCGGCGTCGGCATGCGAGATCAGCACGCCGGCACTGCGCGAGACGATGGCCTGCGCGTCCTGCTCCGACAGGTAGCCGGGACGGAAGCTGAAGTTGGCACGCTGGCGCGCGGCCAGGCGTGCGCCATAGGCTTCGTCGCCGATGGGGCCGATGACGACGAGGTGACGGTTGGCCGGGAAGGCATCCACCAGTTCCTCGATGCGCTTGTAGGGCAGGATGCGGCCGAACACCACGAAGTACTCGGCGGGCAGGTCGGCCACCGGCGACGGCCCCTCACTCACCTCGCCCACTTCACCCACCGTGCCAGGCGCACCGGCTTCGCCGATGCGCTCGTACAGCGGATGCGGGCAGTACTGGCGCAGGCCCTCTTCCACCTCGGCACCGGAGTGGCTCAGCACCACGTCGAACATCCGCTCGTAGCGGGCGATCCAGCGCTGCGCGCGCTGCTCCTCGCCATGTGCCGTGCTGTGCGGATACTTGTTGTGGCGGACATAGATCATGCGGCGCGTCACCAGGCGCATCACCGCCGTCTTGGCGAACAGCCTGGCCACGTTGCGCAGCGATACCCGCCGGCTGGCCTTGTCGATGATCTCGTTCTCGGCCCAGTTCACCACCATGGAGTCGTAGCGCCACCACTGGAAGCGGGCCAGCCGCAGGATGGCCGATTTGGCGCCCTCGAAGCGGGCCACCTGGCCGTGCTGCGACAGCAGCTTGCGCATGCGCATGGTGTAGGCGTTGCCGACGTCCTCGAAGGGAACGTAGGCGACTCTGCGGGTCGTCATCAGATCGTTTTCCAGGGACCGGGTGTTCATCGACGCGCCCCCTGCCCTGCATCGCCACGCGCGATCGCGGCGGCCGATGCGGGTGCGGCCACTTCACCCGCAAGCACCGCGAGGGTGTCGGCCGGCACCGCCTTCAACAGGTCGGTCATGAAGCGGCGATGGGTGGCATAGGCCGCGTCCAGCTTCGCGGGCTCATCCACGATGGACGACACACGCACCAGCACGCCGTCCGGGATGCGACCGGCCAGACCTTCGCGCAGGATGTGCTCACGCATGCGCCAGCCGTTGGGGGGATAGGACTCGCCGATCCGGATCCAGTAGCTGACCGCCTCGTAGCGGTCGCGATCGCGCCCGGCGAACTCCATGCCGGGAATCGTGCGCCCGCCGTCGAGCACCGGGAGGCCGACCACGGCGGGCGGCTGCACGTCGTAGCCCTGTGCGGCGTAGCAGACTTCGGGACGGTGGATCTTCACGTCCTGGCGCTGCTGGCGCGCATAGGCAATCGCCAGCATCACCTGCTGGCCGTCCGCACCGACGTAGGTACGGGTGAGGATTTCGTCGTAGAGGGCCGCCAGCGCATTGCGCACCGCAGGCCCCTCGGCCACCACCAGGTTGGCCGGCTGCAACGGGGACGCCACCATGCGCCAGTCGGGCAGGCGTGCCGGAACCGCCGCCTCCAGGCCCGGCAGGTGCGCGGTGCTGGTCAGCTCGGGAGACAGCAGGTTGGCCGCCGCCGCCCCGACGAACATCGACCCCGCCACTGCCACCGCCGGCCTGATGCACAGGCGACCGGCCCCGAGCAGGCGTGCCGCCGTGGACACCTCCGCCGTGGGCTGGCGCTCGCGCCTGGACACTTGCGGCGCGGTGCTGCGTCGCGCCCGGCGTACCGCCAGTTCGATGAGGCCATCCACCATGAAGATCAGAAGCAAGGCGGTGGCGAACAAGGTGATGCCGGCGAAACCGTGCAGGAAACCCTGGCCGGCTTCGTCGCCGAGGTAATAGGTGATCAGCGCCAGCGTGGTGACGCGGATGACGTTGGACGTGAAGGAGATAGGGACGATCAACGCGGCCAGCAGCAGGTTGCGCCACATCGCATCGTGACGCACCAGGTTGAGGTACAGCAGGCCCAGGGCCTCCAGCGTGAAGAGCGTGTAGAGCCCGGCACAGGCGTCCGCCACCAGCAACTGGTACTGGCCGACGTGGAGCATCACGCCGCTGCGCGCCACCGGGTAGCCCAGCGCGTACAACAGCTGCTCGCTGACGGCCGACACGGCCATCTTCATGGGTGCGGTGAGCGTATCCACCACGATGGCCGGCATCGGCGTCATGAAGCAGGCGAAGAACAGGGGGAACCACACCGCCTGCAACGCAGCCCCGCCACGCAGCAACAGGATGCTGCCTGCTAACACCCAGATGAGCGAGCCGACCTCGAAGGTCGGGATGCCCTGCGAGCGCCCCACCACGTAGAGCAGCAGGCCGATGACCAGCAATGCAATGCCGCCCGCGCGTGCGGGGGCCGACACGTCACGCGGAAGCAGCAAGGCGTCTCGCTTTCGCCAGAGCAGCCACAGGAAGACCGCGAAGACGATCGGGCCATGCGCCTGCTCTTCCGTCGCCCAGATGCCGCGCGACAGGTCGACGAAGCTGGGGACGTACAGCACGCCAAGGCCGAACAGGACGATCAGCCACGGTGCGAGCAGGTCCAGCTGGTCGAGGAGCGGGCGCGCGGCAGGCGACAAGGCATCAGTACTCGTTGAACACGGCACCCAGGACACGCGCGCCGGACTGCCCCACGGCCTCGGTCAGGGCACGCGCCGTTCCCACGGAGGTGTGGTCCTTGCGGGCGACCAGCAATGCGGCGCGTGCGCGCGCCGCGACCAGCTCGGAGTCGGCGCCGCTGTCGGCTGCCGAGGTGTCGATGATCACCACGTCGAAGGCGCTGGCCGCGCGGGTCAGCAGCTGGACGAACTGCGGACGCGACAGCAGCTCCTGCGGATTGGGCGGAACCGTGCCGGCCGGCAGCACCGACAGGCCTCGCAGGCCGGGCACGCGCTGCACCACCTCGTTGCCGGAGCGGCCAGCGAGGATGCCGGACAGGCCTGCCGCCTCGCCCAGCTTGAACAGGCGATGCTGGCAGGGCTGTCGCAGGTCGGCGTCGATCAGCAAGGTGCGCTCGCCCAGTTGCGAGAACACGATGGCGAGGTTGGCCGCCACGAAGCTGCGCCCCTCCCTGCGTCCGGCACTGGTGACGGCGATGCATTTCTGCGTGGCCTCGCCATTGAGCCAGCGCAGCAGGAGCTGGCTGCGCAGCGCCCGCATGCGCTCCACGAACGGCGTGAAAGGCATGTAGGCGGCCGACAGCGTGCTGTTCAGGCTGTCGTCATCGAGCTGGAGATAGGGGTAGTCGAACTGGTTCGAGATCGCGTAGTCGATGTCGGACTTGTCGAGCAGTTTCAGCTTGAGGCCGGCCTCGCCGAAGCGCAGGCCCTTCTCTTCCTGGTAGCGCAGGATGCGCTCGGCGTCGGTGGGCGCAAGGCGGCCGGCATCGACGAGGATGGCCCCGATCGAACGGTCGTTCTTGGAGTGGGCCGGGGCGGCCGCCAGTCCGGGTTGGTTCATGTGCATGGGACACCTGCCTCGCTATGCCAGAAATTCGGTGGTTGCGTCGTTCTCAGGTCAGCGCGGGTCGCCAGCCTGCACGCCGGCGCGGTACCGGCGCTGCTTGCAATACGGTCAGCACCGGCACGCCGATCGCGGAGATCAGGTCCTCCGTCGACCGCACGCGACGGTTGCGCAGCTCCAGCACCAGCGCCATCGCGATGCCGATCAGCAGGCCGATGATGCCGCCCATGCCGGTGCTCGCCACGACATTGGGGGCCGCCGGGAAGGTGGGCGGTTCGGCACGCGTCAGCACGACGATGTTGGTCTGCTGCGTCTGGCTTTCGAGGTTGCTCTGCGCCAGCCGTTGGGTGACGACGTCATACAGCCTCTGGGCTGCCTCGACGTCGCGCTGGAGCACGGCGATCTGGTCCTGCTTGCCGCGCAGTTGCAGCACGCGACGACGCTGCGCCTCGAGTGCGCCGCGCACCTCGGCCTCGCGGCTCTGGTTCACCCGGTTGGCCGCGCCGATGGAGCTCGCCACGCGTTGCGTCTCGGTCGCCAGGCGCGAACGCACGGCGGCGAGTTCCGCCTCGTTGCGACGACGCTCCGGGTGGTTGGCGCCGTAACGCGATGCGATCTGGTCACGCTCCGCTTCCAGGCGGGACATTTCTGCCTTGAGGCTCTGCACCAGGCTGTTGCCGACGACTTCCGGCAAGGAGTCCGGCGAAGCGCTTTCACGCTGGCGCGAGCTGGTATCGGTGCGCTGCGCCTGCACGGCGCTCAGCTGGCTGGACAGTTCGTTGAGACGCGCATTCTCGATGTCGAGACGTTCGTCGGCAGTCGCCACGATGCCGTTCTCGCGCTGGAAGGCGGACAGGCGTTGCTGGGCTTCCTCCAGGTTGGTCTTCAGCGTGCGGGTGCGCTCGTCGAACCACACGGCGTACTGCCGGGCCGGCTCCACCTTCAGTTCGAGGTTGACGTCGATGTAGGCCTGCGCGAAGGCATTCGCCACGGCAGCCGCGAACTTCGGATCGTTGGCGGTGAATGCGATGCTGATGACGCTGCTTTCCCGCGAGGGGCTCACGCGCAGCTTGCTCTTGAGCATCTGCACCAGCCACATGTCGATGCTGCCTTCGCTGCCGGTCGCCTTGTCCCATTGCTCGCGGATGTCCGGAGACTGCGCGAGCTTCAGGGCCTGCACCACCTTCAGCGCCACGCGGTCGCTGTTGATGATGTCGATCTGCGTGGGGATGTAGCCCGGCAGCAACTGCGCCGACAGCGCCGTGCCGGACACCGGGTCCGCACCCTTGATGTCCACCACCACGGCGGAACTGGCGACGTAGGTCTTGGGCAGGCTCAGCGCGTACAGCGCCGCCGTCACGGTGACGATGGCGGCCACGCCGATGATCAACCATCGCCAGGCCCGCAACATTTGAATGATCTGCTGGATGCTCATGTTTCAGTCCGCTCCGCTCAGAACAGCGCTTCCTTGACGTAGATGACGTCGTTTGCCTGCAAGGGATCGTCGAGGGACGGCGTCAGCACCTGCACCTTGCTGCCCGCTCCGCGACGGTGGATGACGAGGCCGCGAGGCGTTCCCCGCGCAGAGATCCCGCCGCCGGTGGCCAGGCCCTGCATGACGCTCATGGCGCGCTCCAGCCGGTAGGCTCCGGCGCGCTGGACCTCGCCGTAGATGTAGAAGACGGGTGCGCGGTCGACGAAGATCACGTCGCCGCCACTGAGCACCTCGTCCGCCTCGACGCCCTGCTGGAACATCACGGGCAGGTCGATGAGCTTGGAACTGCGCTTGCCGTTGCGGGTGGTGATGAGGGTCACCACGTCCGAGCCGGTGGTCGCCACGCCGCCGGCGTTTGCCAGCATGTCCGACACACGGGTGCTGGCCTTCTCGATCGGATAGCGGCCCGGCCGGTTGACCTGCCCCAGCACCGCGATCTGGTTGCCGCGCATGGATACCGGCAGGATGGTCACCTGCGGCTGCAGGACAAGATTGCCTTCGCGCAGGAGCTTGCCGATATGCGCCTCGGCTTCCTGCACCGACAGGCCTCCGACTTGCACTGCGCCGAGCAAGGGGAAACTGATGACGCCCGTCTCGGAGACGCGGGCCTCGGTCGTCAGGTCCGGGTTGCGGAACACGGTAATGCGTACGACGTCGCTGGCACTCAGGCGGTATTCGTCCGTGGCGGCGACGTCAGCCGCCTTCGCCGGCAGCATCAGGCCGCTGCACAGCAGGCAGAGCGTCAGGATCACACGCGACAGCGTCTGGGTCATGGATCTTCGTCCTCTCTCGTTGTCTCTTGTCTGTTATTCGTTCCAGCGACGGGCGCCTTCAATCAAGCACCCGTCACCGCTGGCGTCTCGACGCCTTTGTTCCACTGCCACTACTGCCACTACCGCCACTACTGCCACCACAGGCACTGCCAACGCAGTTGCCACTTTTCAACGCAAACCGAGCGCCGCCTTTTCCACCGCGACAGGCGCCGTCACATCGCTTGGCGTCGCGGGCCGCAGGCTCGGCGCTGTCCTGGCGAACTCGCCCACGTATTCGATCCTGGCCTGCTCACGCAGGCGCTTCAGCTCCGCTTCCGTCGTCTCGAGCTTCGCGCGGTTGACGAGGAACTGCTGGATGTAGGCAGCCGCCGAATCGAAAGGAAGTGGCTGCTTGTAGCTCGCATTCATGCTCACCACGGTGGCGCCCTGCCCCACCGGCATGACCATGAGTTCGCCGTCCTTCATCGCGACGAAACGCGGCAAGGCCTCCATCGGGATCTGCTCGGCCGGCCGTACGTTGCTGGCGGCCGTGAAGGCAAACCGCTCGGCCCGCAACCAGCTGGCGACTTCGCCGAGATCCCGGGCATGCGCGACCTTCTGCTCCAGCGCCGCGAAATTGCCATCCAGCTGGGGCACGAGCAGTTCGCTGAAGTTGAACACCCTGCGGCGCTCGAACAGGTCGGGGTGGCTCTCGTAGTACTCGCGGACGGTGGCGGTGTCGGGTCTGGCGACCTGGCCCGTGATGCGCTCGGCATACGCGCGCACCAGCACCTCGCGACGGGCGGCCTCCAGGGCCTGCAGCACGCGCGGGTCGCGATCCAGTTTCTTTTCTACCGCCTGCGCCAGCAGCAGTTCCTGGTCGATGAGGCGATCGAGCGCGCCGGAGAGCGCGACCTTCTTCTGTTCCGGTCCCATGGCCGGTGCCCGGGACAGGACGTGGTTGAGTTGATGAACGGAGATTTCGCGGGAATCGACCTTGGCTGCCACCTGCGACGCGGGAACCGCATCGGCTCCCTGCTTTCCGCAGGCAACAAGGGAGGCTGCCAGCGCTACGAGCGCCAGGCACTTGGGTACATCAGGGGACATGACGGCTTCTCCACGGCACCGAACCGCCGCACACGGGCACAAGTGCGCTGCACCTGCGCCCGCAAAAAGCTATGCAGGCAGCTCGGGCCTAGAAAGGATCACGAGAGACGGCGCCTGACCACCAGACCGATCATGCCCAGCCCAGCCAGGAACATGAGGTAGGTCTCGGCCTCTGGCACCGCCGCGGCGATGGTCGAAGTGAAGTTGGTGCCGCCAAGCGAGAAGCCCTGCAGCGAGTAGTAGTAGGAGCCCGGGGCCAACGAGGCAAAGGAGTAGCTGTTGCCGGCCGTGTCCTGGCTGAACAGGTAGCCGCCACGCATCACGTCTGCGGCGCCGTCACCGAACACGCCCGAGAACAGGCTCACGATGCCCAGCCCCAGGAAGTTGCTGTAGGCCGTGGACACGATGTCGGACGAGGACAGCAGCTCGAAGGAGTAGATCTCCGACATCAGCCCGCCGTCCAGTGAGGCAGATTCAAACGAGTTGTGCTGCCCCCAACTCACGGCCTGTGCATTGAGACTGGCGCCTGCGGTGAGGCCGACCGCAACCAGAACCGCAAAGAACCTGTTCGCGAATTTCTTGGTAATCATGGCAGTACTCCTGAACTCTTTGTTATTAAGGGGGAGGCGCGATTCAAATCGCTGCTCGATTTTGTGCAAGAAACATGCCGAAGCACTATCAACTATCGATCCGGCACGATCTCCAACTGCAAAATGATGCGTCGCAACATCAATCAGGCAAACGAATGAAGCACTTGGCGCCTGGTCCAGTCTTTTATACGGAGCAAGCGTTACAGCGGTGCTTCAGCAAATAGGTACTCACGCTGCCGGCCCGTCTGCACCAAACCATGCTGCCTCGCACCAATCTGATGATGCGGGATCTGTCATTTCTGAAAAATCCGGCAGATGGCGTCTGAACTGTCTCGCCGGCAGGGCTTGATGACCCGATCAGCACAGCGAGGCATTCGACACCGGGCAACCTCCGGTCTCTGGAGGCAGGGCCGCAACTCTCTAACCAAGCATTGCACAACAGCCGGGCCGGATTATGTAGGTTTTTTCCTACAGTTCGTCCTCGCCATCCTACAAACAGCACACCGGCATCACAAGCAGGACAGTTTTTCTATATCTATCAATGCTATAGGTGCATGGCAAACACATCTATCCCGACGAACGGTCCGCGCTTCGTGCCGGGCCCGTATGGTATCCCGTAATTCACTTGTTGCGACGCACACATAATATGTTGTGGCTCGGCGACACCTTCCGGGAATCGCTATCCATTTATTCTTCAAGGCATTCACAACAAACAGAACGGCCGCGGTTATTTATATGTCGCCGAATGGCGACACCCCTGCAGGCGCGTGGTGAAACGTGGCACCCGTTCCGAAACCCTCACCAATGCTGGCGATCAGAGTTTTTTTATGCGCACATAGTTTGTATTTATGAATATAAGGCTTACAGAAACCTGACGATTAACAGGCTCCTCCGATACCGAAACACCGACCGTCCAGGCATAGAACTTTTTGAGGCCGATATATATCTGTACGCTGACACCAGTCATTCCGCTTTTTTGCTACTCTGGAAATGTGGCAGCGCAGCACATGCAGCCGAAGCAGATCCTGAAGCAGGTACGAAAATGCAGAGCACAATCGACAGACGCCCCCTGATCTCCCGCAGCAGCTTCTCCACGGCCAGCCTGGTGGAGTCCTTCCTGGACCCGGTGATCGTGATCGGCTTGTTGTTCATCTCGGCTGCGGTGCATGGCACCGAGGTGGATGCCGCTTACATCCTGCTGGGCCTGCTGTGTTTCCTGCTGACCTTCCCCGGCAGCCGCCACCTGCGCGAGTCACCGACCCGCATGGTGGTGGGCACGCTGATGGACTGGAGCCTGGTTGCGGGACTGTTGCTGGTATTCGGTTTTGCCAGCGACTACATCGATTTCTACCCGATGCCTGTCGTGGTGACCTGGATGGTTGCGGTGCCGCTGGCGCTGATCGGCGCCAACCTCACCATGCGTCGCGTGCTGCCCCGCTACCTGGCGATGGAGGGCAACCAGAAGCACGCCATCATCGTCGGCTGCAACGAGTCGGGCGTCAGGCTAGCCGGGAGCTTCGCGCAGGATCCGATGCTGGGCGTGCGCATGCTGGGCTTCTTCGACGACCGCACGCGTGACCGCCTGCCCGGCATCGGCACCAACTCCCTGCTCGGTTCCCTGAGCGACCTGGCCGACTACGTGAAGCTGCATCGCGTCGACCACATCTATCTGGCATTGCCGATGGCGAGCCAGCCGCGAATCCTGAAATTGCTGGACGGGCTGAAGGACACGACGACGTCGATCTTCTTCGTCCCGGACATCTTCGTGA
Source organism: Uliginosibacterium sp. H1 (assembly GCF_036017065.1). Taxonomy (NCBI): domain Bacteria; kingdom Pseudomonadati; phylum Pseudomonadota; class Betaproteobacteria; order Rhodocyclales; family Zoogloeaceae; genus Uliginosibacterium; species Uliginosibacterium sp. H1. The sequence goes on from NZ_JAYXHR010000001.1 coordinate 1,429,680, forward strand.
CCGACCTCATCCAGGGACGCATGGACACTATCCACGGCGTGCCGGTGGTGGCCGTCTGCGAGACGCCGTTCACCGGTTTCAACGGCGTGCTGAAGCGTGGTTCCGACATCGTGCTGTCGGCGCTGATCCTGGCCATGATCTCGCCCGTGCTGGTAGCCTGCGCCATCGGCGTGAAGCGCTCCTCGCCGGGCCCGCTGATCTTCAAGCAGCGTCGCTACGGCCTCGATGGCAAGGAGATCATCGTCTACAAGTTCCGCTCCATGAGCGTCTGCGAGGACGGGTCGGTGGTGACGCAAGCCAAGAAGGGCGACCAGCGCGTCACCCCCTTCGGTGCGTTCATCCGCCGGACCTCGCTGGACGAACTGCCGCAGTTCGTGAACGTGCTGCAGGGACGCATGAGCATCGTGGGCCCGCGCCCCCACGCGGTGGCCCACAACGAGATGTACCGCAAGCTGATCAAGGGCTACATGGTGCGTCACAAGGTGAAGCCGGGCATCACCGGCTGGGCGCAGGTGAACGGTGCGCGCGGCGAGACCGAGACGGTCGAGAAGATGGAAGAGCGCATCGCCTTCGACCTGGAGTACCTGCGCAACTGGTCGCTCGCCCTGGACATCAGGATCATCCTGAAGACCGTGCTGGTGGCGTTCAACGATCGTCACGCCTACTGAGCGCCCTTGCTCCGCTACGCGTGCAGCGCCGTCGACAGTGGCGGCACAGCGCTTCACCCATCAGCGCCGCAACCCCAACAAAAAGGGCCGCAAGCTATGTTGCGACCCTTTCGACGAACCCGGAACTGTTGCGTACCTGGCGTACGCCCTCCCGGTTCAGGCCAGGGCGAAACTGCTCTTGGCAGCCGTCTGCAGACGCGGCTGGGTACGGTCCGTCTGGCTGCGGATAAGGCTGACGATCTGCTCACGGAACCAGCGGCATTCATCCGCATGGTGGCTACGTTCATGCCACAGCAGGTAGAAGGACATGCGCGGGAAGCTGATCGGCACTTCCTGGATCGACAGCGGCATCAGCCGGGCCGCGTGTTCGGCGAACATGCGCGGACTCGTGAACACCATGTCGGTCTGCAGCAGCATCGCCGGAACGAGGCTGAAGTACGGCACTTGCGCCACCACGTTGCGCTTCAGGCGCTCACGGGCGAGGTGCAGGTCGATCACGCCGCGGCGTCCCACCGAGTACGGCGTGGGAATCACGTGATCCGCTTCGAGATAGGCCTGCAGCGACAGCGGGCGACGCGTCAGCGGGTGATCCTTGCGCATCACGCAGACGATGTCGTCCTCGAACAGCGGCGCCATGCGGAGTTGCTCCGGCGGTTGCGGCCAGTTGGCGACAACCACGTCGTACTCGCCGGACTCCAGCGCCTCGGCGAAGTCATGGTCGGCGCCGAGGGAGTGGAACACGACCTGCGCCTGCGGCGACAGCTGGCGGAAGCGCGCGACGATCTCGGCCATCAGGCCGGCGTGAAGGTAGTCGGGCGTCGCGATGTTGAACACGCGACGCGACTGGGCCGGGTTGAAGCGCACCTGGCGCACGGCGATCGCCTCGATCTGCGACAGCGCGATCTTCACCGGCTCCAGCAGGCCCATGCCGCGCTCGGTCGGCGTCATGCCGTTGCGGCTGCGCACCAGCAACTGGTCGCCGGTGATGTCGCGCAAGCGGCGCAGCGCGGTGCTGACCGCGGGCTGGGACTGGTTGAGCTTGATCGCTGCCCGCGACACGCTGCACTCGGTCAGCAGCGCGTGCAGGACCCGCAGGAGATGAACATCTATGGATTCCCAGCCGGAGAGATTGGCCATCGTTAGCCTCACGTTCTTGTTGAATAACGTATATCAAGCAAACTCCGCACCATGCACCACAATAGTCTGACTTTGCGGCAAAAGCTGCCGCGCAGTCCCTACGGCCAGCACCATTGCAGGGCGTCTTTCGAGGCAAAATGCCTGCGTTGGGGCATTGATATGCGGCTACGCAATGTGTGTCCGGCATACTTTTCGCGTAGACGTGGAAGACAACATCCAGAGCATCTCCGGTTTCATGGCTGCCCTGCGCAACCAAAGGCCTGCGCCCGGCGTCCACTGCTGGATACCGGCGGCGCGATAGCCGCAATGGAACGGAAGGCAGCGGGGCCATCCCGCGCAACTGGCTGACGCAAGCTCTACCCCCGAACTACAACAGGAGAAAACGATGGCAAAAGCAATGATCCTGGCCGCAGGCCAGGGCACCCGCGTGAGACCGCTCACCAAGGACATTCCCAAGCCGATGATTCCCATCCTCGGCAAGCCGGTGCTGGAGTACATCATCGAGCACCTGGCGCGCTACGGCGTGAAGGAGATCATGATCAACGTGGCCTTCATGCACCAGAAGATCGAGGAGTACTTCGGCAACGGCCATCGCTGGGGCGTGGAGATCGGCTACTCCTACGAAGGCGCCTACGAACACGGCGACATCCTGCCCCGGCCCAAGGGTTCGGCCGGCGGCATGAAGCACATCCAGGACAACAGCGGCTTCTTCGACGAGACGACGCTGGTGCTGTGCGGTGACGCCATCATCGACCTCGACATCGGCGCAGCCCTGCACGAGCACCATTCCAAGAAGGCCATCGCCAGCGTGGTGGGCCTGGAGGTGCCGCTGGAGCAGGTGGTGAACTACGGCATCGTGGTGGGCGACGAACAGGGTCGCATCCAGTCCTTCCAGGAGAAGCCGAAGCCCGAGCAGGCGAAGTCCACCCTGGCCTCCACCGGCATCTACATCTTCGAACCCGCCGTGCTGGACCTCGTGCCGCCCGGCAAGGTCTACGACATCGGCGGCGAGCTGTTCCCCGCGCTGGTTGAAAAGCAGCTGCCCTTCTACGTGCAGAAGCGCTTCTTCAACTGGATCGACATCGGCCGCGTCACCGACTACTGGTCGGTCCTGCAGCGCGTGCTGCGTGGCGAAGTCGCGCAGATGGACATGCCGGGCAAAGAAATCCGCCCCGGCGTCTGGGTCGGCCTCAACACCCACGTCGACTTCGACAAGGTGCACATCGAAGGACCCGTCTACCTCGGTTCGAGCACGAAGGTGGAGCCGGGCGCCACCATCATCGGCCCGTCGTGGATCGGCCATGGCTCGCACATCCGCAGCGGTGCCACGGTGGAGCGCAGCGTGCTGTTCGAATACACCCGCGTGGGCGAAGGCATGCACTTCGCCGACATGGTGATGTCGCCGCGCTACTGCGTCGACAAGGATGGCGAGACCATCTACGTCGGCGACGACCGCTGCCCGCTGCGCTGGGGCGACGCACGCGCCTGAGCGCGGCACCACCGCGGCCGGACGTTTCCGGTGGACGACGCGCACACGCCACGACAGATCACTGTCGTGGCGTTTTTCATTGCCCCGCCGTTCAGGCAGCAGCCGCTGGCAGGGTTGCCAGCAAGGCCGCGCAACGTGCAGCGATGAACTCGCGCAACAGCCCCACCGCCGGTGACAGCAGGCGCCGGTCCGGGCTCACCAGGTACAACGGCGTCGGCTCCGTCTCCCACTCCGGACACAGGGCCACCAGGCGCCCGGCCGCCAGGTCGCCGGCCACGTCCAGCGCCGACTTGTAGGTCACGCCCTGCCCCGCTATCGCCCAGTGCCGCACCACGTGACCGTCGTTCGCCACCTGGCTCGCGCGCACCCGCACGCTGATCCGCTCCTCGCCACGCATGAAATTCCAGCGGTCGTGCACTTCATCGCCGAACATGAAGCACAGGCAGTCGTGATGCTGGGCCTGCGCTAGTTCGCGCGGATCGGACGGCGCGCCGTATGCCGCGATGTAAGCCGGTGAGGCGCACAGCACGCGACGGTTCCGTGTGGCCAGCGGAAGCGCCACGAGGCTGGAATCCGGCGGCTCGCCGTAGCGCAGCGCGATGTCCACCGGCTCGCGGTACACATCGGCCATGCGGTCGGACAGCATCAGCCTGAAACGCACCTCGGGGTACTGCAGACGGAATTCGTCCAGCCAGGGCAGCAGCACATGACGTCCGAAGTCCGAGGGTGCGGCAATCTGCAGGCTGCCCCGCACGGCACGGCGTCCGGTCGCCAGCTCTTCCTGTCCATCGCGCAAGGCCGTCAGCGCGATGCGGCAGTAGTCCAGGAAGCGCTCGCCGGCCGGTGTCAGCCGCAGGCTGCGCGTGGAGCGCACGAGCAATGGCGTCTGCAACTCGGCCTCCAGCCGCTTCAGGGAAGCGCTGGCGGCGGCAGGCGTGATGTCCAGGGCACGCGCGGTGGCGGACAGGCTGCCGCTTTCCACCGTGCGCACGAAGATGTCCAGATCCTGCAGGGCTTTCATTATCAAAAATCCGTTGAAAACGGATTCAATCTAGCGCCCGTTTTTCTTGTTGTCATGAAAATCCATCATGGCACCACCGTCCCGCCCTCCCACATCACCCCAAACCAGGAGCCCCGAATCATGAAAGCCGTTGCCTACCAGCAGTCCCTTCCCGTCGAGAGTGCCGAATCCCTCATCGACACCCTGCTGCCCGACCCGGTGGCTCAGGGCCGCGACCTGCTGGTGGAGGTGCAGGCCATCGCGGTGAATCCCGTGGATACCAAGGTGCGCCGCGGCGTCGCCCCGGAACCCGGCCAATGGAAGCTGCTGGGCTGGGACGCCGTCGGCGTGGTGCGCGCCGTGGGCGAGCAGGTCAGCCTGTTCAAGCCCGGCGACCGCGTGTGGTACGCCGGCTCCATCACCCGGCCCGGCGCCAACAGCCAGCTTCACCTGGTGGACGAGCGCATCGTCGGCCACGCCTCGGCCACGCTGAGCAATGCCGAGGCGGTCGCCCTGCCACTCACCACCATCACCGCCTGGGAACTGCTGTTCGACCGCTTCGGCGTCGCGCCGGGCAAGCAGGTCAGCGACGACGCCCTGCTGGTGATCGGCGCCGCGGGGGGCGTGGGTTCCATCCTCGTCCAGCTCGCCCGCCGCCTCACCGGCCTGACCATCATCGGCACCGCCTCGCGGCCGGAGACGGCAAGCTGGGTGCGCGAGCTCGGTGCCCACCACGTGATCGACCATCACCAGCCGCTGGCACCGCAACTGCAGGCGCTGGGCATCGCCGGCGTGCGCTACGCCGCCAGCCTCACCAACACCGCGGCCAACCTGCCGCAACTGGTGGAGGTGATCGCGCCGCAGGGCAAGCTCGGCGTGATCGACGACGCCCCCACGCTGGACGTGATGCCGCTGAAGCGCAAGGCCATCTCCTTCCACTGGGAGCTGATGTTCACCCGCTCGATGTTCGAAACGCCGGACATGATCGGCCAGCACCGCCTGCTGGAGGAAGTGGCCGCGCTGGTGGACGCCGGCGTCATCCGTACGACGCTGGGCGAGCACTACGGCACGATCAACGCCGCCAACCTGCGCCGCGCCCACGCGCTGATCGAATCCGGCAAGGCACGCGGCAAGATCGTGCTGGAAGGCTGGGCCTGAGCCACGAACCCCGCAGCAAGCGCGGGGTCGAACCTGTCCCTGCCATGGAGGCCCTGCCTTCATCGCAATTCCGCCATCCACGGAGGGACATCCCATGACAGGCATCAGCGAGGACGAAGAGCAGATCCGGCAACTCAAGCAGGCCATGACACTCGCGCTCCGGCGGAAGGACGTCGAAGGCGTCATGGCCTGCTTCGCGCCGCAGACGGTCATGTACCTGCTGGACCCGCCCCTGCGGCTGCGCACGGGCGTCAATGCGCCGGGCGAAAGCGGCATCAGGGCATGGTTCGATTCCTTCGACGGCCCGCTGGGCTACGAATACATCGAACTGGAAATCACCTGCGCGGAGGCAGTGGCCTTCTGCCACGGCCTGGACCGCATCAGCGGCAAGCGTAACGATGGCTCGCAGACGGACGTGTGGGTACGCGAGACGCTGGGCCTGCGCAAGACGGCCGGCCGCTGGCTGATCACCCACCAGCACCAGTCGGTGCCGCTCTACATGGATGGCAGCGAGCGCGCGGCGCTGGATCTCGAACCCTGAGACCAGACCGGTACCGACTACCGGTTCGAGCCCGGCTTCCGGCGCATCGGTAGCGTCACCGCGCCGTCTCAGTACAAGCTGCGCTGCACCCGCGCCGGCAGCTCGACGTCGTAGGCCACGCCGTCGAAGCCCTCGCTCAGCGCAGCCAGCACCTGGCCGGCACTGGGCAACGCGTCGCGCGGCACCTGTGCATCCGCGTCCCACAGGCGGGAACGCACCAGCGCGCGCGAGCACTGGAAGAACACCGTCTCGATGTCGATCAGCAACGCGGTGCGTGGCAACTGCCCGCCCATCTCGCACCGCTGCAGCAGCGCCGGGTCGGTGCTGATGCGGGCACGGCCATTCACCCGCAGCGTCTCGCGCACCCCCGGCACCATGAACAGCAAGGCCACCCGCGGATCGGCGAGGATGTTGCGCAGGCTGTCCAGCCGGTTGTTGCCACGGCGGTCCGGCAACAGCAGCGTGTGCGCATCCAGCACCTGCACGAAGCCCGGCGCATCGCCGCGCGGGGAGGCATCCAGTCCCCCCGGCCCGGCGGTGGCCAGCACCGCGAACGGCGCTGCCTCGACGAAACGCTGATACACCGGATGCAGGTACGCCACTTCCTTGCTCAGCGAAGCGCCCGCCGCCTTCGCATACAGCGATTCCAGCGCGGCCAGGTCGTCGATCCGGTACGCCTCGTCGCCCCAGGGTGTCGCCTGCGCCTGCTTCCCGACCGCCGCCACCTCCGCCTGTTCGGCCGCGGCCCGCACCACCTCTTCGTCCATTCCGTCGTCCCCTGCAGATCGTCGATACGTCCGGATGATGTTACGGCAGCCGCGGCCGGCGGCGTGCCACCCTGCAAATGTCTTTTTTCCGCAACCAGTCCTTAACACTGCATCCCTAACATCGCCGCCCATTACGTTTCGATAGGGGGTGTGCGATGACCGCCATCCAGGTCACCGGTCTGTCCAAGACATTCGGCAAGCGCAAGGCGCTGAACGATGTATCCCTGCAGGTCGGCGCGGGCGAGATGGTTGCGCTGATCGGCGCATCCGGCTCAGGCAAGTCCACGCTGCTGCGTCACCTGTCCGGCTTCGTCGGCAGCGATCCCGTGGCAGGCGCCACCGTGCACATGAACGGCAAGCTGGTGCAGAAGGACGGCCGCGTCGTGCGCGACATCCGCCGCCTGCGTACCGACATCGGCTTCGTGTTCCAGCAGTTCAATCTCGTGGGTCGCCTGACGCTGCTGACCAACGTGCTGACCGGCCAGCTGCATCGCGTGCCGCTGCACCGCTCGCTGTTCAAGCTGTTTTCCCGCGAGGAACGCGCGGCCGGGCTCAAGGCTCTCGCCGAAGTAGGTCTAGACGACTATGCCTTTCAACGAGCGTCCACGCTGTCCGGCGGCCAGCAGCAGCGTGCCGCGATTGCACGCGCGCTGATCCAGGGCGCCAAGGTGCTGCTGGCGGACGAGCCCATCGCCTCGCTGGACCCGGAGTCCTCGCGCAAAGTCATGGAGAACCTGGCCCGCGTGAACCGTGACCACGGTTGCGCGGTGCTGGTGTCGCTGCACCAGGTGGACATCGCCATCAAGTACTGCCCGCGCGTCGTCGCCATGCGCGACGGCCGCGTCGTCTTCGACGGCCCCTCCGCACAACTCACGCCGGCCTTCCTGCGCGAGCTGTACGGCAGCGAAGCCGCGGAGGAGCTGATGACCCCGCATGCAGCCCCGCAGGGCGAGCCGTCGATAGACCCCTACCCCGGCACGCACGCCATGCCGGCCGCGGCCTGAACGAAGCACCAGACCATCCACCGCCCCACCCGCCTTTTCAAGGAGAGCACCATGCTGCGCAAGATCCTCACTGCCTCGCTGGCGACACTGTCGCTGGCCACCCTCGCGCTGCCCGCCGCAGCCCAGGAAATCAACTTCGGCATCATCTCGACCGAAGCCGCCAGCCACCTGCGTGCCGACTGGGAACCGATCCTGGCCGACATGGAGAAGAAGACCGGCTACAAGGTGAAAGCCTTCTTCGCCAACGACTACACCGGCATCATCGAAGGCATGCGCTTCGGCAAGGTGCAGGTCGCATTCATGGGCAACAAGTCGGGCATGGAAACGGTCGACCGCGCCAACGGCGAAGTCTTCGCGCAGCTCACCTACGCCGATGGCTCGCCGGGCTACTGGTCGCTGCTGATCACGCACAAGGACAGCCCCTACAAGACCGTCGACGACGTGCTGAAGCGCGGCAAGGACATCAACTACGGCGCCGGCGACCCGCAATCGACGTCCGGCACGCTGGTGCCCGGCTACTACCTGTACGCGCTCAACGGCATCGAGCCGAAGACCCACTACAAGTCGATGCGCGTCGGCAACCACGAGACCAACCTGATGGCCACCTCCGCCAAGCAGGTCGACGTCGCCATCACCAACACCGAGGTGTGGACCAAGTTCCAGAACCGCGAGCCGGAGAAGGCCGCCAACATCCGCATCCTGTGGAAGTCGCCGCTGATCGCCGCCGATCCCATGCTGTGGCGCAAGGACCTGCCGGCCGACATGAAGGCCAAGGTGAAGGGCTTTTTCATGGCCTATGGCCGTGGCGACAGCGCCGAAGCCAAGCGCGAACTGGCCAACATGAACAAGCTGACCTTCGGCACCTTCAACGACTCCAGCAACGCCCAGCTGGTGCCCTTCCGCCAGCTCGAACTGTTCAAGGACAAGGCCAAGCTGGAAGCCGACGCCAACATGGACGCTGCCACCAAGCAGGCCAAGCTGGCCGAGATCAACAAGCAGCTCGCCGACCTGAACGGCCAGCTCGCCGCCGCCAAGTAAGTCCCTCGGCAAGCTTCATCTGCCGCGCCTCGTAGCACGCCACACCGCTGCCCGCCTGGCGTGTCCCCGCTGACACGCCAGGCGCGGCGCGAACGGACCTTCATCATGAACACCACTTCCGCCCCCCGCCCCTTCGATGCCAGCGGCGGCCAGCCGCGCACCAGCGTGCTCACGCTGCTGGTCTGGGGCCTCGTACTCGGCGCATTCGCCTGGGCCTGGCAGGGCGCCGACATCCGTCCCGGCGCGCTGTTCGCCGACTCCGCCAACATGGCCGAGTTCGCCGCCGACTTCTTCCCGCCGGACTTCACGGACTGGCGGGTGTATGTGGAAGAAATGATCGTCACCGTGCACATCGCCATGTGGGGCACACTGCTGGCGGTCGTCTGCGCCGTGCCCTTCGGCCTGCTGTGCTCCGCCAACATCGTGCCACCCTGGGTGTACCAGCCAGTGCGCCGCCTGATGGATGCCGCGCGCGCCATCAACGAGATGGTGTTCGCCATGCTGTTCATCGTCGCCGTCGGCCTCGGTCCCTTCGCCGGCGTGCTGGCGCTGTGGGTGCACACCACCGGCGTGCTGGCCAAGCTGTTCTCCGAAGCGGTGGAGTCCATCGACCCGCGGCCGGTGGAAGGCATCCGCGCCACCGGCGCCAGCGCGCTGGAGGAAATCGTCTACGGCGTCATCCCCCAGGTCATCCCGCTGTGGGTGTCGTACACGCTGTACCGCTTCGAATCCAACGTGCGCTCCGCCTCGGTGGTCGGCATGGTGGGCGCCGGCGGCATCGGCGTGATCCTCTACGAAGTGATCCGCAGCTTCGAATACGCCCACACCTGCGCGGTGATGCTGATCATCATCGCCTTCGTGACCGGCATCGACCTGCTCTCCTCGCGCATCCGCAAGGCCCTGCTATGAAAACCCCGCACACACTGAGCGCCGACGCCATCCAGTCGCTGTTCGAGCGCCATGGCGCCGCGTGGTACGGCGGCGAAGCCATGTCGCAACTGGAGCACGCACTGCAGTGCGCCCAGTTGGCCGAACAGGCTGGCGAGCCGCCGGCGCAGATCGTCGCAGCCCTGCTGCACGACCTCGGCCACCTCCTCATCGAGGAGAGCCATCTGGAGGACAAGCGCCACCAGGAACTGGTGGTGCCCGGCCTCAATGCCCTGGGTGATGCCGTCGTGCAACCCATCCGCCTGCACGTCGCCGCCAAGCGCTACCTGTGCGCGGTCGATGCGGACTACTGGGCTTCGCTGTCGCCTGCCTCGAAGCATTCGCTGGAACTGCAGGGCGGCATCTACGACACCGAGCAGGCCTGCGCCTTCATCGCCCAGCCCTACGCGGAAGAGGCCGTGCGCCTGCGTCGCTACGACGACCTCGCCAAGACACCGGGCCTGCCCACGCCGGACTTCGCCCACTACCGCCGCCTCATTGAAGCGCTTGGCGAAGCCCAGGACCGCTCCGTACGCGAGGCCCTGCCGCATGCCTGACCCCAGCCCGCTCACGCTGCGCCCCGTCACGGAAGAAGAGCTTCCCATTCTCGCCGGCTTCCTCGGCGAAATCGACGACCAGCCGCCGATGCCGCTGGAGCGAGCCCGCGCCGTGCTGGCGCGCATCGCGCAGCACCCGGACTACACGGTGTACCTCGCCGAGCACGAAGGCGGGATCGTCGGCACCATCAGCATGATCGTCTTCCCGGTGTTCTCCCGCGGGGGCAGCAGCGAGGCGATCGTGGAGGCCGTGGTCATCGGTGCGGCGCATCGCGGCAAGGGGCTTGGCCGCCTGATGATCGAGGAGACGATGCGCATGGCGCGCGACAAGGGCTGCTACAAGCTGGCGCTGTCCAGCAACCTGCGCCGCCTGGACGCGCATCGCTTCTACGACGGCATGAGCTTCGTGCGGCACGGGGTCAGCTTCAGCACCGAAGTCTGACCCAGCCGTCGATGGACACGTCGGCGAAGGCGTTCAGAATTTCGGCGCCGCGTCCGGATCGACCTTCGCACAACTCGCGTTGAAGTCGGCGAATCCACTGCTGACGGTCATCTGGCCGCTGACGCGGTCGATCTTCACCTTCGGCCGGTTGAGCAGGTTGAAGCGCACCCCACCGGTGATCTCCTTGTCACCGACGAAGGGCTCGCTCAGCACGTACCAGGCATCCTTGCCATCGCTCAGCGGCGGCACCAGTTGCTGCGGAAACTTCATCCGCACCGTGTCGCCGGACAACTCCACCTGCGCAGCGCCGGTGAAGGGCTTGCGCACGGTGGTCGAGCCCGAGGAGCTCTTCTCGAACTTGTGGCTCTCGTAGCTGTACTCCTGCGAATTGGTGATCTGCGTGTCGGACACCGATCCGCTGCCGTTGCACAGCAGCGTGGTTGCCGCGCGCGCCGGCATGCCGGCGATGGCCATCAGGAGGACTGCGACGGCGAACAGTTTTCCGGGGCGGGTCATGGGCATCTCCCTGTCTGCACCCCGCGACGCGAAGGCGGGGTGTCTGCCGCTAAGGCAGGCGGCAAGGCCGCAGGTTCCGCGGAGGGCGCTGGCAGTTGAGCCAGCGCAAGGAATGGAAGCGCACAGGGCAGGCACGCGCCCGCCCGCTCACCCCGCGATCAGCAATGCGCGGAGCTGCGGCTTAGCCAGTCGGAGAGTTCGGACACCGCGTCGCCCAGCGCACCGTCGTTGGCGATCAGCTTGTCCACCGGTGCATCCGCCAGGCCGGCGTTGCGACGCAGGCGTTCCACGATCTCATCGTGCGTCTCGCGCCCACGACCCGCCAGGCGCGCCGCGATGGTCTCGGGCGCGGCGGTGATACACACGGCGCGAAGTTGCGGAAAACGCCGGCGTGCTTCCGGCAGGTAGGCACGCGAACCATTGACCAGCACGGTGAGCCCCTGCGCCAGCCACAGTTCGATCTCCACGCCGACGCCGTAGTGCAGGCCGTGCCCCTGCCAGTGCAACGCGAAGCAACCGGCCTGCGCACGCAGCAGGAACTCCGCCTCGCTCAGCGCGATGTGGTTCTCGCTGTTGTCGCGCGGCAGCCGGGTGATGTAGCGATGGGCGATGACGACGCGGTCTTCCGGCCGCAGGGCGCTGCGCAGACGGGCCAGCACGCTGTCCTTGCCTGCGCCGGACGGGCCGACGACATAGACCAGCCGCCCGCTCACGAGGACCACCCCGCAAAGCGCGTGACGCTGCCGTCGAAACCGTAGCGCGCCGCGTAGCGGAAGTCCGCGCCCGGCGAGGGCTCCACGAACAGGGCCAGCGCGTCGAAGCGCAACGTCTCTTCGGCAAACGCGCGTGTCGCCACGGCCAGCGACGCCTGCACCGCAGCCAGTTCTTCCGTCGGCAAGGCGTCGGTCAGGGTCATGTGGAAACGGAATTCTTCCATCACGTACGGGTAGCCCCACTGCTGCAACAACGCATCCTGCCGCTCGCTGAGGCCGGCGCCGCGACGCCGCTGCAGCTCCGCCTCATCCGGCGGCGCGCGCAGGCCATCCAGCTCGCGCACGCAGGCCGCGGCCACGGCGGCGGTCTGTCCGGCGGCGTCTTCGGTAGTCGGACGCCAGGCCAGGAAGCGATGCAGGCTGGCCAGCTCCACCGTGAAATCGAAAGGCACCATGCCAGTGGCAAGGGCATGCAAGGCAGCGTCCACATCAGCCAGCGTGCGGCCTTCGCGCAGACGGAACGGCGGTTTCAAGGTGGCATGCAGGCCGTAACGGCGCGCCTGCTGCGCGATGACGCCTTGCCTCGCGGGATCAATGTCTGCAACGCGGTGCGCATCGAGCGCCGCACCGCTCACCGGATCGCGTCCCAGCCAGCGGCAACCGAAATCCCAATGCGCACTCTGCTGTGACGGTACGTAGTACACCGCGACGCGGTGCGGCACAACGGTGTCAGCCATGCAGGCGGCTTCCTTCACTGAGGTAGACCAGTCGCCCCGCCGACAAGGTGGCAACGAGACGCGGCTGTGCCGGCACACGCGGGTCGATCACCAGCAGGTCGGCACGCTTGCCGGCGGCAATCTCGCCACGGTCCTGCAAGGCGAGCGCCTGGGCCGGATTGCGCGACACGAGCTGCCAGGCCTGCGCCAGCGACAGCAGCCCCAGTTCGGCGAGCCTGAAGGCGGCGAACAGCGGTGCGGGGTAGTAGTAGTCGGACGCCAGGATGGAACACAGGCCGTCGCCCGCCAGCGTGGCGGCACTCGGCGCGCCGACGTGGCTACCGCCGCGCAGCACATTGGGCCCGCCACAGACCACCGGCGTGTTGCGCGTGCGGGCCATCTCGGCCACGTCGCGCGTCAGCGGGAACTCCGAGATGTGGCAGTGCAGGTCGTCGAAGTACTCGCGCACGGTCACGTCCGTATCATCGTGCGAGGCCATCGGCACGCCGTAGCGCCGCGCCTTCGCGGCCAGGCGCTTGATTGCCAGCGGCACTTCGCCGGCACGCTCCGCCGCCGACTCCATGCGCGCCAGGAAGCCCTCCACGTCCGTCTCGGCGCGATCGGCGTACTCCTTCATCTTGCCCAGGTTGGCCTGCTTCTTCCGCATGCCCGGCAGGTGATCGTTGAAGGCCAGCACGCCGACCTTGCCGGCTTCCATCCAGTGAGCGACGTCCGCCTCGCCGGCAAGGTTGTGGCATTCGAAGCGGATGTGCGCGCGATGCTCCACCAGGAAGTGCGTCTGCAGGCGTTCCATCGATTCGAAGAGCTGCAACGCGGTGTCACGCCCGCGCAGCCCGCCTTCCCAGGAATAGGTGATGCCGTGGAAGGCGGTGGTGATGCCATTGGCGGCGAGCTGGCGGTCGGTGTCCATCATCGCCACGTCCAGCGGAAAGCGCACGCCGGGTCGCGGCATGATCTGGCGTTCGAAGGCGTCACCATGGAAGTCCACGATGCCGGGCAGGACCAGGCAATCCGTCGTATCCAGCCAGCGCGCCGTGGTGCCCTGCGCGTCGGTGAGCAATTCTCCATCCAGGTGCAGCGGCTCCCGCGCCCAATGACCGTCGGCATGGAGATGGCTGCCGCCTTTGAGCGTGACGACGACGGGTGATGCAGACGACGAGGAGGATGCTGGAGTCATGGAGCGCTTATCCGCAGGTAACGATGGTGATCAGCCTAACGCAGCAGCTTTACAGATTCGTGTAGACGTCTACATCCGGACGCCGCGGATCGCCTCAGTCCGCCTCAGTCCCTCAGTCCACCTCGCAGCGAAGTCGTATCGGCAAGCCGCCCACGCTTCGCACCGCATCGAGAAGATCACCCTCCCCCGCATGATCCGGCGAAAAGCGCCTGAGCCTGATCCGCCCGCCGGCATGCAGGTGCAATACATGGTGATCCGGTCCGTCGCTGTCCGTGTCGACGATCCACTCGGCAACGTCGTTCCACGGAATGAACATCTCTCCGGTTGCGTCGGCGATCCACAACACGGCCAAGGAGTCCGGTACGCCCTGCACCGACAGCAACGTGTGGCGGGCGACGAGCACTCCCTCCACCCTCATTTCGATCCAGTCCTTGCCGCGGGAGAAGCGTACGGGCGGATCGAAGGCTGGTGCCCCTTCGGCCGGGATGAGGCGTCCGGCCCTCCACTCCTCTGCAATGTGAGGCGGCAAACGTCGCCACGCGGCCCAGCGCGATGTCGCGATCGCCACCAGCCCCAGCAATGGAAGCACTGCGACCCACATGCCGATGGCAAGCCCGGGAACGGCAACTTTCCCGTGAATGGCGAAGCCCACGAATGGACTGGACAGCAGCCCGAATACACACAGCATCAGCCAGCCCACTGGCGTCTGCGCGTGCTTCGGGAGTGCGGTGCGGCGGTAACCAGTAGAGGCCATCAGACCGTGCGGACGCTCAAGGAAATCTCACGACACTCACGATATCCATCATCGGGCCGACCCCGAGTGCCGGAGATCGGACCACGGCAGACATCCGGCTGCGTGCCCGCAGGATGGTTACTCACCGGCCATGCTCACGGCTGGCTCGGGTCGAAGACGAACTGCACCCAGTCGCCGGAGAAACTGGCCACCGAGAATTGCAGCGGCTCGCCATCCGGACCGAGGTTCACGGACTCCACGTGCAGCACCGGCCGGCTGCGCGGCTGCGCCAGCACGCGCGCGGTTTCCTCGTCCGGCAGGCGCGCGGTCACCTTGGTGGCGGCGCGGGTGTAGTCGGCGATGTCGAAATCCTTCAGTGCCTGGGTGATCGACCCGGTTTCGCGCACGCGTTCGCCGATGCCCGGGAAGCGCGCCGCTTCGAAATAGCTCTCCGCCAGGTTGATCGGACGACCTTCCGCCTTGCCGACCGTCACCACCTTCACCACCCGTGCACCGCGGCGCAGGCCGAGCGCCTTCGCCACCTCCGCGGGGGCCGGCAGCTCACCGCTGCGCAGCAGCTCCATGGACGGCGCCAGGCCGACGCTCTCCAGGTTCTGCGAAAAGCGCGTGCGACGACCGATGGTGTAGTCGATGGCGTAGTCCTGCACGAAGGTGCCGCGACCCTGCTCCACGCGGATCAGGCCGCCGCGCTCCAGTACACCCAGTGCGCGGCGCACGGTGTGACGGTTGACGCCGAAACGCTCGGCCAGCTCCGTCTCGTTGGGCAGACGCTCGCCCGGCGCGAACACCTGCTTCTTGATGTCCTCGGCGATCGCCGCTTCGATCTGGCGCCACACGGCCACGCCATTGCCTCTTTCCAGACTCATGTCTTCTGTCTTTCATCGAAATGAAGCCGCAAGAATACGAACGCTTCACGAAAGTTTCATGTACGCCACGCAAAATGCGACCGCACGCTGAATCCGGTTTATGCTTTGCGCTAAATCGTATAGACGACTATATCAATCAACAGGATTCGTCGCTACATGAATGAAGCCCTCGAACAACGGCGCAGCCAGCTTGGCCTGCTCGCCCGCAGCCCCCAGGCGGACATCGCCGGACACCTCGCCAGTCTCGGCGAAACGCCTGCCTGGCGCTGGTTGCGCAAGCCGGAAACCGGCATGGTCATGCTGCGCGGCCGCGTCGGCGGCACCGGTGCGCAGTTCAACATCGGCGAAGCGACGGTCACCCGCTGCGCGCTGCGCCTGAACGACGGCACGGTGGGCGTCGGCTACGTGCGTGGCCGCAGCGCCAGGCACGCGGAGCTCATCGCGCTGTGCGACGCCCTGCTGCAACAACCCGCCCTGGCCGCGCGCGTCGCATCCACCGTGCTGGCGCCGCTGGCCGAGGCGGAACGCCAGCGTCATGCGCAGCGCGCCGCGGAAGTCGCGGGCAGCAAGGTGGATTTCTTCACCCTGGTACGCGGAGAAGACAAATGAGCCAGCCGACCATGAACCCATCGTCCATGAACCTCTCCTCCACCTCCCCGCTCGATCTGTCCCGCATGCAGCCCGGCCTGGCTGACCCGGTGCACGACGCGCAACGCTGCTTCCGCACCGTGCTGGAAGCCCTGTCGCATCCCGGTCGCCTGCACACGCTGCCGGTGGACGTCGAGCACCCGGCCGGCCTGTCGCCGGCGCAGGCGGCCATCCTGCTGGCGCTGGCCGACTACGACACGCCCGTGTGGCTGCCGCTCGCCAGCCGCAACGGCGACGCCGGCCGCTACCTGCGCTTCCATTGCGGATGCCCGCTGGTCGATACGCAACAGGGCACGCCGATCGATGCCCCGATTGGTGTCCGGATTGATGCCCCGATCGATGCCCCGATTGATGCCCAATTCGTCGTCCTCGACGGCCTGTCCACGCTGCCGGCGCTGGATACGCTGCGCCTGGGGGACCCTGCCTACCCGGACCGTTCCGCCACCGTGCTGGTGGACGTCCCTGCCCTGCAAGCAGACGGTCCCCTCAAACTGCGCGGCCCCGGCATCCGCGACACACAGGCACTCGGCGTGGCGGGCTGGACGCCAGCCACCAGCGCCTGGCTCGCTGACAACCACGCGCGCTTCCCGCTGGGCGCGGACCTGATCCTGAGCTGTGGTGACCGCATCGTCGGCTTGCCGCGCACTACTCTCGTCGAGGTGTGACATGTACGTAGCCGTCAAAGGTGGCGAGCGCGCCATCGCCCACTCTCAGCGCCTGCTGGCGCAGGCACGGCGTGGCGACACCACGCAGCCGGAACTGTCCATCACGCAGATCAGGCAGCAGATGCGGCTGGCGGTCGCCCGCGTGATGACCGAGGGCTCGCTGTACGACGAGGACCTCGCCGCGCTGGCCATCAAGCAGGCCGCCGGCGACCTGATGGAAGCCATCTTCCTGCTGCGCGCCTACCGCACCACCCTGCCGCGCCTGGGCGACAGCCTGCCGCTGGACACCGGCCGCATGCGCATCGAGCGACGCATCTCCGCGACCTTCAAGGATGTGCCCGGCGGCCAGGTGCTGGGCCCGACCTACGACTACACCCAACGCCTGCTGGACTTCGCCCTGCTGGCGGATGCGGCGGGCAACGACGAAGTGCCGGCAGGCACACAGCCTGGCGAAGCACTGGTCGCCCCGCGCGTGACCGATCTCCTCGCCCGTGAAGGCCTGCTGGAGACCGAACTGCGCGACGAGGAAGACCCCGCGCCCACCGACCTCACCCGCACACCGCTGCTGTTCCCGGCCGATCGCGCCACGCGCCTGCAGAACCTCGCGCGCGGCGACGAGGGCTTCCTGCTGTCCATGGGCTACTCCACGCAGCGCGGCTACGCCACCACCCACCCCTTCGCCGCGGAGATCCGCCACGGCGCCGTGCCGGTGGAGCTGTACGTGGAGGAACTGGGCTGCAGCGTCGAGATCGGCGAGGTGATGCTGACGGAATGCCAGCTCATCACCGAGTTCGAAGGCGGCGCCGAGGCGCCGCCGCAGTTCACGCGCGGCTACGGCGTGAGCTTCGGCCACGGCGAGCGCAAGGCGATGGCGATGGCGCTGGTGGATCGCTCGCTGCGCGCCGGCGAGTTTGGCGAGGACACCACGCTGCCGGCCAACGATGCGGAGTTCGTGCTGTACCACAGTGACAACGTGGAAGCCTCCGGCTTCGTCCAGCACTTGAAGCTGCCGCACTACGTCGATTTCCAGACCAACCTGGAACTGCTGCGCCGCCTGCGCGCGGAGTGGGACGCCGGCGGTGAGCCCCGTTCTGCGGCCGCCGCGGCGGCCGACCATGAAGAGGAGAGCGAAGAATGAACGCCCCCCACCCCGTCACCGACGAACTGCTGCAACCCGGCTACAACTTCGCCTACCTCGACGAACATACCAAGCGCATGATCCGCCGCGCGCTGCTGAAGGCGGTGGCGATCCCCGGCTACCAGGTGCCCTTCGGCGGCCGCGAAATGCCGCTGCCCTACGGCTGGGGCACCGGTGGCATCCAGGTCACCGCCGCCATCATCGGCCGCGACGACACCCTGAAGGTCATCGACCAGGGCGCCGACGACACCACCAACGCGGTGAACATCCGCAGCTTCTTCCGCAAGGTGACCGGCGTCGCCACCACCGAGAAGACGCGCGAGGCCAGCATCATCCAGACCCGCCACCGCGTGCCAGAAACCCCGCTCGCCGAAGGCCAGACGATGGTGTACCAGGTGCCCATCCCGGAGCCGCTGCGCTGGCTGGAACCGCGCGAGACCGAGACGCGCACCATGCATGCGCTGTCGGAATACGGCGTCATGCACGTCAAGCTGTACGAGGACATCGTGCGCCACGGCCGCATCGCCACCACCTACGACTACCCGGTGATCGTGAACGAGCGCTACCTGATGCGGCCCTCGCCCATCCCCAAGTTCGACAACCCGAAACTGGACATGAGCCCTGCCCTGCAGCTCTTCGGCGCCGGCCGCGAGAAGCGCGTCTACGCCGTGCCGCCTTACACCCGCGTGCGCTCGCTGGACTTCGACGACCATCCCTTCGCGGTGGAACGCTGGTCGCAGCCCTGCGCGCTGTGCGGTTCCACTCACTCCTACCTCGACGAGATCATCCTCGACGACCAGGGCCAGCGCATGTTCGTCTGCTCCGACACCGAGTACTGCCACACGCGGCAGGAGGAAGGCCACCGCGGCACGCAGAGCGACACCGGCAAGGAGGTGGCAGCATGAACATGAGCCTGAAGCACGCCACGCCCCTGTTGCAGGTGCGCGACCTCGCCAAACGTTATGGCCGGCGCATCGGTTGCGAGCACATCGACTTCGACCTCTACCCCGGCGAGGTGCTGTGCATCGTCGGCGAATCCGGCTCCGGCAAGTCCACCCTGCTCAACACCCTGGCCTTCCAGTTGCGGCCGGACGAAGGCAGCGTGCGCTACGACCTGAAGGATCGCGGCGCCACCGATCTCGCCACGCTGACCGACGCGCAACTGCGCGAACTGTGGCGCACCGACTGGGGCTTCGTGCGGCAGAACCCGCGCGACGGCCTGCGCATGCGCGTCAGCGCCGGTGCCAACATCGGCGAACGCCTGATGGCCGTGGGTCAGCGCCATTACGGCGACATCCGCGACACCGCGCTCGCCTGGCTGAACAAGGTGGAGATCGACGCCAGCCGCCTGGACGACGCCCCCACCGCCTTCTCCGGTGGCATGCAGCAGCGCCTGCAGATCGCCCGCAACCTCGTCACCCAGCCGCGCCTGGTGTTCATGGACGAGCCCACCGCCGGCCTGGACGTATCGGTGCAGGCGCGCTTCCTCGACCTGCTGCGCAGTCTCGTCGCCGAACTGGGGCTGGCCGTCATCCTCGTGACGCACGACCTCGCGGTGGCCCGCCTGCTCGCCCACCGGCTGATCGTCATGCGCCAGGGCCGCATCGTGGAGACCGGCCTCACCGACCAGGTACTGGACGACCCACAGCATCCCTACACGCAGTTGCTGGTGTCGTCGGTACTGGCGGCTTAGTCGCAAGCCCCACCACCTCGCCGTCATTCCTGCGAAGGCAGGAATCCAGCGACGTTGAAGTAACGGAAAGAAAGACACTGGATTCCTGCCTTCGCAGGAATGACGATCTGAACGAGAGTCCTGTCATGCAGAAACCACCCATCCTGAAAGTCGACGCCCTGTCCAAGCACTTCGTGCTGCACACCCAGGGCGGCGTGCGCATCCCCGTGCTGGACCGCGTGTCCTTCGAGGTCGCCGCCGGCGAATGCCTGGTGCTCGACGGCCCGTCCGGTGCCGGCAAGAGCACGCTGCTGCGCTGCCTGTTCGCCAACTACCTGCCGGTCAGTGGCAGCGTGCAAGTACTGGATGCGCACGGCCAGCATGTAGACCTCGCCGGCGCCACGCCGCAGACCATCCTGGAATTGCGCCGCACCCGCGTGTCTTACGTCAGCCAGTTCCTGCGCGTCATTCCCCGCGTCGCCGCGCTGGACATCGTCGCCGAGCCGCTGCAGGCACTGGGCGTGACGCAGGCGGAAGCCCGGGAGCGCGCCGCGGCCCTGCTGGCGCGGCTGAACCTGCCGGAGCGCCTGTGGCACCTGCCCCCGGCGACCTTCTCCGGTGGCGAGCAGCAGCGCGTGAACATCGCGCGCGGCTTCATCGCCGACAAGCCGCTGCTGCTGCTGGACGAACCCACCGCCTCGCTGGACGCGACCAACCGGCAGGTGGTCATCAACCTGATCCGCGAAGCCTGCGCGCGCGGCACCGCCGTGGTCGGCATCTTCCACGACGCCGAAGTACGCGATGCCGTCGCCACCCGCCGCCTCACCGTCGCCCCGGCACTGGCCGTGGCAGCCTGACCAACGGAAAGCACGATGAAACAGTACTTCTACAACGCCCGCGTCGTCCTGCCGGACCAGGTGCTGGACCGCGCAGCCGTCCTCGTCGAGGACGGCATCATCCGCGCCATCTCGCCCGAGTCCGGCGGCGATGCGCAGCCGGTCGACCTGCGTGGCCAGTGGCTGCTTCCCGGCATGGTGGACCTGCACTGCGATGCCATCGAGAAGGAAGCCGAACCGCGCGCGAAGGTGATGTTCCCGCTGGACTTCGCCTGCCTGCAGGTGGACCGCCGCAATGCCGCCGCCGGCATCACCACGCCCTACCATGCACTGTCCTTCGCCAACACCGAATGGGGCGTGCGCAACAACGACACCGCGGCCGAACTGGTGCGCGAGGTCAAACGGCTGCAATCGCAGCTGCTGGTCGACAACCGCATCCACCTGCGCTACGAGATCACCGACGCGACGGCCTTGCCGATCATCATGGAGTTGCTGGACGAAGGCAGCGTGGATCTCCTGTCGATCATGGACCACACGCCCGGCCAGGGGCAGTTCAAGCACCTGGACGCCTACGTGGCCTACATGATGGGCAACCACGGCAGCAGCCGCGAGGAAGCGCTGCAAAACGCGCAGGACAAGATGGCCGCGCGGCAGGACGCCGACGACCGCGTGTTCGCCATCATGGAGCGCGCGAAGTCGCTGGGCATTCCCACTGCCAGTCACGACGACGACGATCCGCAGCGCGTCGCCACCATGAAGGGCCTGGGCGCCAGCATGAGCGAGTTCCCGATCAATCTCGAAACCGCGCGCGCCGCACACCAGCAAGGCCTGCCGACCATCCTCGGTGCGCCCAACGTGATGCGCGGGCGCAGCCAGTCCGGCTCCATGCGCGCGGTGGATGCCATCGTCGCCGGCGTCGCCGACTGCCTGTGCGCCGACTACGCACCGGCCACCATGCTCGCCGCGCTGTTCACCTTGCTGAAGCAGGAGGTGCTGCCGATGCACGAGGCCATGAAGCTCGTCGCCGGCAATCCGGCCCGCGCCGCCGGCCTGCATGACCGCGGCGAGATTGTCGTCGGCAAGCGTGCCGACCTGGTGGCCGTGACGGAAACCGGTGGCCTGCCGATGGCGACGGGCACCTGGGTGGCCGGCCGCCGCGCCTACGCCGCCGACTACCCGCAACACGGGTGAGCACGCCGGCCGCAGCCTTGCTGTGGCGCGTGGTGCCCGCGCTGGGCATCACGCAGATCGTCGGCTGGGGCAGCCTGTACTACAGCGTGGCGGTGCTCGCCGCGCCGATGGCGGAGAGCCTGGGCGTCGCGCAGTCGCTGGTGTTCGGCGCGTTCTCGCTGGCGCTGGTCGTGTCGGGAATGGCCGCGCCGCTGGCGGGACGCGCGATCGACCGCCTGGGTGGCCGCCGCGTGCTAGCAGCCGGGTCAGCCGTCGGTGCCCTCGCGCTGGCGGTGATCGCGCTGGCGGATTCGGTGGCGGTGTTCCTTGGCGGCTGGGCACTCGCGGGACTCGCGATGGCCGCCTGTCTCTACGACGCAGCCTTTCCGGCGCTGTCGCAGCTGGCGGGCACGCATTACCGCCGCGCGCTCACCGCGCTCACGCTGTTCGGCGGGCTCGCCAGCACCGTCTTCTGGCCGCTGGCCTGGGCGCTTCACGAAGCCTGGGGCTGGCGCAGCGCGCTGGGCGGCTTCGCCCTGCTGCACCTGCTGGTGTGCCTGCCGTTGCATCGCTGGGCACTGCCTGCCGCCACGCCGTCGGTGCCGACCCCGGGCAAGGCGGAGACGACGGAGACGACGGAGACGATTGCCCCCACGGCACCTCGCGGTCTCGTCTGGCTGGGTCTGGCGCTGTCCGGCAACGCCTTCGTGTTCTCGGCGATCGGCGCCCACGTGGTGGGCGCGCTGGGCATGGCCACCGGTGTCGCCAGCGAAGCCGTCTGGATCGCCGCGCTGATCGGCCCGATGCAGGTGGGCGGGCGCATCGTGGAGTTCCTGTTCGCCAGCCGCTGGAGTGCGATACGCGTCGGCGTCGCCGCGCTGTCGGCCACCGTGCTGGGCATGTTGCTGCTGTGGCAGGCGGGCAGCGCGGCCTGGGTGCCGATGCTCTTCGCCGTCTGCTACGGCGCCGCCAACGGTGTCATGACCATCGTGCGTGGCACGGTGCCGGCCGAGCTTTACGGCCGCGAGGCCTACGGGCAACTGATGGGGCGCCTGGCGCAACCCGCTTTCTTCGCCAAGGCGGCCGCGCCGCTGGCGGTGTCACTGCTGCTGGGCAGCGGTGCCAGCTACGCCGACATGGCGCTCGCGCTGGCCCTGCTGTCGGCGCTGGCCCTGGGCGCCTACGGCATGGCGGTAAGGATGCAACGCGGTCTGCAGGGGCAACCCGGGGGCGCGGCCGTCACACGCTGAGACGGGCGTGCATCACCGGGCCCGCCGGGCGCCGCGCTCGTACCAGTCCTTGCTGCGGTTGACGATGCGCACCACCAGCAGCATCACCGGCACTTCGATCAGCACGCCGACCACGGTAGCCAGCGCCGCGCCAGACTCGAAGCCGAACAGGCCGATGGCCGCCGCCACCGCCAGCTCGAAGAAATTGGACGCGCCGATCAGCGCCGAGGGGCAGGCCACGCTGTGCTTCTCACCCAGCCTGCGGTTGAGCCAGTAGGCCAGGCCGGCGTTGAAGAACACCTGGATGAGGATGGGCACCGCCAGCAGGGCAATGACCAGCGGCTGCGCCAGGATGGCACGGCCCTGGAAGGCGAACAGCAACACCAGCGTCGCCAGCAGCGCGGCGATGGACCACGGGCCGATGCGCGACATGACGGCATCGAAGTAGCCCTGCCCCTTCGCGAGCAGCGCGCGCCGCAGCAGTTGCGCAATGATCACCGGCAGCACGATGTACAACAGCACCGAGGTGAGCAGCGTGTCCCACGGCACCGTGATGCTGGAGATGCCCAGCAACAGGCCGACGACGGGTGCGAAGGCGAACACCATGATCGTGTCGTTGAGCGCCACCTGCGACAGCGTGAACAACGGGTCACCATTCGTGAGCCGGCTCCACACGAAGACCATCGCGGTGCACGGCGCCGCCGCCAGCAGGACAAGGCCGGCGATGTAGCTGTCGATCTGATCGGCCGGCAGCCAGGGCGCGAACAGTCCGCGAATGAACAACCAGCCAAGCACCGCCATCGTGAACGGCTTGACCAGCCAGTTGATGAACAGCGTGACGCCGATGCCACGCACATGCGCGCGCACTTCATGCAGTGCGCCGAAGTTCACCTTCATCAGCATGGGGATGATCATCACCCAGATGAGCAGGCCCACCGGCAAGTTGACGCGTGCGTATTCCATGCGCCCGATGGACTGGAACAGCGCCGGCAACATCTGCCCCAGGCCGACGCCGAGCAGGATGCACAGGAACACCCAGACGCTGAGATAGCGCTCGAAAAAACCGATGCCGGGCGTACCGGTGGGTGCTGCGTCGAGGACTTCACATTGCGCGGACATCTGCATGCACTCGGTCGCGTGAATCTGTTGGAATAGTCGGTTTCCTGACCCGGTTGCGTGGCTCAGTTGTGTGGCTCAGTTACGTGAAATCTCGCGCAGCGCGGTCTGCAACGCCGCATCACTCATCGTTTCCAGCGGCAATTGCAGCAACTGCAGCATGCGGTAGCCGATGGCCTGCCGCGTCAGTTCGAAAGCAGCACGCTTGCCGGCCTCGCCGCTTTCCGCATGCGACGGATCCGGGTAGCCCCAATGCACCCTGACCGGACTGCCCGGCCACACCGGGCAGCTCTCCGATGCCGCGCTGTCGCACACCGTGACCACCACCCGCATGACGGGTGAATCCGGTGTCGCGAAGGCGTCCCAGCTCTTGCTGTGGTAGCCGGCGGTATCCACGCCGGCATTGGCCAGCACTTCCAGCGCGAAGGGGTTGAGACGGCCGCTGGGTGCGCTGCCGGCACTATGGGCACGCACGTCACGCCCCATGCGCCGCGCCCAGTGGTTGAGCATGCCCTCGGACAACACGCTGCGTGCCGAGTTGTGGGTACACAGGATGAGGACGTGGATGGTCATGTCCGCGCCTCAGCAGCACGAGGTCGCAGGCGGGGCAGCCGGCTTGACGGGGATGCCCAGCGGTTTGCCGCGCACCGGCGGCGTGCAGCCACCGCTGTTGGCGGAACCGCCGACGACGTCGTTGAAGGTCGGGATGTCGCCCAGCGTATGGAAGTGCTCCCAGGCCACGCCCTGCGGATCGGTCACCCAGTGTTTGTCGGAGCGCGAATAGCAGCAGCCCGTCCCTTGCTGCGAGCGCGTCGCGAGATCGGCCGCCTCGAAGCGCGCCTGCAGCGCATCGAGCTCCTCGGCGCCGTCCACCTGGATGCCGAGATGGTCCAGCCCCGGCTTCGCACCCCGCGCCGAGATGGCGAAGTTGATGCGCGGCTCGTCCAGCATCCACTTGGCGTAGTCGGCGTGCTGCACCGTCGGCGCCTGGGCGAACAACCGGCTGTAGAAGTCGACGTTGTGGGCCAGGTCGGCCACGGCAATGTGGATGTGCAGGCGCTTCATGACGATTGTTCTCCAGGAGGGCAGCAGGACGTCACCGGCAGGCAGGGATTGCCGCCGCAACAGTTGTCGGTGAGGTAGCGCAGCAGTTCGTCCATCGTGGCGAACTGCGCGCTGTAGTAGATGAAGCGCCCTTCCTGCCGCGAGGCGATCAGCCCGGCGCGGCTGAGCTCCTTGAGGTGGAAGGACAGGGTGGCATTGGGCACTTCCAGCCGGGTGGCGATGGCGCCTGCGGCGAGGCCGGCAGGGCCGGCCTGGATCAACAGGCGGAACAGGGCAAGGCGCGTTTCCTGCGCGAGGGCGGCCAGCGCGGCCACGACTTGGGAGGCATCCATGAGGTCGACAATACGATATTTCCAACAATATGGAAATTAAGGTTTGATGACGAGCACCCGGCCCTGGGGCGGACATGCCATCGGCGGGGTGATGCGTGCCCTGCCGCTGGCAGGTTCAGTCCGTATCGTCGGCAGCCGGAGGCGCGACGCGCAGGACTTCTTCCAGCGAGGTGAGGCCGGCGGCGATCTTCAGGGCGCCGGAGATACGCAGGGGCTTCATGCCCTCGCGGATGGCCTGCAGGCGGATCGCCGACAGCTCGGCGCCGTTCTGCACCAGCTTGCGTATGGCGGCCGACATCAGCAGCGTCTCGTAGATGCCCATGCGGCCCATGTAGCCGGTGTTGCGGCATTCCAGGCAACCCACCGGGCGGTGGATCTGCTCGGGCACAACGGACTTGAAGGGCGCCACCATCTGGTTCCAGGCGACCGTTTCCTCCGGAGTGATCGGCCCGGGTTTCTTACAGTGCGGACACAGCGTGCGCACCAGGCGCTGGCCCATCACGCCCAGCAACGTGGCGTTCATCAGGTAGGGCGGCAGGCCCAGGTCCTTCATGCGGGTCAGTGCAGACGGCGCGTCGTTGGTGTGCAGCGTGGACAACACGAGGTGGCCGGTCAGCGATGCCTGGATCGCCATCTGCGCGGTTTCGAGGTCACGGATCTCACCCACCATGATGATGTCGGGGTCCTGCCGCAGCAGGGCGCGCACGCCTTCGGCGAAACCGAGGTCGATGGACGCCTGCGCCTGCATCTGGTTGAAGGCCGGCTCCACCATCTCGATCGGGTCCTCGATGGTGCAGACGTTGACCTCCGGCGTGGCCAGCAGCTTCAGCGTGGAGTACAGCGTGGTGGTCTTGCCGGAGCCCGTGGGACCGGTGACGAGGATGATGCCGTTGGGCTGGCCGGTCATGCCGTTCCAGCGCTGCTGGTCCTCGTCGGTGAAGCCCATGTCGGCGAAGCTGCGCACCAGCACTTCGGGGTCGAAGATGCGCATCACCAGCTTCTCGCCGAAGGCGGTGGGCAGCGTGGACAGGCGCAGCTCCACTTCGCTGCCGTCGGACGCGCGCGTCTTGATGCGGCCGTCCTGTGGCCGGCGCTTCTCCACGATGTCCATGCGACCGAGGATCTTGATGCGGCTGGTCATCGCGGCCACCACGCTCATCGGCAGCTGGTACACCTGGTGCAGCACGCCGTCGATGCGGAAGCGCACCAGGCCCACGTCGCGACGGGGCTCGATGTGGATGTCGGAGGCGCGCTGGTCGAAAGCGTACTGCCACAACCAGTCCACGATGCGCACGATGTGCTGCTCGTTGGCATCGAACTGCTTGTTCATCTCCGACAGCTCGACGAGCTGCTCGAAGTTGTTGAGCGTCGCGGTTTTCTCGGCCTGGGTGGCGTTCTTCACCGAACGGGCCAGGTTGTAGAACTCGATCTGCAGGTGCTCGATGTCCACCGGGTTGGCGAACACGCGGCGGATCGGCTTCTTGACCACCGGCTGCAGCTCGCGCTCCCACTCGCGCACGAAAGGCTCGGCGGTGGCGATCACCACCTCGTGGTCGCTGACCGACACCGGCATGATTTTCTGGCGCGCCGCGTAGGCGCTGGGCATCACCTCGGTGACCGCCGCGAAGTTGATCTTCAGCGGGTCGATGTGCATGTACTGCATGCCCAGCTTGCCGGCCAGCCACTCGGTCAGCACTTCCGCATGCAGCACCTTGTGCGGCGCCACCGCAGCGCGCAACTTGTGGTTGCCGACGATGGTCAGCGGATGCACCCCGGGCTTGTGCTGATGGCGCTCGGCCAGCACGGCCTCGGCCTCCTCGCGCGTCACGAGGTGATCTTCCAGCAGGTACTGCAGGACGTTCTTCAGGCTGAGGGGACGGTCCGGGCCGCCGGCAGCCGTGGCGTCGCCACGCGGCGGATGATGGGCAAGGCTGGACATGGGGCTCCTGCGCGGGATGCGGCAGCGCCCACTGTAGCCCAGCCCGCCATCACGAGGAACTGTCTGGCTGCGGCAACACAGGTAAACCGCGATGGACGGCGTCGGCGGCCTTCAGCGGTTCAGAAGCTGACGGCGATCCCCAGCGACCAGCCCGACACCCCGTCGCCCATCACGTGCCGAATCAGCATGCGCGTACGCGTCACGATGATGTCATAGGCACTGCTGTCGAACTCGATGCCGACACCCAGCGACACCAGCCGGTTGAAGCCCAGCTCCGTCACGTCGCCACCGAGGAAGTCGGAGTAGGCGCCCTCCAGCACGTAGCGCAGCGGCCGGTCCATCACCGTCGCCCCGGTGGGGGCGCGCCAGCGCGACCAGATGCTGAGGCTCTGCGCGGTGGAGTAGGCCTCCATGGCCTTGTTCTCGCTGAAGCTCTTCAGGCGGATGTTGGTGTAGCGGATCTCCAGGTCGATCTCGCGGTCCGGTCTCACCTGCTCCCAGTCCAGCATCAGCGAACCGCCCAGACCCCCGGCACTCATGTGGCCGTCGTCGAGGAAGTTCAGCTGCGTGTTCGTACGGTTCTCGATGTACCACTTGGCGATCGACAGGTCGCTGCTGACATAGCCGAGCGTGAAGTTGAAGATCGGACGCAGCACCCACTCGTCGGCAATGCGGAAGTCCCAGCCGATGCCGCCTGTACCGGTGACCGAGTTCCACTTGGTCGGCAGGTCGCGCGTCTGGATGCCGTCCGTGACGACGAAGCGCGGGTCGTAGCGGGCGTAGGCCGCGTTGCCCTCCATGTACAGGGGCGTCGTGCGGCTGATGGTGAAGCCACCGCCGAACTGCGTCATCGCCAGGCCGGGGCTACCCGTGCTGCCGTTGTTGATCGACAGCGAACTGGTGGTGACATCCGGCGTCACGGTGTAGGCCATCAGGCCCAGCAGGGCATCCGCATGTCCCGCCACGTTGGCCCCGATGACCCTGGGAGCCTCCTGTGCGTGCGCCTGGGCCAGCATGGCGCACAGGGATGCGACGACGAACCTTAGCCCGACCCTTCGCGTCAGGCACCCATCGGCGCGCCCAGATGCCGCGTCCGCAATACACTCCGCGGCCGTCAAGGCAGCCGCCACGCAGGTAGTCGCCCCCGGCTCTCCCGAACGCTGCGTCATAGTCCCCCCTGTCAGTACCCGCCCTGCCCCGAGGGCGGATACTGAGCATTATCATGCTATTTGGGATTCAGGTCCGCATCCTTCCAGTACTTGCGCCCCGCCGCCGCACCGCCGGCCGACAGGCCTGTCTTGGTCATAGGATAGATGTCGATCTTGTCGCTGACATTGCCGCCCTTCTCCGCCGTGCCGCCCTTGCCTTCGACGCCGGCCGAGGCCCCGCCGCTGCCGGTCAGCTCCCAGCCCTTGTCGACGAAGGCCTCCAGGGTCTGGCGGTCCTTGAACACCAGCACTTCGCGGTAGTCCTTGATGCTGATGTCAAGGCCGGCCGACACCTGGCCCATGTTCATGTAGGTGTCCTTCTTCGTGGCGGTGTTGTGCACCAGGCCCTTGCCGCCAGCGCCGCCCACCAGCAGGCTGACGCCGAAGCTGGAGAAGCAGCCGTAGCCGGCGGACTTGGCGATCTGCTCCTTCGCACCCGGTTTGGCCTTGTACAGCGTCGCCAGTGCCTCGTCGCACATGCTGCGCACCTCCGCGCGCTCCTTGGCCGCATCAGCGGCTTGCGCCGCTCCCATGGGCAGCGCCAGGACTCCCATGGCCGCGACCGTGGCGGCCGCTTTCGGATTTATCGTGAACATTGCATCGCTCCTCGTCACCGCAGCGCCTCGACGCGCCGGCTGCGAGAGCCGGACGCGCGCCGCGGGCCTGCGTGTCCCGTGGCGGAAGCGGCACGCCGATGCGCCGCCTGCTTCCGTTTTAGTCCACCGTTGTGACAAGTCGATCAGCACTGTCCTACAGGACGCCATGCTGCAGGCGAGGCCGGGCACGGCCAGACCACCGGAATACCGGCCGCCACGACGGCCGGATGCCGCCCGGTAGCACGCCAGAAGGCGGCTGGCGCGGGCGATGCGCCTCGGCAGCAGAAGGTGCCGACGGGAGGTTCCGACGGGAAGTAATGGCTCCCCGGATTCAGTGCACCGCGCTGATGAAGCTTTGCAGCTCCGGCGTCTGCGGGTTGGCGAAAAGCTCCTTGGGCGGGCCCATTTCATGCACGCGGCCCTCGTACATGAACACCAGCTTGTCGCCGACATCGCGTGCGAAGCGCATCTCGTGGGTGACCATGATCAGCGTCATGCCCTCGGCAGCGAGTTGCTTCACCACCGCCAGCACTTCGTTGACCAGCTCCGGGTCCAGCGCGGAGGTGATCTCGTCGCACAGCAGCACCTTGGGCTGCATGGCCAGGGCACGGGCAATCGCCACGCGCTGCTGCTGACCGCCGGAGAGCTGGTCGGGAAACGCATCGAACTTGTGGTCGAGGCCGACCTTCTTGAGCATCTGCCGCGCAATCGCCTCGCAGTCCGCCAGCGGCGTCTTCTTGACCACCTGCGGCGCCAGCATCACGTTCTGTCCGGCGGTGAGATGCGGAAACAGGTTGAACTGCTGGAACACCATGCCGACCTTCTGGCGCAGCGCGCGCAGGTCGGTCTGGCCGGCATGCAGCTTCTCGCCCGCCACCTCCACCAGGCCGTCCTCGAAGGTCTCCAGTCCGTTGATGGAGCGCAGCAGGGTGCTCTTGCCCGAGCCGCTGCGGCCGATGATGGCCACCACCTCGCCCTCCTTGATGCGCAGGTCGATGCCTTTCAGCACATGGTTGCTGCCGAAGTGCTTGTGCAGGCCGTCGATGCGGACGAACGAAGCGTCAATGTGCGCTGCCATGGAATTTCCTTTCGAGGCTGGCCGCATACAGCGACAGCGGATAACAGAGGATGAAGTAGCCCGCGGCCACCAGGCCGTAGACCAGGAAGGGCTGGAAGGTGGCGTTGGCGAGTGAGCCGCCGGTCTTGGTGAGCTCGGTGAAGCCGATGATGGAGGTCACCGCCGTGCCCTTCACCACCTGCACCGAGAAGCCCACCGTCGGGGCGACCGCGATGCGCAGCGCCTGCGGCAGCACCACGTAGCGCATCTGCTGCAGCCAGCTCATCGCCAGGCTGGCCGAAGCCTCCCACTGGCCTTTCGGGATCGCCTCCACGCAACCACGCCAGATCTCGGCGAGGTAGGCGCTGGTGAAGAAGGTGAGGCCGATGGCGGCCGCCAGCCAGGCCGGTACATCGATGCCCGCCAGCGAGATGCCGAAGAACACCAGGAACAGCTGCATCAGCAGCGGCGTGCCCTGGAAGAACTCGATGTAGCCGCGCATGGACTTGCGCAGCCAGGGCGTGTGACCCATGCGCCCGGCCAGCACCAGCAAGCCGACGATGCCGCCGAGCACGAAGGCGGTGACCGACAGGCCGAGGGTCCACAGCGCACCGAACATCAGGTTGCGCACGATGTCCCAGGTGGTGAATTCCATCATCATGCTGCGACCCTCCTGCGTGACACGAAGCGCTCGCCGAACTTCGCCAGCAGCCAGCGCACGAAGTACGCCAGCATCAGGTACAGCAGGGCGGTGACGACGTAGGTCTCGAAGGCGCGGAAGTTGCGCGACTGGATGAAGTTGGCCGCGAAGGTCAGCTCCTCCGCCGCGATCTGCGAACACACCGAGGAGCCCAGCATCACGATGATGATCTGGCTCTGCAGCGCCGGCCAAACCTTGCCCAGCGCCGGGCGCAGCACCACGTGCAGGAAGATCTGCGCACGCGTCATCGCCAGCGAGGCGGCGGCTTCGATCTGGCCGCGCGGCGTCGCCTGGATGCCGGCGCGGATGATCTCCGTGGAATAGGCGCCGAGGTTCAGCACCATCGCCAGGATGGCCGCGGTCCATTCGCTGAGCGACACGCCCAGTGCGGGCAGGCCGAAGAAGATGAAGAACAGCTGGACGAGGAATGGCGTATTGCGGATCGCCTCTACGTACACGCCGAAGATGTAGTTGAAGGGCTTGAGCTTCCAGGCCCGCGACACTGCCCCCAGCACGCCGAGGCCGACGCCGAGCACCGCGCCGATGGCGGTCAGCCCCAGCGTGCTCGCCGCCCCCGTGGCGAGCTGGCCGGCATACTCGCCGACCGCGAGAAAATCGAACTGATAGGCCATGGGCCCTCCCTGTTCATTCTTGTCTCTACACAGCGCCGGGCCGCTCACACGTCAGCGGGCGTGGCGCAATCGCTGCAAGCACTGGTCCCTCTGAAGTCGCCGGGCAGCACAGGCACGACGCGGGATCGCGCGGAGCGCAACGGCGAGGATGTCTGGGCGCGTGGCGCGACTCGGTTGCAAGCCTGGCAGCCGCTCGTCGTGGCGAGCAGCACAGGGAACCGCGCGTCCGCGGTGACGGAAGCGGGTCGCGATTCGCTGGTTACTTTCTTGCCGCGTAGCAGGAACGTAACTCGCCCGCCGGGCCGAACTCCCGGCAAAGGCCTTGCACCCAGCTCCTCACCATCGCGCGAGCCGTGGCAACACCCGCGCTTACAGGTCCGTCGGCAGCGGGTTCTTCAGCCACCGGGTGGCGATCTTGTTCAGCTCGCCATCCTTCTTGGCCTTGACTATGGTGGCGTTCACCGCGGCCACCAGGGCAGCCTCACCCTTGTTGGCGCCGACGAAGCACGGGGACTGCTTGATGATGAACTTGGTGGCCAGCGGGCGCAGCTTGGTGCGCTCGTTGAGTGCTGCCGCCACGACGTTGCCGGTCGCTGCCAGCTGGGTCTGGCCCGACAGGTAGGCGGAGATCGTCGAGTTGTTGTCCTCGAAGCGCTTGATGGTGGCGGTGGCCGGCGCGATCTTGGACAGCTCCAGGTCCTCCACCGAGCCGCGGGTCACGGCGATGGTCTTGCCGGCAAGGTCGGCCGCGCTGGTGACCTTCATGTCGCTGGGGCCGAACACGCCGTTGAAGAACGGCGCGTAGGCTTCGGAGAAATCGATGACCTTCTCGCGATCCGGATTCTTGCCCAGGCTGGAGATCACCAGGTCGGCGCGGCCGGTGGTCACGAAGGGAATGCGGTTGGCGCTGGTCACCGGCACCAGCTCCAGCTTCACGCCGAGATCCTTCGCGATCAGCGTGGCCATGTCGATGTCGTAGCCCTGCGGCTTCATGTCGGTGCCCACGGTGCCGAACGGCGGGAAATCCGTCGGCACGGCGATGCGGATCACGCCCGCCTTCTTCACGTTGTCGAGGACGTCTGCATGGGCCGGCGTGCTGACGACCACGCCCAGCGACAGCGCGGACACCGAGAGGAATTGAAGGATGCTGCGACGGTTCATGTTGATGCTCCTGTAGAAAACACGGGTCCCTTGTGGGACAAGATTCGGGGTTCGGTGACGGGCATGTCGAAGGCCAGCCCCACCCGCGCGGCAGCGCGCTCGATGTGGTGGCCCATGGCAGCCTCGGCGGCCGCGGCGTCGCGGGCCTGGATGGCGCGCAGCACTGCGCGGTGTTCTTCAGCGGGTGCCCACACGCTTTCGATGTCTGCGAAAGGCAGGCGCAGGCTGTAGGCGATGGGGGCTTCCATGGAGCGGATCACCGCGCTCAGCATCGGGTTGCCGGACAGGGCGGCGATGCCCAGGTGGAACGCCAGGTCCGCTTCCGACGCGGCGACCAGGTCCTGCGCGTGCAACGCGGCTTCCATCGCCGCCTGCGTGGCCGCCAGTTGCGCGACGGCCTCGTCGCTGCCCGTGCTGGCTGCCAGCGCCGCCGCCGGCGGCTCGACGATGGCGCGGAACTGGAACATCTCGCGCGGCGTGGCCTGCAGGCCACCGAACACGCTGGCGGCAATCGCGGTGCCGTCCCTCGTCTCGCCGGCACTCACGAACACACCCTTGCCCGGTTGCGAACGCAGCAGGCCCAGTGCCTCCAGCGTGGACACTGCCTCGCGCAGCGCCGCGCGGCTGATCCCCAGCGTCGCCGCGAGTTGTCGCTGCCCCGGCAGGGCGCTTCCCGCCGGCAGCGTTCCGTCGAGGATCTGCTGCTGAAGGCTCTGCGCGGCAATGGAAGACAGGCGTGGCATCGGGGCTGCGGGCTACGTGAAGCAAGTGATGCGAAGTCAGGCCGCCGGCAGGACAACTGGTCGAACCGGTCAGACCTGTCGTTCCCTTAGCAGAGGCCGTGCCACGCACGCGCCTGCATGCCGCAAAGCCGCGCCACTACGCGCTCCGCGCCCCTGCTCCGGTTGCGGCCAGGCGAAGCCCGGACGCCTGACCAGCGCGTCATCGCCCTGAAGTGGGGACGACGCGTGCAACCCCTGCATCGCTTTGGTGAAATCGGCCCGCGCCGAGGGGCAGCGCGGACGCATACCCGCCATACGCCGGAATGCGTAGCCGGACTCGTATGATTGTTTCAATAATCGTCATACCATTCCGCCGGCCGGTGCCTGCACCGCCGCCGGATCTCACCCCTCTCATATCAGCCCTCCCCCTTCCCGCCCCCGGTTCCCTCATCCCGACGACCATGTCCCTCCGCTTCCTGTCGCTCCTCCTTGCCACCACCTTCAGCCTCTCCGCCCCTGTCGCTCTCCACGCAGCCCCGAGGACCACGCTGGTGCTGGCCGTCTCCGGTGAGCCGGCCTACGGCTACGACCCGGTGAAAGGCTGGGGCCGCTACGGCAACACCCTGTTCCAGTCCACACTGCTGAAGCGCGACGCGAAACTGAACATCGTGGGTGACTTGGCCACCGAGTGGAAAGCGTCGGCCGACCGCAAGCTGTGGACGGTGAAGCTGCGCGAGGATGTGAAGTTCTCCGACGGCAGGCCGCTCACCGCCGAGGACGTGGCCTTCACCTTCGAGACCACCCGCAAGGAAGCCGGCACCGTCGACCTCACGGTGCTGGAGAGCGTGCGCGCCGTCGATGCCCGCAGCGTCGAGTTCCGCCTCACCCAGCCGCGCGTCACCTTCCTGAACATGATGGTCACCCTGGGCATCGTGCCGAAGCACGCCTACGGTCCCGACTACGGCCAGAAGCCCATCGGCTCCGGCCCCTTCCGCCTGGTGTCCTGGGCACAGGGCCAGCAACTGATCATCGAGCCGAACCCCAACCATCACGGCAGCAAGCCGGCCTTCACGCGCATCACCTTCCTGTTCACCAAGGAAGACGCCACCTACGCCGCCGCCCGTGCCGGCCAGCTGGACCTCGCCGCCGTGCCCGCCACGCTGGCCGCCAACGTGCCGCCCAACATGAAGCGGGTGGCGGTCGACACCGTGGACAACCGTGGCCTGCTGTTCCCCATGCAACCTGCCAAGGGCGAGAAGACACCCAACGGTGCGACCATCGGCAACGACGTGACCGCGGACCTCGCCATCCGCCAGGCGGTGAACCTGTCGCTGGATCGCAAGGCACTGGCCGCCGGCGTGCTCAACGGCTTCGGCTCGCCCGCCTGGGGCCCGGCCGACGGCCTGCCCTGGGACAACCCGGAGCAACGCCTGCCGGACACCAACCCGGCCGCTGCGCGCGAGCTGCTGCTGAGAGCTGGCTGGAAACCGAGTACCAGCGCGAGTACCAGCGCCAACGCATCCGGCGCGCTGGAAAAGGACGGCGTCATTGCCCGTTTCACCATCGTCTACCCGGCCAGCGACGGCACGCGCCAGGCACTGGCGCTGGCTGCGGCGGACATGATCCGCAAGTCCGGCATCCAGGTGGATGTGGCCGGCAAGGCCTGGGACGAGATCAAGCTGCTGGCCCACAGCAACGTGGTGGTGTTCGGCTGGGGCAGCCACGACCCGCAGGAGATCTACAACCTGTTCTCGGCGGGCGCGTCGGGCAAGGGCTACTTCAACGCCGGCTACTACCGCAATGCCACCGTCAACGCCAACCTGGAGAAGGCCCAGCAGGCCGCCAGCCTGCAGGAGTCGCTGCCGCACTGGCGTGCCGCCGCCTGGGACGGCAAGACCGGCTTCGGCATGAAGGGCGACGCCACCTGGGCCTGGCTGGTGAACCTGGACCATGTGTACTTCGTGAATCCCTGCCTGGACATCGGCCCCCGCCAGATCGAGCCACACGGCCACGGCTTCCCGGTGACCTGGAACCTGCAGGACTGGCGCTGGACCTGCAACTGAGCATGAACACTGGAACACGCGCGAAACGATGAACGCGGCATTCTCCTGGCGCGCCTTCGCGCTGCGGCGTGCCCTGCGCCTGGCCATCCTGCTGCCGCTGGTGGCCCTGTGTGCCTTCCTGCTCGTCAGCGCCTCACCCATCGACCCGGTGGGCGCGCTGGTGGGTGCGGAAGTCATGCACGTCGGCGTCGAGCAGCAGGCTGCCATCGCGCACAAGTGGGGGCTGGACCAGCCGCCAGCGGAGCGCTTCCTGCGCTGGTTCGGCAATGCGCTGCAGGGCGACCTCGGCCGCTCGATGATCTTCGATGACGAAGTCATCGACGTGATCGGCGAGCGCCTCCTCGCATCGCTGGCGCTGATGGCGCTGGCCTGGACACTCTCCGGCCTCATCGGTTTCGGGCTGGGCATCCTCGCCGGCGCGCTGGAAGGCAGCCTGTGGGACCGCCTGATCCGCGGCTATGCCTTCGTGCTGGCCAGCGCGCCCACCTTCTGGATCGCCATCCTGCTGCTGCTCTTCTTCGCGGTGCAGCTCGGCTGGGCGCCGTTCTGCTGCGCAGCGCCGCCCGGCGTGCTGCCGGACGAGGCGACGCTGCTGCAACGCCTGCACCACATCGCGCTGCCGGCCCTCACGCTGTCCCTGCTCGGCGTGGCGCAGGTGACGCTGTACACCCGTGACAAGGTGCGCGAGGTGATGGCCAGCGACTACGCGCTGCTGTCCTTCGCGCAAGGCGAATCACGCCTCGGCGTGGCACGCCGCCACGCACTGCGCAATGCCGCCCTTCCCGCACTGACGCTGCAGTTCGCCAGCCTGAGCGAGCTGTTCGGCGGCTCCATCCTGGCGGAGACCGTGTTCACCTATCCCGGCCTCGGCGCAGCCACGGTGGACGCCGGCACCCGTGGCGACGCACCGCTGCTGCTGGGCATCGCGCTGTTCGCTGCTCTCTTCGTCTTCGCCGGCAACACCCTGGGTGACGTGCTGGCACGCTGGCTGGACCCGCGCCATAGCCGCGCCGCCCGCAACGACATGGCGGCCGACGCATGAACATGCACGCGCCCACCGAGACTCGCGCACTCGCCGCGGCGTCCGCCCCGGATGCGCCGTTGCCGGGCTACCAGCGCCTGCGCACCCTGGTCGCCGCCGCCCTCGCGTTGGTAGTGCTGCTGTCCATCGCCCTCGGCGCCGCGCTGCTGCCCGACGATGGACTGGCCACCAACCTGTCGGCCCGCGCGCTGCCGCCGGGCGCCGACCATCTCTTCGGCACCGACCCGCTGGGCCGCGACATGTTCACGCGTACCGTCAAGGGACTCGCACTCAGCATGCAGGTCGGCCTGCTGTCCGCCGGCTTCGCCGCCCTGCTCGCGCTGGTGCTCGGCGTCAGCGCCGCGCTGCATCCGAAGCTGGATGCGGTGGTCGGCCTGCTGATCGACCTCGTCATGTCGCTGCCGCATCTCGTGCTGCTGATCCTCGTGTCCTTCGCGCTGGGCGGTGGCACACGCGGCGTCATCATCGCGGTGATCGTGTCGCACTGGCCCACGCTCGCACGCGTGCTGCGCGCCGAGATGCGCCAGGTGCTGGCGGCGGACTACGTGCAGGTCGCGCGCATGCTGGGCCGCTCGCGCCTGTATGTCGCGCGCCGCCACGTGCTGCCGCAACTGCTGCCGCAAGTGCTGATCGGCGCCTTGCTGCTGTTCCCGCACGCCATCCTGCACGAGGCCGCGCTCACCTTCCTTGGCTTCGGCCTCGCGCCGCACCTGCCGGCCACCGGCGTGCTGCTGGCCGAATCCATGCGCTCGCTGGCCGCCGGCCTGTGGTGGCTAGGCGTGCTGCCGGGCGTGTGCCTGCTGGGCATGGTGCTGATGTTCGGCCGCATCGCCGAAGGCCTGCGGCTGGTGCTCGACCCACGCCGGGCGCAGGACTGAGGCCGCAAGAGATGACGACAGACATGTTGCAGATACGTGACCTCAGGGTGAGCTTCTCGCGCTACCGCGGCCTGCTGGGCCGCGAGCGCATCACCGCGCTGGATGGCGTGGACCTGGACCTGCGTCCCGGCGAACTGGTAGCGCTGGTCGGTGCCAGCGGCGCGGGCAAGAGCCTGCTCGCCCACGCGGTGCTGGGCATCCTGCCGCGCAACGCGCAGCGCGAAGGCGAGATCCATTTCGAGGACGCGCCGCTGTGCGCAAAACGCAGCCGCGCGCTGCGCGGCAAGCGCATCGCCCTGGTGCCACA
This sequence comes from Uliginosibacterium sp. H1, assembly GCF_036017065.1. NCBI lineage: Bacteria > Pseudomonadati > Pseudomonadota > Betaproteobacteria > Rhodocyclales > Zoogloeaceae > Uliginosibacterium > Uliginosibacterium sp. H1. Next base: position 1,467,347 of record NZ_JAYXHR010000001.1, read on the forward strand.
GGCGCTGACCTTCCTCGACCCGCTGGCGCGCGCCCACAGGCAGGTGCGCTGGGCCGCGTTGGCCGCGCGCCGCGACACGCCGCACGCACAGGCGCAGGCCGAGCTGTCGCGCTTCGCCCTTCGCGCCGACGCCCAGCGCCGCTTCCCGCACGAGCTGTCCGGCGGCATGGCACGCCGCGTGATGACGGCCATCGCCACCGTGTCGCAGGCCAGCCTGCTGATCGCCGACGAACCTACCACCGGCCTCGACCCGCAGGTCAGAAAACTGGCGCTCGATCAACTGCGCGCGCTGGCCGACGAAGGCAAGGGCGTCATCGTCATTACCCATGACATCGCCGCCGTGCTGCCGGTGGCCGACCGCATCGTGGTGCTCAATGAAGGCCGTAGCGTCGACCACCTGCCGGCCGGCGATTTCGCCACCGGCCGGATTCCGCACGCCTACACCGCCAGCCTGCGTCGTGCGCTCCCGGAACACGGCTTCGCAGCGCCGGGTACGCCCGCCTCGGCTTGCCTTCCGACACCCACCGCCTCGCCCACGGCCCCCACTGCAGGCGGAGAAGCAGCGCCCTGCTTCTCCGCCCGCCACATCCGCTGGCAATGGCCGGGCAACACGCAGCCCACGCTGGACGACGCGGCGATCGACCTCTCGCCCGACCGCATCACCGGCCTGCTGGGCGCCTCGGGCGGCGGCAAGACCACGCTGGCGCGCATCCTCGCCGGCTACCTGAAAACGGATTGCGATCTGCGGCTCGACGGCCAGCCACTGCCCACCCGCGGCGCACGCCCGGTACAGCTGATCGGCCAGCATGCCGAGCTGGGCCTGCACCCACGCATGAAGGTCGGCGCTTCGCTGCGCGAAGGCTGGCAACCGGACGCTGCCACGCTGGAACGCTTCGGCATCCGCCCCGAATGGCTGGGCCGCTACCCGCACGAGCTTTCAGGCGGCGAGTTGCAGCGCATCGCCATCGTGCGCGCGCTGGTGCCCGGCCTGCGCGTGCTGATCGCCGACGAGCTGACCGCCATGCACGACACCATCACCCAGGCACAGATCTGGCGCGCGCTGCGCGACACGCTGGCGCCCCGCGGCGTCGCCATCCTCGCCATCTCGCACGACGAGGCACTGCTGCGCGCGCTGGACGCACGCATCCTGCGCCTGCATGAAGGTCGCCTGATACCGCGGCCTGAGCCGGAACACCGACAACCCGCCCCGGCCCTCATGCGCTAAGGTGAGCCCCATCGACGCAGCTCACGAGGACGCCCCATGCAACGCCTGACCATCTCACTGGACGACGAGCTGGCCGAAGCCTTCGACCAGTTGATGCAGAAACGCGGCTACGCCAACCGGTCGGAAGCGGTGCGCGACCTGCTGCGCCGCGAGCTGGGCGAAAGCGATCTCGCCAGTGGTCACAGTAAGGAATGCGTGGCGGTGCTGAGCTACGTCTTCGACCATCACGAGCGCCAGCTCGCCTCGCGCCTCACCGGCCTGCAGCACGACCACCACGACCTGGCCATCGCCACCATGCACGCCCACATCAGCCACGAGGACTGCGTGGAGACGGTGATCCTGCGCGGTGCGACCCGCAAGGTGCAGGAGTTCGCCCACGCGGTGATCGCGGAATCCGGCGTGCGCCACGGCGAGGTGAAGCTCATTCCCGTGCAGAGCAAGCCGGGCACCGCGCTGTGGCGGCGCAAGTCCTGAGCCGGCGGGCGACGGTCGCCGCCGCCCCGCGACGCTGCTAAACTCCGCCGCGCCATGTTCCACCGCTCCAGCTTCCAGCGTTTCGTTGCCCGCCTCGCACTGCTCGCCGTGCTGCTGGCTGCGCTCGCGCCCACGGTCAGCCGCGCGCTGATCTCGGCCGGGTTGGACGACAACTGGGTGGAGATCTGTGCCGACGGCGGCTCACGCTGGCTGAAGATGGATACGAGTTCGGTCATCGACGAGCAGCACGGCCCGTCGCACACCGATCACACGCTGGCCTTCGAGCACTGCCCCTTCTGCACCAACCAGGCCACCCAACCCGGCCTCCCCCCGTCCGACCCGCCCGCCCTGCGCGTGGCGACCGGCACACCTGCAACGCCTCCGCTGTTCCTGCATGCGCCGCAGCCCCTGCATGCCTGGGCCGGCGTGCGTTCGCGCGCCCCGCCTTTCCTCGCCTGATCCGTCGTCCTGGGGTTTCCGCAGCGGGCTGATAGCCCGGCGCGGCCTTGCGACGTCCCACGCCATGCCGCCGGTCTTCACCAGCGGCCGCAGCGCATGCCGATGACCCGGCGTGCCTGCCACCCATCATCGAACCAAGGAATCACATCATGAAGAACAGCTTCAAGACCGCCCTCGGCCTGCTCGCCCTGGGCGCCACGCTCGCCAACGCTCCCGCCTTCGCGCAGGTCGCCGTCAAGGACGCCTGGATCCGCGCCACCGTGCCGCAGCAGAAGGCCACCGGCGCGTTCATGAACCTCACCGCCAGCAAGGATACGAAGCTGGTCGGCGCCAGTTCGCCGCTGGCCGAGACCACCGAGGTGCACGAGATGCGCATGGACGGCGACGTCATGCGCATGGGCAAGGTGGACAGCATCGCCCTGCCCGCCGGCAAGACCGTGGAACTCAAGTCCGGCGGCTACCACGTGATGCTGATGGGCCTGAAGGCACCGGCGAAGGAAGGCGACAGCGTGCCCATGACGCTGACCTTCGAAAGCGCCGACAAGCGCCGCGAGAACGTGGAAGTCAAGGTGCCGGTGCGTGCGCTGACCAGCAGCGGCGCTGCGCCGGCCCAGGGCGGCCACAAGCACTAGCACGCAACGGGAGCCAAGGCGCCCGGCGCCAGGCTCCAACCGGACCGAGCTGAACCGAACTGAACCCGAACATCACATCCAGACCCATGCCCATCATGACAATGAACCGATTGCTTGCCCCGCTTCTGGTTGCACTCCTCGCCGCAGCCCCTTCCTTCGCCTTCGCCCACGTATCGCTGGAACAGAACAGCGCCCAGGCCGGCTCCACCTACAAGGCGGTGTTCCGCGTGCCGCACGGCTGCGATGGCTCGCCCACGCGCGCCATCACCGTCTTCCTGCCGGAAGGTTTCGTCGGCGCCAAGCCGATGCCCAAGGCCGGCTGGAAGCTGGAGACGAAGAGCGAGAAGCTGGCCCATCCGTATGACTCGCACGGCACGAAAATCACCGAGCGTGTCGCCGTGGTGAGCTGGAGCGGTGGCAGGCTGCTGGACAGCGAGTATGACGAGTTCATCGTCCGCGCCTCGCTGCCGAAGGAAGCCGGCAGCACGCGCATCCGCGTGCTGCAGGAATGCGAGAAGGGCGCCACCGACTGGAACGCGGCACCCACGCCGGAGAACCGCGACCCGGCGCACCCCGCGCCGAAGCTGGACATCCTGCCCTCCGGCGCGAGTGGCGGCCATCACCACTGAGCCGTCGGCAGGTGTGCACCGCCGCCGTGCCCGAACGGGTGCGGCGGCGGTGCAGACATCCCATTGCGAAATGCCGCGAGAGATTCCGCCGTGGATGCGGCGGAATCTCCGCCAACTGCAGCTCAGCCAGTTTCCGTACGCGCCTGGACCGCTCCGGGACACCGTGAAGAAGCACGCTGACGGGCGTCCTCCGCCGATACGGCCTCCGCACTGACCACGCCTTGACTGGACGTCGTCGGCGAGTCGCCGGCTCAGACCGCCTGTTCGCTGGGGCGCGAGTCCCCCTCCCCTTGCATGGCGGGCCTTGGCGCATCCCACACGCTGCCACCGGCAGTCTCCCGCGCGCGGCACGCGACCTGCCGCGCCAGCAGCGCGAAGATCACCGCGCCTCCCAGTGCAGCCAGGTCCACACCGCTCAGCAGCAGCCCGCCATTGCCGGTGACGGCGACCACCGCGGTGCTGAGGGGAATGCAGGCGCTCGCCACGGCGGAGGCAGCCAGCAAGTCCCTGGCACCGAGAACCGGCTGGCGCATGGCACTCCACAGCAGCGCGAGCGCCACGCTTCCCCAGAAGGTCGGCAGCAAGGCGCCGCCCTGTGCAATCAGCGGGACGCGCGCCGCCACGAACAGCACCGATATGGCCAGGCAGCACCCGAGGCAGAAGCCCACGGTCAGCCGCGCCAGCGCCTGATGGTGCCAGGCGCTGGATTGCGCACGGCGTTTGCGGCGCGCCTCCAGCCACAGCAGGTTGCCGGAGTAGAAGAGGAAGGCGCCGGCCATGCCCAGGCAGAAGTAGATCCACGCCACCGGACTGCCACCGTAGTCGCCGAAGTGCAACGCCGCCAGGCTCGACAAGGCGGACATGCCGGTCGGCCGCTCGCTGGCTTTCTCGACGGCCAGCCTCTCGCCCGTCACCGACGACAGCACGACGCGCGAGGTGTGGCCCAGCACGCCCTCCTGGTCGCCCATGAGGACGGTGAAGCCGGCGCGATCGCCGGGATGCACGTAGATCAGGTGATGCGGCGTGAGGCCGGGAATGTGCTCGCGGGCATGCGCCAGCAACTCCGCCACCGGCAGCATCGGCGCAGCTTCGCCACGCGGCCGCGGCATGTCGATGGCCAGCGCCGTGCGCATCAGCATCGGCCTGCCCTGGTCCCCGTAGATCAGCGTGTTCATGCCGGCCAGCATGGGGTCGTGCAGGGACATGACGGCGCCGGTCAGCGCGAACAGGATGTGGAAGGGCAGGCTCAGCACGCCGATGCTGTTGTGCGCGTCCTGCCACCACAGCTTCAGGTTGCGGCCGGCGCGCAGCGCGAACAGGTCACGCCGCAACGCCGGCAGGTACAGGATCACGCCGGAGACCAGCGCCAGTCCGTAGATGCAGGCGATGCTGCCCAGCAGGACCTCGCCCGCCAGCCCGGGAATGCCGGCGGTGCGATGCAGGTTGTCGATGACCACCGACAAGCGGTGCGGCGCGGCATCGCCCGGCAGCAGATCGCCGTCGCTGCCGCGACGGGCATACGAGGGCTCGCCATCCGGCGCATACCAGACCGCCTCCGCACTGGACTCATGGCCGTCCGGAAGATTGACCATCACGCTGCGGCGCGCTTCCGGATAGGTCGCGACGACCTTGGCCACCAGCGGATCCACATCCTGCAGGGCGGCTTCCGTCGGTCGATGCGGCACCATGGCCTGCCACTCCGCGATGTCTTCGCGGAAGACGGTGATGGCACCGGCATAGAAGGCGAGGAACAGCAGCAGTCCTGCGACCAGCCCCGTCCACGTGTGGACGATCTTGAAGATGCGCAGGGTTTCAGCGCGAATGCCAGGGCTTCCCATATCTCTTTACCTCCGTCAGGCAGAAGCGGCCAGCCAGTGCCGCACCAGCGCGAGCAGCCCGAAGCCGGCGGCATTCCCCAGGATCAGCCAGCCCCAGGCCCTCAGGCCGCTGCGGCACACGAACGTCATCGACATGACGGCCGTCCACACCGGCAGCAGTAGCCAGAGCACGACCAGATAGTTGTCCTGCAGCGTGCCCGGGCCGAGGTAGCCGTAGAGCCCGCACAGGGCGAAGGCCAGCGGCATGCCGAGCATGATGCCGGCCAGCGTCTTGGCGGGAAGCTCATGCGCCATCGACAGGCCTCCGCCGCAGTAACCACCCGGCCAGCCAGGGGCAGGCCACCATGGCCAGCATCCACATCACCAGCACGGCAAAGAAGGCCGGCGCAACGCCGTGGTGGCCCGCCAGCAGCCAGAAGCCGAGGCCCATGAGCAGCGCCGCGACGACCACCGCCGTGGCGATCGGAAGCGGGCGCGCCACCACGCGCTGGCGCGGCGAGGCTACATACAGCGCACCACCTGCCAGCAAGGCGGCGCCAAGCGCCAGCGCGTGGCTCGCGAATGACGCCTCCATCTCAGAAGTCCACGCTGGCAGACAACTGGACGCTGCGCGGCGCGCCGACGGAGGCGTAGCCATTCCACACGCCCGACCAGTAGCGCTCGTTGAACGCATTGGTGATGCCGCCGCGCACGACGACGTTGCGGGCGGCAAGCTTCGTGGCGTAGCGGGCGCCGAGATCGACGCGCGTCCACGCCGGCAATTCCTGCAGGTTGTTGTTGTCGGCGAACTGGCTGCCGGTGTGGATGGCCGTCGCGTTCAAGGTCAGGCCCGGCAGCCACGGCAGATCCCACTCGGTGCCCAGGTTCACCTGCAGCGAAGGCACGCCGACGGGCGCCTTGCCATCCAGCGTGCCGCCGGTGGTGCGGGTGTTCTCGGCGTCGATGTGGGTCAGGCCGCCCAGCAGACGCCAACCCCGCGTCACCTCGCCTGCCGTGGTCCACTCGATGCCGATGTTGCGCTGCTCACCGTCCGGGCCCCAGGTATTGGTGCCCGCGTTGCGGATCAGGCTGGGGCGGGTGATACGGAACAGGCTGAGCGTGTTGAGGAAGCCGCTGGCGTCCCACTTCACGCCGAGCTCCACCTGCTTGCTCTTGTACGGCGCAAAGACCTCGCCGTAGTTGCTGGCGGAGGCATCCGTCACCGACCCGCCCTGCGACAGGCCCTCGATGTAGTTGGCATACAGCGACACCTGCGGGGTCCACGGTCTTGCCACGAACGCGACCGCCGGCGTCAGCGCCTGCTCGTCGTAACTGCTGAGCACCGCGCCGCTCACCGCGAAGTTCTTGCTTCGCACGCGTTGCTTGCGCGCGCCCAGCGTCAGCAGGTACTTGTCCTGGGCGAACGACAGGGTGTCGGCCAGCGCCACGCTGCTGAGCGTGCTCCCGGTCGACTTCGGCGCCACGGCCGGCTCTGCCGCCAGGACCGGGCGGGTCGGCGCGTAGAGGTTCGACTGCCACATGGCGCGGTTCGCCACGAGGCCGTATTCCTGCTCCACGATGTTGCCGCTGAGCACGAGCTGATGGCCGACCGCACCGGTGCGCACCCGGCCACGGATGCCCGCCTCCGCGGAGGTGACGTCGAAGTAGTTCTTCACGTTCATGGCCAACCCGGTATAGGCACCGGAGACCTGCGCGTTCATGCCGAGTGCATCGTTGATGTAGCCGCCACTTTCCTGGTTCTTCACCCCGCCCGCCACGAAGCCCGTCCACTCGCTCGTGAAGTCGAACTCGAACGAGCCGATGACGGCCTTGCTCGCGGAATCCGAGTAGGCGCCCGGCATCGTGTTGGTGCTGGCATCCGGCGCGTCCGGAATGCGGCTGCCAGCGAAGGTGGTCAGCAGCGGCATGCCGCCGTCCAGCTGCTCATTGACGCTGTAGGCGTCCAGCGAGGCACGCGCCCGTTCGCCCAGGTAGTCGAATGCCACGGCGCCCAGCAGGCGTTCCTGCGACTGGCCGTCCAGCGCGGTGTCGCCATTCGCGGCCGCCAGGTTGACGCGCACGCCGAACTCCTTGTCCACCCCGAAGCGACGCCCCGCGTCCACGTGCGCGCCCAGGTTGGCGTCCGACGCGTAGTTCGCCGTCAGCCGGGTCAGCGGCTCGGCCGCCGCGCGCTTGGGCACGAGGTTGATCACGCCGCCGACGGCACCGCTGACGGTCATGCCGTAGAGCAGCGCACCGGGGCCACGCAGCACCTCGACCCGTTCGAGGAACTCGGTGGCGATGCGGTTGTGCGGCACCAGGCCGAACAGCCCGTTCCACGCGGAGTCATGACTCTGCATGTAGAAGCCGCGCACGTTGAAGTGCTCTGCCGAACCGCTTTCCGGAAAGATGTCGCGTACCGACGCGTCAGCACGCAGCACTTCGCCGAGCGAGCTGGCCTGCTGGTCCTCGATCATCTTCGAGGTGTAGCTGGTGGTGCTGAACGGGGTTTCCATCAGGTCCCGGTTGCCCAGCAGGCCGACGCGCCCGCCCTTGCCGACCTGTCCGCCCGCATACGCGGCGGGCAGCTCATCCACCGTTCCCGCCGCACTGATCGTCACGACCGGGAGCGTGGCCAGCGCAAACGTCGCATCCGGCGCCTGTGCGGCCGACTGACCCGGTGCGACACGCAACGCATAACTTCCGCCCGCCTGGCGGACAGCCTCCAGGCCCTGCCCGCGCAGCAGCTCGCCGAAACCCTGCTCGACGGTGTAACTGCCCGACAGTCCGGCGCTGGCCTTGCCCTGCGTCAGCTCCGCCGGTGCCGACAGGAACACGCCGGCCTCTTCCGCAAAACGATTCAGCGCCGAGGTGAGCGTACCGGCCGGAATGTTGAAGCGCCGCGCCTGCTCGGCGGCCTGCGCGTGTGCGTCCGGCGCCCAGCCCGCTGAGGCGAACAGCGCGCCAGCGGTGGCGAGGTGCACGGCCAGTACCACGGGGCGCAAGGCGATGGCGGGAAGGCGGGTGGCGGCGACGGCGGACGGACTGGCACACCCGGCGGAATACCGGGGGGAAGGACTGCGGCGGGACATGGACGGTTTTTCCTCGAAGGTTCACGAACACAAACGGCGAGGCGACCATCGAGCGCGCAACCTGCATGCGACAACCGGCCCGTAGCCCGTTGCCTTGTGGATGCAGGGATGCGAGTGAAACCGCCGATCCGGATCGTCCTCTCTCATCCACTAGATCGAACGAGATAGGAAAAAGGGAACCTGGGGGAAACTGCCGGGAACCAGCTCGGTGGAATTTTTCTGCGGAACCGGCGCGAAGACCTAGCGCGCCTCGACCGTGGTCCACCACGGCAGGCTGCGGCGCACGCGGATGGGCAGGGTCTGCTCCAGCATCGCCAGCGCCTGGTCGGGATTGTCGGCCGGATACACGCCCATGACCTTGAGATCGGCCACCTCGGCCGCCACGCTGATGTGGCCGCGGTGGTAGCGACCGATCTCTTCCAGCAACTCGCCCAGCGACAGGTTGTCGGCCGGCAGGCTGCCGCGGCGCCAGGCCTCGCGCGCGCGGTCGGCGTCCAGCAACGCGGAGACGGTGCCGGCGTCGAACACGGCGGCCCGCCCGGCCGGCACACGCAGGCTCGCACCGCCGCTGCTGCGGATCTCCACCACACCGTCGAATACGTCGAGGCGGGTCCGGTCGTCCGTCTGGCGCACCGTGAAGCGTGTGCCCAGCGCTTGCAGGCGGCCATGACCGGTATCCACGTAGAACGGGCGCGACATGCCATCCGCCGCGGTATCGATCAGGATCTCGCCCGCCAGCAGGGCAAGCTGGCGCGCGTCCGCATCGAAACGCACCTGCAAGGCGGTGGCGGTGTTGAGCCACACGCGCGAGCCATCGGCCAGCACCAGCTCACGGCGCTCGCCGGTGCCGGTGTGGTAATCGGCACGCCAGGCCGACACCAGATCGGGCAAGGGGGTGTGCCGCCATCCCAGCCAGGAAAGCAGGCCCAGCCCCAGCACGCCGCCCAGCGCGTTGAGCGCCTGGCGACGGCCCAGCGCCGCGGACCGGCTGGCCTTGACGCTGGCGACCGCGGCGGCCGAGCCCTGCGCGCCATGCTGGCGCAGCGGCGCGAACTTGCGGCTCACGTTCTCGATGTGGGCCCACGCGGCCTGGTTCTCCGGCGACTGCGCATGCCAGGCCTGCCAGGCAAGCCTGTCGGTGTCGGCCGCGCTGGCATCGAGCAGGGTGGCGTACCACTGCGCCGCCTGCTCCAGGCTCTTCACGCCGGGTTTGAGGGCCGCGGCCGTGCGCTCGCCGAAACCGGCTAGGAGGTCGTCCGCAAGGGGTTTCACGTTGCTGGCCACGGGATCAGCCGGCCAGCCCGGCTTCGATCAGCGCGCACTGAAGCATCGCCTGGGCGATGTACTTCTTGACCATGCGTTCCGACACGCCCAGTTCGGCCGCGATGTCGCGGTAGCCCACGCCTTCCACCTGGGCCAGGATGAAGGCCCTCGCCGCCTTCTCGGACAGGCGGCTGAGCATGCTGCCGACTTCCATCAGCGCCTCGATGACGATGGCCTGGTGTTCCGGCGACGGCGCCACCGGCTCGGGCAGCGCGGCCAGCGTCTGCAGCCAGGCCTGCTCGATCTCGCGGCGACGCCACAGGTCGATGCACAGGCCGTTGGCCGCCGTGCGCAGGTAGGCGCGGGTTTCGGCCACGCTGGCGAAGCCGCGGCTGGCGGGCTTCACCAGCAGGCGGATGAAGGTGTCCTGCGCCAGATCGGCGGCGTCGGCGGCATTGCCCAGGCGGCGATGCAGCCAGCTCTTCAGCCAGCCGTGGTGATCGCTGTACAGCGCATGGACATCGTTCTGTGAGCAAGCTCGGCGGCCGACACGGCGCTCTCCCTGTCCATGGCTCGAAGCGGCAATGGATCGTTCTAATGAGAATCAATCTCATCTTAACGAATCCTTTGCCGGCGCGCCATGGCTGGCTGACCCGGGTTGGGTTGCCGTGCTGCCGTGACGGGAGGAGGAAGCGAGAACCATAGCCACCGCCGCTCAAGAGCGAAGCCCTCTCCTTGCGCACCTGCGCGTCAGCAAGGGAGCCACACACGCCCTCGCCGTACCCACGGCGAGGTGCGCCGCGCAGACCGGGCCTCCCGCGAAGTTCGCCCTAAGCGGGCTCGGCGGGAACCGGGATCGAGTCGGACGTAGTCGCCGCCTTGCCGGGTCTGCGAATCGACCAGACGCTGTCGGCAGGACCATTCCGGGTCCGGCGCAGGGTCGCTGCCGCCATCCATGCGAAGCACAGCGCGCCAATGAAGGCGACCACATCGACGCCGATCGTGGCGGCGCTGTCATGGGCCCACATTCCCAGCGCCGGAAACAGCAGCGCCATCAGTGTGGTTAACGGGATGGCCATCGTCGCGGCGGCCGACAGGCACAGCAGGTGCACGGCAGCGCGGGCCGCCCCGAAGGCGAAGGCCCACGCGACGGAAGCGAGGAACACGACGTAGTACACGACTGCATGCCAGTGGTTGAGATCGACCACGCGTCCGTGCAGCCACTTGGCGGCGACGATGGTGAGCGAAAGGCCCGCGACGCAGCCCAGGCACACGCCCACCGTCGCACTGCCCAGCAAGCGCGCCGAGCGCGATTGCGCGACCGCGGTACCGTCGCGCGCCTTCTTGCGGCGCGTCTCGATCCACAGCAGGTTGCCGGTATAGAACAACCACGCGCCAGCAAGACCCAGGAAGAAATACGCCCACTTGATCGTCAGGCCCTCGTACTGCCCGGTGTGCAGGCCGTACAAGGTCTCGGCCGCGCGCCGATCCGGATCCTGACGCGATGGCAGGGCGCCGTCCTTGATCACTTCGCCGGTCACGGCGCTGAGCATGACGCCCCCGAGATGGGTGTCTCCGACATGGCCACGCTCGGCGCCGGGGACTCTCACCGCAGCGGCGCTATCGCCGAAATTCTTGAAGACGAGGAAGCTGGGCTGCAGATCGGGCACCTGCTCTTCAAGTCTCTGCAGCAACTGCGCCGGGGCCATCATGGCAGCCGCCTCGCCGATCGGCTTCGGCACTTCGAAGGGCCCGTTGTCGCGGTCCATCAGGATCTCTTGCCTGGCGCCAAAGATAACGACTTCCTGCGCGGACCAGAGCTCGCCCTTCCAGCACAAGGCGATCGCGGTGATCGCCATTACCAGGTGGAACGGCAGTGCGGTAATGCCGACGACATTGTGGGCGTCCAGCCACATGCGCTTGAGGTTTTTGCCCACGCGCAGCGCGAAGAAATCCTTCACGAGCGTCGGCAGCAACACGATCACGCCGGCGATCAGCGCCACACCGTAGAGCAGCGAGACCAGCCCCATGAGAGGAAGCCCCGCCGCTTGCGGGATCCCGACGCTCATGTGGATTTCATTGATGAAGTCCGCCAGTTCGGACGGCTCCTCCGGCTGAGCCAGCAGCGTCCCGTCAGGCTTGAGCGTCGCCCACCAGTGGACATGGTCGTGGGGCTGCCCCGGCTGGTGGGGCGCGTCTTCTTCCCAGGTGACCCGCGCGGGCTCGTTCTCATGTCCCCGCAGATGCAGCTTGATGCCCTCCTCCCGCGCCTGTGGATGCGCGGCGGCGACCAGTTCGAGGAGGCGCAGCGCATCGTCCAGGGGCACTGCCGCCACACCCACCGCGGGCGGCGACGCCCAGCGCGCGACGGGCTCCTTGAACATGGTGAGCGCGCCCGCGTAGAAGGCGATGAACAGGGCGAAGCCGCAACTGATGCCGGTCCAGGTGTGGACGGTCTTGTAGAGCCTGAGGATATCGCTGCGGATCATGTCGCCCTCACGCGAAGAAATGAAAACGACAGGCGAACAGCGCCGCAAAGGCGATGAGGTTTGCCGCGCCCAGCCACACCCAGGCGGCGCGACCGCTGCGAAACAGGAAGCAGAAGCCGAACACCGCGATCCAGACGAAGGCCTCCAGGAAACGCATCAGCGAGTAGCGTCCGCCCGGCGCATCGATGCCGCCGGGGGCCAGGTAGGCGTAGAGGCCGGTCAGCGAGAGCGCCAGCCCCAGCCCGAGGATCGCGCCGGCGCTGGTCTTGCTCCACCAGTCGGGACGGATGTCGCCGGCCATGTCAGCGCTTCCGTCCCAGGCCGCCGAGGACGGCCGCGTAAGGAAAGACGAAGAGACAGACCATCACGACATGCAGTGCCACGACGAAGCCGACCAGGGGCCGCAATGCCGACACCCACGCGGCCAGGCCGGCCGCCAGCAGCAAGCTGCCGGCGGCCCGCAGCGGCGTTCGTGGCAGCGGCCGCGAACGCCATCCCTGATTCGGGCTGGCGAGGTAGATGCCGGCGCAACCGAGAATGGTCAGCGCCAGAGCCAGAAATACAAGCATCGCGATCAGAAGGCGAACGTCGCCGACAGGCGATAGATACGCGGCGCGCCCAGCTGGACATACCTGAAGTTCGCGCTCGCCCAGTAGTCCTTGTCGAACACGTTGTCGACGTTGAAGCGGATCGTGGTCGGCTTGTTGTTCCACGGCGAGCTCAGGACATAACGTGCACCGAGATCGAAGACGGTCCATGAAGGGATCTTCAGGTTCTCGTTGGAGCTGCTGACCACTTGATCGCCGGTGTAAGTGAAGCGACCAGTGAGCGTCAGGCTCTGCAGGAACGGCGTATCCCATTCGCCACCGATCACGGTCCGGACGGCGGGCACGCCAGCTTCCCTGTTGCCGTCATAGAGACCGCCCTGGGTCTTGGTCTGGATGCCGTCGAGCAAGGTGACGCCGCCCATCATGCGAACCCCGCGCGTGGGCTCGCCATAGGCGTTCAGCTCGATACCGCGATTGCGCAGCTCGCCGTTCAGGGCGAGCGTCGGCAGCCCTCCCGCCGGATTGGTGACGGAAATGGTGTTCGGCTGGGCGACCTGGAACACCGCCACCGTTGTCGTCACGGTGCCCGCGTCGATCTTGGCACCCGCCTCGTACTGCTTGCTGACATACGGCGAAAACACCTCGCCCGCGTTCGCGTATTGCGTGCCGACGATGGTGCCTGCCTGGAGGGCCTCGATGTAGTTGGCATAGAGCGACACGTTCGCCTGCCACGGCTTCACGACCAGCGCGACAGCGGGCGTCCACGCATCGCTCTCGTAGCCCGCCGTCTTGGCGCCGGTCGTCGTGTTGAAACTGCCGGTTTCCACTTCCTGCCGCCGGACACCCAGGGTGAGCTGGAAGCGCTTGTCCAGGGTCGACAAGGTGTCCGCGAAGCCGATGCTGGAAACGCGGGTTTCGCCTGTTTTCCGGGGGTCGCCGGGATCAGCGATGTAGGGCGCAGGGCCGAAAACCGGGTTGTAGAGGTTCGTGGTGTAGTTATACGGCCGCACCTGCGTTGCCGATTCCCTGATCTCCGTTTCGCTCTGCGACAGGTTCAGGCTGAGGGCATGCGCCACCGGTCCGGTCACCGCCTCCGCCCTCAATCCGCCCTGCACCGACAGTACCTCGTAGGCAAAATTGGTGTGCTCGAGGTAGTTCCATCCGAAAGTGCCGTCCGCTGCGCGCAGCGTCGGCTGGCTCGGGCCGATGAGCGAGAAGTCCAGCTTCTGCTTGCCCACGGCGGCATAGGCCGTGACCTTGTCGGAGATGTCGACTTCGCCGCGCAGCATGCCCAGCGTCAGTGTGCTGGGCTGGCTGCTCCATTCGGGATTGAGGTTGGTTCCGGCATCGGGAGCCTCCGGCACGAACACGTAGCCGCCGCCGACACCGCTGACGACGAGCTGCTGGACATTCTGGGGACTGGAGTCGTTCGACTGACGTACGAGATCTGCGGAGATCCTGACGCGCTCGTCACGGTAGTCCATGTTGAGCGCCGCCGACCCCACTTCGGCCGAGGTGGGGTCGACCGATGTTTCGCCATTGCGATACGCGCCGTTGAAGCGGATGCCGACCTGGTTCTCCGCGCCAAAGCGACGGCCGACATCCAGATGCCCGCCAAGCTGCGAGCGCGAGGCATACCCCAGGGTCAGCTCGGTCAGCGGTTCGTCGCGGGCCTGTTTGGTGACGAGGTTGTATGAGCCGCCGATACCGCCAGCCCCGGACGCCGCCATGCCGTTGAGCAGTGCGCTCGGCCCCCGGAGTACCTCGACGCGCTCGATGTAGTCCATGTCCGGCGAACGCAACGGCGACATGCCCACGACGCCGTTCAGGCTGCCGAAGCCGGATGCCAGGGTGTTCGAGAAGCCCCGGACGGTGATGGAACCGTCTTCATCACTCGCGTTGTTCTGCTTCGTCAGGATGGACGGGTCATTCGACAGGACGTCCTGGACGGTCTGCGCCTGCTGGTCCCTGATCGTCTGGTTGGTGTAGTTGGTCTGACTGAAGGGCGTGTCCATCACGTCCTTGTTGCCGAGCATGCCGACCTGCCCGCCGCGCGCGACCTGTCCGCCGGCATAGGGCTTGGGCAATTCGCCGGACAGCTCGGCGCTCGCCCTCACCTGCACGACCGGCAGCGTGGCCTCCGTTCCCTGCGGCGCAACCAGCGCAGCGCCCGCGGCCGCTGCGGCCGATCCCGCACGCAACACGTAGCCACCGTTGTCCAGCCGCACGGCCTGCAGGCCGCTCCCCTCCAGCAGCGCGGCCAGCGCCTGCTCCGGCGTATACGAGCCCTCGATGCCGCGCGTGGTCCTGCCCTCGGTCTGGTCGGCGGTGAAGGTGAGCAGCAGATTGGCCGAACTGGCCAGGCTGCGCAGCGCCGGTGCCAGCGGACCGGCCGGGACACTGAAGCGCTGGGCCGCGGCCTGCGGCTGGACAACCGCGCCCGGCGCCTGGGCGCGGGCCGGCTGCGCCATGGCCAGGCTGCCCGCTCCCAGCGCCATCCACACGGCGGCGGTCATCGCCGACAGCGCAAAGGCCTGTCGCGGCGCGCGCACATTGTCGTTCCCGGTCTCGTTGTTACCGACCCTGCTGCTGGCCATGGCAGCCGCGCCGCTGCGCGGGCTGTCGATGTTCGTTTCCATGCTGACCTCGTGAAGTGAGATGTTTTCTGACGTCTTCACTGGGTAGGTAGCGCGGGAAAGAAAATCGGGCAGTCCGGTCGACAAAAAAAGTGCGTGCGCCAGATCGCGCGTTGTCGTACGAGGACGGCTTGCCGCAGTGCCAAGGGCAAGAAAGGAGGGTGGGCGACAGCGGGACGCCCGGTGTGGAGCCCGCGTGAAAATACGCCTACGACTCGCTTGACGCGGCTTCCACCGTCACCCAGTAGCGGGTGCGCTGCATCACCTGCACCGGCAGTGCGGCGGTCAGCGTGGCGAGGATGCGGTCGGTGTCGGCCAGGGGAAACACGCCGGACACGCGCAGCTGCGCCACCTCGGGCGAGCAGCGCAGCAGGCCCGGGCGGTAGCGGCCCAGCTCGGCGATGAATTCATCCAGGCGCATTTCGTCGGCGACGATCTGGCCGCGCACCCAGGCGTCGGCCTGCTCGGCGACCGGGGTCGGGGCGTGGATGCCATGGCGGCTGAACGTGGCCTGTTCGCCAGCGGGCAGCACACGCGTCTGTCCCCCGGTCCGCGGCGCGATCTCGACGGCGCTTTGCAGCACGGTGACCCGCGTCTGCTCGCCCTGCTGCCGGACCGTAAAGCGCGTCCCCAGCGCACGCACCCGGCCCTGCGCGGTCTCGACGATGAACGGGCGCGGGTCTGCGGAGGCACCCGGGCGGCCCGCCGCGTGAGCAGTGACGACCATGATCTCGCCGGCCACCAGCCGGAGCTGGCGCTGCTCAGCGTCGAAATGCACTTCGATGGCGCTGGCCGTGTTGAGGGTGATCTCCGTGCCATCGTCGAGCGTGAGGTGGCGGCGCTCGCCGGTGGCGGTGCGGTGGTCGGCGGTGACCACCTGCCAGGTTTGCGTGCGGGAGGCCATCAAGCCGGCGGCGCTGCCCGCACCGATCCAGAACAATGCGCGCAAGGTACTGCGGCGCGAAAGGTTGGCGCCCGTGGCGTCCGCCCCACCCTGCCGCGCGAAAGGCGACAGGGCCTGGTAAGCCGCGGCGGGCTGCATCACCTTCAGCCGGCCACGCACGGCTTCGATATGCCGCCAGGCACGCTGGTGGTCGGGGTGGGCGCTCCGCCATTGCTCGAAGCGCTCATGGTCCGCGGCGCTGGCGTCGTCAGCCATCAATGCGGTGAGCCATTCCGCGGCGGCGTCGGCGACGGCTTCCGGGATGGGCAGGCCACCGGCGAGCGGTGGCGTCAGGGCCGGCATCGCAGCCTGGGCGTTGGGATGGCTCACGATGCGCGTGGCCTCACGGCGACAGCGCGAACAGGCAGTGCCGGTTCGCGCGCGTCAGGTATTGCTTGACCGAACTCGTGGAGACTTCCAGCCGCTCGGCGATCTGCGCATAGCTCAGCTCGTCCAGGTGGGCGAGCAGGAAAGCCTCCTTCACCTTGGGCGGCAGGCCATCCAGCGCCTGGTCCACCTGTCGCAGCGCTTCGAGGGCGAGGTACTGCACCTCGGGCGACGGTGTCACTTCTTCTGGCAGCGTGGCCAGCAGATCGAGGTAGGCGGTTTCGAGGAGCTGGCGGCGGTGCCGGTGGATCATCAGCCGCTTGGCCAGCGTGGCGAGGAAGGGGCGGGGCTGCTGGATGCCCGGCGCCGACCCCGCTTCGATCACGCTGACGAAGGTGTCCTGCGCCAGATCGGCAGCGACGACGGCATCGCCTCCCAGCTTGCGGCGCAGCCAGCCAACCAGCCAGCCGTGGTGATCGCTGTACAACGCATGGACATCGTTCTGTGAAGCAAACTCGGCGGCCGACACGACACTCTCCCTGCCAATGGCTCGAACCGGCCACGTATCGTTCTAATGAGAATCAATCTCATCTTAACCTATCTTGACGAATCGTCGACAGGCACGCCAACGGAAAGCCGAGGTCTTCCGTCGCCCGGCGCTCAGGCGCCCGGAGCTCCCCGGTCACGGTGCTCGGAAGGCAGGCCGAACAGCTCGCCGCAGAGCGCGGCCGCTGCGCCGGTCACGGCGTCCGGCACGAACACGAAGAAACGCCACAGCCCGGCATAGCGGTCCTGCAGGGCACGGATCTCGGCATGCGCTTCGTCGCCGGGATCGTCCAGAAAGGCCAGGCCGCGGCTGACCTCCACCGGCACGGCGGCCTCTTTCATGACAGTGAGCGCCGGGCAGTACAGCACCACGTCCTCGAAGGCGATGCCCAGCGCGGCGGCGATCTGCCGCTCCAGGCGCGCGCGTTCGCTGCGGCCATGGTGCAGGCGCGCCACCCATTCCTCCCGCACGTCTTGCGGCACGCTGCGCGCCGACACCACGTAGCCGCGCTTGAGCAGATCGCGCACCTGCACCTTGCGCGCAAGTGTCGCGGCGCCTGCGACACCGCTGTGGATCAGGCGGTCCAGCAAGGTCCAGTCGTTGAGTTCCAGCAGGTCCGCCTCGCCCAGCACGCCGTGGTCGACCGCCTGCTCCACCGCCTTGGAGATCATCGCCCCCGCCACCACCTTGGTGTGGTGGTAGTACACCCGCTCGGTCAGGAAGTAGCGCAGGCGCAGCACGCGCAGGATCTCGGAGCGCGCGTCGGGGCGGTCCATGCCGTGCTTGACCAGGCGCACGACGAGGCGGTCGTCGCGGATGGCGAAGGCGCGGAATATGCGGTCGTCGTAGTCGTGCGACAGCCCGGCAAAGAAGCTGTCGCGGCGCAGGTAGTCGAGCAGGTCGGCATCCACCGCGCCGGACACCATGTCCTGCATCCAGCGGGGCGAAACCAGCGGCGCCGCACCCAGCAGGCCGGCCACGACCTCGCGCAGGCCGACGCGTTCCAGCGCATCGCCCAGCTCGCCGGCCAGCAGCGCACCCAGGCGGGAACCCTTGTCATTGCGCGCGAACAGGCGTCGCTCGTCCTCCAGCGTGTGGCCGAACGGTACGTGGGTGACGTCATGCAGCAAGGCTGCCGCACCGACGGCAGCCTCCTGCTCCGCCGACACCGCGCAGCCGGCACGACGCAGGCCCTCCACCATGCGATGCGCCACCGCGCACACGCCGATGGAATGGTCGAAGCGCGTGTGCAGCGCGCCCGGATACACGAGGCAGGCGGTGCCGAGCTGCTTCACGCCGCGCAGGCGCTGCATCACGGGCAGGTCGAGCAGGCCGGCTTCGAGCGGGCTCAGCTCGATGTCGCCGTGGATGGGGTCGCGCAGCAGCATGGGAAGGTCGCGGCAGATGGGCGGGCTGCCACCTTACCTGCGCAACGGCCGGCCCGTCGACACGCTGCCGGCGCACGGACCGGGCACGCCCGGCGCGTCCCCGTCATATACCTCTGGCGCACACAACTGCGAACGATTATCATTTGCGAAAAACGCGTCGCAATGATGTTCGAACGCTATTACAGGGAGCTTCTCAATTTCATCACCGGCATGACCGGCGACCGCCATGGTGCGGCCGATGTCGTGCAGGAGACCTACGCGCGCGTGCTGGCGCTGCCCGAGGGCCAGCAGGTGACGGACCCGCGCGCCCTGCTCTACCGCACGGCGCGCAACCTCGTCATCGACGAGCACCGCCGTGGCGTGGTGCGGGCCGCCGTCGCGCTGGACGAGGCCGACGGCATTGCCGACCGCGCCAGCCAGCAACCCGACAACCGCCTGGCCGGACAGCAGATCGCCTTGCATCTTCTCGACGTCGTGGAGACACTGCCACCCCGCTGCCGCGAGGCCTTCGTGCTGTTCAAGTTCGAGGGCCTGGCGCAGGCCGACATCGCCGAGCGCATGGGCATCACCCGCAATGCCGTGGAGAAGCACATCATCGCCGGCATGGTGGCCTGCAAGCGGGCCATGGCGACGCTGGAGGATTCCGGTGATGCCAGTCGCGACGGTACTCAGGATTGAAGCCCGTCATGCGTCTTCACCGATGTGGCAAGCAGGCCGGATGGCGTAGTGGCGCCACGGGCCTGCTGGCGCCAGCCAGTCATTGCCCCGACAGTCGTTGCTCCCACACTCCTTGCCCGTAATGCACGACTCGCCCGCCTCCCTTCCCGCCGCGCAGGAGACCGACATCGACATCACCGACGCCGATGTCGACGCGACGGCGGCCGGCTGGTGGTTGCGCCAGCAGGCAGCGGACTTCGGCCCGTTGGACGCGCAGGCCCTGGCGGACTGGCTGGAGGCATCGACGGCGCACCTGGCTGCATGGGATGCGATGCAGCGCACGGCCACCGCGCTGGAGAGCATTCCCGCTGCGGACGCGGCACGCATCGGTGCCATGGCACGCGCCCTCACGCCCAGTCCCTCGGCAGCCACCCGCACATCCGCACTGCGACGCGTCGGCATCGCTGCCGCAATGGCCACCGTCGTTGCCATGGTGGCCTGGGGCGGCGCGATCTACTTCAACGCCCTGCCCCTGCACAGCGCGGAATACGTCACCGCCCGCGGCGCCTTCGACACATTGACGCTGCCGGACGGCAGCAGCCTTGAACTGGATACGGCGAGCCAGGTGCAGGTGCGTTACTTCCGCAGCCGGCGCGAGCTGCGCCTGATCGAGGGCCAGGCCTACCTGCAGGTCAGCCACGCGCCGGAACGGCCCATGCACGTGGATGCCGGCGCCTTGCGCGCCACGGTGGTGGGCACCCGCTTCCATGTCCGTCATGTCGGCGGCGCGGCCAGCGTGGTGGTCGACGAAGGCTGCGTGAAGGTCAGCGTGCGGGACGCGCACGGCGCCTCCGCGGCCGGCACGCCGGTACACATCCTCAAGGCCGGCCAGGCCGTCGCCCTGCGCCCGGACGGCAGCCTGACGACACAAGCCGCCACGGCGGCCGACTGGCGCGCCAAGCGCCTGTCCTTCGACAACGCGCCGCTGGGCGATGCGCTCGCCGAGTTCGCGCGCTACGGCGACAGCGGCTTCGTGGTGCACGACCCCAAGGTCGCTGCCATGCGGGTTTCCGGCTCCTTCCGCGTCGATGCCGTGGACGAGTTCGCGCAGGCCCTGCCGCTCATCCTGCCGGTCCGTCTCCGCGCCGACGGCGCCACGCAGGAAATCATCCCCCGCTGATTTTTTTCGCCGCGATGTCAGGATCGTGGCCGGTGCTGCGTCTTCTGTTGCGAATGCCTCGTGTTCAAACCAACAAGGACCCCCGCATCATGAAGTCGTTGCAGCGTCGTACCCCCTTCCGTCCGCGCGCCTCCCGGCTGGCACTGGCCATCGCGCTGGCGATCACCACGCCGCACTGGGCCATGGCCCAGTCAGCCGCCGCGCCGGTGCGCATCGACATCCCGGCACAGGGCCTGGGTTCGGCGCTCAACGAGCTGGCCCGCCAGACCGGGCAGCAGCTCATCGTGGCGCCCGAGCTGGTCGCCAACCGCCAGGCCCCCGCCGTCAGCGGCAGCCTGACGCCCGACCAAGCCCTGCAACGCCTGCTGAGCGGCAGCGGACTGGAAGCGGTATCCCAGGGGAATACGCTGGTCATCCGCCCCGGCCGTGGCGAAACCATGCTGCCCGCCGTGACCGTGACGGCCAGCGGCGAGGACCCCAACGGCCCGGTGGGCGGCTACGCCGCCACGCGCACGATGACCGGCACCAAGACCGACACGCCGCTGCGACTGGTGCCGCAAAGCGTGTCGGTGGTGTCCGCCGAACAGATCGCCGACCAGGACGCGCAGAGCGTGGCACAGGCTCTGCGTTACTCCGCCGGCGTGTTCACCGAGTATCGCGGCGCATCCAACCTGCATGACGAGATGTTCATGCGCGGCTTCTACTACGTGCCGCGCTACTACAACGGCCTGCGCTACGGCTCCGGCTCGTCGGGCCAGATCGACCCCTACCTGCTGGAGCGCGTCGAAGTCCTGCACGGCCCGTCGTCGGTGCTGTACGGCCAGGCCAACCCGGGTGGCGTGGTGAACCTCGTCGGCAAGCAGGCCGGCTTCACCCCGCACAACGAAGTGACACTGGGCACCGGCAACTACGACCGCATCGCGCTGGGCGCGGATGTCGGCTTCGTCGGCTCCGAGTCGCTGGCCTACCGCGTCGTCTTCAATGGCGAGAAGAGCAACACCCAGGAAGACGGGCTGGAGCAGGAGCGCTACTCGCTGGCGCCGTCGCTCACCTGGAAGCCGAACGCCGCCACCCAGTTCGACCTGTACGCGCTGTTCCAGCACGAGCCGCAGGCCGGCTACCGCAACTTCATGGAGAAGCTGGGCACCGTCGACCCCACGGTCTACGGCTACATCCCCAGCGACTTCCTGGTCAGCGATCCGAACTACGAGATCTCGGACCGCGACCAGCTGGCGCTGGGCTATCGCCTGCGTCATGACTTCGACGACAGCCTGAGCTTCCGCCAGAACCTGCGCTTCAGCAGCATCGACTTCGAGCACCGCACCCTGGTGTGGAACGCGCTGCAATCCAACCAGCGCACCATCACGCGCCAAGGCAGCGGTGGCTCGGAGAACCTGAACCAGTTCCTCGTCGACAACCAGCTGCAGTTCAAGACCGCGACCGGCGCCGTCAGGCACACCCTGCTCGGCGGCCTGGACTACACCTACTCGCAGCGCGACTACCAGTGGGGACGGGCCACGGCACCCAGCATCGACTGGCTGGCACCGGTGTACAACGTCAGCAACGTGAACCTGACCCCGAGCGACGACAGCGACACCACCGCGTGGCAGACCGGCCTGTATGCGCAGGACCAGATGGCCATCGGCCGGCTGAACCTGCTGCTCGGCGGCCGCTACGACTGGACGAGCACGACGATCGACGACAAGCTGGCCCGCAGCAACACCACCTACGACGACGGCGCCTTCACCGGCCGTGCCGGCGTGGTGTATGCCTTCGACAACGGCCTCTCGCCGTACGCCAGCTACAGCACTTCGTTCGAACCCGTGCTGCAGAGCGCGCCCTCCGGCCAGCCGGCCTTCGACCCGACCACCGCGCAGCAGGTCGAAGTCGGCGTGAAGTTCGCCCCGCCCGGCGCGCGCTACAACCTGACCGCGGCGGTCTATGAACTGGTGCAGCAGAACGTGCTGTCGTACGACTTCTCGACGCAGCGCAACTACCAGACCGGCGAGATCCGAAGCAAGGGCTTCGAGCTGGAAGGCCAGGCCGAGATCACCCGCGAGTTCAGCATCCTGGGCAGCTACACCTACATCGATTCGCGCGTCACCGAATCGAAGGACGTCAGCACCATCGACAAGCTGCAGGCGCGCACGCCGATGAACCAGGCTGCCCTGTGGGGTCGCTACGCCTTCGGTGACACCGGCCTGAAGGGCCTGGGCATTGGCCTGGGCGTGCGCTACATCGGCGAGAGCCAGGGTGACGGCGCCAACACCTTCAAGGTGGACGCCGCCACGCTGTACGACCTGATGCTGAGCTACGACTTCCGCTACCTCAGCCCGCGCCTGACTGGCGTCAGCACGCAGTTGAACGTGAGCAACCTGACCGACGAACGCTACGTCGCCTCCTGCGCCTCGCGCTGGGCCTGCTTCTACGGCAGCGGACGCGTCGTCACCGCCAACCTGAAGTACAGCTGGTGATGGCAAGGCGGTTGATGGCACGGCCGGTGAGGCACGGCGCCGGCAACGCAAGCGGCTGGCTGCGCAGGATCGCGCTGTGCGCGGCCATGCTCGGCGCCCCGTTCGCCTCCGGTGCCCCGGTGACGGGGCATCTGGCAGGCGCGGCAGGCGCGGCTGCGCAACACATCGCCCTGCCGGCGGCCGACGGCGACTACATCGAAGCCACGCTGGACAGCGGTGCGGTGCAGGTGGTGCTCGACCTGGTGGCCACCGACGGACGCCGGCAGCGCCGCCTGCTCGACGGCGCGCGCGGCAGCAATACCGTGCGCTTCGTAGCGGCGACAGGACAGCAACTGCAACTGAGCGCGCGACACGGCAGCGGTGATTACCGTTTCGAGATCGTCCGCCAGGTGCCGCGCGAACGGCAGCTCGCTCCGCCGGACACCTCGCTCAGCCCGCGTGTGGCGGCGCTTGCACGGACGCTGGCCGCAGGCGGCAACACGGAAGCCTTCTGGCAAGCGGTGGCCGCCGAAGGCACGCCGCTGGTCGAAGCCGTGCCCGACGCCCGAGACGACAGCAAGCGCATCGTCACCTTCCTGTGGCGCGGCGCGCGTCATGGCGTGCGCCTGCTCGGCGGCCCCGCCACCGATCACGACGAGCTGCAGCGGCTGGGCGACTCGGACGTGTGGTTCCGCAGCTACGTGGTGCCGGCCGATACGCGCGCGTCCTATCGCCTGGCGCCGGACGTGCCGTCCTTCGACGGCAGCCCGCGCGAGCGACGCGTCGCCATCCTAGCCACGCTGCAGGCCGATCCGCTCAACCGCCATCCCTGGCCCCAGGACGCGGTAGACGCGTTCGCCCGCGAATCCACCTTCGCATTGCCGGCCGCGCCGGTCCAGCCGGGGCTCGTGCCGGAACAGGGCCAGCGCGAGGTCGCCACGGGCCGCCTGACGAAGTGGCAGCAGACGAGCAAGGGGCTGGGCAATACGCGCGACATCACGCTGTATCGCCCGCCGGGTTTCAACCCGGCCGACCCGGCCACCGTGCTGCTGTTCGTCTTCGACGCGCCGCAGTACCTCGGCAAGGTGCCCACGCCCGCCATCCTCGACAACCTGCGCGCCGCGGGACGCCTGCCACCGGTGGTCGCCGTCTTCGTCGACAACGCCGACAACGCACGCGGGCGCGAACTGCCGGACAACCCGGACTTCGCCCGCTTCATGGCCGAGGAACTGTTGCCGCGCGTCGCCCGCGAAACCGGGCTGAAGCCGGATGCCCGCCGCACCGTGCTGGCGGGATCGAGCTATGGCGGGCTGGCCTCGACCAGCATCGCCCTGCGTTACCCGCAGCGCTTCGGCAACGTGCTGTCGATGTCGGGCTCGTACTGGTGGTCGCCGGACGGCACGCCGGAAGATCAGCGCGAATACACCGCACGACGCCTGTTGAAGCTGCCGAAGCTGCCGCTGCGCTTCTTCGTGTCCGCCGGGCTGTTCGAAGGACCGCACGCCTACACCGCCGCCATCCTCGACACCAACCGCCACCTGCGCGACGTGCTGGAAGCGCGCGGCTACCCGGTGCACTACCGCGAGTACGCCGGTGGCCACGACTACCTTGTGTGGCGCGGCGCACTCGCCGACGGCCTGCTCGCCCTCTTCGGCAACGGGAAGAACCCGCGATGATCCATCGACTCCTACGCTCGGCCACTTTGCGGGCGGCCACCCTGCATTCAGCCACCCTGCGCGCCGCCAGCCTCGCGCTGGCCCTCTGCTGCCTGCCCGCCCTCGCAACCGAGCCCGCAGCACTGCGCATCGAACATGCCAGCGGCGTGCTGGCGCTGCGCAGCCCTCCCGCCCGTGTCGTCGCGCTGGACCTCGCCGCGCTCGACATGCTGGACGCGCTGGGCGTCGAACCCGTCGCCGTGCCGGGCTGGAAGATGCCCACCGGGCTCGCGCGTTTCGACGACGCCCGCTACGTGAAAGCGGGTTCGCTGTTCGAGCCCGACTACGACGCCATCCGCGCCGCGCGGCCGGACCTGATCGTGGTCGGCGGGCGCATGCGCGAGAAGTACGCCGGCCTCGCGCAGATCGCTCCGACCCTGGACATCACGGCCAACGCGGAGGACGGCGACGGCGGCGTGGCGCGCAACGCGCGCGCTTTCGGCAAACTCTTCGGCAAGGAAGCGGAAGTCGAAGCGCGGCTGCGCAGGCTGGCGGACAGCACGGAGGCGCTGCGGCAGCTCGCCGCGCAAGCCGGCCCCGCATTGCTGATCCTCACCGTCGGCGACACCGTCACCGCCTACGGACGGCTCTCCCGCTTCGGCGCCCTGCACACCCGCTACGGCCTGCCGGAAGCGGACGCCTCGCTGCCACGCCAAGGCCGTCCGGTGTCGCCCGAAGAAATCGCGAAGATCGACCCTACCTGGCTGTTCGTCATCGACCGCGACGCCGGTGTCGGCAGCCCGGCCGCCGGCCTCGCCCGCCGCCTGTACGACGACCCGCTGCTCGCCGGGACGCGTGCCCACAAGGCCGGACGGATGATCTACCTGGAGCCCGTGCGCCAGTACCTCACCGCCGGCAGCCTGCGCACGGAACAGGCGGTGGTCGACGAGATCCGCGCGGCGCTGAACCGCTGAACCGTTGAACCATAAGGCCTACGCGTCGCGGTGCGTACGCGCCATGTCGACAAAGGCGCGCAGGTAGTCGATGTCGGCATCCGCCTCGCGGTAGCCGAGGAAGATCTGCTTCGCCACGCCCTGCTTGCCCAGTTTCACCGGAGCGACGTCCAGCTTGCTGGCGTACTCCTCCACCAGCCAGCGCGGCAGTGCGGCCACGCCGCGGCCGCTGGCGACCATCTGCAGCATGATGTCGGTGGTCTCGATGGGCTTGTGGCGTCGCGGCGCGATGCCCGCAGGCGTGAGGAACTGGGTGTAGATGTCCAGGCGGTCCACCGGCACCGGGTAGGTGATCAGCGTCTCGTCGGCCAGGTGCTTCGGCAGTGCATGCGGCAGCTTGCGCAAGGGGTGGTCGGGGCCGACCACCAGTACCTGCTCGTAGTCGAACACCGGCTCGAAAGTGAGCCCCGGTTTGTGCAGCGGGTCCGGCGT
The DNA here is from genome assembly GCF_036017065.1 of Uliginosibacterium sp. H1. NCBI lineage: Bacteria > Pseudomonadati > Pseudomonadota > Betaproteobacteria > Rhodocyclales > Zoogloeaceae > Uliginosibacterium > Uliginosibacterium sp. H1. Next base: position 1,493,206 of record NZ_JAYXHR010000001.1, read on the forward strand.
CACCAGCATGTCGATCTCGTAGCCGAACAGCGCGCCGATGCCGCCGAACTGGAATTTCTGCTTCACGTCCACGTCCACCGCCGGCCAGGCGCCCAGGTAAGGCGACACGATCTTCAGCAGCCACTGGTAGCAGGGGTGGCACTCCATGCCGATGCGCAGCGCCCCGCGTTCGCCACGCGCGAATTCCTTCAGGCGTTCCTCGGCGTAGCCCAGCTGCGGCAGCAGGCGGTTGGCCACGGCCAGCAGGTACTCGCCGGCCTGGGTAGGACGCAGGCCGCGGCCCTCGCGGTGCCACACCGGCAGCCCCAACTGGTCCTCCAGCTTGCGGATGGTGTGGCTCAACGCGGACTGCGTGAGGTGCAGCTTCTCGGCTGCGGCCGTCAGGGAGCCGTGCTCGTCGACGGCGCGGATGATGGCGAGGTGGGTGCGTTCGAGGATGGCCATGGCAAGCGGGACGGCTGCGTCAGTTCATGAGCAATGCTCATTGATGGATGAAACAATACCATTTTCGCTCATGAGTCATGCGACCTAGGATGGCGGCACTTCCACCCTCCCCACGGTCTGCATCATGGCAATCACCCACAACCTCGGTTTCCCCCGCATCGGCGCCAGGCGCGAGCTGAAGTTCGCGCTCGAGTCCTACTGGAAGGGCGAAAGCGCGCTGGACGCACTGAAGCTGCGCGGCGCCGAACTGCGTCGCCGTCACTGGCAGGAGCAGTCGGAGCTGGACTTCGCACCAGTCGGCGACTTCGCGTTCTACGACCAGGTGCTGGACATGAGCTTCACCCTGGGCAACCTGCCGGAGCGCGTGCGTGATTTCCATGGCGATGCGCTGGACAACTACTTCCGCGTGGCCCGGGGCCGCTCGGCCAGGTCCGCCGAAGACCACGCCCATTGCTGCGGCGGCGTGGCCGCCGGCGAAATGACCAAGTGGTTCGACACCAACTACCACTACATCGTCCCGGAGTTCACCGCCGGCACGCAGTTCAAGCTGGATGCCACGCGCCTGATCGCACAACTGGCCGAGGCACGTGCCCAGGATGTGAAAGCCAAGCCGGTGATCATCGGCCCGGTGACCTATCTCGCCATCGGCAAGGCCAAGGACGATTCCAACCGCCTCGCCCTGCTGGACCGCCTGCTGCCGGTGTACGCCGAGCTGCTCGCCACCCTGGCCGCCGAAGGCGCGGAGTGGGTGCAGATCGACGAGCCTGTTCTGGTCACCGAACTCGACGCCGACTGGCGCCATGCCTTCACCACCGCCTACCACGCACTGAAGACCGCACCGGTGCAGCTGCTGCTGGCCACCTACTTCGGCCAGCTGAAGGACAACCTGGAATGGGCCGTCAAGCTGCCGGTCGCCGGCTTCCACCTGGACGCGGTGAATGCGCGTGACGAAGTGCTGGTCGCGCTGAACCACCTGGCCAGCCACAAGGTGCTGTCGCTGGGCGTGATCAACGGTCGCAACATCTGGAAGACCGACCTGGACGCCGTGCTGGAGTGGCTGCAACCGGTGGCCGAGCGCCTCGGTGAACGCCTGTGGATCGCCCCGTCCTGCTCGCTGCTGCACGTGCCGGTGGACCTCGACAGCGAAGAGAAGCTGGATGGAGAGATCAAGTCCTGGCTGGCCTTCGCGAAGCAGAAGCTCGGCGAGCTGACGGTGCTGGCCCGCGCGCTGAACGAGGGGCGTGACAGCGTGAAAAACGAGCTGGCTGCCAACGCCGCCGCCATCGCCGCGCGCCGTGCCTCGCCACGGGTGAACAACCCGGCCGTCAAGGCCGCCGTCGCGAAGATCACCGCGCAACTGGGCCAGCGCAAGAGCCCCTACGCCCAGCGCGCCGCCCGACAGGCCGCGCGGCTGAAGCTGCCGAAGTTCCCGACCACCACCATCGGTTCCTTCCCGCAGACCGCCGACATCCGCCATGCGCGCAGCGAGTACAAGGCCGGGCGCCTCGGCGAGGACGGCTACCGCATCGCCATGCAGACCGAGATCGCCCGCAGCGTGCGCGAGCAGGAAGCACTGGGACTGGACGTGTTCGTGCACGGCGAGGCCGAGCGCAACGACATGGTGGAGTACTTCGGCGAGCAGCTGGACGGCTACGCCTTCAGCCAGTTCGGCTGGGTGCAATCTTATGGCTCGCGCTGCGTGAAGCCGCCCATCCTGTTCGGCGACATCAGCCGCCCGAAGGCGATGACGGTGGAGTGGATCAAATACGCCGCCTCGCTGACCCGCAAGCCGATGAAGGGCATGCTGACCGGCCCGGTGACCATCCTGAACTGGTCCTTCGTGCGCGACGACCAGCCGCGCTCGGTGTCCTGCTACCAGCTGGCGCTGGCCATCCGCGAGGAAGTGCAGGACCTGGAGCGTGCCGGCATCCGCATCATCCAGATCGACGAGGCCGCGCTGCGCGAAGGGCTGCCGCTGCGCAAGGCGCAGTGGAAGGAATACCTGGACTGGGCGGTGGAGTCCTTCCGCATCACCGCCAACGGCGTGGAGGACAAAACGCAGATCCACACCCACATGTGCTACTCGGAGTTCAACGACATCATCGCGTCGATCGCCGACATGGATGCCGACGTGATCACCATCGAGACCTCGCGCTCCGACATGGAACTGCTGGATGCGTTCAGGAACTTCGAGTACCCGAACGAAATCGGCCCGGGCGTGTATGACATCCACTCACCCAACATCCCGACCGAGGAATACATGGTCAAGCTGATGAAGCTGGCAGCCGAGCGCGTGCCCGCCGAGCGCCTGTGGGTGAATCCGGATTGCGGCCTGAAGACCCGTCAGTGGGCCGAAGTGACCCCTGCGCTCACCAACATGGTGAACGCCGCCAGGACACTGCGCAGCCAGCTGGCCTGATCACCCCGGCCCCCGGTCGTTGCACCATCCAGAGTCCCGGCCCCGTGCCGGGACTTTTTCTTGAGCGCCTGCCGGACTTGTACGCGCCCGCCACGCAGCATGCGATACCCTCACCGCGTGCCAGAAGCCTCCAGGACCGTCGAGCATGAAGATAACCCACCGCCGCATCCGCATCCGCGAGTACAGCCTGCCGGTCTCCATCGGCTTCTACGAAGTGGAGAAGCAGCGCCCGCAGCGCGTGCTCATCGACATCGACCTGCGCCTCGCGCCCCTCACGAAGGCCATCCCGGACGACGTGCAGGCAACCGTCAACTACGACCTCGTGCACAAGGCCATTCCCGGCCTGGTGGCCGGCCGCCACTTCAACCTGCAGGAAACCCTGTGCCACGAGCTGCTGGCCCTGTGCGCAGGCCTGGACGGCGTGACCGGCGCCCGCGTGTGGGTGCGCAAGCCGGACATCTATACCGATTGCGAGAGCGCGGGCTACGAGGCCGAGATCGACCTGGGCGCCTGACCCGCGGCGCTGATGCGCGCGGTCAATACCATTCCTGAAAATGAGCGGTGAGCCGGCGGAAAGCCGGCCGAAAACCCGGACAATGGCGGCCTGTTCCTGTAAGCCATTCCGGAAGCACCCTCATGGAAATCAAGGTCAACTTTCTCGACAAGCTCCGCCAGGAAGCGAAGTTCGACGACTTCACGGTCATCGCCGACCAGCCCATCCGCTACAAGGGTGACGGCTCGGCGCCGGGGCCGTTCGATTACTTCCTCGCCTCGTCGGCGCTGTGCGCCGCCTACTTCGTGAAGGCGTACTGCGACACCCGCGGCATCCCGACGGAGCACATGCGCCTGTCGCACAACAACATCGTCGATCCGGAGAACCGCTACAAGCAGACCTTCAAGATCCAGATCGAACTGCCGCCAGACATCTCCGAGAAGGACCGCGTGGGCATCCTGCGGTCGATTGACCGCTGCACGGTGAAGCGCGTGGTGCAGAACGTGCCCGACTTCATCATCGAAGAGGTGGAGAACCTGGACGCGGATGCGCAGGCGCTGTTGCTGCCGGGCGCCGAGGGCGTGAGCACCCGCATCGCCGGCAAGGACCTGCCGCTGGAAGACACCATCGCCAACATGTCGGCCCTGCTTGCCGGACTGGGCATCAAGATCGAGATCGCGTCCTGGCGCAACATCGTGCCCAACGTATGGTCATTGCATATCCGCGACGCGCACTCGCCGATGTGCTTCACCAACGGCAAGGGCGCCACCAAGGAAAGCGCGCTGGCCTCCGCGCTGGGCGAATACATCGAGCGCACCAGCTGCAACCACTTCTACAACGACCAGTACTGGGGCGAGGAGTTTGCCAACGCGGACTTCGTGCACTACCCGGACGAGCGCTGGTTCAAGCCAGGCAAGAAGGATGCGCTGCCGGCATGCCTGCTCGACGACTACAGCCTGGCGATCTACAACGAGGACGGCGAGCTGCGCGGCTCGCACCTGTACGACACGAACTCCGGCAGCACCGCGCGCGGCATCTGTGCCCTGCCCTATGTGCGCCAATCCGACGGCGAGGTGGTGTACTTCCCCACCAACCTGATCGACAACCTCTTCCTCAGCAATGGCATGAGCGCCGGCAACACGCTGGCCGAGGCACAGGTGCAGTGCCTGTCGGAAATTTTCGAGCGCGCGGTGAAGCGCGAAATCCTGGAAGGCGAGATCGCCTTGCCCGACGTGCCGGCCGAAGTGCTGGCGAAGTACCCGGGCATCGTGGCCGGCATCCAGGGGCTGGAGGAACAGGGCTTCCCGGTGCTGGTGAAGGACGCCTCGCTGGGCGGCGAATTCCCGGTGATGTGCGTGACCCTGATGAACCCGCGCACCGGTGGCGTGTTCGCGTCCTTCGGCGCACACCCCAGCTTCGAAGTGGCGCTGGAGCGCAGTCTCACCGAACTGCTGCAGGGCCGCAGCTTCGAAGGCCTCAACGACCTGCCCCAACCCACTTTCGCCAGCAACGCGGTGACCGAGCCGAACAATTTCGTCGAGCACTTCATCGACTCCAGCGGTGTGGTGTCGTGGCGCTTCTTCAGCGCGAAGCACGACTACGAATTCGTCGAGTGGGACTTCACGCGGGGTTCGAATACAGAAGAGGCGGCCGCGCTGTTCGGCATCCTCGAAGAGATGGGCAAGGAGGTGTACATGGCCGTGTATGACGAGCTGGGTGCCCAGGCCTGCCGCATCCTCGTGCCGGGCTACTCCGAGATCTACCCGGTGGAGGACCTGATCTGGGACAACACCAACAAGGCGCTGGCTTTCCGCGAGGACATCCTGAACCTGCACCGTCTCGACGACGACGCGCTGGCAGCGCTGCTGGAGCGCCTGGAAGAAAGCGAGCTGGACGATTACACCGACATCATCACGCTGATCGGCATCGAGTTCGACGAGAACACCGACTGGGGCCAGCTGACCATCCTGGAGCTGAAGCTGTTGATCAATCTCGCGCTGAAGCAGTTCGAGGAAGCGCATGAGCTGGTGCAGGCCTACCTGCAGTACAACGAGAACACCGCCGAGCGCGGCCTGTTCTACCAGGCCCTCAACGTGGTGCTGGAAGTGACGCTGGACGACGAGATGGAACTGGCGGACTACGAGGCCAGCTTCCGCCGCATGTTCGGCAATGCGCGCATGGATGCGGCGATCGGCTCCGTGGACGGCAGCGTGTGCTTCCATGGCCTGACGCCCACCAGCATGAAGCTGGAAGGACTCGACCGGCACCAGCGCCTGATCGACAGCTACCGGAAGCTGCACAGCGCCCGGGCCCGGGCCGTCGCCACCGCAACCTAGACCCCGGGGGTGTCAGGACTGGCGATCATGGCGACGCGGCGCTCGCCCGGCGCGAAGAATGCCTCGCGCCGCCTGACAGCCTGACGGCTCCTCTCGTCGTTTGTCGCGCGCCCGGGGTCGCGCGAACGGAATCGTGTCCTAAAGTTTCAGGACGCTGTGCAGCGACGGCTGGCTGCGCAAACGTCATAAACAACAAAGAACACGATTTCCGGAGACGATTCGATGAAACTGACCAAGCTCGCGTTCGGCCTCGTGGCCGCGACGCTGGCGAGCCTCACGCTCGCCGCCAACCGCCCGGCTGGCTACACGACCATCTGCAGCGAGAACAAGACCTGCTCGGTGGCGGCCAACACCAACGTGGCCTTCGGCCGCGCCGACCGCTTCTTCTACAAGGTGCTGAGCGGCAGCTTCGTCTGCAACCAGGCGAGCTTCGGCGGACGTATCGCAGGGGGCGTCAATGAGTGCTCCGTGCCCTCGTCCAGCGGCGGCGGCAGCTCTTCGTCGTCCAGCTCTTCTTCCAGCTCGTCATCGTCGAGTTCGTCGAGCAGTTCTTCCACGAGTTCGTCGTCCACCAGTTCGTCGTCCACCTCATCGAGCTCTTCCAGCTCGTCGAGTTCGTCGTCCACATCGTCGAGCAGCGGCACTGGTTCTTCCAGCTCGTCGTCCAGCTCCAGCGGCGGTGCTGCCTACGGTGCGGTCACCAACCAGTACGTGTATCGCAACATCACCACCAGCAACGCGCTGTATCGCGACTCCGCCCACTTCCGCGTGTACTACGGCGGCAGCGGTCGCGATGCCGCCGGCGTGCTGGGCCACCACACCGACGCGCAGGTCACCCAGGTGCTGGACTACCTGGAGGCCGCCTACGACTACTGGATCGTGCAGCGCGGCTTCCGCTCGCCGGGCCGTCCGGTGAACGGGCGCCCCGGCGGCCCGTTCAAGATGAACGTGTATGCGACGGTGGACCTCAACGCCGGCGGCGCGATGGGCTACGACGGCAACGCCGGCCTGCCCTACCTGGTGGTGCACACCAACCAGATGAGCGCGCCGAACGTGTACGTGCACGAGTTCGGCCACTGCATCACCCTGTCGGAGTACCTGTGGGTGGACAAGGCCAACACCGGCGCATGGTGGGAGACGCTCGCACAGTGGCACACCGACACCTTCACCGCCTTCGCGCCGCAGTACGTGACGACGCAGCAGCGCTACGGCCGTGGCGGTGCCAGCACCATCATCAACCTCAACAGCGTCATCGCACAGTCGCGCCTGACCCTGGTGCACGCCGACAACCGCTACGAGGCCTGGCCCTTCTTCAGTTACCTGAGCCACAACCCGGACAACATCGCCGGGCTGGGCGTGAATGCGGTGCGCACCATGTACCGCTCGCACCAGGGCCAGGAGACGCCGCTGCACACGGTGGCCCGCATGAGCTCGACACCGTGGCAACGCGTGGTCGGCCTGTACTGGGCACGCATGGCCTACCTGGACATCGCGCATCCGCTGGCGCAGGCACGCCTGAATGCGAGCATCAACAACGCGTCCTTCCGCGCCAGCGCCTACCGCAACCTGCAGGCCGCCGGCACCGACACGTATCGCGTGATCGCTGCGCGCCAGCCAATGTATGGCGGCGCCAACATCAACCCGCTGACCGTCACCGCCGGCACGGTGAACGTCACGGTGCGCAACCTCGGCAACGGTCTGTCGGGCAGCAACTTCACCGCCACCGTCGCCATCCGCAACACGACCAACGGCGGCGTGCGCTACGTGGCCCTGCCCGGCGGTGTCGGCACCGCCAGCATCGCCAGCGGTGAAGAGGCCACGCTGGTGGTTGCCAGCACGCCGGATGCGCTGCTCACCTACAACGCCTTCGAGAGCAACGCCGATGCGCCCGACCAGCGTGGGCTGAACTATGAAGTAGTGATCATCGGCGCGCGACCGCGCGACCTGTAGGACTGGCTAGCAGAATGATGCTGGCGTCGTTGCAACCGCTTGCCGTACTACTCGTACTGTCTGCGCGGTCGCACCTCGCCAGCACCGTTCCGCTTCGCTCCACTTCATCCTGCTAGCCACTCCGGGAGGCTGCGGAAGATGAACCGAGGCCCCATCCCGCCAGCGCGGGATGGGGCCTCGGCGTTTGCAGCGTGCGGCGCGTGGATCAGCGTGAAGCGATCACCGCGATCGGATCCAGCACCACCTCGTCGCAGTTCGGCCCTTCGCCCGCGCGGTCCAGCACGAGGAAGTCGCTCACGTCGTCCAGTGCCAGCAGCGGGTGATGCCAGGTGCTGGTGGCGTAGTTCACGCCCTGCCCCGGCTGTGCGAGGAAGCAGCGCAGCTCACGCGCCGTCGGCGGCTCGCCGGGCGGCGCTACCACCACCAGGTACGGCAGGCCGGACAAGGGCACGAAGGCCTGCGACCCGCGCGGGTGACGTTCCATCATCACCACGAAGAACGGCAGCGCGCGCGGAAGGCCGCGGAAGATGCTGACGATGACGCGACCACCCTCGCCCGGGTCCAGCGTGGCGAGGTCGTGGAAGCGCTCGGTGTTGCCGGCATTGATCGGGAAGTGACGCACCGCGTCGCTCGCCTCGATGACGTCACCGAAAGGCGCGAAGGCCTCGCGGGTCAGCGGCTCGACCGTGAGCGTCAGCGCCGTGTCCACCTGGGTGCTCATGCGCTGGCTACCTTGCCCCACAGGCGCAGGCGGCTGACGCCGCCGTCGGGGAAGACATTGAAGCGCACGTGCGTCACCGGCCCCAGCGCGGCGGACGGTGCGAAGGTATGCACCGCGTCCATCTGCAGCTTCTGCGGGCCCAGCAGCTCCTGCCAGAACATGCTCTGGGTGATCAGCGACTGGTCGGTGCCACCCAGCATGCGCGCAGCCTGCAGCGAGCACGCATCGGGGAAATTGCCCTTGAAGAAGGCGGTGTCGACTTCCACCTTCTCGATGATGCCCGGCGCGGCCAGCGCGACGATGCACCAGTCGTTGCCGGGTTCGCGGCGGCGGCGGGTCTCCCAGCCATCGCCCATGTTCACGCCACGGCCCGGCAGCAGCAGGGATGAGGCCAGGCCGAAGTGTTCGTTGTTGGCCGCCACGATGTAGGCGCCGTTGATCGAGGCCGCGAGGTCCAGCTCTGCCCCGCCGATGGCCCAGTCGCCGCTCGGGCGACCATAGACCCGCAGGCGGGCGACGCCACCGTCCGGGTAGATCGACAGGCGCACGTGGGTCCACGTGTCGGTGCTGTGCAGCGCATGGTAGTGATGGCTGTTGCCCTTCAGGGAGACGGTGCCCAGCAGCGAGGTCCAGCGCGTGCTGGCATCCGGCTCGCCATTCGTGACGTGGCAGGCCTCCAGCGACGCGCCGGGCGGGTAGTTGCCGGTGAAGTGGCGGGTGTCGATGTCCACGCCTACCAGGCGGCCGGGGCGCGCCAGGCGGATCACGCACCAGTCGTTGCCGGGCCCGCGCTTGCGACGGCTCTCCCAGCCATCCATCCACTTGCCGTGGTCGTCGTACTTGCCGGGGATGAACACCGGCTCTTCCGGCGCCAGCATGCGATCGCGCGGGGCGAAGAATTCGTCGCTGGCTGCGACTGCCTGCGCACCCAGGCGCGGGTCGGCGAGGTTGGTATAGCGACGGGTGAAATCGGGTGCATCGGGATCGAGAGCGACGACGGCCATGAAGTGAGTCCTTGTGTTGCCTGAATGTGTTGCTGGATGGCGGCGGGGCGGGTGGCGTACCTGGTGGCGTAGCTTGGCGTACCTGCAAGGCCCTGGAGAAAGCTTAGCGTCTGACTACCGCAGCCGGAGGAATGATCACTATTCCAGTTCTAACTGAATACAGTTTGATGTGGCAAACTGTACCGCAATCTGCGCTGCAGGTCTGCCACGACGCCCGGGATCTTTCGAGACCAACCGCATACACGACATGAAGCGACGCCAACCCATCGCCCCGCTGGATACCGACCCGCCCGCCCCCGGCAAGGCTGACGCCACGCGCCCGGCGACCGCCAAGGCCGGCCCGCGCAAGCGCGACAACGTGGGCGCCGCCGACGCGCGCATCTACGACGCGATCTTCCAGGCCGTGATGCTCCACCGCCTGAAGCCAGGCATGAAACTGCCCGAGCCGCAGTTGTGCGAGTTGTTCGGGGTGAGCCGCACGCTGGTGCGCAAGGCCCTGCAGCGCCTGGCCGGCGATCACATCGTGGACCTGCGCCCCAACCGTGGCGCAGTGGTGGCCTCGCCCACGCCGGAGGAGACGCGCGAGATCTTCGCTGCACGCCGCGCCATCGAGGCGGCCATCATGCCGCTGGTGATCGCCAACGCCACGCCCGCCAGCCTCCGCGCGCTGCGCGAGGCCATGGCGGCCGAGCACGAAGCCTTGCACCAGCCCTCGCAACGCGAGTGGGCGCAGCGGGCCGGCGGCTTCCACACGCTGCTCGCCGAGCAGGGCGGCAACCGCGTGCTGGCGGCCTTCCTCACACAACTGATGTCGCGCTGCTCGCTGATCGTCGCGCTGTACGAAGCCCCCGGCGATGCGCTGTGCGAACACGAGGAACACGCCGAACTGGTGGAACGCATCGCCGCCGGCGACGTATCCGGCGCCATCGCCCTGATGGACGCCCACCTGCACGCACTGGAAGCCCGCATCCGCCTGCCCAGGCCGGAAGAGGCCCCGGACCTGGCGGCCCTGCTCGGCCTCGGCAGCTGACGCTCGCCGGGCTGCACGCGATCTGTATACAGTAAGTTGCTGACGGCCTATCCGGCCGATCAGCCACGTTTCTGCACGCCCCCTGCACGTTCCCGCCCTGCCGCCCAGGCGTCGCTCCACCCCTGTAGTTCAAGCCTTTGCGACCCGACTCCACTCCTGGCAGCGCGCACCAAGCTCGCGCCGCGTTTTCATGATCCGTGCCCAGGCACAGTGCGTGGCGCGCCATCCGCGTCCCGACGGTTTCACGCAAGTCATTGATTCAACGTAATACAGGTCAAAGCCGCGAGGTGGACCGGATGTTGCGTGTATACACTTATGAAACGTAACGGATACGTTTCAGAGTTCACCGCATACAATCGACCCGGAGCACTGACATGGACCGTCGCAGTTTCCTGCTTTCCTCGCTGGCCGCCGGTGGCGCGCTGGCCCTGCCCTCGCTGGCCCAGGCCAGCACCACCTACAGCGCCAGCAACCCCTTGAAAATCGGTTTCTGCTATCCCGGCCCGATCGGCGACGTGGGCTGGACCTTCCAGCACGAGCTGGGCCGCCGCCTGGTCGACAAGACCTTCGGCAACCGCGTGAAGACGATGTACATCGAGAACGTGCCGGAGACGGCCGACGCCGAGCGGGTGATCCGCCAGTTCATCCAGCAGGGCTGCAACATGGTGTTCACCACGTCTTTCGGCTTCATGGAGCCGACACTGCGCGTGGCGAAGCTGTTCCCCAAGGTCACCTTCGAGCACGCCACCGGCTACAAGACCGCGCCCAACATGGGCATCTACCAGACGCGCTTCTACGAAGGCGCCTACCTGCTCGGCATCCTCGCCGGCAAGATGACGAAGACGAACACGCTGGGCTTCGTCGCCTCGGTACCGATCCCGGAAGTACTGCGCAACATCAACGCCTTCACGCTCGGCGCACGCAGCGTCAATCCGAAAATCCAGACCAAGGTGATCTGGGTGTACTCCTGGTACGACCCGGGCCGCGAACGTGAAGCGGCCGAAACGCTGGTCGCCCAGGGCGCCGACGTGATGTACCAGAACACCGATTCGCCGGCGATCGTGCAGGTGGCGCAGGACAAGGGCCTGTTCGCCTTCGGCCAGGATTCCGACATGCTGAAGTACGGCCCGAAGTCGCACCTCTCCGCCAACACCGTGAACTGGGGCGTGTACTACGTGAAGAAGGTGCAGGAAGTGCTGGACGGAAAGTGGGAGCAGGAAGACACCAAGTGGGGCATGAAGGAGGGAATGATCGAACTGTCCCCGCTCAACGCCGCAGTGCCTGCCGACGTGGCGAAGCTCTTCAACCAGAAGAAGGCAGACATCGTGGCCGGCAAGTTCAACCCCTTCAGCGGCGAGATCCGCGACAACGAAGGCAAGGTGCGCGTGGCCGCCGGCCAGGTGTTGCCCGAGTCCGAACTGTGGTCGCTGAAGTGGTATGCCGAAGGGGTGCAGGGCAAGGTGCCGAGCTAGTCCACCGCGTCTGCCGAAGGGCGGTAGGTTGGGTTGAGCGCAGCGAAGCCCAACACGAACTCGCGAAATCAGGACTCCGCAGCAGAGGCCGCTGTTGGGCTTGCTTCGACATGCTCAGCACAAGTCGCGTTGCTCAACCCAACCTACCGCGCTGAAAAACGCGCCGTCATTCCCGCACAGCGGCAGTGACGGCCAGTCAGGGACGGAACCAACGAATCATGGACATCGATTTCTCAAGCATCACCGAGTACCAGCGCTACAAGCTGATGGCGAGCCTCATCGTGCCGCGGCCCATCGCACTGGTGACCACTATCGGCGAGGACGGCACCATCAATGCCGCGCCCTTCAGCATGTTCAACATGCTGGGCGAAGAGCCACCGCTGGTGATGGTCAGCATCAACCGCGACAAAAGCGGAAAGCTGAAGGACACCGCGCGCAACATCCTCGCCAACGGCGAATTCGTCGTACACCTGGCCGACGAGGACATCGCCGAGCGCATGCACCGTTGCGGCGAGCGCCTGCCGGCGGACATGAGCGAACTGGACCACGTCGGCCTGACGCACTCGCCCTCGCGCGGTGTGCGCCCGCCACGCATCGTCGAAGCGCCCGTGGCCTTCGAATGCAGGCTGTGGGAAAAGCTGGAGACGCCCAGCCGCCACATCTTCATCGGCCAGGTGCTGTGGCTGCATGCGCGTGAAGGCCTGGTCGACACCGAGAAATGGCGCGTGCGACTGCAGGACTACTTCCCGGTCGGCCGCTTCGGCGCCAGCTTCTACACCACCACGCGCGACCGCTTCGCGATCAATGCCGATGGCGGCGAGAGCAGCGCGGACCGCAGCACCACCATCGACGAGATCTGACGGGAGCACACCATGAGCACGTCTGCGAGCACGCCCACGAACACTTCTCCGCGTCCCTCCACCCACGACGTCGACGAGCACTACATGCGCCTGGCCATCGACGCCTCGCGCGCGGCCGTCGCCGAGGGCAACTTTCCCTATGGCGCCACGCTGGTCAGCGCGGACGGCAAGACGGTTCACGTCTCGCGCAACAGCCAGGTGACTACGCAGGACTGCACCGGCCACGCCGAAGTGGTGCTGGTGCGCGAGGCTGCGCAGGCGCACGGCCCGGCAGTACTGCAAGGCGCAACCGTCTATGCCAGTGGCGAACCCTGCGCCATGTGCAGTGGCGCCATGTTCTGGGGCGGGGTATCGCGCGTGGTGTACGCCATGTCCGCGACCACCATCAATGAACTGGGCGGACCGCCCTGGATGAAGAGCCGCATCCATGACGTGCTGGCCGATGCTTCGCGCCCGATGACGATCGAAGGCCCGATCCTGGAAGAGGAGGCGACCCGCGTGATGCGCGAGTTCCTCGCACGCTGAGGCGCGGGAGCGGTGAACAGTGAAGGGCTGAAGGGGCTCGATTCATCCCCGGCTGCACGGCGCGGGGAACGCTCTTGGTAAGATCGCGTCTCAGACGACTCTGTCGCATCTGCCAGGAGGTTCCCGATGTCCCTGTCCCGTCGTCCGTCCCGATTCACGCTCTCCACGTTCTCCGCCTGTACGCTGGCGCTGCTGCTGGCAGCGCCCGTGGCCCGCGCCCAGGTCCCGCCACCGCAGGTACCTACCCTCGACCTCTCCGAAGAAGCCAGCCGCACCGTCTCCAACGACATGGCAGCGGCACAGGCCTACGTGGAGATGAGCGACCGCGATCCGGCCGCGCTGGCGCGCAAGGTCAACCAGCGCAGCACCGAAGTGCTGGCGCTGCTGAAACCCTACAGCCAGGTCAAGGTTCAGTCGGCCGGCATTTCCACCTACCCCGTGTATGCGCGCAATGGCGGCCAGATCGAAAGCTGGCGCATGCGCAATACGCTGAGCCTGGAGTCGCGTGACATCGCCGCGCTGTCCGAAGCAGTCGGCAAGCTGCAGGCACTGGCCGCCGTCGACCAGCTGCAGTTGCGCCCCTCTCCCGAGACCTTCCGCAAGGCCCGCGACGAGGCGATGGTCGATGCCCTGAAAGCCGTCGAAGCCCGCGCAGCGATCGCCGGCAATGCGCTGGGCAAGAAGGTGCGCCTGCGCAGTGTCAGCATCGGTGACAGCGGCGGCCGTCCGCCTGTCATGTACCGCCGCGCGCCGATGGCCATGGCTGCGGCCGAAGCGGCGCCTGCCCCCATCGAGGCCGGCGAGACGCAGGTGAGCGTCACCGTCAGCGGCAGCTTCGAACTGCAGTAGAGAAAGGGACGGCTTGATCGCACTCATCCAGCGTGTGCGCCACGCCAGTGTCAGCGTGGCGGGCGAAGAGATCGGCCGCATCGGCCCGGGGCTGCTGGCCTTCGTCGGCGTGCAGCGCGAGGACGACGAAGCGCGCGGCAAGCGCCTGCTGGAGCGTGTGCTGACCTACCGCGTCTTCGGTGACGATGCCGGCCGCATGAACCGTTCGCTGCGCGACACCGGCGGCGGGCTGCTGCTGGTGTCGCAGTTCACCCTTGCGGCCGACACCCGCAGCGGCACGCGGGCAAGCTTCACGCCCGCGGCCGAACCGGCACGGGCGCAAGCCCTCTTCGACCAGTTCGTGACCCAGGCGCGTGCCGCGCACGCGGACGTTGCCTGTGGGCGCTTCGGCGCAGACATGCAGGTCAGCCTGCTGAACGACGGGCCGGTCACCTTCTGGCTGGAAGCCTGATGGCGCGCCCGCCGTTCAGTCGTGTCGCCGCGCTGGCGTTCGTCTTCCTGTTGTCCGCATGCGGCACCGCGCCGAAAACCTCCACCCCCTCCAGCCCGGCGCCGGGCGTGCGGCTGGACAGCTTCCGCCTGCACGATACGGCGGACGCCAACGAGATCGTGCTGTACGCGCTCGGCTTGCTGGACACCGGCTACCAGTTCGGTGGCCGCAACCCGGAGGCCGGGCTGGATTGCAGCGGCATGGTGAGCTACGTGGTCGAGCAGGTGACGAAACGCCGCCTGCCGCACAACGCCGCGCAGATCGCGTCGCTGACGCGCACCATCCAGCGCAACGAGCTGCGCCCGGCCGACCTGGTGTTCTTCAACACCAGTGGCAAGCCCTATTCGCACATGGGGATCTATCTCGGCGACGGCAAGTTCGTGCATGCGCCATCCACGCGCGGCAAGGTGCGCGTGGAACGCATCGACATGGCCTACTGGAACAGCCGCTTCACCGGCGCACGCAGCCTGTTCTGAGCGCTCCGCGCGCCGTTGCTTCAGGCGAACATCGCGTCGTAGCGTCGCTGCATCTCTTCCGGCGTCACCCGCTCGATCTCGTGGCCGATCATCCACTCGTGGCCGAAGGGGTCGCGGATCTTGCACGAGCGTTCGCCGTAGAACTCGTCGGTGGGCGGCCGCAGCATCACCGCGCCCGCGGCGACTGCGCGCGCCGCCAGCGCATCGGCGTCATCGACGTGCAGGTGGATGGACGAGGCCACGCCGCCCACCGACGGCGGCGCGAGGCAGGAGAACTCCGGGTACTCGTCGCTGAGCATCAATACCGACGGCCCGATGTCCAGCTCGGCATGCCCGATCCGTCCGCCGGGTTCGACCAGGCGGAAGCGCTCGCGCGCACCGAAGACCTGGATGTAGAAATCGATGGCCGCCGCTGCGTCATGCACGCGCAGGTAGGGAAACACTTCCTTGATGCGGGGCGCACCGGATGGTGCAGCTTGCGATTCAGACATGGCAGACACTCCTCCGTGGAAGGCTTGCCTGCAGGTTAGCCGCCGGGACGCCGGTGGTCTTGGAAAATTTTCCCGCCCTGCCGCCCCGCTCCGTGCGCCCCCTGCCCGCCGGGCGACGTTCCCTGTTCAGGCAGTGTCCTCCGCGATACTGGTGCTGCCGGGATAGTGGCTGGCGGCGAGGAACTCGCGCGGCGTCAGCCCGCTGAAGGCGCGGAACTCCATGTTCATGTGCGACTGGTCGTAGTACCCCGCAGCCAGCGCCAGCTCCGCCAGGGACAGCGGCTTGCCGCCTTGCGACGCGGGCAGCGGGTCCCGCAGGCGCTCCAGCAGGTAGCGGAAGCGCAGCAGGCGTGCGTAGTGTTTCGGCGACACGCCTACGTGATGGCGGAAGGCCGCCTGCAGGGCATTGCGCGAATATCCCGCCTGTTCGCGCAACGCCTCGATGCCGTTGCCGCCATGCCCCGCCTCCATCTGCGCCAGCATCCAGCGCAGACCGGCATCGACGGACGCGGCGGCCTGCAGGCGCCCTGCCAGCCAGCGGGCGGCAAGGCGGATTCTCGTCTCCGCATCCGGCGCATCCTGGCAACGCTCGCCCAGCATGGCCGCTGCATCCCGCAGCACGTCGTCCAGGTCGAGGGTCAGGTCGGTGGCTTCGTGAAGCGGGTGGGCCAGTACCGCCTGCGCCGCCAGCGGCCGCAGGCGCAGACCCAGCACGCAGACACGCGAGGAAGGTGCCTGCACCACGAAGGCCCGGCTGTGCACGCCGGTCACGCAACTGCGGGGCGTCACCACGCTGCGTTCGCCGACGATGTCCTGGTAACGCCCTTCGAATTGCAGGATCAGTTCCACCGTGCCGCCCGGAAACACCCGCTCGCGCGCCTGCGCCAGGCAGCCGTCGAAGTGCCAGATCAGTTCGACCGCGCCAGCAAGTGGCGAGGCCGGCGGCGGCACCCACCAGGCGCTGTTCCAGCGGCCTTGGGCGGTGTCGATCTCGCTATGGACGATCGGGGATTGAAGGATCGGACACGATGCCACCACGGCCCTCCGGCACACAGACGAACGATGCCGCCCATGCTACGCCGGTCGCCACGGCTGCAGCTCAGGCGCGCTGGGCCTCGTTGCGCAACTGGGTGGCCGCCACACGGTTGCGGCCACCGTCCTTGGCCAGGCGCAGGCTCTGCTCGGAACGCCGCACCAGGGTGTCGGCATCGCTCACGTGGCCGTCGCGGCTGGCTGCGCCCACGCTCAGCGTGACCTGCACGTGGAGCATGCCGGAGACGATCTCGGCGCGTTCCACCGCTTGCCGCACCCGTTCGCCACAGGCCACGGCGGCCTCCAGCGGCGTGTCCGGGCAAACGACGAGGAATTCGTCACCACCGCTGCGCGCGATGATGTCCTGACTGCGGATGGCCTGGCGCATCGCCACAGATATCTGGCGCAACACCGAGTCACCGACCTCGTTGCCGTAGGTGTCATTGACCTTGCGGAACTGGTCCACGTCGATGACCAGGCAGGAGATGGGACGCTGCGTGCGGGTGGAGGCGCTCCACTCCTGCTGCAGGCGTTCGGCGATGAAACGACGATTGGGGAAACCGGTCAGCGCATCCAGCAGCGCGACTTCCTGCAGGCGCCGGTTGGTCACCGCCAGTTCGGCCGCGAAGTGACGGATCTCCTCGCGATCGTTCTCGATCTCGCGCTGCAGGGCGGACACGCGCTGGCCGGCGCGGATGCGGGCAATCAGCAGCTTGGCGCTGATCGGCCTGCCCAGCAGGTCATCGACCCCTGCTTCGAGCGCGGCCACCTGCGCACTTTCGTCGGCGCGCTCGGCCGTCGCCAGCACGTAGATGTGGCGGCCGATGCGGGTCTGGCGCAAGGTGCGTACGAGTTCTTCACCGCTCATGCCAGGCAGCGCCCAGTCGACGACCAGGATGTCCGGCTGAAAGTCCAGCGCAGCTTCGGCGGCCAGGTGGCCATCGCGCGCCTCGGCGACGTCGAAGCCAGCCTCCAGCAATACATGCATGACCTGGCGGCGCACGCCCTCGTCGTGCTCCGCCACCAGCACGCGCAAGCGCGAGCCGGCGGGCTGTTCCAGCGGGCCGGCGGCGCGGAAGGCGGCGCGGATCTGGGCGTCGTCCCGTGCTGGGGTTTCCACGTGCACGACGGCAGGCACTTCATTGGCGTCGAGCCCCAGCCCGTCCGGCAAGCCATCGGCATCCTCGGCGGCGGCATCTTCCTCGTCCTGCGAGGCCTGGCTCAGGTGGGTGAAGGGCGGCATCTTCTGCGCGTGGATGTTGAGCAAGGCGCCCCACTCCACCCATTCCCCGGCCACGTGGTCGCAGAGGGTGACCATCTGCGGCTCGTCGAAGGACAGGCGGGAGCCCTGAATCAACAGGCGCTTCATGTGCGCCGGCCGTTGCGCATCCGGCGCCACGCACAGCTCGCCGAGCTGGCGCGCGGTCGCCAGCGACTGGGTGATGACGTATTCGCGCGAACCTTCGGGCGCAGCGATCGTTGCCGGGTCCTCGTACTGGAACACGGCATCGGTAAACAGTTTGGGCAGGCCCCAGTCGGCCAGCATCGCCGAGCCCAGCTCGGCATGGCTCATGGCGAAGGCGCGGCGCTCGGCCTGCATCATCGCCAGCGGACCATCGCGTCCGTTCTGCTCGATGAGCTTCGAGTACTCCTGCGGATGCAGGGTCGCCAGCGCCAGTTCGCCCACCCGGGCCAGCAGGCCCAGGCAGTAGCTCTCGTCGGCGGCCGCCACCCGGGTACGCAAGGCCAGGGCCTGGCTGGTGACCGCCATGGCCAGCGACACCGACCAGAAGCGGCCATAGTCGAAGGCATCGCAGGCACCGGCGCGGTAATTGGTGAGCAGGGAAAAACCCAGCGCCATGGCGCGCACCGCAGGCAGGCCCAGCACGGTGAGGGCATCCTGCACCGAGGCGATGGGACGGCGGCCGTAGCCGATGACGCCGTTGGCGGCCTTGATGAGGCGGCCGACGAAAGCGGGGTCCGTGCGGATGACGCGGGCCAGTTCGGCCATGGAGACATCGTCATGCTGCGTCAGACGCATGATGGCCAGCGCGACGCCCTTGGGCGAAGGCAGATCGCCGGAGGTCTTGAGTTGTTCGAACTGGCTGAGGTCAATCGGCATGCTGCAACTCCGTGCGGGCCGGTCAGTGCCTATTGGGATTCGTTGGGGGGACACTGCCGGACCATCACCGGAAATTACGGATCGCCACGGGGGTAGCTTTAAGGCCAGGCGCGGTTAAACCGCCGTCGCAGGGGTGGAAACGCCGCTCGGAGCGGCATCCTTCCTCGCTTAATCAAAGGCTTAGCATCCGCCTGGCAAACCGGCACGAATCACTGCCCATGCGGGCAAATGGGCCCGTGGGCGTGCGATCAGGCCTTGTCCGTATGGGCGCGGGATCATTGCGGCCGCCATAATGCGGCCGCCCGTCCGGATCAGCGGTGGGCCCATGCCCACATGCCGTCAAGGCAGCCAGGGTCCGCGCAGCGTACGCGGGCCGCCTCAGGAGAACCAACTTGAAGCTCTTCTTGCAGTTGGCCCAGGCCATCGACCGGCTTACCCGCGTCTTTGGCTACGTGGCCGCCGCCCTGGTCATGCTCGCCTGCGTGGTCAGCGCGGGCAACGCCATGAGCCGCTACCTTTTTTCCATCAGTTCCAACGCCTGGCTCGAAGTCCAGTGGCACATGTTCGCCGGCATCGTGATGCTGGGCGCCGCGTGGACGCTGCGCCAGAACGAGCACGTGCGGGTGGACGTCTTCTACGGTCGCCTGGGGCCGCGTACCAAGGCCTGGGTGGACCTGCTGGGCCTGCTGGTCTTCCTGATGCCGGCCATGGTCCTGCTGCTCGAAATGAGCTGGCCCTACTTCGTGAATTCCTGGATCTCGCAGGAGACCCAGAACCCGGCCGGCGGCCTGAAGGTGTGGCCGGCGCGGCTGATGCTGCCGGTGGGCTTCGGCCTCGTCACCCTGCAGGGCATCTCGGAGATCATCAAGCGCATCGCCTACCTGCGCGGCGACATCGAGATGGATACCCACTACGAAAGGCCGCTGCAATGACCCTGCTCGAGTGGATGCCGCCGCTGATGTTCAGCGGCCTCGTGCTCTTCATGCTGCTGGGTTTCCCGGTGGCGTTCTCTCTGGCGGCGCTGGGGCTCGCCTCCGCCGCACTCAGCATCTACATGGGCTTCTTCCCGCCCGAGTTCATGCAGAGCCTGCCGCTGCGGGTGTTCGGCATCCTGTCGAACGACCTGCTGCTGGCGATCCCCTTCTTCACCTTCATGGGGGCGATCCTCGAACGCTGCGGGCTGGCGGAGGATCTCCTGGAAGGCACCGGCCAGCTGTTCGGCGGCGTGCCGGGCGGCCTGGCTTACGCGGTGATCATCGTGGGCGCGATCCTCGGCGCCATCACCGGCACCGTCGCGGCATCGGTCATCGCCATGGGCATGATTTCGCTGCCGATCATGATGCGCTACGGCTACAACATGCGCATCGCCACCGGGGTGATCGCCGCCTCCGGCACCATCACACAACTCATTCCGCCGTCGCTGGTGCTGGTGGTGCTGGCGGATCAGCTCGGTCGCTCGGTGGGCGACATGTATGCCGGCGCGATCGGCCCGTCCATCCTGCAGACGGCGCTGTTCATGCTGTTCATCTTCATGGTGTCGGTGTTCCGCCCGCAGTACGTGCCGCCGCTGCCGGAGGAGGTGCGCACCCTGCGCGGCTGGCCGCTGTGGCGCCGCGTGCTGTGGGGCATGGTGCCGAGCATCGTGCTCATCTTCCTGGTGCTCGGCACCATCTTCATGGGCGTGGCCACGCCGACCGAAGCCGGCGCGATGGGCGCGGTGGGCGCCATGCTGCTGGCCGCCATGCACAGGCGGCTCACCTGGCCGCTGGTCCGGCAAGGCATGGAGTCGACGATGCGCATCACCGCGATGGTGATCTTCATCCTCATCGGCTCCACCGTGTTCAGTCTGGTGTTCCAGGGCGTGGACGGCGGCCGCTGGATCGAGCACCACCTGTCCAGCCTGCCGGGTGGCACCACCGGCTTCCTGATCGCGGTGAACGTCTTCGTATTCTTCCTGGCGTTCTTCCTCGACTTCTTCGAGATCGCCTTCATCGTCATCCCGTTGCTGGCACCGGTGGCCGACAAGATGGGCATCGACCTCATCTGGTTCGGCGTCCTGCTGTGCGTGAACATGCAGACATCCTTCATGCACCCGCCCTTCGGCTTCGCGCTGTTCTACCTGCGCGGCATCGCACCGAAGGAGGTGAAGAGCAGCGACATCTATCTCGGCGCGCTACCGTGGGTCGGCCTGCAACTGCTGATGGTGGTGATCGTCATCGCCTGGCCGACGCTGGTCACCGCCTTCCTCGACAAGCCGCTGGACATCGACGTGGACAACGTGGAGATCAACCTGCCACCGAGTGACCTGGCACCCGCCGAGCAACCCATGGAATTGAACGCACCGGAAGAGGAATCCTCGCCCGAAGCCACGCCGGGAGCGGAAGGCGCGGTGGCGCCAGAGGGTGGATCGTCCCCCGCCAGTGACGACCCGCTTGAGCGCGCACTCGGCGGCCCGCAACGATGACAGGAAAACGGCCAGCCACCTCGAAGGTCGCTGGCCGTCGTGCGCCGAGCCGACTGGACCAGTAGTTGTCTTACTCGGGCGAGCCGCGCAACTGCCGCAGATGCGCCAGGTCAGCCTCTGCATGCGCGCCACGGCCCAGCAGGGCCAGGCGCTTGATGAGTTCCGACACGCCCTGCAGCACCAGCACCGCGAAGCCCAACGGCACCATGATGCGTGCAGGCCATATCACCAGCCCGTTGGCATGGCCGCCCGGCTGCGTGGCCTGGAAGGCATTGAAGACGACCTCGGAAGACAGCCACAGGATCATCACCGTCATCGGCACCAGGAACAGCAAGGTGCCCACGATATCGATCCAGGCGTGCGTGCGGCTCCCCAGGCGGCTGGCCAGCTCGCCCGGCGCGACCCGTGCGTTGTCGAGCAGGGCATAGCCGGCACACAGGAGGAAGATGGCCGAGAATACGTGCCACTGGACCTCCACCCAGATGTCCGGTGCCGTACCCAGTGCCTCGTGGATCACGGCATTGGTCACGCTGATGATGGTGACCACCAGCACCAGCCAGATGATGGCCATGCCGGCGCGCGCATTGAGCGCGTCGATGGTACGGGACAACTTCAGCAAAGTTCCCATGACCCCTCCTCGTGTGCAGCTTGGCGCAGCCATGACCGGCTGTCTGATTCTTCCGGTGCCTGGACGATGTCCGGCCCCTGTCGTGTGTGTTTCATTATTGGCCGGCATCCGCGCGAGCACCCATCGGGACAAACGCTAAGCTGCAGGGCACAATAGCCTTCAAACATGATTGCACCCACACAATTTTTCTTCGTACGCCACGGCGAAACCAGCTGGAATGCCAGCCGTCGCCTGCAGGGCCATGTCGACATCCCGCTCAATGCCAATGGCGTACAGCAGGCACAGGCCGCAGCGCGCCTGCTTGGCGTAAAGACCTTCGATGCAGTGCTGAGTTCCGACCTTGCGCGGGCCCGCGTGACGGCGGAGTTCATCGCCGCGGTGCGCGGCACGCCCGTGCAACTCGTCGCAGGCCTGCGCGAACGTAATTTCGGCATGTTCCAGGGGCTGAGCCCCGGCGAGGCCGACCTGCGTTACCCGATCGAGCAGACGCGCCTGCGCACCCGCCAGATCGACTTCACCCCCGATGGTGGCGAAAGCCTTGCGCAGTTCGCCACCACGGTCACCGAGACCCTGCAGGGCATCGCCGGCCGCTACGCCGGTGGCACGGTTCTATGCGTCACGCATGGCGGCGTCCTGGATGTGATCTACCGCCTCGCGACCGGCCGGCCGCTGGAGTCCGCCCGCGACTTCGCCATCAACAATGCCGGGGTCAGCATCGTCAGCCATGACAAAGAAGTATGGTGTATCGACGCCTGGAACGATTGCCGCCACCTCGACGAGAGCCGGGACGAATTGCCGATCTGAAACACCCTTTCCCACCGGCTGCGGCCGGCGCGGAGGCCCCGGCCATCACCGGGATGGTGGGCAAGTCCCTGCAGCTATAATCCCGGCTCCGTCGTGCCTGTCCCGGCAGCGGGCGGCCTCCACCTCTTTCCGGTTTTCGACACTCCGGCCTTCGGGCACCCCACGTGGCACGCGATCTCTCCACTCTTCCCCGACGTTTCCTGGCCTGGCTGGAATACCTGTTCGTCGACCACGGCCTGTTCCGTGAGCTCTACAACAACTTCTACGCCCTGCCCGGCGGCATGTTCCGCGCCAGCCAGCCCAGCCCGCGGCAGATCCGCAAGTACCAGCGCAAGCACGGCCTGCGCAGCATCATCAACCTGCGCGGCGAGGACGATTCGCTGCGCTATGCCATGGAGGCCGATGCCTGCAGCACCCAGGGCATCGCGCTGGTGGACTTCAAGGGCATCAAGTCGCGTGAGATGCCCACCCGCGAGACGCTGCACGAGACCAAACGCATCTTCGACAGCGTCGAATACCCGGCCCTGATGCACTGCAAGTCGGGCGCCGACCGCGCCGGGCTGGCGAGTGTGCTGTACCGGCATTTCCGCCTCGGCGAATCCATCGAGCAGGCCCAGCACGAGCTCGACTGGAAGTACGGCCACAACAAGGCCGCCAAGACCGGCATGCTGGATTTCATGCTCGAGACCTACATCGCGCGCAACCGCCGCGAGCCCATCGATTTCATGACCTGGGTGGACACCGAGTACGACCGCAAGGAGCTGGAAAGCCATTTCCACTCGCGCGGCTGGGCGGACTTCATCACCGACAAGGTGCTCAAGCGCGAATGAAGGACGCCAGCCAGCTCTACCTCCGCCTCCTCAGCTGGGTGAAGCCTTACTGGCGCACCTTGCTGATCTCCCTGGCCGCCATGGCCGTCGCTTCGGCCATGCAGCCGCTGCTGCCGGTACTGCTGCAACGGCTGGTCGACGAAGGCCTGATCGCCAAGGAGCCGCTGGCCGCCCTGCGCCTGCCGTTCTGGATCCTGCTGACCTTCATCGTCAAGAGCCTGGCCGAGTACGCCGCCAACGTCAGCAGCCAGTGGGTCGCCAACAAGGCCGTGGAGGACCTGCGCCGCGCCGCCTTCCATCACCAGATGCACCTGCCGCTGTCCGCGCACCATGCGGAGCAGCCGGGACGCATGCTGTCGCGCATCACCTACGACATTCCGCAGGTGAGCTCTGCCATGTCGTCGGCATGGATCGTGGTGGTGCAGGACTCGCTCACCGTCGTCGCACTGCTGGGCTACCTGCTGTGGCAGTCCTGGCAGCTCGCCGCCATCATGCTGCTGATCGGCCCCATCGTCGCGTGGATCATCCGCGTCGCCAGCCGCAAGCTGCGCAGCTCCAACGCCGCCATGCAGGAGAGCATGGGCCAGATGACCGGCGCCGTCGAAGAGTCACTGGCCGGGCTGCGCGAGATCAAGGTCTTCGGCACGCAGGCCTTCGAGGACAGGCGCTTCATCCGGATCAGCGAACGCCTGCGCAAGGAGACCATGCGCGTGGTGCGCGTATCCGCCGCCAACGTGCCGCTGGTTCAGGTGCTGGCCGCCGCCGCGGTGGTCGCGGTGATCTACGCCGCCACCCAGCTCGCCGCGCGCGAGATGCTCACCACCGGCAGCTTCATCTCCTTCGTCACCGCGCTGTCGCTACTGTTCGAGCCGATCCGCCGCCTCACCAATATCAACGCCGTGATCCAGCGCGGCCTCGCCGGCGCGCACAGCATCTTTGGCCTGCTCGACACACCGCCGGAGGCAGATCGCGGCGCCGCACACAGCGAGCGGGCCCGCGGCGACCTGCGCTTCGAGAACGTCGGCTTCACCTATCCCGGCCAGGAACGCCCCGCCGTCCAGGACTTCAACCTGCACGTCGCACCCGGCCAGACCGTCGCTTTCGTCGGCGCATCCGGCAGCGGCAAGACCACGCTGATGAGCCTCGTCGCGCGCTTCTACGACGTGCAGCAGGGCGCCATCCGCCTGGACGGCATCGCCCTGCCCGACTACGCGCTGACCGACCTGCGCCGCCAGATCGCGCTGGTGGGCCAGCATGCCGCACTGTTCGATGACACGGTGGCCGCCAACATCGCCTACGGCCGCGAGGATGCCTCGCGTGAAGCCATCGAGCAGTCGGCCCGTCACGCGCACGCCTGGGAGTTCATCAGCGCCCTGCCACAAGGCCTGGACACCCGCATCGGTCCCAATGGCAGCCTGCTGTCCGGCGGCCAGCGCCAGCGCCTCGCCATCGCCCGCGCCTTCCTGAAGGACGCGCCGGTGCTGTTGCTGGACGAAGCCACCTCCGCCCTCGACAACGAATCCGAGCGCGTGGTGCGCGAAGCCCTGGTGGAACTGCGCAAGGCCCGCACCGTGCTGGTGGTGGCGCACCGCCTGTCCACCATCCGCGATGCCCATTGCATCGTCGTCATGGAACGCGGGCGCATCGTCGAGACCGGCACGCACGACATGCTGGCCGCAGCGGGCGGTCCCTATGCGCGGCTGCTGGCGAGCGGTGAAGAACTGCTCGCGGATTGAAGCGCGGTCAGTCGCCGGCCAGCCGGCGACTGTGCTCCAGCAAGCCACGGTTTTCTTCGCAGATAGCGATCAGCATGTCCGCCACCAGGCGCACCCGCGGCGAGCGGCGCACGTCGGGATGCACCACCAGCCATAGCGAGCGGCCCGGCACGGGTTCGCCTTCCACCGGCAGTTCAATCAGGTCGGCCACCTCATCCACGCAGTAATGCGGCAGGGTCGTCACGCCCAGCCCGTGACCGGCCGCGCGGATCATCGCCGTCACATCGTTGCTGCGCAGGCTGAAAGCAGCGCCGCCGGCGAAGCGCTCCATCCATTGATACTGCGGCGTCTGGCTCAGGCTGTCGTCCAGCCCGATGTAGCGCCACTGCTCACGTGGCAACCGGGCGAAATCCGGGTGGCCGTAGAGGCCGTAGCCCACCTCGCCCAGCGGTCGCACCGCCAGGCTGAGGTCACCGGGCTGGCCCAGGCGCAAGGCGATGTCCGCTTCGCGGCGCGACAGGTTGGCCTCACGGGTCTCGCCCATCACCTCCAGCTCGATCCCGCGCCAGATGTCATGCCGTGCCGCCAACTGCGGCATGAGGAACACTGTGCCCAGCGATGGCGGCACCGAGATGCGGACCGTGCCGCCCAACGGGGATGCTCCCGCCGCCGCCCGTGCAAAGGCCAGCGCTTCGTCTTCCATGCGCGCAGCCTGTTCGACCAGTTGCTCGCCTTCCGGGGTCAGGCGCCAGCCGCGCGGCAGGCGGTCGAACAGGCGCAGGCCCAGCGCGCGCTCCAGCGCATCGACGCGTCGTGCCACGGTGGAGTGCTCCACCTCCAGCTTGCGGGCCGCTGCCGACAGGCTGCCCTGCCGGATCAATGCCAGGAAGTAGCGGACATCCTCCCAAACCAATGCCTGATCTGACGAATTTTGCACAACAGCTGTCCGCCCATAGGGAATTCCCGGGCAATTATGCCCAACGTAAGCTTGGCGCCCAAGTTTCACATTGCCGTTCGAGGTTGCCGCCATGCCTGCCCACGTTTCGTCCCTGAAGCCCACCGCCGGTGCGCTGCCCGCGCAGCCAGGCCCGCTCGCCTCCACCCGTCTGGTGGGAGCCCTGTGCATGCTGGTCGCGGCCGCAGCCTGGGGCGGCATGTTCCCGGTGGCCAAGTCGGCGCTCGTGCACATCGATGCCTACGCCATGACGGTGATCCGCTACGGCATCACCGCCGTGCTGATGGCGCTCCTGCTGTGGCAGCTCGAAGGCCGTGCCGCCCTGCGCACCGACGGCAAGCTGCTGCCCGCCTTCATCTTCGGCAGCATCGGCTTCGCCGGCTTCAGCCTGCTGGCCTTCAACGGACTGCGCCACACAACGCCGACGCATGCTGCCGTGCTGGCGGCGCTGATGCCGTTACTCACCGCCCTCTGCAATGCAGTGCTGGCGCGCAGCCTGCCGCCGATGGCGACACGGATCAGCATCGGTCTCGCCCTGGCTGGTGTGCTGCTGGTGGTCAGCCACGGCGACCTGCACAGCCTCGTCAGCGGCGGCAGTGCATGGGGCGATCTGCTGGTCTTCCTCGGCGGGCTGTCGTGGGTCGTCTATACGCTGGGCGCACGGCGCTTCCCCGGCTGGTCGCCGCTGCGCTACACGACGGTCACGGTGTTGGCCGGCTTCCTCGGCATCCTGCTGGTGAGCATCGCGGCCTGGTTGCTGGATGCGGCGCACCTTCCCTCGCGGGAGAGCCTTGCCGCCATCACGCCGGAGCTTGTGTACATCGTGCTGATCGGCTCACTGGCCGCGGTGCTGAGCTGGAACGCCGGCATCGCGCGGCTGGGGCCGGTGGATGGCGTGCTGTTCATCAACTTCGTGCCGGTCACCACCTTCGCGATCCAGGCCTCGCGCGGCGTGCCGATCACCGGCTGGGAAGTGGCAGGCGGCGTACTGGTTGCGGCGGCACTGCTGTTCAACACCGCCATGCAGAAGCGCAGCGCCCGTCGTGCCGGGTAGCCAGAACGCGCCTCAGTCCAGCGCCTCCACCCGCATCCACACCTCGTTGCTGCGCTGTCCGGCGCTGGCGCTGTAGCCTCCGAGTGAACGCCCGTCCTGCTGGCGGGTTTCGGCGGTGCCACCGAGCCTGATCCATTCGCCGAGGCGGCCGCTGACGGTGGTGGACAGGTTGCTGCCCTCGATGCCGCGGCTGCTCAGGCGTTGTGATTGCGGGCTGATGGTCACGGTGACGTTGTTGCCCGCCAGTTGCGGGCGCGCCTGGAAGCCGCTGCCGACATCCACGAACTGGGTGCCGGTGCCGACCAGCGCGCCGCCGGGGCCGACGGCCACCTGGGTCATCGGCAGCGCCAGGGAGGTGCCGAGGTAGATCGACGCGGTGCTGCCCTCCAGCGTCTGCACCTGGCTGCTGCCGTCGTTGCGCATCGTGCTGCTGCGAGCGCTGATGCCACCGCGCACGTCCGCATCCACGTTGCCGTTGCGGATCGCCACGTCGCCCGAGATGCTCGCGGCGCGGCGGTCGGACTCGCTCAGCTCGCCCTGCTTCACAGTGATCATCAGGCGCCGTGCCGGCTTGTCGATCTCGCCCAGCACCTGGCGGATCTGCGCCAGCACCTGCGGCGAGGCGCGCACCACCAGCTTGTTATCCATCGCGGAAATGGAGCTACCGGATGGCACCAGCGGCTGCAGCACGGGCAACACCTGCTCGGCCAGGCGGTGCTGCAACGGGATGATCTCCAGGCGCTGCTGGGCCTGTACGACCAGGCAGGATGCGCACAACAGCAGGCCGGCCAGCGTGAACAGGAAGGGGCGCAGGGGTCGTATCGCAGTGCGCATCGGCAGTCCTTCAGCCCGGAAACGGGCCGTTTTGTGTGCGGCGATTGTGCGCCGCTTGGCGCAGGACAGGAAATCAGGGCCCTCAAGGCTTCGCCGGACGGGTCCGAACCGGTAAAATCGCCGGTTTTCCCTTGCCGATCAGTCCCCTCCGCCACGCATGGCGCGTGGGTTTGGGCAAGCCGGTCGGCCGCAAGTTCAGGAACACTGCAATGTCTTCACCCCGCGTTCATGCCTATGACACCACCCTGCGCGACGGCGCACAGGCCCAGGGCATTTCCTTTTCGGTGGAAGACAAGATCAAGATCGTCCACAAACTGGACGAGCTGGGCATCGCCTACATCGAGGCCGGCAACCCCGGCTCGAACCCGAAGGACCTGGAGTTCTTCCGGCGTCTCGGCGAACTGAAGCTGCAGCACGCGAAGATCATCGCCTTCGGCAGCACCTGCAAGGTGGGCGCCAACCCGGCCGACGACGCGCAACTCGCATCGCTGCTGTCGGCCAACACGCCGGCCGTGGCGATCTTCGGCAAGACCTGGGACTACCACGCCACCGCCATCCTGCGCACCACGCTGGAAGAGAACCTGCGGATGATCCGCGACACCATCGCCTTCCTGAAAAGCAAGGGCAAGGAAGTGGTGTTCGACGCGGAGCACTTCTACGACGGCTACAAGAACAACGCCGATTACGCCATGCAGGCGCTGGGCGCCGCGGTGGAAGGCGGCGCGGATTGCGTGGCGCTGTGCGACACCAACGGCGGCAGCTTCCCGGACGAGATCTTCGACATCACGGCGGCGGTCGCGGAGCGCTTCCCGGGTGTGGCCATCGGCATCCACTGCCACAACGACTGCGAGCTGGCGGTCGCCAACTCCGTGCGTGCCGTGCAGGCCGGTGCCACCCAGGTGCAGGGCACCATCAACGGCATCGGCGAACGCTGCGGCAACGCCAACCTGTGCGCCATCATCCCCAACCTGCAGCTCAAGCTGGGCCGCGATGTCATTCCGCCCGCCAACATGGCGACGCTGACACCGGTGGCGCGCTTCGTGTCCGAAGTGGCCAACGTCGTGCACAACGACAAGGCCGCCTACGTGGGGGCCGACGCCTTCGCGCACAAGGGCGGCATGCACGTCGACGCGGTGAACAAGAACCCGGTCAGCTACGAGCACGTCACGCCGGACAGCGTCGGCAACGCGCGCAAGATCCTGATGAGCGAAGTGGCCGGCCGCGGCACCATCCTCGGCAAGATCCGCGAAGTGGACCCGACCGCCACCAAGGATTCGCCGCAGACCATCGCCGTCATCGAACGCCTGAAGGAGCTGGAGCACCGCGGCTACCAGTTCGAGAGCGCCGAAGGCTCCTTCGAACTGATGATCCGCAAGGTGCTGGGCCAGTTCAAACCCTCCTTCGACCTGAAGGAATTCAAGGTGATCGTGAACGAGCCCTCGCCCAATGGCATCAACTCGTCCGCGATGATCAAGGTGCATGTCGACGGCGAGGACGAGATCACCGCCGCCGAGGGTGACGGCCCGGTCAACGCGCTGGACCGCGCACTGCGCCGCGCGCTGGAGCGCTTCTACCCGGAGCTGAAGGAAATCCGCCTGGTTGACTACAAGGTGCGCGTGCTGGATTCGGACCAGGCCTCTGCGGCAAAGGTCCGCGTGCTGATCGAGACTGCCGACGCCGAGGACAGCTGGACCACCATCGGCGTGTCCGCCGACATCATCGACGCCAGCTGGCATGCGCTGGTGGATGCGATCGAGTACAAGCTGGCGAAGAAGTCGCGCTGAGCCACGCCATGACGGAGGCACGTATCCGCGCCAAGGCGCTCTGCGTGTTCCGTCACCACGACCGGATTCTGGTCAACGAGGCCTTCGACCCGGTCAAGAACGAGCGCTACTGCCGGCCACTCGGCGGCGGCATCGAATTCGGCGAAACCGGCGTGCAGGCCATCGTCCGCGAGATCGACGAAGAACTGGGGCTGGCGATCACCGACGTGCGCCAGCTCGGCACGCTCGAGAACATCTTCACTTACCTGGGCAAGCCGGGACACGAGATCGTGCTGATCTTCGACGCTGCATTCGTCGATCGTGGCGCCTACGATCGAGCCGTATTGCCGGGGTGCGAGAGCGACGGTACGCCTTTCGAAGCGCGCTGGATGACACTCGCCGATCTTCGCAGGACGGCGGCGCACATGCCGCTGTACCCGGACGGCCTGCTCGATCTGCTCGATCTGCTCGATCTGCTCGATCTGCTCGATCTGCTCGACGCGGCCGCGGCCCCCTGAGGCCTGGGCGACCAGACAGCTCGTAGCCGCTGGCCGGAGCCCACGCAAACGCCTCTCCGTTTGCGCACCGTCAGCCATCCGCGCGAACGCCACACAAGGCCGGACAAGGCGGGCATGCTATGACCCGCCCGCATGATCGCCGCTGCGCAGTCTTTCCTCGTGGCTGGAAACGACATGCCGTCCCTGCCTTCACGGAGATTGCCGAATGACGAAGCACGCCAACGCCGGTACCAGCCCTACCCGCTTCCTGCTGGACGAGGAGCAGATTCCCCGCCACTGGTACAACATCGCCGCCGACCTGCCCGTGCCGCCTGCGCCGCCGCTACATCCCGGCACCGGAGCGCCGATCGGCCCGGATGACCTGGCGCCGCTGTTCCCGCAGGCCATCATCGCGCAGGAGGTGTCGACCGAACGCTGGATCGACATTCCCGAGCCGGTGCGCGAAGTCTTCCGCCTGTGGCGCCCCAGCCCGCTGATCCGCGCGCGCAGCCTGGAGAAGGCACTGGGCACGCCGGCGAAGATCTACTTCAAGTACGAAGGCGTCTCGCCGGCCGGCAGCCACAAGCCCAACTCCGCCGTGCCGCAGGCCTGGTACAACGCGCAGGAAGGCGTGAAGAAGCTGTCCACCGAAACCGGCGCCGGCCAGTGGGGTTCGTCGCTGGCTTTCGCCGGCCAGCTCTTCGGCCTCGACGTCACCGTCTACCAGGTGCGCGTGTCCTACGACCAGAAGCCGTATCGCCGCGCCATGATGGAAACCTGGGGCGCACGCTGCATCCCC
Organism: Uliginosibacterium sp. H1; assembly: GCF_036017065.1. Lineage (NCBI taxonomy): Bacteria > Pseudomonadati > Pseudomonadota > Betaproteobacteria > Rhodocyclales > Zoogloeaceae > Uliginosibacterium > Uliginosibacterium sp. H1. The sequence goes on from NZ_JAYXHR010000001.1 coordinate 1,524,263, forward strand.
TCGCCGTCGGACACCACCGATTCGGGCCGCGCCGTGCTCGCCGAACACCCGGACCACATGGGCTCGCTGGGCATGGCGATCTCCGAAGCGGTGGAAGTGGCGGCGAAGAACGAGGACACCAAGTACGCGCTGGGCTCGGTGCTCAACCACGTGCTGCTGCACCAGACCATCGTCGGCCAGGAGGCCATCGCGCAACTGGAGATGGCCGGCGACGACCCGGACGTGATCGTGGGCTGCACCGGTGGCGGCTCCAACTTCGCCGGCATCGCCTTTCCCTTCCTCGGCCAGCAACTGCGTGGCGAACATGCAGCACGGCGTTTCGTGGCGGTGGAACCGGCGGCCTGCCCCAGCCTCACGCGTGGCAAGTTCGCCTACGACTTCGGCGACACCTCGCACCTCACGCCGCTGGTCAAGATGCACACGCTGGGGTCCACCTTCACGCCACCGGGCTTCCACGCCGGTGGCCTGCGCTACCACGGCATGGCGCCGATGATCAGCCACGTGGCGGAACTGGGCCTCATCGAGGCACAGGCCTACCACCAGCGCGCCTGCTTCGAGGCCGGCGTGCTGTTCGCGCGCACAGAAGGCATCATCCCGGCGCCCGAGGCGACGCACGCCATCAAGGGCGCCATCGAGGAAGCCCTGCGCTGCAAGCGCGAGGGCAAGGCGGAGACCATCCTGTTCTGCCTGTCCGGCCACGGTCACCTCGACATGGCGGCCTACCAGGCCTACTTCGACGGCAAGCTGGTCGACCAGGACTACGACGAGCAGGAACTGGCGATGGCGCTCAGCCTGTTGCCCAAGGTCGGCTGAGCATTTCCGGGGAAAGGGAACGACAGGGGCAGGCGGCGCGGCGCCTCCCTGTCCGCTCCGGATGACACGGCGTACAGCCGTGGCGTCCGGCGCAACTCAGGCGGTCAGCAGGCCCAGGCTCGCCCGGTCGATGCCGTGTTTCTTCAGCAGCTTGCCCAGCGCACGCCGCTCCTTGCCGGCCAGCTCGGCCGCGCGGGTGACGTTTCCTTGCGTGGTGCGCAGCAGTTCCGCCAGGTAGGCACGCTCCCAGGCAGCCATCGCGGCGTCGCGGGCGGTGCGGTAGTGGATGGCGACGGGGCCGTGGTCCGCCTCGCCAGGCTGCTCCGGCAGCAGGTCCAGTTCCGCGCCCTGGCACAGCAGCGTGGCGCGATGGATACGGTTTTCCAGTTCGCGCACGTTGCCGGGCCATGAATGCTGGCCCAGCCAGGCACGGCTGGTCGTCCCGAGCCTGCGTGAATCCATGCCGTAGCGGCGCGCGAAGCGCTGGGCGAAATGTTCCGCCAGCAGCAGCGCGTCGCCGGCGCGTTCGCGCAGCGGTGGCAGTTCGATGGACAGCACGTCGAGACGGAACGCGAGGTCGACGCGGAAGGCGCCTTGGGTGATCAGCGCGTCCAGCCGCGGACTGGCGGCGGCCACGATGCGCACGTTACCGGTCATCTCGCGGCTGGCGCCCAGCGGGCGGTAGGTCTGGTCCTGCAGGAAGCGCAGCAGCGACACCTGCGCGCGGGCCGGCAGGGCATCCACTTCGTCGAGGAAGAGCGTGCCGCCCTCGGCCGTGGCGATCAGACCGGTGCGACGGGTGTGCGCGTCGGTGAAGGCACCGCGCTCAGCCCCGAAGAGTTCGCTTTCCACCAGTGCTTCCGGCACCGCGCCGCAGTTGAGCGGCACGAAGGGTGCGTTGCGGCGTGCGCCCAGGTAGTGGATGGCGCGCGCGGCCAGCTCCTTGCCGGTGCCGGTCTCGCCCCGCAGCAGCACGGGCGCTTCGAAGCAAGCCGAGCGCTCGATGACTGCCAGCGCGCGTCGGAATGCGGGCGACTGCCCGATCAGGTGCGACAGGGCTGCGTTCATTTGTCTCTTCTCTCTTGGGTGGGCGCCGCCGGGGCAGGAACGACGTTGCGCACGTGCCGGCACATCCGGGTGACGGTGTGCCGCAAGGCGCTTGCTCCAGTTCATATTTGCCCACAACCAAGCAATACGCCAATGCCTACATGGGCAGGCCGCACGTGGGGGCAGGTGGCAGCGCCGACCCGCGCCGGGTCCGGCCCGACCCACCGGCGCAAATCACGGTACGGGCCTGCCGCATGGTCCTCACCGCCGGTTGCAGCGGCGTGACACCGGGTCGGCCACGACCCGCCCACCCTGCCCCGCAAGGCCCGGCGCCCCGCGCAAACCTCCGCGCATTCAAGGCTTTGCGAAGACCGCCGTGCGATGGCACGCCTTTCGCAATGAGGGCGGGACCGATCTTGCCGGAGGTCTTTCGTGAGCGACGCATCCGATGCGCATCTCGTCGATGTAGCGAGAGCCATCCAGCGCTATCTCGCGGAGCACCCGGGCGCGGCCGACAGCGAGACCGGCATCGCCGAATGGTGGCTGCCGACGCTGGGCGTCGAAGCCAGCGTGCTGGTGGTGCGCGGCGCGCTGGAGCAGTTGCTGGCGCAGGACAGGATCGAGCGGATCAACGTGTCGGGTGGGCAAGTGATCTGGCGTGCGCGCCAGGCGCTTGCCGACAACGGCGAGATGAACTGAAGCAGTACGGCGCAGCGGACAGAAACGCAGAAAGAGCAGCGGACCGACAGCATGGCCAACGTCTTCGCGGTGCACTCGGTGGGCAACTCGATTGCCACCTTCCTGCAGAACACCTACCCCGAGTCCAGCGGCGGGCAGGACATGCCGGCGTGCACCTTCGACCTGCTGTCCTCCGGCGCGCTCGCCGACGGCGTGGACGACACCGCCACCAGCCGCGTCACGCTGTACCTCTACCGCATCACCGTCAACGAACACAGCCGCCAGCAACGCCACGCGCACGCGCCGAATGCCAGCGTGGCACCGCTGTCGCTGGACCTGCATTTCATGTTGTCGGCCTGGGCGGGCAACGCGCTGGACGAACAGGTGCCGCTCACCTGGGCGATCCGCCAGTTGCACGAGCACCCGCTGCTCGACGCGTCCTCGCTGTCGCCCGAGGCCGGCTGGCACAGCGACGAAGTCATCCAGATCATTCCCGCCGAGCTGAGCACCGAGGACCTGATGCGCATCTGGGACTCGCTGTCGCCGACCTACCGGCTGTCCGCGTCCTACATCGCCCGCGTGGTGCGCATCGATCCCGACGCACGGCGCGATGCGCGCCCGGTCGTCGCCACGCGGCTGGCCTACGGCACCGAGGCCGTGTCTGCGGGGGGCACGTGATGAACCGGCATACGCCCCAACTGCGCGAGCTGGAACGCGCCGAGCACCGGGTACTCGCCGCCCTGCGCTGCGTGGACGCCACCACCGGCGCAGTCATCGGCAGCGGCCTGCAACTCAGTGCGCCCGGCGCACGCCTGGTGCGCAACCTCAGCGGCCTGTGGGTGGTGCATTCGGTGTCGACACCAGCATCCGTGGCAGCGCATGCAGAGAGCTTCAACACACCACCGGCAACGCCCGCCCTCGGCAGCGAAGACCTCATCATCACCGTGCGCGAAGCCAGCGGCCGCTACCTGCCGCGCATCGCCAGCGTCGCCCTGCCGCGCGACCCGGCCCCCGACAACGCGGAGGCGGACGACTCGCTGTTCCACCCGGTCGACATCCCGCTCTATCCCGCCAGCCATGCCCCGCTGGTCGCCAACTGGGCGGAGTTGCGCATCAGCCTGCGCGACAGCGGCAGCAACGACGCCCTGGGCGGCGCCCTGGTGCGCGTGGTGAGCGACGGCGAAGTGCTGGCGCGCGGCCTCACCGACTGGCGCGGCGAAGCGCTGGTGCCGGTGGCCGGCATTCCGGTCACCACCTGGTCCACCCAGCCCGGCGCCGTGATCGTCAGCGAGATCGACGCCAGCATCGAGATCTACTTCGACCCCGACAGCGGCCAGCGCACGCCCGCCACCCAGGTGCTGGCCGGTCGCGTGCCCGGCGCACTGCCGCTGGTGAACCCGAGCGACATCGAATCCGCCCGTGCCGGCCTGCCCCAGGTCAGCCAGGCCATCACGCTGGCGGCCGGTCGGCCGCTGCACCTCAACCTGGGCATCGCCCTGCCATGAAGCCGGAGATGCACCTCGTGTTTGTCCTTCTTTCCACCCACCCGCTCACGCATCCGATCTGCAAGGAGATGAACCATGCCTGAATACCTCGCACCAGGCGTCTACGTCGAGGAGACGAGCTTTCGCGCCAAGTCCATCGAAGGAGTGGGTACCAGCACCACCGCCTTCGTCGGCCCCACCCGCAAGGGACCCTACCGCACCGACGAAGACACGCCGGAAGCCTCCGAGCTGCTGACCAGCTACGGTGACTTCGAGCGCATCTACGGCGGCTTCGCCGATCTCGACCTCGGCGACGACGTGCCCGGCATCAACTACATGGCGCATGCCGTGCGTGCCTTCTTCAACGAAGGTGGCTCGCGCCTGTACGTGTCGCGCGTGGTCGGTGCGGATGCCGAACTGTCGGCCGTCGCCGTCGTCAGCTCTGCCACCGCATCGGAAACGGTGAGCTTCACCGCCCGCTTCCCCGGCGCCAGCGGCAACGGCAGCGTGATCGTGCGCGAGAACGTGTTGCCGGCTACCGACACCATGCTGACCAACAGCCCGGAGGGCACCCTGGTGCGCACCGGTAGCGGCGGCACCACCGCCTTCCACGTCAAGGTGGCCGGCACCTGGCGTCCGGCGGGCGACCTCGCCGGCACCGCCGTGCTGCAGAGCACGCTGACCACCACCCCTGCCGTCATCACGGTCACGGTGATCACGGTGGACGGCGATGGCGAATCGCTCAGCTACGAGGATCTCGGCGTCGCGCCGGGCCATCCGCGCGGCATCGGCCACGTGCTGGCCGCCGTGCCGTCGCGTCGCGCCGACTACCTGCAGAATCCCTTCGCCATCTCCATCGGCGGCACGGTATCGCCGGCTGAACTGCATACCGGCCTGTTCAACGCCGCCGTCGCCAACACGGCCGGCCAGCGCGAACGCGTATGGGCCCTCGCTGGTGGTGAAGACGGTGCCGCACCGACCTCCACCGAATACGCGCTGGCCCTGTCCGAGATCGCCTCGCTGGAAGACGTCTCCATCGTCGCCGCGCCCGGCAGCTCCGCCTATGGTGACGAGGACGATGCGCAGGCCATCGCCAACGTGCTGATCGCGCATGCCGAATCGCGTCGCGCCTACCGCATCGCCGTGCTGGACACGCCGCCGGCCAACCTGCCGTCGGACGCACGCACCTACCGTGGCCAGTTCGACTCCAAGTACGCCGCGCTCTACTACCCCTGGGTCGTCATCCCCAACCCGCTGGCCCGTCCCGGTCGCGACGACATCCCGAAGGAAATCGCGCTGCCGCCCTCCGGCTTCGTCAGCGGCATCTACGCGCGCAACGACGTACAGCGCGGTGTGCACAAGGCACCGGCGAACGAAGTCGTGCGTGGCGCGCTGCGCTTCGAGATCGACGTCAACTTCGCACAGCAGGAGATGCTCAACCCGCTGGGCGTGAACTGCCTGCGCTTCTTCAGTGGCCGCGGCAACCGCGTGTGGGGTGCGCGCCTGGCCTCCAGCGATCCGGAATGGAAGTACGTGTCGGACCGCCGCTACTTCAACTACCTGGAAGCCTCCATCGACCGCAGCACGCAATGGGCGGTGTTCGAGCCGAACGGCGAACGCCTGTGGGCCAACGTGCGCCAGACGATCACCGACTTCCTCTACAACGAGTGGCGCAGCGGCGCCCTGCTCGGCACCTCGCAGGAAGAAGCCTTCTTCGTGCGCTGCGACCGCAGCACGATGACGCAGAACGATCTCGACAACGGCCGCCTGATCTGCCTGATCGGCGTGGCGATCATCAAGCCCGCCGAGTTCGTGATCTTCCGGATCGGACAAAAGACCGCCGACGCCCGCGCCTGATCATGAATCCGCCTGCTGCGCGCACCGATCTCGTCACTGCGATGCTCGCCGTACCCCAGTACGGCTGCGCTTCTCGCGACGACCTCGGCACGCTCGCGACGGCGTCTTCACGATCATTCGATTCGAAATTCAGGAGCTAGAAAATGGCAAATCGCACTACACCCTACGGCGCGTTCAATTACCGCGTCGAGTTCGATGGCGGCGAGGTCTTCGGGGGCTTCTCGGATGTCAGCGGCATCGGCACCGAAGTCACCGTGGCCGAGTACCGCAACGGCAACGAGAAGGAAAACCACGTGCGCAAGGTGGCCGGCATCCACAAGGTGTCGGACGTGACGCTGAAGCGCGGCATCCTCAATTCCAAGTCGCTGTGGGACTGGCTGGCCGCCACCCGCACCCAGGGCCCGGCCGCGCAGCGCAGCGTGGTCATCACCCTGCTGGACGAAGCGCAGAAGCCGGTGCAGGCCTGGGTGCTGCGCGGCGCGATCCCGATGAAATACACCGGCCCGACGCTGGCCGGCAAAGGTGGCGGCGACGTGGCGATGGAGGAGATCGTCCTGTCCGCCGAAGGCTTCGAGATCGCGGCCTGAGGGCGGTGGAACGTGGAGGGTGAAACGTGAAATGTGAAAAGTGAAACGGGAAAGCGCCATGTCCGCCGGCGTGCCGCTCCCTACCCCGCCAGGGGGAGGGCCGGGGAGGGGGCATCGCGTTTCATCTTTCACTTTTCACCTCTCGCTTTCCCACCCAAAAACCCATCACCACTCACGCCTGTCCGCCTGACACCATGAGCCTCGTCTTCGAGACCGCCCAACCGCCCGACACCTCGGTGCTCGCACGTGCCGACGTGGCCTGCTTCGTCGGCTTCGTCGCGCGTCGTCGCCAGGTGCCGTTGCCACCGTCCGTGCGTGCGCAGCTCGATGCCGACGGCTGGGTGAAGGGGCCGTGGCGGCGTGGCGAGGACGGGCTGCATGCGCTGGACAACCTGCCGGTGGTGGTGGATAGCTGGGAGCTGTTCGACAGCCTGTTCGCCTGGGAGCGTCGCCCGCTGGGCCGCAAGCCGGACCCGGTGAGCGGCGCCATCGCGTACTGCGCGAGCTACATGGGCGCAGCCGTGCGCAGCTTCTTCGCGCATGGCGGCAAGCGCGCCATCATCGTGCGTGTCGGCGACCCATGGGCCTTCCTGGAAACCGGGGCGAACCGCGCGGCGAAACGCCGCGCGCGGCTGCAGCGCCTGATCCCGGACTTCACCGACGGCAATGCCGCCGAGCCCTTCGATCCGCTCGACCCGCGCAGCTGGGGCGGCATCCATCACCTGTACGGCCTGCGCCAGGTCAGCATGCTGTGCCTGCCCGACCTGCCGGACGCCTGTGCCACCGAACCGCTGGCACCGCCGACCACGCTGGAGATCGATCCACCGCCGGAAGGTTTCGTGGAATGCAGCGGCGTCGACCGCGAGCCGCCGAAGGACAAGGGCCTGCGCGAGGTCTACGCGCCGCGCCTGGACAGCCGTGGCTACGGCCCCTGGCGGATCGCCATCGCCGCCGTGCGTGCCTTCCTCGCCCGCCACCAGCGCGAGGTGATGTTCGTCGGCGCGCTGCCGCTGCCGCGCGAGGATGCCTACCGGCCGACCAGCCGCGGCCATGTGCATGCGCACAGCGACATGCTGGCCTTCCTGCGTCGCGCCGGCGTGTTCGAGAACGACGGCCAGTACGAGGCCAGCGCACTGTCCGCCGCCAGCGCCTTCGTCCAGCTCGGCTACCCCTGGTTGCGCACCCGCGCCAGCGTGGACCTGCCGGAGAACCTGGAGCCTGCCGACGGCACGCTGGCCGGCCTGATCGCCGCCAACGCGCTGGCACGCGGCAGCTTCCGCTCGGTAGCGGGGGACTTCTCGCAGCAACGCCTGCGCGACGTCGCCGGTGCGGAGCCGGTGCCCGCCTGGGGCATCGGCCCCGATTCGCCCGACGCGCAGCTCGCGCGCCGCATCTGCCTGTTCGCCCCGCAACCGGGCGGCTGGGCCCTGCAGTCGGACGTCACCACCTCGCCTGACGAAGCCTGGCGCTTCGGTGGCGCCAGCCGGCTCATCGCCAGCATCCTGCGCACGGCGCGGGCACGTGGCGAGGCGATGGTCTTCGAAGCGAACGGCCCGCAACTGTGGTCGCAGGTCCGCCGCGGCATCGAGGAATTGCTGACCCGCTACTGGCAACGCGGCGCCCTGCTCGGCCGCTCGCCGGAGGAGGCCTTCAGCGTGCGCTGCGGCCGCGACACCATGAACCAGAACGACCTCGACAACGGCCGCATCGTCGTGGAGATCAGCGTGCGACCCGCACCGTCCGTGGAACGCATCACCGTCGTGCTGGCGCTGGCGAGTGCCGGCGCCGGTGACAGCAGCCTGAGAGAGGTGACCTGATGCCCTTCGACGCCAGCTTCTCGGCCAGCGCATCGGCTTCCGCCAGCTTCGACATCGGCGGCAGCCCGGGCAACAGCGGCGCCAGCGGTGGCGGCATCAGGATTCCCGCCGCCACGCAGAACGAGCCGGAGAACCTGCTCGCCCCGCTGCACGTGTTCCGCTTCCACATCCGCTTCAAGAAGGATGGCAGCGAAGTGCCGGTATGCAGCGGTGCCTTCGCCGAATGCACCGGGCTCGAAGCCACCATGGAGCCGAAGCAGATCAAGGCCGGCGGCCACAACTACGGCACGATCCAGCGCGTCGGTCGAACCAGCTTCGCCACCGTGGTGCTCAAGCGCGGCATGACCAGCACCCGTGACCTGTGGCAGTGGTTCCACCTGGTCAACGGCCAGACGGGTTACGCGTATCGCATGAGCGTGGAAATCGACATGCAGGACGGCGCCGGCAACACCGTGCTGACCTGGGGCCTGGCCGGCGCGCTGCCGGTGAAGTTCAAGGCCGCCGACCTCAACGCCAAAGGCACTGACGTGGGCATCGAGGAACTGCACCTCGCCCACGAAGGGCTCAGCCTGCTGGGAGGCGCCTGATGTCCGAAGCCGTCGATACCGGCACCGCCGGCAACGAACCGGTGGCCCGCGCCACCTTCTCGGTCATCAAGGGCAGCGACGCCACCAAGGTGCTGGAGGTCGACTTCAACCCGGAGTCGCTGCAGTACACGCTGTCCAACACCATGAGCCAGCAGTCGCCGAACAGCCCCGGCACGCAGTACGTCAGCCAGAGCGTCGCCAAGCTGACCATGGAGCTGGTGTTCGACGCCACCATGGATGGCGTGGACGTGCGCAGCAAGACGGAGAAGATGCTGTCGCTGATGAAGCCGGAAGGCGCCGACAAGAAACAGGTGCCGCCGCGTGTGCGCTTCGCCTGGGGTGTGTACCGCTTCGACGGCACCATCGAGCAGTACAAGGAGACGCTGGACTTCTTCTCGCACGACGGCGTACCGCTGCGCGCCAGCGTCAACGTCACCCTCGCCAACGACAAGGCCGAGTTCGAGTCGCGTCATGCCGGCGGTTCGTCCATCGACAACGACGCCGGCGTGAGCCCCACCCAGGTGCCCAACCCCGGCAGCCCCTCCAGCGCCGCCAGTGCGATGGGCAACCCGCGCGCCGCCCGCGACATCGCCAGCATGAACGGCTCGGCCAGCCTGCGCTTCGATGCCAGCGCTTCGCTCGCCGTCGAAGCCAGCGTCAGCCTGTCCGGCCCGGCCGCCTTCGCCAGCGGTGGCGCAGGCCTGGGGATCGGTGGCGGTGCCGGTATCGGCATCGGCGGTGGTGCAGGCGCCGGCATCGGCGCAGGAGCAGGTGTGGGGATCGGCATCGGTGCCTCCGCCGGCGCCAGCCTGGACATCGGCGCCACCGCGGGCGCGGCCTTCGCCGGCCTGCGCGTCGGCACCACCAGCGCCTCGGCCTCCGTCTCCCTCAATCCGCGCGACCTGCTCCCCGGCCCGGTAGCGAACCTCAGCGTCAATGCGGGCGCCGGTGCGGGCATGGGTGTGGGGGCAGGTGTCGGTATCGGCATGGGTGCGGGTGCGGGCTTCTCCGCCGGCGGCATGGCGCAGGCCGGTGCCGGCGCCAGCCTCGCCACCGACGTCGGTGCCAGTGCCGACCTGCACGCCCGCCTGTCCTTCAGCGACTGAGGAGAACCACGATGCCCATCGTCTTCGAGGAAGTCACCGGCGAGATCGCCCCGCCGCCCGCGCCGGCCGGCAACAGCAGTCCCTCCGCCAGCGCCACCGGCCAGGCGGACGACGACAACGCGCTGCGTCACCAGCTCGCCCTGTTGGCCGAGCGCGCCCAGCGCCTGCAGGTCGACTGAACGGAACCGCCATGGCCGAGACCCCGCTCGCCGAGCAGATCTTCTACAACCCGCGTCCCACCCTGCGCATCGCCGGGCAGCCGGACGTGCGCATGAGCAACCTGCTGCTCGCCCTGCGCATGGACGAATCGGAAGGCGGCATGAGCCGCGCCGAACTGCGCTTCTCCAATCTCGCCAGCACCACCGACGGCGGCGCCGAGGCCGCCTTCGACGAGAGCTCCGACCTCAAGCTGGGTGCCGAGATCGCGGTGTATTGCGGCGACGCCAGCGCACCGCGCGAAGTCTTCCGCGGCAAGGTCACCGCGATGGAGCACCTGTTCAGCACCAGCAGCGCACCGCAACTCACCGTGCTCGCCGAAGACGCGCTGCAGGCCGCGCGCATGGCCCGCCGCAGCAAGGTGTACGACCAGATGTCGCCGGCCGACGTGGTGAACGCCATCGCCAGCGAACTGGGCCTGCGCCCCACCATCACCGGCCTCACCGCCGGCACCGGCACCTGGGCCCAGGTCGGCGAGAGCGACCTGTCCTTCCTGCGCCGCCTGCTCGCGCGCTTCGACGCCGACCTGCAGATCGTCGGCGAGGCGTTGCAGGTCTCACCGCGCGGCGACGTACAGCGCGGCACCGTCGAGCTGACGATGTTCTCGCAACTCGCCCGCGCCCGTGTCATCGCGGACCTCGCCGACCAGGTGACCGCCACCACCTGCAGCGGTTGGGACCCGGTGAATGGCAGCACCGTGAGCGGCGACGCCTCCGCCCCCACCCACGCCGGCCCCGGCAGTGGCAAGACCGGTGCGCGCGTGTTGCAGGAGACGCTGGGCGAGCGCAGCGAACACGTCGGCCACCTGGTCGCCAGCAACGACGACGAGGCACGCGCAATCGCGGAGGCCGCGTTCGACCAGCGTGCGCGTCGCTTCGTGCGCATCGCCGGCGTGGCGGAGGGCAATGCCCAGCTGCGTGTCGGCACCCACGTGAATGTCAGCGGCCTGTCGAGGCAGTTCGACAACACGTACTACGTGGTGCGGACCTGTCATCTGTACGACCTGGCGCAGGGGTATCGCACGGAGTTCGATGGTGAATGTGCTTACCTGGGGGGTGCGTGATGGGATACGTCGTTGCGCGCACCTTCCGTGACTGCAGCCGATGTGCGCCGTCACTCCTGACGGTCCCTGAGCTTGTCGAAGGGCGGGAATCCAGTGTCTTTGGATTTCGTTTTCGATTTCGTTCTTGGTTTTGTTCTGCCGGCTGGCGCCATGGGGCAGTGGTCGATCTTGAAGCTGATGCCGGGACTCGCCCCGGCGGGCGAGGTTCTTTCTTTGTGCGGACAAAGAAAGAACCCAAAGAAAGCCGCCCCGCTTCCGCCGCCGCCTTCGGCGGTGCCCTGCGCTGCTCGACAAGCCGAGCGGCTCCGCAACTCGCCCTCGCTACGCTCGGTGCTCAAACATGCTCGCCGTCGCGCTACGCGCGATCCCTCGGCTTGTCTGTGCTGCTCGGCGGCTACAGAGGGGATAGGGTGCCGTGCAGGATTGGTGGGCTGAACGATTGCGCGGGGCGACACGAACAACATCATCAGTCCGAATTTACGAAGGCCGCATCGCGGCCATGGGCCTTACGCCCAGTGGACATCGCGGCAAGGTTGGTACAACTCCCTCTCCCCTCTGCAGCCGCCGAGCAGCGCAGCGGTGGCGGGGTATCGCGCGAAGCGCGACGGCGAGGATGTCTGAGCGCGCAGCGCGAGTTCCGCAGCCGCCCGACACCGCGAGCAGCGCAGGGAACCGCGCTTCAGCGCGGCGGCGAAAGCGGGGCGCGTTCTTTGCCTACTTTCTGCCGCGCAGCAGAAAGTAGGTCGCCCGCCGGGGCGAACTCCCGGCCAAGCGCAACGAACAGCCACCGGCCCTTCGGCGGGAGCCAGCACGACATCCAAAACAAAAAACAACGTCGCTGGATTCCCGCTTCCGCGGGAATGACGGTGCGTGTGGGCAGTTGCAACGCGGTACGCGGGCAACGAGCGGCGCCCTTCCAGACAGAGGGGAAAAACGCATGAACCGCGACAACATCTTCGACCGCCCCGCTGCCTGGATGCAGGCCGCTATGCTCGCGCAAGTCGTTTCGCTGGACGACCCCGACCGCCGCAACCGCGTGCAGGTGCGCCTCCTCTCCCACGACTATTCCGAAACCCACGACGCCCCGATGTGGGCCCGCGTGGTCTCGTCCTTCGCGGGCAACGACCGCGGCGCCTTCTTCATGCCGGAGGTGGACGACGAAGTGCTGGTCGTCTTCGTGCAGGGCGACATGCGCCACCCGCTGATCGTCGGTGGCCTGTGGAACGGCGCATCGGCGTCGCCGGCGGACATCCAGAGTGGTGGCGACAACCGCTACAAGCGCATCAAGTCGAAGAACGGCATCGTCATCACCATGGACGAGCAGCAGGGCCAGGAGACGCTGACGCTGGAAACGCCCGGCGGCCAGACGGTGACGCTGAAGGACGGGCCCGGCGAGATCACCGTCGAGGACAGCAACGGCAACAGCGTGAAGCTGGAAGCGGCCGGCATCACCGTGCAGGCCTCGGCCAAGGTCAAGGTGCAGGCCTCGCAGGTGGAAGTGACGGCCGGCATGGTGAAGGTGGACGCGGCGCTGTCCAAGTTCTCCGGAATGATCAAGTGCGACGTGCTGCAGACCAACTCGGTCATCAGCACCAGCTACACACCGGGCGCGGGGAACATATGGTGAGCCCACTCCGCCTGCTCCACGAAACGAAGCAACTGTGCGCAACGCGCACGCGCCGCCACGTTTCACCTTTCACGTTTCACGTTTCACCTCCCGAAGGGAGCGCGCGATGAGCCACGACATCGTCCTCGCCCCGCCCGCCGAGCTCGTCAACAACGCGCTGCCGACACGTCATCGCAGTGCGCCGGCCATCCTGCAGCGCAGTGACGAGGACTTCCTGGAAGCGGTGCTGGAAGGCCTGCGCACCGACGCCAGCCGTCGCGCGCTGGTCGGCTCGCGTGCGGCGATGAAGCACAAGAGCGGCGCGCTGAAGCTGTTCCAGCCGGTGCAGCGCCAGTTCCACCTTGCGTTGCTGGAGGCCTTCTGCGACCAGCCCGGTGCACCGCGCCTGGACCCGAAGCGGGTGGAGTCCGCCGGCTTCGTCATCCGCCGCCTGCGCGGCACGGGCAACAACCGCTTCTACGAAGGCTGGATGCGCATGCGTGGCCGCGTGCGCGGCTGGATGCGCGTGGAGCGCCTGGGCGACGACGACGCCGACCCGCAGTCCGGCTTCCGCCTCGCGCGCCAGAGCACCGGTGTGGCCGACATCGACCGCGCGCTGCGCACGCTGGACGTGGGCACCGAGAGCACGCAGCTGGAAGAACACATCGTGCCGATGTTCATGGCGCCGCCCGACGTCTGCAAGGAGGCCGGCAAGACGCTGTTCTACGGCATGCTGCCGACCACCAGCAGCGAGATTGCCGAAGGGCCGGTGAGCCTGCAGCAACTGCTGGGCGAGAACGCCAAGCCCTTCGGTCCGCAGGACGCCGAGTTCCGCAATCACCTCGTGGAAGGCCTGCGCGGCGAGTCCATGGACTTCCCGCTGGATGGCGAGACCATGCACCCCGGCTGGTTCGACGCGGTCGAGTCTACGGGTGACGAAAGACCCGCCGGCATGAGCAACGCGCACTGGACCGCGCTGGTGACGCGCAGCGAGGTGAGCCCCGGCATCCATCGAAACCTGCCGAGCGGCGAAGGTCGCAAGCTGCAGCGGCTCATCGCGCTGCTGCGCCAGCTCGCGCTGGAGTTCAACGCCTTCGACGAGACGGTGGCGGAGTCGGCCCAACTGCGCACGGTGCTGCGCGAGATCCGCCTGCCGCTGAAGCTGCGACCGGTGAGTCCCGGCGTGCCCGGCTCGCCGATGAAGCCGCGCGAGTACGTCGATGCCGAGACCTTCTGCAAGCGCGCGGTGAAGGTGCTGCTGGAACGCGACACCAACGCCACCCGCCCCGAGATGCCGGAGAACTGGCCCTCGCTGGACAGCGCGCTGCGCACCCGCCTCGCCCAGAAACTCTCCGCCTCGCTGAACCGCCGCTTCACCGATGTGAAAGGCGCGCCGGGCCGCTATGACGAACCGGATGCGCAGTACGCGATCCGTGCCTTCGTGCGCGAGAAGCCGGCCTGCGGTTGCCCGGCGAAGGTGCACTGGAGCGATTACAGCGAGCCCTTCGTCATCGCCCCCTGGTTCGAGGGCGCCGGTGCACCGCCGACGCAGGTGACCCTGCCCGACCTGAAGGACATCAAGGGCCTGAAGCCCAACGTGTCCTTCGTGGTGCCGCCGTCGCTGCAGGGCCTGCTGGCCGGCAGCCCGAAGGACATGATGGAAGGCAAGGGCACGCCGGGCAGCGAGTGGGGCCTGACGTGGATCTGCAGCTTCAGCCTGCCGATCATCACGCTGTGCGCCTTCATCGTGCTGAACATCTTCCTGGGCCTGTTCGACCTGATCTTCCGCTGGCTCTTCTTCATCAAGATCTGCATCCCCTTCCCGAAGAAGGACTGACCATGGCCGATACCTTCCGCCCCCTGCTCGGCTGGCCCTGGCTGCCCCTTCCCGACGAACACGGCCGCATGGAATGGCCGTCGCTGGAACAGAGCGTGCGCGATGCCATCCGCATCATCCTGAGCACGCGCCCCGGCGAGCAACTGATGCGCCCCAACTTCGGCGGCGGCCTGGACCGCCTGCTGCACGCGCCCAACACGCTGGCGACGCGTCGCCAGATCCGCGACCTGGTGCAGGACGCGCTGTCGCGCTGGGAGCGCCGCATCCTGCTGGACGCGGTGGAGGTGTGGGAAGTCCCCGGCCAACCCAGCCACCTGCGCGTCGAGATCGGCTACCGCCTGGCGCAGAACGGCGCGCCCGCCAACATGAATGTCACTGTCCAACTTGAGGCCTGAGCGTCATGCCCATCCTGCCCCCGAGTCTTGACGATCGCCGCTTCGACGACCTGGTCGAAGACCTGATCGCCCGCATTCCGGCGCACACGCCGGAGTGGACCAACCCGCGCCTGGGCGACCCCGGCCGTTCGCTGATCGAGCTGTTCGCCTGGCTGGGCGACACCATCCTGTACCGCGCCAACCTGATTCCCGAGCGCCAGCGCCTGGTGTTCCTCAAGCTGCTGGGCATGGGCCTGCGCCCCGCCCAACCGGCGCGTGGCGTGGTGAGCCTGTCCTTCGCGCAGCCGACCGAACTGGGCGCGCACAGCATCGCGCCCGGCGCGCGCATCAAGGGCGCCGTGCCCTTCGAGACGCTGACAGAAACCACCGTGCTGCCGGTGACCGGCGAGGCCTACATCAAGCGCCGCCTCACCGATGCGGAATCCAGCCGCATGGCCGGGGTCATCTCCGGCCTGTCGCGCGTGCATCGCCTCAACGGCGCGGTGCGCGGCTACGAGACCACGCCGGTGTTCGCCGAAGGCCGCGCGGAGCCCGCGGGCACCGACGTGTTCGCCCGCAGCATCGACCGCGTGCTGTGGATCGCCCTGCTCGCCCCGCAGGCGCCCGACGAGACCGCGCAGCCCACCGTCAACGAAGCCGCCCGCAAGGCACTGGGCGGTGGCGGCACCGGTGCGCCCTCGCTGCTGTCGGTCGGCCTGGTGCCGGCGCTGAAGATGCCCACCCTGTTCGAGGAAGTGGACATCGCCACGCCGGTGCCGGTGATGTGGGAGATCGCGACGAAAGGCCGTGGCGCGCTGGACACCGACTACCTCACGCTGGAACCGCTGCCCGGCAGCGACAGCACGCGCGGCCTCACCCAGCCCGGCACGCTGCGCCTGCCGATGCCGGCCGACTCCTTCCTGTGGGTGCCGCCGAACAACGTCGGCGACAACCCGCGCGCCGGCGTGGGAGACACGCCGCCGCGCCTGGACGACAGCGCGCGGGCCGCCCGCCTCATCGGCTGGCTGCGCGTCCGTCCGCGCCCCGGCGCGCAGGTGTCCAGCCTGTCGCTGTCCTGGCTGGGCCTCAACGCGGTGGAAGCCGACCAGCGCGTCACGCTCTCCGGGCAAGTGCTGGGCGTGTCCACCGGCGCAGCCGACCAGGTCTTCTCGCTGCCGGCACGCAGCGTGGATCGCGAATCGCTGCTCATCGAAGTGGAAGAGACCGGCCGTGGCTACCAGCGCTGGCACCGCGTGGATGACCTCGCCGCCATCGACGACGACCCCAACGTGGCGCGCGATGCCGGCGTGTTCGAACTGGATGCCGAGGCCGGCACGCTGCGCTTCGGTGACGGCGTACGCGGCCGCGTGCCGGACCGCCAGATGCGCGTACGCCTGGCCAGCGGCCGCTTCGGCGGTGGCCGTGCCGGCAACCTCGCGGGCGGCAGCCTCGCCGAGATTGCCGCCACCCGCATCGACGGCCGCCCTGCACCGGCCATGAAGGTCAGCCAGCCCCTGGCGATGGATGGCGGCGAGGATGCCGAAACCCTCCCGGTGGCGGAGAAGCGCATCCCGGCGATGCTGCGCCATCGCGAGCGCGCCGTGACCGCCGAGGACTACAAGCTGCTCACCCAGCAGGTGCCAGCGGTGGACGTCGGCCGCGTGGAGGTGCTGCCGCGCTTCAAGCCGCGCGACCGTCGCTTCGACGTGCCCGGCGTGGTCAGCGTGCTGGCCCTGCCAGTAGCGCCTTTCGGGCCGGCGCCCAACCCGCGCCCCGACCGTCCCTTCATCGAACGCGTGCACGCCTACCTGTCGGCGCGCGTGCCGCTGTCGACCGAGCTGTACGTGATCGGCACCGAGTACGTGGCGCTGGGCGTGTCGGTCGCGGTGCGCATCCGCGAAGGCCACGCGCGCGACAAGGTGCTGTACGAAGTGCGCGAGGCGATCCGCCGCCTGCTGTGGCCGCTGGCGCCCGGCGGTGCCGAACAGACGGGCTGGCCGCTGGGCCGTGATGTGCGCGAACGCGAGCTGGAAGTGGAAGTGTCGCGCGTGGCCGGTGTGCTGGAAGTCGGCGGCCTCAACCTGTTCCGCCGCAATGGCGACGACTGGGCCATCCTGCCGCGAGCCAGCGTGGATGCCACCCAGACGCTGTCGCTGTCCGCCTGGCAACTGCCCGAGCTGCTGTCGGTGGTGGCCATCGAGTCCAGCGGTGGCGGCGCGCCCACCGACCTGCGCGCAGTGCCCAACCCCTTCGCGCAGAACAACGCCGTGGCGGTGCCCGTTGTGCCGGAGTTCTGCTGATGGATGCCAACGGCCAGCGCTTCT
This sequence comes from Uliginosibacterium sp. H1, assembly GCF_036017065.1. Lineage (NCBI taxonomy): Bacteria > Pseudomonadati > Pseudomonadota > Betaproteobacteria > Rhodocyclales > Zoogloeaceae > Uliginosibacterium > Uliginosibacterium sp. H1. Next base: position 1,541,659 of record NZ_JAYXHR010000001.1, read on the forward strand.
GGTTGCTCGCCGATGCGGCCCACTGGCCGCAGCGCAGCCACGTGCACTGGGACGCCGGCTGCCGCGCGCTGAGCCTCGCCTCGGAGCGCACACTGCCGGCACCTGCCGACCTTGCACTCAACGAGACCGATGCCCTCGCGGCCCTCGATGAAGTGCCGCGCGCGGTCGATGAATCCAGCGTCGTGGTCACCTGGTGGCCGGTCATTGGCGAAACACCGGAAGACATTACCCATACCCTCGTGGTGCGCAGCCACCTGCCGCAGGCCGCGCTGGCGCTCACCCTGGCCGCACAGCCGAGCGACCTCGCCATCGGTGGCGACGGCGTGCTCTACGTCGCCCTGCCCGACGGCGTGCTGATGCACGATCTGCGTGAGCGCTGGGCCGACGTGACGGTGCGCCTCAGCGGCTTCACGCCTTGGCGCCTGGCCTGCGATGCCAGCGGCGGCGCCTGGGTGCTGGAGCGCGACAGCGGCCGCCTCGCCCACCTGACCGGCTACCCGCTGCCGGCGCAGACGCCGCAACGCGAGGACTACGCCGGCACGGTGTTCCGCCCCGACCCCGAGAACTGCCACGCCCCGGCGCTGCGCCTGGTGCCCACGCCTGCATGGCCGGCTGGCGAGCGCGTGCAGGCGCTGGCCGCGCACGGCGAGGGCGGCCTCGCCCTGCTGTCGTGGAGCACGAACGCCGACGCACCGACCCGCCTGTGGCGGCGTGTCGCCGAAGCCTGGCAGGCACCCGTCACCCTGCAGGGCGCGGTGCATGCCTACTCGCTGGCCTGGCTGGATGCGACGCGCGTGGTCGTGCGCATGCCGGGTCGTCCGGACGCACCCGCCTTTTCGCTGGACGCCGCACTCGGCAGCGCGGCCCGGCTGCCGCTGGGCGAGATCTTCCCGCTGGCGAGTGATGCGGTGGAGGCCGGCTTCGCGCATCACATCGAAGGCGTGCACCCGCAACCGCAGTACCCGGTGCGCCACGACGCGGCCGAGCCGCTGCTGCCGCTGTCCCTGCCCAACCTCGCGCGCACCGGCAGCGCCGCCAACTACCGCATCGACGGCGCGGGCGACGCGGGTGAGGAAAATGAGGTGCTGCGTGCCCACCTCATCGACAGCGGCACGCCGGCCACCGTGTGGCACCGCGTGTATGCCGAGGCGATGATTCCCGCCCACGGCGCTTTCGTGCTGTGGCTGGCCGCCACCAACGATGCCCGACCGCCGGCGACCGACGACCTCGAAGCCTGGCATCCGCACCTGTTCGGTCGCGACCTCGGCGGACTGGGTGAGCTGGCGCGCTACCCGCAACTGCCACGCGCGGTGTGGGAGCCGCTGCCGTCCGAGTTGCCCGGCCATCCCGGCCTCGCCCGCTGGCAGCCGGAGCCTGGCACGCGTGGCCTGTTCTCGGTGCTGGTGCAGAACGCGCGCCAACGCGTGCGCACGCTGTCCGGCCGTTACCTGTGGGTGCAGCTCGCGCTGCAGGGCGACGGCCGCAGCGGGCCGGAGGTGGTGGCCCTGCGCGCCTACGGCAGCCGTTTCTCGTACGCCGAGCAGTACCTGCCGCGCGTGTACCGCGAGACGCTGTTCGGCGATGCTGCCCGCCAGCCCGGTGAATTGCTGGTGCGCATCGACGAATCGCACGCCATTCCGCTGGATGCCGGCGGCATTCCCGACGCGGCGCTGCTGGAACGCCTGGCGGAAGACGACATCCTGCCCGGCGCCGGTGCCCGCGTGGTCATCGAGAAGGCCGGCAGCAGCTGGCTGCTGTTCGACGGCACCAGCAGCCGCTGCTGGCGCCTGCGCCGCGAGAACCAGGCAGTCGGCGTGTATCGCCCGCAGAGTTCGCGCGCGGATTTCCTCGGCCGCATGCTGGGCAACTTCGAGGGCGTGCTGACGCAGATCGAAGACCGCATCGCCGCCGCCCACCTGCTCACCGACCCGACCGCCATCCCCGAGGAAAACCTCGACTGGCTGGCTGCCTGGGTCGGCATCGCCTTCGATCCGGCCTTGCCGGCGAAGCATCGCCGCGCCTGGCTGGAAGCCGCGCCGCAACTCGCACGCTGGCACGGCACCCGGCGTGGCCTCGCGCTGGCGCTGGACATCGCCAGCGGCGGCGCCGTGGCTGGCGGCGAGATCATCCTGCTGGAAGACTTCCGCCTGCGCCGCATCCTCGCCACGCTGCTGGGCGTCGACCTCGCCGACGAGGACGATCCGCTGCTGCCCGGCCTGCAACAGAGCGGAAATTCGGTGGTGGGCGACACGCTGGTGCTGGGTGATGCCGAACGCGCCGAGCTGATGGCGCTGTACCGCGAGGAGGCCACCAGCGCCGCCGAGGACCGCAACATCGCCGCCTTCTACGGCCGCCTCGCCCATCGCGCCACCGTGCTGGTGCATCGCGAGGTGGAGGCCATGGACTTCGGCCTGATCCGCCGCATCGTGGCGCTGGCCACGCCGGCCCACGTCGACACCCGCGTGGTGGCCGCCACCTGGCCCTTCCTCGTCGGCGTCGCCAGCCTAGTCGGCGTCGACAGCTACCTCGCCCGTCCGCTGAAGCGCCGCCCGGCCCGCGTGCAGGTCAGCGCCATCGGCATGGGCGACTACGTGCAGGGCCCCGGCTCGCTGGACCCGCGCCTGCGTGGCGAAGCCGCCCCGCCGGTGGATACCCGCGACGGCCCGCCCGCCCTGCCCGCGCCGGCACCCGAACCACGCAAGGCGCCCGCCGCCCGTCCTGCCAGCCGAGGTGCCACCCGAGGTGGCACCACCACCCGCCCATCCTCACCCGATGCCACCACGCGCAGCGGCAGCACGGACAGCAGCCCGCGCCCGCGCAAACCCCGCAAGAAAAAGGAGTAACGGCATGAGTACCTCCAGCGTCCTCCGCTCCCCGAAGGCCGACCCGCTCTACGCCCAGCCGCCGGCCGACCGCCCGGCCTACGCCACCGGCATGTTGCTGGACGCGCAGGACTTCCTCGACGAGCAGACCTACCACCGCGGCCGCCTGGCCCGCGCGCTGATGCTGCTGGCCGGCGGCGGCACCCTGGCCGGCCTGCGCGTGAGCTACCAGGCCGCCGTGGAAGCCGACGAGGAGACCGACACGCCGGCCGTGCCGGAAGAGATCCGCGTCGAGCCCGGCCTCGCCGTCGACCGCCTCGGCCGCCTCATCGAACTGCAGCGCCCCGCCTGCCTGCGCCTGGCACGCTGGTGGGACGCCACCGAGGAAGACAGCCTGCGCGTCGCCGCCTACACCGGCTTCACCGATCTGCTGTCGGCACGCGTGCAGCAAGGTGTCACCCTGCCCACGCGTGCGGTGGCGGCCGACATCTACCTGCGCTTCACCGCCTGCCCGCGCGGCCTGACGCCGGCCTTCGCCAGCGGTCCCTTCGACGCGCTGAACGCAGTGTCCACCTCGCGCGTGCGTGACGGCTACGAGCTGACGATGGTGCCGCGCGCCGGGCTGGCCGCCGGCACGCCCGGCCTGCCCTTGCCGGCCGGTGGCAGCGACATCGGCAGCGCCGATGCCGACGTACGCCGCGCCGCCCTGCAGGACGCCGTGTTCGACGGCTACCCCGCCACCGACGAAGGCGATGGCAGCGGCAACCTGCCCGGCCTCAGCGAGCACCCTACCGACGTCGGCATCGACACCACCTCGGTGTTCATCGCCCGCGTGCTGATTCCCGTCTCCGGCGGCGATGGCGACCCCGCCGAGCGCGATGGCGACGCCGTGCTGGTCGACAACTACAGCCGCCGCCTGCTGCCCGGCGTCGCGCTGCTGTCCCGCCTCGCCGGCTACTGAGCTGCCATGACCCGCAACACCGCAACCCACCCCTCCCTCCCGCTACGGAGCGCATCATGATCCTCACCAATGGCACCGCCCGCGAACAGATTGACAGCAGCAACGTCGCCGAGCTGCGCCGCGCCGGCGTACTGATCGAGGATGCACGCCGCGAGCGGCCGCGTTATTTCGACGGCCGCTTCCTGGCCGCCCGCGACCTGATCCGCGACCAGCAGTACTTCCTGACCCGCGAGGCCGATCTCGGCCGCGCCGCGGGCAGTGGTGTCGCAGCAGGACTCTTCGTGGACGAGGGCGGCAACGGGCAGACGCTGAAGGTCACCGCCGGTCACGGCGTGACCCCGGCGGGCGAGCTGGTGCTGCTGCCGCGCCCGCTGGACGTGCAGCTCGCCAACATTCCGGTGGCGGAGCAACTGTCGGCACGCTTCGGCCTGTCGCGCCAGCCCGCGCCCCCGCTGCGCAGCCGCACCGGCCTGTTCGTGCTGGCGCTGCGCCCGGTGGAGTTCACCGCCAACCCCATCGGTGCCTACCCGACCTCCATCACCGGGCAGCGCACCGTCGAGGATGGCGATGTCATCGAGGCCACCGCCATCGTGCTGGTGCCCTGGCAGGACGACGGCGCCGCCGACGCGCTGGATGCCCGCCGCGGCCGCGTGGCGCGCAACGTCTTCGTGTCCGGCAAGGACGAGGGCCTGTCGGCCAACGTGCTGCCGCTGGCGATGCTGGCGCTGCAGAACAACACCATCGTATGGATCGACGAAGCCATGGTGCGCCGCGAGCTGGGCGCCGACCGCGGCGACCTGCCCGGCCTCGGCTTCGCCCCGCGTGCGCTGCGCCTCGCCCACCTGATGCAGTACCAGGAGCACCTGCGCTACGTGGTGTCGAAGAGCAACAACCGGCCCTTCCCGGCCGGCGCGCATTTCCCCGCGCTGCCCAGCGCCGGCCCGCTGCCCAAGGGTGTCATCAACGTCGCCGACTTCACGCAGAATTTCTTCCCGGCCGAGATCGACGTCGACTTCACCATCGTGCCGGAGGACGAACTGCCGGCGCTGATCGAAGAGGCACTGGCGCTGCAGCCCATCGACCTCACCGTGCCGGTGGAGACGCTGGACTCCACCGCGGTGATGATCCTCGCCCCGGTGCCCCGTCACCAGTGGCGCGCGGTGGAACAGAAGCTGAAGTCGGTGGTGGTGCGCACCATCAAGCCCGCCGCCCCCAACCTGCTGGCGCAGCGCAAGCCGCTGGAAGTGCTGCAGCGCCTGCGCATCCCGCGCCCGGCCCTGGGCACGCTGGACACCAGCAACCCGGTGGATGCCGAGTGGCAGCGCCTGGCCGGCCTGCCCTCGCTGTGGTTCGTGCGCCGCCGTCATGTCGCCTACCGCGACGACTACACCGGCGCCTGGAAGCAGGTCACCGGCATCGACGAACGCGCCACCGAGGAAGTCCTGCGCTCGCGCCTGACCAGCCTCGGCCTGGACCGGAACTTCGACGCCATGTTGAAGAACACCACGCCGGCCGCCGCCGCGACCATCACCAGCCTGCTGGCCTCCACCAAGTTCTCGGAATCGCCGGCGCTCACCGCCGCGGCCATCGGTTCGCTGAACAGCGCCGTGAAGGCCAATGCCGAGGCCGGCAAGCTGGACGAAGCCAGCGTGCTGCAGGTGGCCTCGGACCTCAACGCGCCCGGCACCGGCGACGGCCTGCAGAAGGTGGAGCAGGTGGTCGGCAGCGACAAGGTGGCCAACGAGAGCCTGCAGGAGATCGCCAGGAACGACGAATGGAAGAAGACGGATGCCGCCGCCAGCCTGGCGACGAAGGAAGAGATCCGCGAGATCGCCATCGAGAAGATCAAGCTCAAGCCCGGTGTGGTGATCGACACCAAGCCTGTCGACACGAAGCCCGTGGTCAACGACGTCAAGCCGGTGGTGACGGACACGCGCATCGGCACGCCGGTGGCCGGGACACCGACGAAGGTCATTGCCTCGCCGGTTCTCACCAATCCTGCACTGCGCACGAAGCTGGACGGCGGCGTGTTGAAGCCGGGCGTCGTCGTCACGCCCAAGGCTGCGCCGAAGGTCACTGCCCGGAAGACCGCTGCGAGAACACCGGCCAAAGCACCTGCCAAAGCACCGGCCAAGGCGCCTGCCCAAACCAGCACACCCAAGGCGCCCGCGACGAAGAAGGCCACGACCGCCACCAGGAAGAAGTGATGAACCCGAGCGCCGCGGCGGCCCCGGGTCGCCCCTGCCACCAGACCGAACTGGAGCGATGACGTGAGCATCAACGAGATCAAGCAAGCATTGCCGGGCGAGCGCGTCGTCGCGCTGTCGCCGGAGGATGCCAGCGCCGCGGCCACCGACTGGCTGCGCCGTCCCAACCTGTTCGCCGGCCGCGCCCTGACGGCCCCCACGCTGGAGAATCGCCAGCGCTGGCAGGCCGGGCGCATCGCCCACCGCGGCCAGGCCTTCACGCCGGGCGTGGTGAACGGGCTGGAGCTGTCGCACGTCCTGCAACCGGACAACACCGACCGTCCCTCCGTCCGCGTCTTCGTGCAACCGGGCCAGGGCCTGGCGGTGAGTGGCGAGGACGTGTTCCTGCCGCGTGGCATCGAGTTCCTGCTGGAAGACCTGCCCCTCGTCGCACCCGCCGCCTGGACCGCGCCCGCGCAAGGCGAGGACGGCGGGAACGATGAAGGCGGCGGGGAAGGCAGCGACGAAGAGAACACCACGCCCCCCATCGTGGTGATCCCGTCGCCCCCTGCTTCCCTCGCTGCGGACGATGACGAACCGGCGGACGCGGAGTTCAGGACCCTGCATTCACGCGTGATCCGCGGTCGACTGCTGGACCTGTGGAACACCGCCAACATGCCGGTGGCCGGCGTGCTCCTGCTGCAGCCGGTGACGGTGGACACCTCCGACTTCGACCCGACCGACCCCTGCGACCGCTGCCCCTGCGGCGAGGAGGACAACCTGTCCTCCGTCGAGGACTGGCGCATCCGCGACGGTGCGCGCCTGCTGTTCTACCCCTGGCCGCAGGAATGGTCGCCGCTGCCGAACACGCAGCTGCGCCGCCGCAACGCCTTCGCCCACAAGATCTTCACCGCCGAGTCGCGCCTGCTGCACGGCCAGTGCCTGCCCTGGGAGCAGTACGGCGTGCCAGTGGCGTTCATCGGCCTCACCGACATGCTGCAGGTGAGCTACGTGGACCGCGCCGCGGTGGTTCGCCAGGGCGGCCGTGCGCGCGAGGCGCGCCTGCAGCTCGCCGGTGGCAAGGTGAGCGCACTGGCCGCCAACAGCCGCCTGCCCGCGTTGTGGCAAGCGCGCATCGAGCAGTTCGCGGAGCAGATCGCCGAACAGCAGGATGACGCCGGCAACCTGCCACCCGCCGAGACGCTGGCCGACCCCTTCCTGCACCTGCCGCCCTGCGGCCTGTTGCCCACCAGCGCGCTGCGCCTGGCGGACCTGCCCGCCGAGTTCATCCGCAGCGACTTCTTTCCGCCGCTGTTCACGTTGGACGCCGTGCCGGTGCCGATGGAACAGCTGGACCTGACGATCCGCGAAGCGGCGCCGCTGGCCCCCATCGACATCGGCGTGCCGGAGCGCCTGCGCCTGCTCGTGCCGGTGAGCCAGGCATCCTGGGAACCGCGCCTGCTGCAGCACGACGTGATCGACCCCGAGTTCGACGCCACCGTGCAGCGCTTCCTGCTCGACCGTGCCCGCGCCCTCGGCGCCCGCCAGGGCCTGCGTGGCAAGGCGGCCCTGCTGGCCCACGCACTGGACGGCCAGCAGCATCCGATCACGCCGTTCAACGAAGACCCGCTCGCCGTCGAGCAGGAAACCCTGTCGCCCTGGGGCGCACCGCCCGACGGGGGCGGTCACCGCAGCAGCCTGATGGCCGGCTTCCACCAGCACTTCTTCGACAGCACCAGCACCACCTTCACGCTGGGCGAGAAGGAGTCCTTCTTCGTGTGGGTCTATCTCGACCCCGAGAATCCGCCGCGCACGCTGATGTTCCAGTGGCATACCAAGAAGGGTTGGGAGCACCGCGTCTACCTCGGCGAGAACCTGATCGAGCTCGGCCAGGACGACACCCCTTCCCGCTTCCGGCTCAACGACAAGCTGCCCACGCCGGGCGCGTGGACGATGATCAAGGTGCCTGCCCCCAAGCTGGAGATGACGGGGCAGGAAATCGACGGCATGGCCTTCTGCCTGTACGACGGCCGCGCCGCCTTCGGCCAGTGCGGCGGCTTCACCAAGGACGTGCAGCGCAACTGGTTCTCCAACTTCATTCCGCCGGATGCCAAGCTGCAGGGCGACGAGCCCTGGGACCTGCTGACGCACAACAACCTGTGGGCGCCGTTCGAACGCGACAACGGTGTCACCACCAGCCTGCCGGACATCGAGGTCGCCATCGCGGGCCTGCCCGGCCAGAGTCAACAGGCCGCCGAGGCCGAGCTGGCGATCCCCAAGAGCGGCTTCAGCATCTATCACCCGCTCACGCAAGGTTGGCGTGGTCACCTGATCATGGTGCAGTCGGGAATGAACTCCGGCCCCGTCACCACCGGCCCGGTATTCGCCGCAATCAAGGGCAGCGAGACGCTGGACATCTGGGTCTATCTCGACGAACTCAATCCGCCGCGCTCGATCTGGGCCTACGTGGCCTGTTTCGGTCAGGACTCCAGCAACAATGCCCGCGGCTCCGCCCTCCGCCTGGCCTTCTGGGGCGAGAACCGGCTGGCCGAACTCAACAAGGTGCTGCCACTGGGCGACGGCATGCTCTCCCAGACCATCCGCGCCGGCGCCCTGCCGCGCACCGGCGCGTGGACCCGCCTGCAGATGCCGCAACCCGATGGCACCCAGACGGCGGAAGGCGCCACCAAGCTGCGCCTGTGGGGCGGCATCTTCATGGCCTTCGGCGGTGAGGTGGCTTTCGGCGACATGGCGGTGAATCCGGCCGCGGCCGGTGCGGCCGACATGCCGGCCTGGCCCCTGGAGGTGAAGGAAGGCGTGCCGGTCCCGCCTTTCACGCCTTACCTGAACGCCACCCCGGTGTTGCAGACCTCGCTGGAAGTGTTGTCACCGACGACCTCCGGGCGCATCGGCACCGTGCAGGTCATGGGGGACCTGGTCGCCGACCCGCTGATTACGCGCCTGTCGCAGCACGAACGCTCGCAGTTGCCCTTGCGTGGCCTGATGGGCTTCGCCGATTACCTGCGCATGCGCATCGACCGCGCCGACGACATCACCGACTTCGGCTTCGCCCACATGCAGGTCGACATGGCGCGCATCCGCAACATGATGATGAGCACCAGCGACGCCAGCCGCCTCGCCGTGTCGCCGGCGCTGGCCGCCATCGCCAAGTCCGACAGCGCGCTCAACGTGCAGGCGCAGATCAAGGAATACCTCGGCACCGTCAAGAAGGTGTCGACCGCCCGCGCCACCCCCGTGGCACCTGCGGCTGCGCCGCGTGCGGTGTCGATGGCGAAGGCCGTCGCCAGCGTCGGCGTGAGCAACGTGCAGTACGTGCAGGTCGCCGCACAGGCCAAGCTGATCCAGGCCCCCAAGGCACCGCTCAACATCGTGTACGCACGGCCGGTGATCGGCCTGTCGGAAGTGCGCACCACCGCCATCGCCGACCGCCTGCGCCAGCCACCTTCCACCGAGGCACGCGACTACGCGCTGTCCAACCGGCATCGCACGGTGTCCTCGCTGCTCGACCTGCTCGCCGCCTTCATGAAGGAAGACAGTGGCGAAGTGCCCGCCCTGCTGCAGGACTTCGACATCTTCGGCCTGGATGGAGACCCCTTCCTGGATGCGCTGGCGCCCCTCCCCGCCGCCACCGGCAAGCGGCGCAAGCTCACCGACTTCGTCGGCAACGGCACGCTGCTCGGCAAGCTGCTGAGCCCGCCTCCGTTCAAGAATGCACAGGGGCAGGTGGTCGATCCCGACGAAGCCGCGCTGTTCACGCAGACCGCCGATCTCTCCGACAACACCGTGGCGATCCTGCGCCAGCTCGAAGGCCGCCTCAGCATCTATCGCGATGCGCTGACCCGCTGCGACCGCGCCATCGACGACCTGGAGGTCGACGTCTCCGCCGTCAGCCAGCGCCTGCGCCACATCGAGGAAGTGCTGGCCGAGGCGCGCCATGACGTCGGCGTGGCGCGTGCGCTCACCGCCGAGGAACAGGCCCGCATCGACGCGGTGAACGCGCGCCGCAGGAAGGTGCTGGCCGACGAGGTGAAGTTCCTCGCCTACGTGCGCCCGCGTGCGACCAGCAACGTGCTGGCCGCGCCGCGCCGCGTCGTCGACCCGGCGCTGGCCGAGGCTCCGGTGCCGGCCTGCCTGCGCGACCACCACGACGTGCCGGACGAACTGGAGGACATGCTGCGCGTGGTGCGCGAAGCACCCGCCTCCTGGTTCATGCAGGTGCCGAAGCTGCTCGACAAACTGGATCGCCCGGAGCTACTGCTGCGTGCCGTGCAGAGCGCGCAACTCCGCCTGCCGCAGATCGCCCTGCGCGCGCCGGTCGCCGCTGCCGTGACCGGCAAGCTCGGCAACGCCGTCACCCAGGTGATCGCGCGGCAGCACACGCTGATCGCCCAGCGCGTGGAAGCCGTGAGCCGCATCAACCTCGCCACGCTGGCCGGTCGCACCTGGCAGAACCTGCGCAACCAGGTGCAGGACATCGTGTCGCTTGGCGACATCATCGACGGCGAGCACGGCAAGGGTGCGGTGGCGCGCGCCGCGGCCGACGAGTTCAACCGCATCGGCGCCGTGTGCAGTTGCCTGCACGCGGAGTTCTGCGGCGTGGCGGCGGCGATCCGCCTCGACTGGGCCGAGATGTTCAGCCAGTTCGACGACGCCCCCAACCTGCGCAACCTCGCCAGCCTGCCGCGCTGGAGCGAGATCGACTCCATCGACCGCCGCCAGATGCAGGCCTACGTCGACTGGCTGTTCAGCCAGCTCGAACCGAAGCAGGCGCAGGGCGAAGCACTGATCAACGACGTGATCCGCATGTGCCTGCTGCTGGCCAGCCACGCACCGGTGGGCCGCATCGTCGCCGGCCGCCTGCCGCGCCCGATCACCGCCGTGCGCCCCGGCATCCGCATCCCGCTGGTGGCGCTGGAGCCCGCAAAACTGCGCGTCGGCATGCAGGCCATGATCTACCGCGCCAACACCCTGGTGGCCCGCGCGGTGGTGGAGGATGTCGGCACCAGCGAAGCAGCGGCCAAGGTGGTACACACCAGCAGCACGCAGATCGACCTGGACGTCGACGTGCGGGTGCACTTCGACAACGCGGCAGTCGTCAGCGCCGCACCGGCGCGCGCCGGCGGCATCTTCAAGCGCTGACGCGGACGAGGGCACGACGACATGGGCGCCCCCGACCGCAGCATCCGCCACCTGCGCCTGCGTGCGCCGGACGAGGCCTCGGTGCGCCATGCCGCCCTGCAGCTGGAAGACGCCCTGCGCTGCGCCAGCCTGCCGGACGAAGGCGGGCGCCTGCTGTTCGTGCGGCGCCTGTCGCTCGGCCGCATGGAAGGCGAGGTCTCGTCCGCAGGCCTGTCGCGCCGCATCGAGGAACAGGTGCGCCAGCTGGGCCTGCAATGGGTGCATGGCCTCGCACCGCGTGCCATCGCTGCGCAGGCGGTGTGGTTCCGCGACCGCCACGAAGCCATCGAGGCGCTGGCCCTGCATCTGGCCGCCGGAAAAAGCACGGCGGCATGGTTCTGGCCGCTGGTGTTCCGCGGCCTGCGTGGCAGGACGGCGATGTCATCCCTCAAGGCACTGCTGCGCGAACTTGCCGGCATGCAGGGCGCACCGGCCAGCCTGCCCGCCACCATCGCCACCCTGATCGACGCGGGTCATGGTCCTCTGCTGCTGCATCTCTTAAGCCCCATCGAAGCACAGGCCCTGCTGCAGGCAGCCGGCATCGACCTGCCGCGCCCGATGACCGTCCAGGCATCGCCCGCCTCGCCGACGATGGAGGCCATGCGCTTCGATGCGCCGGCCACCACCACGGTGGTGCGCTACGCCCCGCCCCGCTCCGCGGCGCAGCGCGTGGTGGTGTTGCCCCGGCAGGAGAACGCGAGCTGGCTGCATCTCATGCTGCGCGCTGCTGGCTGGCGTGCCGAACCGTCACCGCCCGCGGACACTGTCCCGGACGCGGGACCGACGCTCACCACGGCGCCCGCCCCTTCTTCTTCCGGCGCGTCCCGCCACACCGGCTCGTCGCCAGCAATCGCGGACGTGCCCCCGATAGAGGCCGGCGCAAGCGATGTGCGACCCGACCCCGCGCGCACGGAAGATGCCGCCACGCCGGCGCCGCTCACCGACGTTCCGCCCGCCCCCATCGCCCCGCCTCCCGCCGCAAGGCACGCCACGGTGGATCGCCCCCGCGCACGACTGCAGCAGCAGCAGGCCTGCGACGACAGCGTGGCCACCCTCGCAGGAGGCCTGCTGTTCCTGCTGCCGGTACTCGCCCGCCTCGGCTACCCCGCCTGGCAGGCCGCCAACGACCCCGACGACGACGGTCGCATCGCAGCGCGCTGCCTGTCCCTGCTGCTGCAACGGCTGGGCGTGTGCGCAGATCCCGCGGCTGAACTGCTCGTCGGGCTGGCGGGCGCACCGGATGTGATCGTCATGCCCGCCTGCTCCACGCCCGCCATCTGGTCGGACCCACGCATCGGGCTGGCCTTCCCGGCGGGGCCGGTCGACGCGCAACAGGCCGCCGCACTGTGGCTCAGGGCCTGCCGTCGCTACCTGCGGCGCGTCGCCGGCATCGGCCCCGCTTCCCTCGCCTTGCGCCCGGCGCGGCTGGCCTGGACGAGGACGCATGTGGACCTGCGCTTCGCGCTGTCCGCCAGCGACCTGCGCATCCGCCGCGCCGGCCTCGACATCGACCCCGGCTGGCTGCCCTGGCTGGGGCGCGTGGTCGCCATCCACTACCAACAGGCCGAAGCGTTCCGATGAACACACCCCAACGTCCCCGCCTGATGGCTCCGATGCTGCACAGCCTGGCGATCGCCGCGCTGTGGCGCATGCAGGGTGCCGACCCGGCGGATGCGCCGGAGGCGCAGTGGCTGCGCGCCCAGCACGACGCCTGTGGCGACGACCTGCAGGGCGCGCTGATGCACTGGCTGCAGGCCGCCGCCCCCGGCGACGAGAAGCTGCATGCGCTCGGCCGCGAGATCGGCCTGTCGCCGATCGAGACCCTCACCGTGGCAATGGCCGTCGCGGTGGAGACCGACGCGATGGTCGGCCGGGTGCTGACGTGGTTGCAGGCGCCCGTGGGCGGTGCGCGTCCCACGCTCGGCCTGGTGGCTGCCGTGGCGGGCGTGCTCGGCCTGGAAGGCAGCTTCGGCTGCCTGATGGACGGGCCGGCGCGCAGTTGCGGCCTGCTGCAGTTCGAAGGCGAGAACCGCCCGCTGCCGGAAGTCTCCCTCCTCATTCCACCGCCGCTGATCCTCGCGCTGAAGGACGCAGGCGGGCAATGGCCCGGCGTGCGGCTGGCGCCGGTGACGCCGCCCGCGTTCCCGCCTTCCATCCGCGAAGCCGCCAGCCGCCAGGGCCATGCCCTGCAGACCGGCGCGCGCATCCTCGCGGTGCGCAGCGGCCACCCGCGCGAGGCCCAGATGGCCGCCGCACTGGTGGCCAGCGGGCTGGGCGCGCGCGCTGCCTTCATCGGCAACGACGTGCCGTCCGGGCTGGGGCCGTGGCTGTGGCTGTGGAATGCGGTGCCGGTGCTGTGCGCGGAACTGGCCCCCGGCGAGATCCGCCGCCTGCCGGAAATCCCCGGCTATCGCGGCCCGGTGCTGGTGGCCTGCGGTATCGACGGCAGCTTCGAACGCGATGGCGAGCCCGTCCTCCACTGGCGGGTGCCCCTGCCCGGTGTCGAGGAGCGCGTGGCGCTGTGGCAATCGCACACCGGCGACGCGGCACTGGGCGAAGAACTGGGCCGCTCGCTGCGGCACGGCACGCTGTTCGTCGACACCCTGGGTCGCGCGGCGCGCTACCAGGCACGCCTGGAAGGCAGCAGCACCCTGCAGCGCCGTCACGTCAGCATCGCCGCACGGTCCGGCGCGGCGGCCGACCTCGGCACCCTGGCGGAACTGATGCCGGAGTTCATCGCCGACGATGCGCTCGTCGTTCCGCCCAATCTGCGCACCGAGCTGGATGCACTGTGGCAACGCTGCCTGGTGCGCGAGAACCTGGCCAGTGCGCTGGGGCCGGCGGCGCGGACCCGTTACCGCCCGGGCGTCAAGGCCCTGCTGGTCGGCCCTTCCGGCACCGGCAAGACGCTGGCGGCCGGCTGGCTGGCGACGCGGCTAGGACTGCCGCTGTACCGGGTGGACCTCGCGTCGATGACCAGCAAGTACATCGGCGAGACGGAGAAGAACCTCGCCCAGCTTTTTGCACGCGCGGAGCACGCGGAGATCGTGCTGCTGTTCGACGAGGCCGATTCGCTGTTCGGCAAGCGCACCGACGTGAAGGAATCCAACGACCGGTTCGCCAACGCGCAGACCAACTACCTGCTGCAGCGGGTGGAGTCCTTCGAGGGCATCGCCATCCTCACCAGCAACAGCCGCGGGCGCTTCGACAGCGCCTTCACGCGCCGGCTCGACGCCATCATCGATTTTCCGCCGCCACGCGCCGAGGAACGCCGCGCGTTGTGGCTGGCGCACCTGGGCAACCATCATCGCCTGGACGCGGGCGAGCTGAACCGCCTGGCGGCCCTGTGCGAACTGGCCGGCGGCCACATCCGCAATGCCGTGCTGTATGCCACCGCGCTGGAGAACGGTGCCCCGGCGTCCTACGCCACGCTGGCACGCGGCATCGCCACCGAGTACACCAAGCTCGGCAAGCAGATTCCGGCTGGTTTGCTGCCCGCCCCCTGACCGGCCCGGCCCATGAGCGAGCGCCACTACGCGGCCCCGGTCACCCGCAAGCGCCTGGCGCGGGAGCCGGCGCCCGACCGCCCGGAATCCACATCCGCCGTCGCAGGCAACGCGACCGTGCGGGGTGTGCCGCGCTTCCTGCAGGCACCGGAGCGTGGCCTGGAGGATGCACCAAGGCAACTCGCGGAGGAGGAGGCCGACAGCCTCGCCGAACAGGTGCAGGAAGGCGCGGACACCGCGACCACCCACGCCGGCAGGCATGGCAACGGCATTTCCGCCAGTCCGCGCGCAGAAGCGGAAGCCGGCCAGCCGGCCAGCGAGGATCTGGAAGAAGCGGCCGGGGAAACGCCCGACGACGAAACGTCCGTGGAGTTGCTGGAAGCCTCGCGGGAAGAGAAGGATGCCGGCGTACAGGAAGATGCGTCGGCCGATGGAAGCAATGGCGCTGCGTCGACACCGGCCAACGCAGAGGGACCGGAGCGCGCAGCAGATCCTTCGCAGGCGGTGACCAGGCGCGATGCGCACGCGGCCAGCACCGGCCCATCCCGCACCACGGCGCCAGCTTCGCGCGCGGCGACGTCCAGGCGGCTGATGCCGCCCGACAGCGGGCATCGCCTGGCAGCTGCCGTCCGCCCGCACATCGAGGCGGTGCTCGGCGACGAGCAGGCATCACGCCTCGATGACATCCGCGTGCATGACAGCCGGCGTGCCCGCGAGACGGCGGCCGGCTTCGGTGCGCGCGCCTTCACGCAGGGCCAGGACATCTGGCTCGGCCCGCGGGCGTCCGCCGACGACCTGGGGCTGATGGCCCACGAGACCGCCCACGCGCTGCAGCAGGCACCGGCTGCCGCCGGGCCGGCCAGCCAGGCGCAGGCACCCATGCAGTTCGAGGAAGAGGCCGGCGCGGCGCGCACGCCGCAGAGCTTCGGCTTCTCGGAAGACGAGATGGAGAGCCGGCTGGAGAGCACGCCGGGCGGCAGCCGCAGCGAGGAGGTGGAGCTCCAGCCCGGCACCGAGGCCACGCTCGACGACGTGAGCCAGGACGGCGGCGGAGACGACGGTGGGGGCGGTGACGATGGCGGCGGTGGTGGCGAGAGTGGCGAGGGGGGGGCCGACGATGCGGCCGGCGCCGCTGGCGGCGCACCGGGTGGCCGTGACGGCAGCAGTGGCGGCGGGGGCCGGCGGGCACGCCCGGCAGCATCCACCGGCACGTCTGCCGGCGGCGCGCCCTCCGCACCGGCGGATGCCTACCAGGGCCTGGTCGACACGGAGGTGGCCGCCTACCTCAACGGCAACGTGGACCCGGCCGGGCTGAGCACGCTCACCGACACGACGCAGCCCCTGCTGGATGCCGCCAGCGGCTTCAGCCAGCAGCAGGTCGTCGAACCCGAGGGCAGCTTCCTCGGCAACATCACCGGCGTGTCGCCGCTGATCAACGCCTTCAGCCACGGCTCGCGCGGCTACGAGAACGAAGAGCCGTGGCTGCAGACAGTCGCGCAGATCCGCGAAGTCGTCGTGTCGCTGGGTGGCGTGGTCGGCATGATCGGCCTGGTCGCCACCGTCAGCGGTGCGATCCTGAGCCTGCTGGTGCCACCGGTGGGCGCCTTCCTGCTGACGGTGGGGCGCTTCTGCGACATCGCGGCCCTGGTGCTGGACATCGTGGGGCTGGCGCTGAACGTCTTCCTCACCGGCTACAACCTGTACCGCCTGAAGAACGCCACCGACCCGGAAGAGAAACGTCGCCTGCTCGGCCTGGTGAGATCCGATGCCATGCAGACGGTGATGAGCGGCATCGCGGTAGCCACGGCGGTGGCGCCCGGCGCCGCCCGCGCGCTCAGCCAGACCCGCGCCGGGCGCGCAGCGGGCAGTGCGCTGGCCCGCGTGGCCGCGCCGATCGGCCGGGCAGCCGGCGCGACCGGGCGTGCCCTGCACGGCGCGGTGGCCTCCACCCGCCTGGGGCGCGCCGCACTGGGCGGCGTGGCACGCACCGGCGCCGGCATGCGCGCCCTGCGTACCGCCGCCTCCACCCGCGTGCGCTCCGGGCTCGTCAGGCTGCGTGGCACGCGACTGATCCGCGGGGCGAACCGCGCCTCCAGCAGCCTGGAGCGGCGCGTGGCCGGCCACTTCGACCGCCTCGCCGCCGGACGTGGCCGGGTTTCCGGCTTCTACCGGCGTCGCGTCCGCGGCTTCCACGAACGCAACCGGCGTGTGGCGGAGATGATCGGCGAGCCGATAGAGCGCGCCCACTACCTTGAACGGGGCGCGGCCATGCGCAACCGGCTGGCCACGTTGCAGACGGACCCGAACATCGCCAACGTGCGCGCCACCCTGGAGCGCGAGTTCGGCATCGAGCACGCCAGCCCGGTCACCCTGCCCGGCGGCGGTGCCGCACGCACGCCGAACGGCGCGCCGCTGCAGCGTGGCGACTTCGCGCTGGACGGCGGCCCCGGGACGTACAACTTCGACCGCGTGGACGCCGACGTGCTGTACGACATGCGCCGTCGCGAGTTCGCCGAGATACAGAACATCCGCGCCACCTACCCGAACGCGTCGGACGCCGAGCTGGCCCGCCTGGTCAACGACAGCCCCTTCATCCGTGGTCGCTGGACCGACGACGAGATGCGCGCGCTACGGCAGATCCACACGGGCACCGACGTCAACGTCGGCGGCGTGCCCGGCACCGTCCCCAAGACCGCGCACCACACCATCCCCGCACAGATGGCGCCCGAGATCCATCGCGATCCGCGCTTCATGCAGATGGTGAACGACACGCGCTTCTACGACGATGCGCTGGGCAGCGGTGCCACCGCCGCCGACAACAACTTCCTGCGCGTCGCCTACCCGGACAGCGGCCCCAACGCCTACACGCGCCTGCCCAGCGGCCGCGCCAACATCGGCGCGGTGCGGGTGCCGGGGGCACGCCCGGGCAGCACGCGCGCCGCGAGGAACCTCACCGAGGTGACGGAGCAGTGGGTACGTGGCGGCAACGTGGCGGGCGTCAGCGACGTCGGCTTCTTCGAGAGCGATGCCTTCCGGCGCGAACTGCGCGACCAGGGCAGCACAGGCGCCTGGGTCAACCCGCGCGACGCGACCGGCGGGGAGCGGCGCCTGTTCAACCCCCACCTCGAACTGGGCCATGAAGGCGACTGGGCACGCGAGATCGACCGCAGCATCTTCGACCTGAACGGGCGCCTGGGCCTGCCCGGCGAAGTGGGACGCAACCTGGGCCGCGCCGCGCCGCGCGAAGCCGCGCGCACGGTGCCGCGCTACCTGGCCGGCATGTACGGCGACGACCCCGCCACCGACGCGGCGAGCGGTGCCGGCGCCGCTGCCGGTGCCACCCCTGCCGCCGGCAATGCGGTGGATCGCTTCGTCGACTCGCTCTACCAGCGCATGGGCCGCTCGGTGGTCACCGCCACTGCGGCCGCACCGGCTGCTTCACCCGGCGCGGCGGCGGCATCTGCCACGCCTGCCAGCCCACCCGCGACGGACACCGCCGCGCCGGCAACCGCCGCGGAGGCGCCGTCCCCCACGCCGGACGAGGCGATGGCCAAGGTGCCGGAAGCGCCGCCCTCGCCGGTCGCCTACAGCCCGGAATCGCTCGCCGGTATTTCGGAGCAGCGCGCCTCCGTCGCCGCGGCCATCGAGGCGGTGCAGGCCTACCTGCAGGCCGCCGTGCAATCGCAGGCGGACAACGAGGCCGCCCGCGAGACGGCCGAAGGCCTGCACGACAGCCACGAGACCCGCAGCGGCCACGTCGAGTCCGAACAGGCCGACGTGACCGACCAGCAGGACAAGCTGGGCCAGGCCAGTGGTGCGCAGGCCGAGATGGCCGCCGAGGGCGAGCACGCGTCCTCCGAAGGCGAACGCGGCCAGTCGGAAGGCGAGAACACCCGCAGCGAGGGCGACGCCACTTCGGTGGAACCCAAGGCCGAGGAACCGGAATCGAAGGGCTGGCTGGAGCGCGCCTGGGACGCCACCGCCGGTGCCTTGTGGGAAGAGCTGATCCGCCCCGCCGTCAACCTCGTGCGGCGCAAGGTCAACCAGGTGATGCAGGCCATCGGCGAGTTCATCACCAACATGATCAACCAGGTGCTGGGGCTGGACGAGATCGAAGCCGAACTGAACGCTGGCGGCGAGGACATCACGGCGCGTGACGGGTCGCTGGCGGAAACCGGCGATGGCCTCGGCGAGGAAGGCGAGCGCGCGGCCACCGGGATGGAGGACACCGCGGCGACGATGGAGCGCGCCGACGCCAACATCGCGGAAGCCGGCTCCGCGCAGGAAGAGGCCCAGACGCTGCTGGACGCACTGATGGACCACGACCAGGCGCTGGCCGGCGAGGAAGCCGCCGGCAAGGCCTACGTGCAGGAATTCGGCACCCAGCACGCCGGCTACTTCGCCTATGCCGCCGAGGTGGGCGAAGGCACCGACGGCAGTCCGGACGCCGGCGCGAGTGATGCCGCCAGCGCCACGGCCCCCGCCCCTGCTCCCGCCGCGGAGGACGCCGCCACCGACGACACCGAGCGCCTGCAGGATGCCCACCTCGCCCCGCTGCGCGGCATGCTGGCCGCAGTCCGCCGCGCGGATGCCGACAGCGCCACCGAACTGGCCGGCGTCGCCGCGCAGAGCGGTGCGCTGGCACCGGAGACCGCCGCGACCGCCAGCGGGGCCAGCGCGGATTTCCGCGCCGGCCAGGGCGACCGGCGCGGCCGGCTGGACCGCATCGCGGCGGAAGCGGCTTCGCTCGTCGGGCAGCCTGCCGACATGGCACATTCGCGTCTTGAACACCTCAGCAACGAAGCCGCGCTGATCGGCGACGAACTCGAACAGGCCCGCCAGCAGGCGCTGCTGGCGATCGCGGGTGCGCACGACGCCGGCATGGACGCTACAGCCCCCGGCGCAGCGGATGCCCCCGCGGACGAAGACAGCGCCATGGAGAACGTGTGAAGAATCGCCCCCACCCCCTCCGACCCACTCGTCTGCCTCAACCACCTGGCCCCGGCACACGGGCGGCGGCCGGCCGCGATCACTCCACGGCCGACGAAGCACGCAGGCACGCCGAACGTCTGATCGGGGACGTCGCCCTCACCCGCGCCCACCGCGACGCCGACGCCCCGGCGCACCTCGCCGCCCTGTACCGCGCAGCCATGTTCTACCCCGTCTTCATGGACTGGCCGGACCCGGTGGAAGGCTGGCTCGCCGACGCCACGACGCTGGCGCAGACGCTGGGCGAAAGCGAAGCCGCGGAGATGCTCGCCGTGCGCGGCGCGGCCTGCGCGATGCGCCGCCTGGCGCTGGACGACGCGCTGGCCCGCCTGGCGAAGCTGGCGCCTGCAAGCCTGCGCGCCCGCGCCTACCGCGCCGCGACCCAGGCCCGCGTGCTGACGCGGTTGCAACGCTTCGCCGACGCAAAGGCGGCACTCGACACGGCCGACGCCCAGGCGCTGACCAGCGACGACTGGCTGCTGGCCCACCTGTCGCTGGCCGAGGCCGAATGGATGCTGGAGTCGGGACAACAACAGGCGGGCGCAGCGCTTCCCCCGGCCCTGCCCGCCCGCTTCGCCGGCGTGCTTCGACGCCTGCAACCGCAGCAGCTCGAAGACCGCCTGCAGGCCCTGCAGGCACTCGGCTTCCTGGCGATCGCCGCGCGCAAGCCGCTGGATGCCCACGGCCGGCTGGACGAGGCACGCCGCCTGCTGCAGGGGCTGGCCGTGTGGCCCGAGCTGGTGCAGATGAACATCGCCTGCGCCAGCATGCTGACCATGCTGGGCCAGGATGAGGACGCACGCGCGCTCCTGGAGGAGGCGACCGCCATCGACACGGCGCATCTCGGCGACAAGTGGTCGCCACTGTGCCGGCTGTCGCTGGCCCGCAGCGACATGGCACGCGGCGAATTCCAGCAGTGCCTGCAGCAGGCCTTGCAGAGTGCCGCAGGCTTCGCCCGCCACGGCAACGGCCTGGGCTTCGCCGCCGCGCTGGGCTTCGCCGCCAGAACCTGGGAGGCGCGTGACGAAGCCATCGAGGCCTATCGCATCCTGTCGCTGGGCATCGGCATCGCCCGCGCACTGAAGGCCGCGGCCATGGAGCAGTTCGTGGTCACGCAGATGGAAGCACTGAAGGCCCGCCTCGGGCCGCAGGCCGTCACCCGCATCAGCCAGGCGCTGCTCGACCAGGCGCAAGGCAAGGCCCCACCCGTCGCCACGCCGCCGCACTGACATGCGCCGCACTCATGGCCGCGAGCACGGCCACTCGCCCGCCGCGCCGGACACCGGCGACACCGGCGACACCGCCAGGAAAACGGTGGCGCCCGGCCTGCCACGCTACCTGGGCATGCGCACCGCGGCAGACGCCGGCGTGTCCGGGGCCACGGCGACGGATCTCGAACAGCAGGCGCGGCAGGCCCAGGAACAGGCGCCCGCCGTGACGGGCACCTCTGCTGCCGCGGCGCCGGGCGAAGGCGGCGGCAACGGCAAGGGCCTGCCCGCGGCGGCGCGCACGTACCTGGAGCACAGCTTCGGGACCGACCTCGGCGACATCCGCCTGCATGACGACGCCGCGTCCGCCGCGACCACCCGCGCGCTGAAACAGCCGGCCTTCGCCTATGGCAACGGCATCTGGCTGGGGAGCCGCGAACAGGCAGGCGACCTGCCCACCCTGGCGCACGAAACCGCGCACGTGCTGCAGCAACGCAGCGCCGGCCAGGCTTTCCTGCAAGGCGAGGACGGACCGGTCTGCGAGCAGCCGCCACCGCTCAGCAGCATCGAGCCCATGAGCTGCCCCGCCGCGCCCACCACGGTGGAGACGGAGGTCGTCGTCTCGTCCCCGCGGGTGGACGGCGCACCGGCCCGGCCGGACGAACGCGTGATACTGAGCCAGCCGGTGAGCTCCAGCACCGGCATCGTGCTGTACGCCATCCCCCGCAGCGCGCTGGACTACGACCCGGACGCCGAAGCCGGCGGCGAATGCCCCTCGCCCGCCCCGGCCACGACGAACACGCCGCCACTGGCGCCTGCATCGACCGATCCGGCGGCCGGCCTGCCCGGTTCCGCCGACCGCGTACTGGGCGCACCGCTGCCCGCCACCCGCCCGGTGTCGGCCGGTGGCGTGACGCTGGAAGCCGTCAGCGTCACCGATGCCTACGTCATCACCACCCAGTACCACCATCTGGCGGTGGGTGCCGGCGCCCTGACCATTCTCGAAACGCCGGACGGCGTGCGGCTCATCGACGCCGGCGTGGGCCAGGAGGGCGGCAGCGTCCTGGCGGACGCCATCGTGGAGCGCGCGGCCTCGATCATCGGCAACCGGCCGATCGTGGAGGTGCTGATCACCCACCTGCACGCCGACCACACCGCGCTGCTGCCGCGCCTGGCCGGCCGCTTCGACATCGGCTCCCTGCGCGTCAATGCCCTGCAGTTCGCCGACCCCCGCTTCCAGACGCTGCTGGCCGACATCGCGCGCGAACAGGCGGCCGGCGTGCAACGTCGCGCCGCGGCCGAATTCGATGCGCGGCGCAGCACCTGGGACGCCGGGCCGGGTGCCGAGATCGCGGACCCCGCGTTGCGCGAGGCCCAGTTCGCCACCGCCCGCCAGGCGCACGTGGACCAGGCCCTGACGCGCCTGCGCAACAACCCCACGAGCATCGACCTGCTGGTGCCGGAACGCGGCGCCCTGGTGGCCGTGTCGGCGCCGATGGGCAGCATCGCCGTGCCCGGCACGGCGACCACCGACCCGCTGCTCAGCGGCCTGCGGCGGCCCGCTCCACCGGGCGGCCCGGCGATCACCGACGTGGGCGACCCGGCGCTGGGCCGCCACCTCGACCGCCAGCAGCGTGCCAGCGCCAGCGACCCCACCGCGCGCGTGCCGGATGCCGACATCGACGCCGCATCGTCCAGCTACATCATCGACCTGCCCGGCGGTAACCGCCTGATGGTGGTGCCGGATGCGCGCACCGACGACATCGGCCGCGTGCCGCGCGATGCACGGGGGCGCATCGTGCGTGACGCCTCCGGCGGCGCGCGCAGCAGCTTCGAGGCGGAGCTGGCGCGGCTGGGGCACGCCGCACGTTTCCAGGTCTGGAACATGACCCACCACATGCAGTCCGGCTGGGTGGCCGGCGGTGCGCCGCACGTGGTGGGCGTGGGCCAGCTGACGGCCTTCATCCAGCTGATGCAGAACCTGCGCGAAGTGCAGGCGCGCGGCCGCGCCGCCGGCAGCCCGGCGGCCGCCAACGCGGTGATGGTGTCGGTGCTGGGCGACCCCGGCAATCCGCTGGCACGCAGCCTGGTGAATCCGGGCATGGTGTGGTTCCTGCGCGCGCTGGGCTTCGAGACCATGCTGGCCACCTCGGGCCGCGACCTGCGCGTCATCGAGGCGATGAGCGCCAGCGGCGCCGTCATCGAGGGCGCGGCCGGCCTGCCCTACGAAGGCGCGCGTCCCACCGACGCGATCCTCAGCAACTCGGAACAGGCGCTGCGCTTCCTCGACGCGGAAATCGCACGCCAGCGGGCACGCAGCGCGCGCGGCCTGTCGCGTGCCGACAGCGCGGCGCTGGTCGCCGACCGCACGGCGCGGCTCGACAGCCTGACCACCGCGCACCGGCAACTGGAGACGGCGCGCAACGCCTACCTGGAGATCATGAGCCGCGAGTTGTGGCGTGGCCCCGACGACACCAGCCGGCCCGCCGTCGCGCCGGACCCGGCGGCCGGCACGCCCGCCGCCCTGGCGACCGCCGAGGCCACGCTGCGCACGGCCATGGCCTCGCCGGAACTCGGCACGTTCGCACCCGAGGCCACCACCGCGACGCCGATGCTCAACGAAGGCGCGATGGTGATCATGCGCCTGTCGGACAGCGCGGCCGACGCCAGCACGCGCCGCTACATCGAACTGCGCACGCGCATGGACGGGGCGCGTGC
Organism: Uliginosibacterium sp. H1; assembly: GCF_036017065.1. Taxonomy (NCBI): domain Bacteria; kingdom Pseudomonadati; phylum Pseudomonadota; class Betaproteobacteria; order Rhodocyclales; family Zoogloeaceae; genus Uliginosibacterium; species Uliginosibacterium sp. H1. The sequence goes on from NZ_JAYXHR010000001.1 coordinate 1,565,248, forward strand.
CCGCCTCGCCAGCGATGCCGGCAATGCGGTGCTGCGCACGCAGATGCTGGCCGACCTGCAGGACACCCAGGCCCTGCTGCGGCAGATGCTGGAGACGGCGCCGGAGGCCAGCCGCGTCACCCTCCGCGAAGAGCTGGTGTACAACCAGCGCGAGATGGAGGCGCTGCTGCGCCCGGTCAACCAGGGCGAGGCGATGTTCTCGCGCGAACCGGGAACCGGGCGCCTGGTGGAAAGCCGCGTCACGGTGTCCGCCCCGCCGCGCACCGCCGCCGATCGCGTGCGCGGCGTGACCGAGGGCGTCGGGCGTGGCCTGGGCGCATTGATGGTGGTGCAGACCATCCGCTCCGAGGGCGAACTGCTGGAGAAAGCCGAGGAAGGCCGCGCCAGCGCCGCGGAGACCGTCACCGGCACCGCCCACAATGCACTCGGCATTTCGCTTGGCCTGCGGATGGCGCGCGGCATCCACGTCCATCCCGGCGAGTTCGTGCTGCTGTCGGCGCTCGACATCGCGCACACCGTCGCCACCGAGCACGGCAGCCACGAAGCGAACACGGTCGCCATCACGCAGTCCGTCATGCGCAATGCGCTGACGCTGGGGCTGATGGTCATCGGCAACGCGATGATGCGTTCCGGCAACCCCTACGTGGTCGCCGCCGGCTTCGGCGTCACCCTGCTGACCGAGCCGATCATGATGGGCCTGGAGGCGGCCGGTGTGTTCGACGCCGTCGAGCGCGCCAGCGCCTTCCTGCCCTCCGAGGTGACCGGCACGACGCAGAGCCTGCGTCGCCTGATGGCCGAGTACGACGGCCTGGTGGGCGCACGCAGCCTGTCCGCGCGCTCCGACGAGGAACTGCGCGGACTGGGTGCCCACGACCCCGCCGCGCTGCGCACCGCGGCGAGCACCGACATCGCCACCTACACCCGCGGACTGGATGCCAAGGAGGTAGAGGTGCTGGATGCCTTCTCCACCGCCTACACCAGCGCGCGCACCGACTACGCCGGGCTGTTCGAGCTCGACCAGTTGCGCGACCAGTTCCTGCGCATGCGCAGGCAGGCCCGCGAGGGCGGCAGCAGCGACGCCGACCGGTTGTCGCGCGAGAACGCCCTGAGCCGCTTCGCCACCATGGACACGGGCCTGTCGATGGCCACCATGTCGGTCGAGGAGATCAACGCCATGCCGCAGTGGGAATCGCTGCGTGATGCCATCGGCGAATACGAGGAGGAAGCCGGCGACGACGAGCCGGACTGGGAAGACCTTCGCGACAGCCAGATCCAGATCGAGCAGATGCTCCGCAATGCCCGCTACCGCCTGGACCCGTCGACGCTGGGCCTGCGCTCCGCGTCGATGCTGCCGGAAGGCTCGCCCGGGCGCGGCGCCTACGAGACCAACCTGAGCCTGCTGTCGTCCCGCTGGCAGACCGTGCGCCGCAGTGGCCTGGAAGCCCTGACCGGCACCTGCATCGGCACCGTGACCAGCGCCGACCCTGCAGCCACGGTGGACCAGTACCTCGTCGCCTACCAGGCCATGCTGGATTCCGCCCCCAGCCATCCGTATACCGCCGCGGGACTCGTGCGCAGCTCCACCACCCTTGCCGTCGACTACCGCCGGCACGTGGAGTCGGACAGCGGGCTGGCCCGCTACCTGTTGCGGCTGGAGATCGCCGAACGCGGACTGCAGGGCACCCTCAACGAACTGCTGACCGGCAACGCCGTCGTGTCGGATGCGCCGGCGGTGCAGCGTCGCGTGCAGAGCGCGATCAGCCAGCGCCGGGCGATTCACGGCCTGTACTTCCTGGGCGAACTGGAAAGCAACGCCGCGCCGATACGCGAGCGCGAAGTGGCGACCCTGGCACCGCTGTTCGAGTCCTCTCCCACGCGTGCGCTCTCCGGTTCGGAGAATGCGGCGATGGCCGAAGGCGAACTGGAAGACCTGGACGTGCACCTGTCCACCGTCACCAACCGCCTGCAACTCGTGCCCAACCTCAGCCTGCCGGCCAACGCCGACGACGCCGTGCCCGGCCTGTACAAGGTGCTCGGCGGCACCACCTTCGTGGTCGGCCGCGGCTACGCACCGGTCAATACCGACGTCCTGGTCATCGTCGGACATACCGGCCGTACCCGCGAGGACCACGACCTCATGACCGGTGGCTTCCGCGAGACCGAAGTCATCCCGATCAACCGCGCCGCGGTCGGCCGCTTCGGCACCGCGCCGCGCTACCTGCGCAACGGCAGCTTCGCCCCGGTCACCCGTCGTGAGCTGGAGGCGGACCGTCCGCCCGCCCCCTGACGCCATGACCGACCACCTCGCGCCTGCCTTCACCGAAGAACGGGTGCTGCCCGGCTCGCGCACCTGGCAGCTGCGCCTGCGGCAACCTCCGGCCATCGGCGTATTGCCGCACCTGCTGCCACCGGAACGGCGCACGCCGTGGCAGCTGCGGGTGAGCCTCATGCTCGAATGCCAGGCGTTCATCGCCGCGATCGATGGGGCCTACGCGGGCGAGACACTCGTGCTGCAGATGCTGGACGATCCCGTGACGAGGCCGGCACTCCTGCAGTTGCGCCATGAGCTGTACGAGCAGTGGCCCCTGCATGGACAGATCGCTGCCGACTGCCCGCATTGCGGCCTGTCGGCAAGCCTGGGCCTCGCCCATTACTGGCTGTCGCTCGGTCTGCCGGCCTGGCAGCGCCTGGACGCACAGCAGTTGCTGCTGCCCCCCTGCACCGCCACACCCATGCCGACCGTCGCGCACACGGCCTCCGGGGCGGGAGGCAGCGTGCCCCTGGCACGCTGTCTGTGGGTCAGCTATCCACGCGCCGCCGGAGAGCAACCGCTGCGCTACGGGATCTTCCCCGGCACGCACGGCGAAGAGAACGCGGCATCCCTCCAGGACCTGCTGGCCGGAACGCGGGAAGCGGACACCGGGGAACTGCTGCCGCTCGACCTGCTGCCGACGGGCCCGGCCTGGCGCAGCATCGTTGGCATGGCGAACTGGCTGGGCAGACGGGATGCGCAGGGGGCGCTGGACGTGGCGGCCATGCCACTGGGCTGCTTCTTCCTGTGCGACCTGCTGTACTTCGCGGCCAGGCATCCGGCCGCCCGCCGCAGCCCGGGGCTGGTGGTCAGCTGCCCGTCATGTGGCCAGGATTTCCTGCCGGTGCAGTAGCGATGTCGTCGCGTGAAGGAGGCTTCCGATGAGATTCGTCACACCGCGCAGGGCGCGCCAGGCCCGCAACGCCGGACAGGGCGGTTCCTCCGGCTCCCGCAACGGGCTTCCGCGCTATCTGCAAGCCGGCCAGCCGGCGCCTCCCCGCCAAGCCCTGCCCCGCCAGGTCCTGCCCCGCAATGAAGCGGCCGAACGCGAGGCCCACGACAGCGCCGGACGACGCGAGCACCGGCCAGCCGAAGGGGCCGTGGACAGCAATCCGCTGTCGCGGGAGCTCTCGCGCAGCGTCGCGGCACAAGCCGGCAACGGCGAGCGCCTGCCCGACAGCTGGGCCGAACGCGCCGGCCGCATGGGCGCGCCCGCCACGCAGGTGCGGGTGCATACCGACGCACGCGCCCAGCGCTTCGCCGACCGCCTGGGCGCCAAGGCCGTGACCGTCGGCCGCGACATCTTCTTCGCCGGCAACCGCTATGCCCCGGACACCCAGGAAGGCGACCGGTTGCTTTCGCACGAGCTGACCCATGTGGCCCAGCAGCGCGGCGAGCCGCAGACGCTGCAATGCGACCAGCATGACGCGGCGAACTCCCTGCTCGGCGTGTTCAGCTACGACATGAGCACGACGACGCTGAACGGCAATCCGGCGATGGACGTGAGCCTCGGTTTCTTTCCCGATCCCTTCGGCCCTTATTCCACCCGGATCGGCATGGTGCAACTGGCCAACGTCACGGACCGCAGGACGGCCGCCAACGGCAACCCCGCCGACTGGTCGACCATCAACCGGGGTGAAGAAGCGGCGCGCGCCGACACCATGACCACGGGGGCCGGAACAGCAGCACGCGGCTGGTTCGTCGATGCGTTCTACGACCCCGCCGTGCATCCGCAATCCTCCAGCGTGGAGCCGAGCTACCAGGAACCGGATTCGACCAACCCGACGGCCGGCGCCTATGGCGACTACGGCTGGCTGCGTTCCCCGACCGACACGCACGAGGCCACGCTGCTGGACACGCCCAGCATGAGTTTCGATTGCGATTTCGACTTCCAGACCTTCGCCCGCGGCGTGGACAACCAGGTCGACTACGGCGCGCTGGAATGGGGCTTCCAGATCCGCGGCGGCGCCATCGGCAGCGACTACGCACGGGCTGCCACGTCGTCGTCGCCGGCCTTCGGCGAGGCCATGGACCGCTTCCGCGGCTACTTCTCGCACGAGAACCTGATCGTCTACTTCGACACCGCCAGCGACACCGTGAGCGCCGCGGAGGCTGCCAAGCTGGCGGGCGCGCGCGACTACATGGACCGCTACCCGGATTGCCGCATCGAGGTCAGCGGCTTCGCCGACTTCCGCGGCAACAGTGGCGACAATGCCGGGCTGTCGCTGCGACGCGCCGGATCGGTCGTCGCCCTGCTGCAGGCGCAAGGCATCGCCGCCGACCGTATCGACACCCCCACGGCTGGCGGCGAGACGACCGCCAACGCACCCGGCAGCGACGTCCGCTCACCCGGCGCCATGCAGGCCAACCGCCGGGTGGTCGTGCGTTTCGTGCGGACCGCCAGCTCGACCATCAACGCCATCTGAGAACCCCGCGCCGCATCATCTGTCCATCCTGCAACGGGCCGGGTTAGGATGGGCCTGAATTCGCCCACGACAGGCCGACACGACACGATGCCGCGCTGCCTCAACCGAATCACCCGGTTCCTTGCCCTGCTCCTCTGCGCAGCAGGCGCGCCCTCCGCCTTCGCGGCGCATGCCTATTCCCAGTTCGGCGACATCAAGTACCCCGCCGGCTTCACGCATTTCGAGTGGGCCAACCCGCAGGCCCCCAAGGGCGGCGAGGTGCAACTGGTGGCGCCGACCCGGATCACCCAGTTCGACAAGTACAACCCTTTCACGCTGAAGGGTACGGCGCCGCCCGGGCTCACCGGCCTGATGTTCGAGAGCCTGCTGACCGGCAGCCTCGACGAGCCCACCACCGGCTACGGCCTGCTGGCGGAAGACGTGACGGTCGCGCCCGACAGGCTGTCGGCCACCTTCCGCCTGCGCGCGGAAGCGCGCTTCAACGACGGCTCGCCGGTGCAGGCAGCGGACGTGAAGCACAGCTACGACATGCTGGTCAGCAAGCAGGCGGCACCGGTGTTCCGCTCGGTGTATGCCGACATCAAGCAGGTGACCGTGGTGGACGCGCGCACCGTGCGCTTCGTGTTCAACCGGCCGAATGCGGAAGCCCCGCTTGTGGCAGGCGGCATTCCGGTGTTCTCGCGCAAGTGGGGCGGCGGCAAGCCTTTCGACCAGATCGTCATGGAGCAGCCGGTAAGCAGCGGCCCCTACAAGGTGGGCCGGGTGGACTTCGGCCGCGACATCACCTACCAGCGCGACGCCAGCTACTGGGGCCGTGACCTGCCGGTACGCCGCGGGCTCTACAACTTCGACCGCGTGACCTACAAGGTCTACAAGGACAGCACCGCGCAGACCGAGGCCTTCATGGCCGGCGAGTTCGACTACGTGCAGGTGTTCTCCGCGAGGGAGTGGGCGCGCGTCTATCGCGGCAAGAAGTTCGACCGTGGCGAACTGGTCCGTGAAGAGTTGCAGACGGGCAACGCCGGCGACTTCCAGGGCTACCTCATCAACACCCGCCGCGCACGTTTCGCCGACCCGCGTGTGCGCCGCGCCATCGGGCTGGCACTCGACTACGAGTGGATGAACCGCCAGTTCTTCTACAACAGCTACACGCGGGTCCGCGGCTTCTTCAACGCCAGCGACTTCGAGTCGAAAGACCTGCCGACGCCGGATGAGCTCGCGGTGCTGGAGCCGCTGCGCGACAAGCTGGCGCCGGAAGTGTTCACCCAGCCTGTGCCCCTGCCGCCGGTGACGACGCCCCCCGACAGCCTGCGGGGCAACCTGCGCGAGGCGCGCAAGCTGCTGGCGGATGCCGGCTGGACCTATCGCGACGGGGCCTTGCGCAACGCGAAGGGCGAAGTGTTCACCATCGAGATCCTCGACAGCGGTGGCGGCCTCGCGCGCATCGTCACGCCCTACGTGCAGACGCTGGCCAAGCTGGGTTTCCGCACCGAGTACCGGGTGGTCGACTTCGCACTGCTGCAGAAGCGCCTGGACGTCTTCGACTTCGACATGACCAGCCTGCGCCTGCTGGGCAGCGAGGCGCCGGGCGCCGAACTGCAGGACCGCTTCACCTCGCGCGCAGCGGAAACGGAGGGCAGCAGCAACCTCATGGGGCTGCGCGACCCGGCGGTGGACCGCCTGGTCGACCTCGCGGTGTCATCGACCACGCGGCCGGAACTCGTCGCCCGCCTGCGCGCGCTGGACCGGGTGCTGCGCCACGGCCACTACACGGTGCCGCACTGGTATTCCGGCAGCTTCCGCGTGGCCTACCGCGCCAACAAGTTCGATCGCCCCACCGTCGCGCCGCGCTACTACCAGGCCGAGTCCTGGCTGCTCGCCACCTGGTGGCGCAAGCCGTGATCCACCACCCTGACTGACGACACACCATGTGGGCCTACATCCTCAAACGCCTGTTGCTGATGATTCCCACGCTGCTGGGCATCCTCACCATCACCTTCGTGGTCATCCAGTTCGTGCCCGGCGGCCCGGTGGAGCAGATGGTGTCGCAACTGCAGGGCCGCAATGCCGGCGGTGAAGCAGCGGGTGCAGGCGGAGGCGCCGACTACCGTGGCCGCCAGGGCGTGGACGCGGCGCAGGTGGAAGAGATCAGGAAGCTCTACGGCTTCGACAAGCCGGCCGGCGAGCGTTACCTGCAGATGCTCGGCCAGTTCGCCCGCTTCGACCTGGGCAAGAGCTTCTATCACAACAAGGATGTGTGGGAACTGATCCTGGAGAAGCTGCCGGTGTCCATCACGCTGGGGCTGTGGACCTTCCTGCTCACCTACCTGATCTCGGTGCCGCTGGGCATTGCCAAGGCGGTGCGCGCCGGCACCCGCTTCGACACCGGCACCACCCTGCTGATGCTGCTGGGCTACGCGATTCCCAGCTTCGTGCTGGGCGTGGTGCTGATGGTGCTGTTCGCTGGCGGCAGCTTCGTGCAGTGGTTCCCGCTGCGCGGCCTCACTTCGGCGAACTGGGACGAGCTCACGATGATGGGCAAGCTGCTGGACTACCTGTGGCACATCATCCTGCCGGTGACCGCGATGGTCATGGGCAGCTTCGCGGTCATCACGCTGATGACCAAGAACTCGGTGCTGGAGGAGATCCGCAAGCAGTACGTGCTGACCGCGCGCGCCAAGGGCCTGCCGGACCGCACGGTGCTTTGGCGGCACGTGTTTCGCAACGCCCTGATCCCCATCATGACCGGCTTCCCGGCGGCCTTCGTCGGGGCCTTCTTCTCCGGCTCGCTGCTCATCGAAACGCTGTTCTCGCTGGATGGCCTCGGCCTGCTGTCGTATGAATCCGCCATCCGCCGCGACTACCCGGTGGTGCTGGGCAGCCTGTTCCTGTTCACGCTGATCGGACTCGTCACCACGCTGATCCGCGACCTGGCCTACGTGTGGGTCGACCCGCGCGTGAGGTACGACTGAGATGACCGACGCTGCCAGGCACGCCACCCCCGACGCCATCGCGATGACACCTTCGATGTCCGCATCCCCGACGCCCTCCCCTCTTTCCAGCACCGTCACCCTCGGCCCCTGGCGCCGTGCCTGGCGTCGCTTCCGCGCCAACCGCCTCGGCTACTTCAGCCTGCTGCTGTTCAGCGTGCTGGTGCTGATCAGCGTCTTCGCCGAAGTGCTGTCCAACGACAAGCCACTGGTGGTGCGCTATGAAGGCCGCTGGTATTTCCCCATCGTGCAGACCCTGCCCGAGACGGAATTCGACGGCGACTTCGAAACACCGACCGACTACCACGACCCCTTCATCCGCGAGCAGCTGGCGAAGGGCAGCAACTTCGCAGTGTTCCCGCCCAACCCCTACCACCACAGCACGATCAACTACTTCGCCACCGAACCGAACCCGGCACCACCCACCGCGGAAAACTGGCTGGGCACCGACGACCGTGGCCGCGACCTGCTGGCGCGCCTGCTCTACGGCTTCCGCCTGTCGGTGTTCTTCGCGGTGGTGGTGGCCGGGCTGTGCACCGTGGCCGGCGTGCTCTACGGTGCCATCCAGGGCTACTTCGCCGGCTGGACCGACATCGCCATGGAGCGCGGCGCGGAAATCTGGGGATCGATGCCGCAGCTCTACATGCTGATCATCTTCTCCGCGCTGTTCGCGCCCAGCTTCGGCCTGCTCATCGTGCTGATCGCAGCCTTCGGCTGGCTGGGCATCGCCGCCTACGTGCGCGCGGAATTCCTGCGCAACCGCACGCTGGACTACGTGCGTGCCGCCCGCGCGCTCGGGCAGAGCGATCGCATCACGATCTTCCGCCACATCCTGCCCAACAGCCTGACGCCGGTCGTCACCTTGGTGCCCTTCGAGATGACGGCTGCCATCGGCGCGCTGACCAGCCTGGACTTCCTCGGCCTCGGCGTGCCGCCGGACACGCCCAGCCTCGGCGAGCTGCTGTCGCAGGGCAAGAACAACCTGGATGCCTGGTGGATATCGCTATCCACCTTCGTCGTACTGGTCGTCACCCTGCTGCTGCTGGTGCTGATCGGCGACGCCCTGCGCGACGCGCTGGACCCGCGCAAGGAACTGAAGGGGGACGCAGCATGAGCGCAGCCGGCCCATCCCCGCAGACCTCTCCGCTGCTGGAAGTCCGCGAGCTGTCCATCGCCTTCGGCGAACGCCGCGTGGTCGACCGCGCCTCCTTCAGCATCGCTGCCGGCGAGAAGCTGGCCCTGGTCGGCGAGTCCGGATCGGGCAAGAGCGTCACCGCGCTGTCGGTGCTGCGCCTGCTGGAAAACGCGCGCCTCGACGGCAGCATCCGCTTCGATGGCCGCGAGGTCACCAGCCTGTCGCAAAGCGAACTGCAAGGCCTGCGCGGCAATGACATCGCGATGGTGTTCCAGGAGCCGATGACGGCGCTGAACCCGGTGATGAGCATCGGCGCGCAGATCATCGAGGCGCTGCAACTGCACCGGCCGCTGTCGCGTGCGCAGGCCACCGAGCAGGCCATCGCCGCACTGCGCGAGGTCGGCATGCCGGAGCCTCAGCGCCGGCTGGACAGCTACCCGCACCAGCTTTCCGGCGGCCAGCGCCAGCGCGCGATGATCGCCATGGCACTCGCCTGCGAACCCAAGCTGCTGATCGCCGACGAGCCCACCACCGCGCTGGACGTCAGCATCCGCCGCCAGATCCTCGACCTGCTGGACCGCCTGCGCGCCGAGCGCAAGCTCGCCGTGTTGATCATCACCCACGACCTCAACCTGGTGCGCCGCTTCGCCGACAAGGTGGCGGTGATGGAGCACGGCGTGCTGGTCGAACAGGGTCCCGTCGCCGAGGTGATGCAGCGCCCACAGCACCCCTACACCCGCAAGCTGATCGACAGCCGGCCGCAACGCGAAGTCGGCCCGCCCGGTGACGGCATCGTGCTGGAAGCCAGCAAGGTGCGCGTCGACTACCCGGTGAGCCGCCCCGGCATCCGTGGCTGGTTCGGCAAGGACCGCTTCACTGCGGTGCAATCGGCCAGCTTCAAACTCTCGCCCGGCGAGACGCTCGGCGTCATCGGCGAATCCGGTTCCGGCAAGACGACGCTCGCGCTGGCCCTGCTCAGCCTGTTGCCTTCCAGCGGCGACATACGGGTGCATGGCCAGGCGTGGAATGACCTGTCACGCGAGCAACGCCGGCAATTGCGCCGCCGGGTGCAGGTGGTGTTCCAGGATCCGCTGTCGTCGCTGTCGCCACGCATGACCGTCGAGCAGATCGTCGGCGAGGGGCTGGAGGTACATGAACCCACACTGTCGAAACTGGAGCGACGCGAACGCATCCTGCAGGCGCTGCACGATGTCGGCCTGTCGGAGAACGGCCAGATCGAACCGCTGCTGGCCCGCTATCCGCATGCGTTTTCCGGCGGGCAGCGCCAGCGCATCGCGATTGCACGGGTGCTGATCCTGCGCCCTGACATCCTGGTGCTGGACGAACCGACCAGCGCGCTGGACGTGACCATCCAGCAGCAGGTGCTGCGCCTGCTCGCCGAGTTGCAGCGCAAGTACCGGCTGTCCTACGTGCTGGTCACGCACGACATCGAAGTGGTGCGCGCGATGGCGCATCGCGTGCTGGTGATGAAACAGGGTGAGGTACTGGAAGCCGGCAGCGTGGATGAAGTGCTGGGCACGCCACGCGTCGACTACACGCGCGAACTGCTGGCCAGCATCGCCGACTGATGCGCAAGCGTTGGACACGCTGCCTGCACCCACAAAAGCAAAAAGCCCGCGAAACGCGGGCCTTTTGCTTTTCTGCCTGTGGCCCACTCGCATTCGTCATGCGCGGCCACCCGGAAGAATGCTTACTTCTTGACGGCCTTCTTGGCCTTGCCGGAAGCCACCGCGGTCTTGAAACCGGCGCCAGCGGTGAAACGCGGCACGGTGGTCGCGGCGATCTTGATCTTTTCGCCGGTCTTCGGATTCTTGCCTTCGCGTGCGGCGCGAGCAGCAGCCTTGAAGGTACCGAAGCCCACGAGGGTCACGGTGTCGCCACCGGACACAGCCTCTTCGATCGCGGCGATGGCCGCATCGAGGAACTCGCCCGAAGCAGTCTTGGATTGGTTGGTCTTCTCAGCAATCGCTGCCACCAGTTCAGATTTGTTCATGAGTGTTCCTGTAGTGATTTGAGCGCATGTCAGCACCGGCAACCCCGCCGCGCTGTGGCGCAATGATTACACAGCATTCGGCCGGTGGGGCCATCTATCGCTTTTTCATCAGCATATGAAGGACAGAAGGAATTGGCTGGACACCGGAAGGCATCTGCCCGCTAGAATCACGCCAGCGCGCAACTTGCTGTGCACGCTGCAACGTTTCTGACAGCAGAGGCGATCTTTCTTTTCTTACTTTCTGGATACTTATGGCAACCACCAAGAAAGCAGTAAAAGCTCCTGTGGCCAAGGCCACCAAGAAGCCCGCAGCCAAGGCTGCGCCCGCCAAGAAGGCCCCTGCCGCAAAGGCCGCGCCGGCCGCCATCAAGCCGATCAAGGACACCTTCACCAAGGCTGGCCTGGCGACTCACCTGGCAACCGCTGCCGGCGTCGAGCCCAAGGCCGCCAAGGCCGTGCTGGCCGCGCTGGAAGCGACCATCCTGGGCGCCATCCACAAGAAGGGTGCTGGCGAATTCACGCTGCCCGGCCTGCTGAAGATCGGCGTGCAACAAGTGCCCGCCAAGAAGAAGCGCTTCGGCAAGGACCCGTTCACGGGTGAAGAGCGCTGGTTCGATGCCAAGCCGGCAACGGTGCGCATCAAGGCCCGCGCACTGAAGAAGCTGAAGGACGGCGCAGCCTGATCGCATCAGCCTGCAAGAAAACGGCCCGCCTGAGCGGGCCGTTTTTGTTTTGCGCGGGGGTTTGCGAACGATGCGTGGCGTGGCCACCACTCGCGGTAAACCACTAGCGCTAAACACGCGACGCCAATCCGGCGACAAAGAAAAAGGCCCGCTTGCGCGGGCCTTTTTCCTGAAGCTGGTGCTGCTGACCGGAATCGAACTGGTGACCTACTGATTACGAATCAGTTGCTCTACCGACTGAGCTACAGCAGCGAAGAGGCGCGGATTTTACCTGCCACCCTGCCCTCAGGCAAGCTCGGCAACAGTCTTTCCCGTCAGGCCGGCACCTCGTAGCCTGCATCGCGCACGGCCGCGGCGAGCTGTGCTGCGCCCACCTTTTCCGGATCGAAACGCACGGTGGCCTGGGCTTGCGGCAAGGAGACCGTGACTTCGGCGACGCCGGGCAGACCGCTCAGCACACGTGTGACGGCGGCCGAGCAACCGCCACAGGTCATGCCCTGTACCGGGAGGGTCAATGTTTCGAGTGCTGCCCGATCTGATGCCATATCCAGTGCCATGTCGATTCCTCCGGTGTGCAGATCACGCCTTGCCACAGCTCACCACCCAGCGTCCGGGCGTGCCACAGACCCCATATGCCGAAGCCGAGCACCAGCAGTCCGCTGACGATGCGCAGGGCGCGTCCCTGCATGAATTGCCTGAAGCGCAGCATCAGCATGCCGGCCAGCAGCAGGTTGGGCAAGGTGCCCAGGCCGAACGCCAGCATGAGTCCGGCACCGTTCAGGGCCGAGCCGCTGACCAGCGCGGTGCCCAGCACGCTGTAGACCATGCCGCAGGGCAGGAAGCCCCACAGCATGCCGGTCGGCCATGCGCTGACGAAGCTGCCGGGCTGCATGCCGCGCCGCGACACCCAGGGGCGCAGGCGCTGCCACAACCGGTGACCGAGCCGCTCCGGCCAGGCCAGGACGCGGGTGAAGCCGAGGAGGTAGAGGCCCAGCGCGACCAGCATCAGGTTCGCGGCGACGTACAGGCCGATCTGGACGGGCAGCAGGTCGTTGAAAAGCAGGCCGGCGGAACCGATTGCGCCCAGCAGGCATCCGAGCAACGTATAGGTAGCGATACGGCCCAGGTTATAGCCGAGGTGGATGGGCCAGCGCGCGCGTGACGCGGGCTGGCGTGCGCCCATGGCGGCCACGATGCCGCCGCACATGCCCGCACAGTGGGTGCCGCCAAGCAGGCCGACAAGGAAGACCGCGATGTAGCCGGAATCGAACATGGCGAAGGGCTGAGTCGGCGCAAGTGTAGAACATCTTCGCCGGCCTCCAAACGTCGCGCAGAAAGCGCGATAATCACCTTTGATGATGATCAACAGGGGTTCTGCAGTGGAACACAAGACATTTTTCTCGATCACCCCAACCACCATGCGCGCGGCATGCTCCCAGTGCAACATGCGCGAACTGTGCATCGCGGTCGGCCTCGAAGACCAGGACCTCCACAAGTTGGACCAGATCGTCGCGCGTCGCAAGATCAAGCGCGGCGAACACCTGTACCGCGCGGGTGACACCTTCACCGCGATCTACGCCGTGCGCACTGGCTTCTTCAAGACCGACCTGATCGGCGACGAAGGCCAGGAGCAGGTGACCGGCTTCCAGATGGCGGGCGAAATCCTCGGCATGGATGGCATCAGCACCGACACCCACGTCTGCAATGCCACCGCGCTGGAAGACAGCGAGGTCTGCATCATCCCCTACGAGAACCTCGAAACCCTGTCGCGCGAAGTACCTTCGCTACAGCACCAGTTCCACAAGTTCATGAGTCGCGAGATCGTGCGCGACCAGGGCCTGATGGTGCTGCTCGGCTCGATGAAGGCGGAAGAACGCATTGCCGCGTTCCTGCTCAACCTGTCCACGCGCATGAAGGCGCGCGGCTACTCCGCGTCGGAGTTCCACCTGCGCATGACGCGCGAGGAAATCGGCTCCTACCTCGGCCTCAAGCTGGAAACCGTGAGCCGCACGCTGTCGAAGTTCGATGCCGAAGGCCTGATCGGCGTGCAGCACAAGCACATCCGCATCCTCAACGGACAGGGCCTGCACGACCTGCTCGATCACGGCACCAACACCTGAGTCTCCTGAGTGGCATCCACCGAGTCGCCGGCCGCAACGGCCGGCGACGACAGTCAGAGATTGGCACGCAGCAGGCGGAATGACATCGCCATGCATGCTCATCGAGTGGCGTGTAGCACCGCCGCGTAGCCACCTGACACCGCAGCACCGCGCATGGACGGTAGACCCGCAGCGCTTGCTGCGCGCATGCACCGCTGGCACATCCCGCTTTCAGCGCAGTCCTACGCCGCACTGGCGTTGACTTGCGTCAGGATGGGCCGACCACGCTGGTCTATGTTCATAGAAGGCGGACGGTCCGTGCCACATGCGGCGGACCCTGTTCCGGACCGCGCGGTACCACGACAAGGAGGGCAACATGTACAAGCACATCCTCGTTCCCACCGACGGCAGCGAGCTGTCTTCCGACGCCATCGACCAGGCCTGCATGCTGGCCCGCTCGCTCGGCGCCCGCGTCACCTTGCTGTATGTCCAGCCTGACTATCCCCAACCCATCGTGGGGGAAGGCGCATTGATCGCGCCGGAGCATCGCGATGACTACCTGCGGGGCGCAGCCGAACTGGCGGAGAAAGTGCTGCGGGAGGCTGCCATGCGGGTAACCCTGCATGAGGTATCGGTCGACACCCACACCGAGGTGAGCGACCGTCCCTGGCAGGTCATCGTGCACGTGGCGGAGCAACGCCAGTGCGACCTGGTGTTCATGGCGTCGCACGGACGACGCGGGCTCGCAGGCCTGCTGATCGGCTCCGAAACCCACAAGGTGCTGACCCACTGCAAGACGCCGGTGCTGGTCTATCGCTAGCAGCCGGCCGGCACTCATACCGGCGGCCGGCTAGGCCGCCGGACCGTTCTCGTACAGGGGCCTGGACAGGAAGACGGTGGCCAGGCTCGATGCCGCGCAGATCAACCAGAACGCGAAGAAACCCAGGGAGTAGGTCGCCAGCGGTGACCACTCGACCGGCTGGCCCAGGAGGTACAACTCCTGCGGGTTGACCAGGGTGAAGAAGAGCGCTTCGGCCAGGCCGGCGACGAAGAAGGACGGCCACAACACCAGTACCAGTTTCATCCCGCGTCTCCTTTTCCGCGCGTGGCGGAAGCGTGTCCTTCCGCGTGCAGCGGAGGGGTGTAGCTGTCAGGGCATCACCGGCTGGCTGCGTCGATGCGCAGTGCTTGTTGCAGGGGCCAGACCAGGTTGCCATCCAGCCGCCATGCATGTGTTGCGTCTTCGATGATGACATGCCAGCGACCCGTCGCCAGCCCGTCGAGCGCTGCGCCATCCTGAAGACGATAAACGCCCCCGCCGTCCTGCGCCGTCGTGCGCACGAAAGTGATGCGCCGGTCCTGTCCCCCTCGCGTCGGATGGGCCAGCGTCAGGTCGATGGCCGCCGGCAGTTGCAGGCCCTCGCGGCCGGACAGCTGCACGCGCACACCTGCGCCCTCCCCCACCAGTTCCGCCGCCAGCCCCATGTCGGCTGCCATGCGGCCACGCGCCAGGGTGCGGTTGATGGTCAGCCCCTGCTTGTAATAGTCCTCGGCCACCACGCCATCGGTGCCGTTCGCAGCGATGACGAAGGTGATGATGCCGGCCACCATCGTCAGCGCCGGAATGCCGAAGAGGATCCAGGGCCAGGGGTAATGCCACCAAGGGTGGGCGTCTCGATCGAGGCGGTGGGCGGGCGCATTCATGGGCGGGTAGTCGTGGTGGCTGTTTGTGGGCGACGCTTTTTTTATAGGTTCTTCTGAAGTGACGGTCAGGGCATGGTGAAGACGGATTTCTCACGGGCGTGCAGGTCCGGGTCATCCAGGCCTTTCACCTCGAAGTAGATCGCATGCGAGCCCTTTGGTGCCGCGTCCATCGGGGTACGCACACGCAGGGTCAGGCTGCGGTTCTGCTCCGGTTCCATGCTCACCTCGCTGGTGCCATCGATGCGTGCGCCGTCGATGCCGGACACCTGTATGCCGAAGCGTTGCGCGCGCTCGGCCATGTTCATCATCTGCAGCGTGTAGACGTTCTCGATGAACTCGCCTTCCACTTCGCGCGCCAGCGTGCGGCGATCCTTGATGACGTCCACCCTCAGCACGGAGCGCGTGGACAGCGACCACAGGAACGCCACGCAGAGGATGAGCAGTGCAGTGCCGTAGATCAGCACGCGCGGGCGCAGCACGTGACGCAGGATCGCCTTGCCGTCCCACTTCTGGCGGATCGCGTTCTCGGTGGAGTAGCGGATCAGGCCTGGCGGATAGTTCATCTTGTCCATGACCTGGTCACAGGCGTCGATGCAGGCCGCGCAACCGATGCACTCGATCTGCAGGCCGTTGCGGATGTCGATGCCGGTCGGGCACACCTGCACGCAGATGCCGCAGTCCACGCAATCCCCCTTGCCCGCCGCGCGATGGTCCTCGCCCTTGCGGCGCGAACCGCGCGGTTCGCCGCGCAACGTGTCGTAGGTGATGGTCAGCGTGTCGGCATCGAACATCACGCTCTGGAAGCGCGCATAGGGGCACATGTACTTGCACACCTGCTCGCGCATCACACCCGCCATCAGGTAGGTGAAGCCGCCGTAGAACAATGCCCAGAAGAGTTCCCAGCCGCCGATGTCGAACTGGAACATCGCCTGCAGCAGTTCGCGGATCGGCGTGAAGTAACCGACGAAGGTGATGCCGGTCCACAGCGACACCGCGCCCCAGGCACCATACTTGGCGCCCTTGATGGCGAACTTGCGCGCCGAGGGC
The DNA here is from genome assembly GCF_036017065.1 of Uliginosibacterium sp. H1. Taxonomy (NCBI): domain Bacteria; kingdom Pseudomonadati; phylum Pseudomonadota; class Betaproteobacteria; order Rhodocyclales; family Zoogloeaceae; genus Uliginosibacterium; species Uliginosibacterium sp. H1. The sequence goes on from NZ_JAYXHR010000001.1 coordinate 1,581,657, forward strand.
GGTGCGGCGTCGAGCTTCATGCGCCGCGCGCGGTCGCCTTCGATCTTCTCCTCGATCCACATGAAGATCTCGGTATAGACCGTCTGCGGACACGCATAGCCGCACCACAGCCGCCCGGCCACCGCGGTGAACAGGAACAGGGAGAACGCGGAGATGATCAGCAGGACGGCAAGGTAGAAGACGTCCTGCGGCCAGAACACCCAGCCGAAGATGTAGAACTTGCGCTCGACCAGATGGAACAGCACCGCTTGGCGGTCGTTCCACGGCAACCAGCACAGGCCGTAGTAGAGCAGCTGGGTGATCCACACCAGCGCCCAGCGCCAGCGCGCGAAGATGCCGCTCACCGCACGCGGGTACACCTTCTGCCGCACCTCGTACAGCGAGTCGTCGGCGGCAACGATCGGCACCACCCGCGCCTTGGCGCGGATGCGCGGCTTGGTGCTGGCTGAGTCCTCGCTCATGAGCGGTGCCCCCGCTGCTTACTGCTGTCTGGACAGGCTGAGGACGTAGGCGGAGAGCAGGTGCACCTTGCTGTCGCCCAGCAGGTCATGGAAGGCAGGCATCTGGTTCTGGCGGCCCTTGCTGATCGTCTCGATGATGACGGCCTCGGAAGAGCCGTAGAGCCAGGTCCGATCGCTCAGGTTGGGCGCACCCAACGCGACGTTGCCCTTGCCATCCGCGCCGTGACAGGCCACGCAGTTCTGCGCGAACAACTCGCGCCCGCGCTGGGCGCGCAGCGAGTCATGCGCCAGGCCGGACAGCGAACGCACGTAGTTGGCGACGTCCTTGGTGCCCTCGCCACCCAGCGCTGCGCCCAGCGGCGGCATCACGCCGGTGCGGCCCTGGGTGATGGTGGTCTTGATCGCCTCGGGAGTGCCGCCATGCAGCCAGTCGCCATCCGCCAGGTTGGGGAAGCCGCGCGAGCCGCGTGCGTCGGCGCCATGACATTGCGCGCAATAGGTCAGGAACAATCGCTGGCCCATCGCCTGGGCCTCGGGATCGGCGGCCACCGCCTGCAGGTCCTGCTTCAGGTACTTGTCGAAGATCGGGTCGTAGCGCTCGGCGGCGCGTGCCATCTCGGCCTCGTACTCGCCCTTCGATGTCCAGCCCAGCCGCCCGGCACTGGTGCCCAGCGCGGGGTACAGCAGGAAGTAGCCCAGCGAGAAGATCAGCGTGAGCCAGAACAGGTACAGCCACCAGCGCGGCAGCGGGTTGTTGTACTCCTGCAGGTCTTCATCCCAGACATGACCGTGCAGCTCCACCGGGCCCGCCTTGCGCCGGGTCATGTTGGAGGCCAGCACCCACGCGCAGTAGAGCAGGCTCAGGATGGTGAGACCCGCGACGTAGTAGTGCCAGAACTCGCTGACGAAATCACTCATGGTGTTCAGCCCTCGTTACGGGGTTCGTTGTGCGGCTGGCCGGAATGGGTGGCCTCCGCTTTGTCGTCGTCGAAAGGCAGCATCTCCGCCTCGCGGAAACCGCGCTGGGCACCACGGCTGTAGGCCCACACCGCGATCGCCACGAAGCAGATGAAGCCCAGCAAGGTCAGCAGGCTGCGCAGGATGTTCTGCTCCATGGCCGGCTCAGCGCGTGCTCTTGACTGCGGTGCCAAGGCCCTGCAGGTAGGCCACAATGGCGTCGAGCTCGCTCACGCCTTCCAGCTGCTTCGCGGCGCCCGCGATGTCGGCGTCCGAATACGGCACGCCCAGGGTCCGCAATGCCCGCAGCTTGCTCTCGATGTCGTCCGCATTCACCGGGCGCTGCAGCCACGGGAAGGCCGGCATGTTGGATTCCGGCACCACGTCACGCGGGTTGATCAGGTGCATGCGCTGCCAGGTGTCGGAGTAACGGCCACCGACGCGCGCGAGGTCCGGTCCGGTGCGCTTGGAGCCCCACTGGAACGGACGGTCATAGACGAACTCTCCAGCCACCGAGTAGTGACCGTAGCGTTCGGTCTCCGCACGGAAGGGACGGATCATCTGCGAGTGGCAGTTGTAGCAGCCCTCGCGCACGTAGATATCGCGACCGACGAGGCGCACGGGGTCGTAGGGCTTCACCCCTTCCACCGGCGTCGTGGTGGATTGCTGGAAGAACAGCGGCACGATTTCGACCAGGCCGCCGACGCTGATGACCAGCAGGGTCAGGACGATGAGCCAGCCGACGTGGCGTTCGATGATTTCGTTGTTCAGCTTCATGCGGACGCGCTCCTCAGTGGGCTGCTGCCGTAGGCGCCAGTACCGGCGCGTTGAAGGGCTTGCCGCTCCACATGGTGCGGAACATGTTGTAGGCCATGATGAACATCCCGGCGAGGAAGAGGACGCCGCCCAGCAGGCGAACGGTCCAGAAGGGATAGCTGGCCTTCACGCTCTCGACGAAGGAATACGTCAGCGTGCCGTCCGGGTTGGTGGCGCGCCACATCAGGCCCTGCATGACGCCAGCAATCCACATCGAGGCGATGTACAGCACGATGCCGATGGTGGCGATCCAGAAGTGCGCCGTGATGAGACGCACCGAGTACATCTCCTGCTTGCCGTACAGGCGCGGCAGCAGGTAGTAGATGGCGCCGATGGAGATCATCGCCACCCAGCCCAGCGCGCCGGAGTGCACGTGGCCGATGGTCCAGTCGGTGTAGTGCGATAGCGCGTTGACCGTCTTGATCGACATCATCGGACCTTCGAAGGTCGACATGCCGTAGAAGGACAGCGCGGTGATGAGGAACTTGAGGATCGGGTCGGTGCGCAGTTTGTCCCAGGCACCCGACAGGGTCATGATGCCGTTGATCATGCCGCCCCAGCTCGGCGCCAGCAGGATCAGCGAGAAGGCCATGCCCAGCGACTGCGTCCAGTCCGGCAGCGCCGTGTAGTGCAGGTGGTGCGGGCCGGCCCACATGTAGGTGAAGATCAGCGCCCAGAAGTGCACCACCGACAGGCGGTAGGAATACACCGGGCGGCCCACCTGCTTGGGCACGAAGTAATACATGATCCCGAGGAAGCCCGCGGTCAGGAAGAAGCCCACCGCGTTGTGGCCGTACCACCACTGGATCATCGCATCCTGCACGCCGGCGTAGGCCGAGTAGCTCTTCCACAGGCCGACCGGCATGGCTGCCGAGTTGACGATGTGGAGCAGCGCCACCGCGATGATGAAGGCCCCGTAGAACCAGTTGGCCACGTAGATGTGCGGCGTCTTGCGTTTGGCGATGGTGCCGAAGAAGACGACGGCATACGACACCCAAACCACGGCGATCAGGACGTCGATCGGCCATTCCAGCTCGGCGTATTCCTTGCCGCTGGTGAGCCCCAGCGGCAGCGTGATGGCCGCCAGCACGATGACCAGCTGCCAGCCCCAGAAGGTGAAACTGGCCAGCCAGGGCAGGAACAGCGAGGTATGGCTGGTGCGCTGGACGACGTAGTAGGACGTGCCCATCAGCGCACAACCGCCGAAAGCGAAGATCACCGCGTTGGTATGCAGGGGGCGCAGGCGGCCGAAGTGCAGCCACTCCGCGACGTTCAACTCGGGCCACACGAGTTGGGCAGCGATGAACACGCCGACGGCCATGCCGACGATGCCCCAGATCACTGTCATCACGGAAAACTGCCGCACTACCTGGTAGTCGTACGTCGCCTGTGTCTGCATGTATCGCCTCAGTGTTGGTGATGACGGACGCCACCAGAGCCGTGCGCGATCCAGCCTGCCACGGCGGCCGGCGGATAGCGGGCGCGAGACTACCGGAAGCAAACCCCGCGCCATTTGACGAGGATCAAACGACGCGAAGTCTCACGAAAAATTCTAGCAAACACATCTGGTCGTTGCTGGTCGAAATGCCACTGGCAAGCCCCGCTTATCGGTCTTCCGGACGATCCGGCGGACTCTCCGGTGGCCGATCGTCATCGTTCAGCATGCGCCAGGCCGGCCCTTCCATGTCGTCGAACTGGCCGCTGCGCAGGCACCACCAGAACACCGCGCCGATGGCGAACACCAGCAGGATGGAAATGGGAATCAGTATGTAGAGGCTTTCTTCCACGATGGCTTCTTCCGCGATGGCGGGCGCATTGGCCGCAAGGACAAGAGCCCTGCGCGATGACGGGGAGTGTGCGTGAGAAAGCGTTTCCGACGCGAGGTTCAGCGCGACAGGCGCAGGGCGTTGAGCACCACCAGCAAGGAACTCAGGCCCATGCCGAGCCCCGCCATCCAGGGCGTCACCCAGCCCGCCATGGCCGCGGGAATCGACAGCAGGTTGTAGGCCGCCGCCCAGCCCAGGTTCTGGCGGATGACGCGCAACGTGCGGCGCGCCAGCACACGGCCCTCGCCCAGCCGCGCCAGGCTGTCCTGCAGCAATACGATGTCGGCCTGCTGCCGTGCCAGGGCCGTGCCACCTGCCATCGCGACGGACACATCGGCGGTGGCGAGCACCGGCGCGTCATTGACGCCGTCCCCGATCATCGCCACCACCTTGCCTGCATTCTGCAAGCTCCGCACGGCTGCCTGCTTGTCCTCGGGCAACATCGCAGCGCGCGCGTCGGCGATGCCGAGCCGTTGCGCCAGTGCATTCACCGGGGCCACGGCATCGCCGCTGAACACCGACATGCCACCCCCCTCCGTGCGCAACTGCGCGACGAGCGCCGGCGCGTCCGGGCGCATGGCATCACCGACATCGAATGCCGCGATCCAGCCCTCCTCGCTGGCGAGCAGCACCTCGCTGCCACCGGACGGCATCCACGGTGCAGGCTCGGTCAATCCCGTTTGTGCCTGCACGAAACCGGCGCGACCGATGGCATGCAGGCGGCCGGCGATGCGCGCCACCACGCCCTGCCCTGCCACCGCCCGCAGATCCTCCACCGCGGGCCGCGCAGCCGGTGCCGCCTCGATGATCGCCGCGGCGATGGCATGGCCAGCATCACGCTCCAGCGCCGCGGCGATGGCCAGGGCATCGGCCTGCATGACACCCGGTGCGCAGGACAGGCCGCGCAGGTGCATCGCCCCATCGCTGAGCGTGCCGGTCTTGTCGAAGGCGAAATGCCCTGCACGGCCCAGCGTCTCGATGGCGTGCGCACGCGTGACCAGCAGGCCGTGCCGGCGCATCGCCTCGATGGCGACGGTGAGCGCCGCCGGTGTCGCCAGCGACAAGGCACAGGGGCAGCTGACCACCAGGACCGATACGGCGACCCACAGGGCGCGCCCCGCATCGTGCTGCCACCACCAGGCAAAGGCGGCCGCGGCGAGCAGCAGCACGCTGGCGACGAATACGCCGGCCACGCGCTCGGCCTGTTGCACTACGCGAGGCCGCTCCATCGCCGCACGCTCGATCAGGCGACGGATGGTGGACAAGCGTGTCTGGTCACCGACCCCTGTCGCCCGGATACGCAACGGGCTGGCGCTGTTGACGCTGCCGCACAGCACGGCGTCGCCCACGGCCCTCGGCAGCAGACGGCTCTCGCCGCTGAGCCAGGCTTCGTCCACCTCGCTGGCGCCCTCCACCACCACGCCATCGACGACGATCGTCTCGCCCGGCCACACGCTGATTTCGTCGCCCACCGCGAGCACGGCAACGGGCACCTGGTGCACCTCGCCCTGCCCGTCGACGCGCCGCGCGAACGCCGGCACCGCACGCGCCAAGGCTTCGGCACCGCGCTGCGCGCGCTGACGCGCCAGCATTTCGGCATAGCGCCCGGCGAGCAGGAAGAACACGAACATCGTCACCGAGTCGTAGTACACCTCCCCTGAGCCGCTCAGGGTCGACCACAGGCTGGCGACGAAGGCAGCGCCGATGCCCAGCGCGACCGGCACGTCCATGCCGAGTCGCAGCATCCACACGTCTCGCCAGGCGCGCCTGAAGAAAGGCGCCGCCGAGTACAGCACCACCGGCAGGGTGAGGATGAGGCTGGCCCAGCGCATGATGGCGGCCGCGGTATCCGACAGCTCGCCGTCGCCAGCGATGTAGGCCGGGTAGGCATACATCATCACCTGCATCATGCCGAAGCCAGCGATGAACAGGCGCCATAGCGCCTCGCGCCGCTCGCGCTTCGCAATGCCTTCCGCGTCCTGCGGGTCGTAGGGCCAGGCGCGGTAGCCGATGCGCGCCACGGCCGCGAGAATGGCAGAGAGGCGCTGCTCGCCGGCTGCGTCGCCGTCCTTCCAGCGCACCCGCGCGCGGCGCGTCGCGTAGTTGACGTGGACCGCGCGCATGCCGGGCAGGCCGGCGAGCGTGCGCTCGTTGAGCCACACGCAGGCTGCGCAGGTGATGCCTTCCAGCACGAGATCGGCCTCGCACTCTCCGGGAACCGGCTCACGCACGAAGCCTTCGCGGAATTCCCGTCTGTCATAGAGCGACAGCTCGTCGGGCAAGGCGGCGTCCGCCGGCGACTCCGGCAGCGCACTGCGCTGGCGGTAGTAGTCGGACATGCCGCTCGCGACAATGGTCTCGGCAACGGCCTGGCACCCGGCGCAACACATCGGCCGCATGCTGCCCTCCACCATCGCCTGCCAGGTGCTGCCCGCGGGTACCGGCAGACCACAGTGGTAGCAGGTTCCGGCAGCGCTCACCGGCGCCAGCCCTGCTCGAAGACGTCCAGCTCGGAGTCGGAGAAACCGGCCTTGCGCCGCGCATCCCGGTTGAATGGCGGACGCGGCGTCGGCGCCGCGTACTCGCTGAGCAGCATGCGGAAGGCGGCTTCCGGTTCGAGGCCACGCGCGTTGCAGGCAGCGCGGAACCAACGGTCACCGATGGCCACGTGACCGATCTCGTCGCGCAGGATGATGTCGAGGATGGCCAGGCTGGCGCTGTCCTTGATGGATTGCAGCTTGGCCTGTATCGGTGGGGTGGCGTCCAGTCCGCGCGCTTCGAGCAGCCGCGGCACCAGCGCCATGCGGGCCAGCAGGTCGTGGTCGGTCTTCACCGCCATTTCCCACAAGCCGTTGTGCGCATCAAAGTCCCCGTACGCATGGCCGAGTTCGGCAAGGCGCGCGGCCAGCAGGCGGTAGTGCTGGCTCTCCTCCAGTGCCACGCGCAGCCAGTCGTCGATGAACTCGCGGCCACACGCGCTGAAGCGATACACGCAATCGAGCGCGAGATTGATCGCATTGAACTCGATGTGCGCCACGGCATGCAGCAGCGCGGCGTGGCCTTCGCGTGTGTGCGGGCTGCGGCGCGGCACCGCATCGGCGGCAACCAGTGCAGGCTTCTGTGGCCGTCCGGGAACCGGCAGGCGGACATGCTCCGCCGGCGGCCGGCTCGCCAGTTCACCGCGGTGCCAGGCCTGGGACAACGCCTCCACCTGCAGGCATTTCTCTGCCGGTTGCTCGCACAGCAAGGCGCGCAATGCCGCCGTCTCGACGCCAGCATCGAGCGGAGCGGAAGGCTGCAGTGAGGGGGAGTTCTGGACTTGCATGGTCTGGCAGGGACGCCCGGGTCTTCATCACGCACACGATGTGACACCGGGCCGGACTTGCCGCGCCCCGGGCTTGTCGCCATTATGCCGCAGCGGCACCCGCTGTCCGGCCGCCCACCTGCCCGCCCACCTGCCCGCCCCAAGCCTCGCCCGGGAAGCCGCGCCATGCCGACCACGCTCAAGCACCATACCTATTGGCGAAGGAACCTCCGCGTCACCGCCGTGCTGCTGACCATCTGGTTCGCGGTGACCTTCGTGGCCTCGTACTACGCGCGCGAGCTCAACCACATCGTCATCTTCGGGTTTCCGCTCGGCTTCTACATGGGCGCCCAGGGCGCCCTGGTGGTCTACGTGCTGATCATCGGTTTCTACGCGCGGTACATGAACCGCCTGGACCGCGAGTTCGGCACCGACGACAACGCGGCCTGAACCCGCGAGTCCGACGCCACGTCAGGATGACGCTTCCCCGCGCGTGGCCTCCGCCAGTTCATCCCGCAGCAAGCGGGCCTGCGATGCATCGACCTGCTCCAGCCTTGCAAGCGTGATGCCGAAGGCATCACCCTGCCCTGCGTGGTGTTGCGCGAGGGCAAGTTGCCGCAGCAGCTCGCCATCGTCCGGCCGCAACGCCAGCGCGCGCACCAGGGCAGCTATGGCTTCGGCATGCGCACCCGAAGCAGCCTGGCAGATACCCACGCCATGCCAGGCTTCGGCACTGTCTTCCGCCTGTCGCGTAGCGCGTGTGAACCAGCCCAGGGCCTCCTCTTCCTTCCCCCTTGCCAGCGCGATGTGTCCAAGGCGCAGGGCTGCCTCCAGGTTCTGCGGATCGATCAGCAGCACCTCGCCCCAGGCGTGGGCGGCGAGCCTGCGCAGGCCGATCGCTTCAAGCAGGCGGGCTCGCTGGCGGCCCAGGGCGACGGCAATGCTCACGACGGACGTTCCTTCGGAAAGTGGAGAGGCTGCCTACAATAGGCGGGTTCTTTGTCCAGCGCGAGCGTGTATGAGGTTCTACGTGAAGTGGCCGGCATGGACCTCCTGATCAGCATCCTGCGCATTCTGGTGGAGGTGGCCGGCCTGGCGTTGCTCGGCCAGGGGGCGTTGTACCTGCTGGCGGGTGCGCGCCGGGACGACAATGTCATCTACCAGCTCCTGCGCCTGATCGCATCACCCCCGGTCAGGGCGATGCGCGCGGCACTGCCACGGGCGATCAGCGACCGGCATGTACCGGTGGTGACGTTCTTCGTATTGATGTGGGCCTGGCTGGGCCTGGCCTTCCTGCGTCACGCCCTGTAGCCGCAACGGCCGTCGTCAGGCAGCCATCAGCGGGGTGGGGGCAGGCTTCGCGAGATTGCGCAGCATGCGCACGCCGAACTTGAGCCGGCTGCGATCCCAAGGGGTAAAGCGGCGCAACTGCAGCACGTCGTCGCCAGCCTGCGAAGCGCCCCAGGCGGTGGACACCGCCGCATCGAAACCGAGCTCACGCACCATCCGCACGTGCTGCCCAAGGTAGTCTTCGCCCGGCTTGCCGTTGGGATAGGCAAACAGGCCGACGCGGGCACCGATGATGTCTTGCAGCATCGCACGCCCTTGCGCAATCTCTTCGCGCGCGGCCGCATCGTCCAGCCGTGCCAGGATGGGATGGCTGCAGGTATGCGCCCCGACCGTCATGCCCTGCCGGTGCAGGTCGGCCACCTGGGCGTCGGTCATCATCAGGTTGCCCGGCAGCGTCGCGCGGCTGCGCTGCGCCACCTCTTCCACCGCAGCCTGCCGGGCTTCGGGTTCCAGGTACTTGATGCGGCCGATGAGCGCCAGCGCCGCGCGACTGCGCGAAGCTGCGTCGTCCAGGCGATGACGGCCCCACTGGCCGAGATCCAGTTCGCCGCCGGGTGCCGTGCGCATGGATTCGATGAGGCCGTCATTCCACATGCGCCCACCGTTCAGGAAGCCGGTGGCGACGAAGAATGTCGCCGTCAGGCCGTGCTGCCTGAGGATGGGCAAGGCCACCGAGTGGTTGTCCTCGTAACCATCGTCGAAGGTGATGGCGAGCGCGCGCGCCGGCAGCGTGCCTGCGCGCAGCCGCTCCACCGCTTCCGGCAAAGGCAGCACGCTGTACCAGTCCTTCACCCAGCGCAGCATGGCATCGAAGCTGCGCGCGTGGATCTCGCCGGGAAACAGCGGGTCCGGCTGCGGGCACACGCGGTGGAGGATGAGGATGGAAAGACGGGCGCGGTCACCCGCCGGGGCCAGCAGCCCGGTCAGGTTGCGGATCATGTCGTCACCATTCCGGATTTCTTCTTTGCCTTTTCGGCATTGCGGGCTTCGGCCTCCTCGGCTTCCGCCTCCCAGCCACGCTTGACCATCCAGCGACGCGCCGCGGCCGTCAGGATGAGGATGTTATAGGGCAGGTCGAAGTAGGCCAGGCTGAGGAACGCGCCCCCCACCGCGTAGCCCACCAGCGCGACCTGGCTCATCGCCCCCAGCGTGGCGGCCCACTCGGTTTCCGGCCTGCCAGCCGCGTGCTTGCGCAGCCACCCGGCGTCCCGCCAGGTGAACAGCCACATCAGCATGAACAGCGTGAAACCGATCCAGCCATGCTCGCCCAGCACCTGGAAGTAGATGCTGTGCGCAGCCTTGACGTCGAGTGGATCCGGCGCGTAGCGCATGAAGACCGACACGTTGTAGATCGCATACCCGCCACCGAAGAAGTTGTCGTTGGCAAGGTTGAAGGCCATCCACCACGCGTTGATCCGCCCCAGCGCCGAACCGTCCTCTTCGTAGGTCTTGATGGTGTTCATGCGCTCCCAGTAGTGCTCGGGCATCAGCATCATCACCGCCGCGGCACCAACGACCAGCAGCAGGCCGAACATGAACTTGTGCTTGCCGCGCCACCACATCATGGCGCCCATGGCGGCGATCGCAACGAAGGCGCCGCGCGAGTGGCTACCGATGGCGGAGGCAGCGCACAACAGCATCGCCCCGGTCATCGCATGACGCTCCCAGGGTCGCTTGAGCTGGGTCTGCAGGAAGCGCATCAAGGGGATGGTCACGATGAGCGCGAGAGCCAGTTCATTGTTCCCCTCGATGAAAGATTCCATCGGCCCCCATACGCGGTGGTTGCCACCGGTGAGGATGGTGAAGATGCCGCCCTTGACGCCGTAGAAGGCCAGCGAGGCCACCGCCACGCCGGTCAGCGCAATGATTTGCGAACGCTTGTAGATGAGGGACAGCGCCACCAGCACCATGAAGTCGATCTTCATGACGCGGTCCCACATCGAGTATGCCGCGTCGGGGAAGAACGAGAACGGGAAGGTGATGCACATCCACACCATGAACAGCAGCAGCATCCAGGCCGAAGGCCCCGGCAGCGGATTGCGGCGATCCTTGGTGAGCAGGAAGCCCAGCAGCAGACAGGCCGCGATGATCAGCGCGACGGGCATTTCCTGGGTACGCCATCCCAGCCGGTGCGGGTTCATCAGGCTGATCCAGGTCCAGCCGAGAACGCCGATCCACGGGTGACGCAACGACACGAGCGCACAGGCGCCCACCAGACCGAGGATGATCAGGTCGGTCATGTCGTGGCTCCTGTCAGCGGCTGTCGGGTAGCCCGCTTGCGACCTGCCGCAATATCCTGGAACAGCTGCAGTTGCGCGCGGGTAGTCGCTTCCCAGGAGAAGCCTTCCGCGTATCGGCGTACCGCCGGACGGTCGATGCCAGACAGCAGCAAGGCCTCGATCGTCCGGGCAAAAGCGGCACCTTCGCGCTCCGCGACCAGCCGCCCGGCCACATCGTCCTGCACGACCTCCGGGGTGCCCCAGATCCGGGTCGCCACCACGGGCGTGCCACAGGCCATGCTCTCCAGCAGCACATTGGCCCAGCCTTCGCGGCTTGAGGCCAGCACCAGCACGTCGGCCGCGCTGTACCACTGGTAGAGCCGGGCATTCGGCACGGCGCCGATCAACTTCGCCCGGCCACCGAGGCCGGCGGCCGCGATGCGGGCCTCCAGCGCCTGGCGCTCCTCGCCTTCGCCCACGATGCACAGGCTGACATCGGCGGGCAGGCTCTTCAGCGCATCGATCGCAACGTGATGCCCCTTGCGTTCCACGAGATGCCCCACCGACAGGACCAGGCGGCCGTCAGCGGGCAGACCCAGTGCGGCGCGTGCTTCGTGCTGCGGCACGGGGCGGAAGCGCTGCAGGTCCACCCCGTTGCGCATGACGTGCAGCCTGGCCGGGGGCACGCCCATGTCACGCAAGACATCCATCAACGCGCCACACACCCCGATCGAACCCTGCGCCTGGCCAGCGGCCCAGCGGATCATGCGGCGCGGCAGCGCGTACTGCGGAATCAGGTTGAGATCCGTACCGCGCGCGGTGATGACCAGCGGCTTGTTGAACCAGCGTGCCAGCAATGCGGCGGCAATGCCATCCGGGTAATAGTAGTGGGCGTCGATGACGTCGAAGTCGTAGCCGTCGGCAAGCAGCTTCGCCACGGACGCGCGGGCACCGAGCGCCAGCGTCAGCGGCGCGGTGGTCATGCCCACCTTCGGCGCCAGCAGGTAACGGGGATGCAGCACCTCGATGCCGTTGTAGGTTTCAGCATGCGGCGTCGCAGCCATGCGGGCGCGATCACCGAAACGCGGATCGCGTGACGGAAACCAGGGTACCGGTGCCACCACGCGGGTTTCCACTTCACCGGACGCCAGCAGCTCGCGCAGGCGGGTTTCGACGAAGATGCCGTGCGTCGGCCGCACCGACGACGGGTACAGGGTCGAGAACAGCAGCGTGCGCAGTTTGCGGCCGGTGCTCACTGTCAGCGGCTCCCGGCGCGGGCCTGTGCGTCCGCGTAGACGTGACCGTAGCGGCTGACGCTGTTGCGCCAGTTGCGTTCGTTCTCGACGAAAGCACGGCCGGCGCTGCGCAGCGCCTCCCAGCGCTCCGGTGCGTTGAGCAGGCGCAATACGGCGTCGGCCAGTGCCGCCGCACTGCCGGCCTTGAACAGCACGCCGGTGTCCCCATCGCGGATCAGTTCCTTGTGGCCGCCGACATCGGACGCCACGAAGACGCGTTGTTGCGCCATCGCCTCCAGCGGCTTCAGCGGTGTGACCAGCTCGGTCAGTCGCATGCTGTGGCGTGGGTAGGCCAGCACGTCGACCAGGTCGTAATAGCGCTGCACGTCAGCGTGCGGCACGCGGCCGGTGAACACCACCTTGTCGGCAATGCCCAGGCGCGCCACCTGCTCTTTCAGCGCCGCGTCCTGGAAGCCGCCGCCCACCATCAGCAGGCGGGCATCAGGACGTGCAGCGAGAATCGCCGGCATGGCGGTGACCAGCAGGTCCAGACCTTCGTAGGCGTAGAACGAGCCGATGAAGCCGACCACCGCGCAGCCTTCGAGCCCGAGTGCACGCTTCAGGTCCGCATCCGGCGGACCGCTGGGCGTGAAGGTTTCGACGTCGACCGCGTTCGGAATCACCGTCACTTTCGCTGCATCGATGCCGCGCGCGACGATGTCGCTGCGCAGGCCCTCGCAGATCGTGGTGACGTGATCGGCATTCTTCAGCGCCCAGGTTTCCAGCGCGCGGGTGGCGCGGTAACGCAGGCCCCACTCCTTGCTGGTGCCGTGGTCGACCGCGGCGTCCTCCCAGAAGGCACGCACTTCATATACGACGGGGATGCCGAGCTTGCGGCCGACACGGATGGCGGGAATCGCATCGAGCACCGGCGAATGCGCATGCAGGGCATCCGGCTTGAGCTGGCGCGCGAGTTCCTCCAGGCGCTGCGTCGTCGCCTGCATCTGTTCCCACTCGCGCAGCACCGGCAGCGTCCGCTTCGGCGTGAAAGGCCAGGTGCGATGGAAACGCAGGCCATCCACTTCCTCCTCGCGTACGCTGCACTTCTCCTGCTTCGGCGACGTGAGGTGATGCGTCTCCCAACCGAGGGCGCGCTGCTCGCGCAGGATGGCCGCGGTGCGGAAGGTGTAGCCGCTGTGCAGCGGGATGGAGTGATCGAGGATGTGCAGGATGCGCATTCAGCGTGACTCTTGGCGTGGCGTGTTGGCGGTGGCTATGCGGACGGGCATCAGGCGGCGGCGAGTTCGGGCGCCGTGGCGATGCCTTGCGATTGCGCCAGGAAGGCCTCGAACATCAGCAGCGTCCAGATCGGTGCGCTGTAATCACGCGTGCCGGCCTGGTGGGCCGACACCAGGTGCTCCAGGTAGCTGCGGTCGAACAGGCCGGAGCCGGCCAGCGTGTCGCCCAGCAGGCTGTTGCGCACCCGTTCGCGCAGGGGGCCGCGGAACCAGCGCGACAGCGGCACCGCGAAACCCATCTTCGGACGGTACAGGATCTCCTGCGAGAGCTGCGGTTCCAGCGCCCGTTTGAACAACAGCTTGCCCTGCTGGCCCTGCAGCTTCAGCGAGGACGGCAAGGTCGCCAGCCATTCGACCAGCGGGTGATCCATCAGCGGCTCGCGCACTTCCAGCGAATGCGCCATCGATGCGCGGTCCACCTTGGTGTTGATGTCACCGACCAGATAGGTCTTCATGTCGATGTACTGCACCAGCGCCAGCGCGTCATCGGTACCGGCGCGTGCCGCGTGATGGCGGAAAACCTCCACCGCGTTGTAACCCGCCAGTTCCTTCTTCAGCGATGACGAGAACAGGCGCGCGCGCATGGGGTCACGCAGGATGGATACGCTGTGGAAGTAGCCCTCCACCGCGTCACGCGACAGGCCTTCGAAAGTGGTCTTGGCGCGGAACACGCGCGGCGCCCAGTCGGCCTTGGGATACAGCTTGCCGAGCGTACCGAACAGCGGCCGGCGCAGCGACAGCGGCAGCATGTTGCGGGCGCGCTCTTCCATCGCGTGCAGACGGTAGCGTCGGTAACCGCCCATGGCCTCGTCGCCGCCATCACCGGACAAGGCCACGGTGACCCGCTTGCGGGCAAGCTGGCAGACACGGTAGGTAGGCATCGCCGAGCTGTCGGCATAGGGTTCGTCGTAGAGACGCGCCAGGGTATCGATGAGATCGAAGTCGTCGCTCGCCACCGTCTCCACGAAGTGGTTGGTGCCGTAGCGCTGCGCCACTTCGCGCGCATAGGCGCCCTCGTCGTAGGCCGGATCGTCGAAGGAGATCGAACAGGTGTTGACCGGCGTGGCGGAAATGCCGGCCATGGTCGCCACCACCGCGCTGGAGTCCACGCCACCGGACAGGAAGGCACCCAGCGGCACTTCGGCGATCATGCGCAGGCGTACCGATTCGCGCAGGCGCGCCAGCAGTTCGTCGCAGGCGTCCTCCATGCTCATCGGGTTGCTCAGCGTAAAACGGACATCCCAGTACTCGCGCGTCGCCGGCATCGGCTGGCCGCGGCGCAGGGTCAGCGTGTGGCCCGGCGGCAGCTTGAGCGCAGCCTTGTAGATGCTGCGTGGCTCCGGCACGTAGCCGAGCGCGAAGTACTCTTCGATGGCCTGCGGCTCGATCTCGCGCGGCAGCGACGGATGCGCCATCAGCACCTTCAGCTCCGACCCGAACAGGAACTGGCCGTCGGCGAGCAACGCGTAGAACAGCGGCTTCACGCCGAGGCGATCACGCGCGAGGAACAGCGTGTCGCGATTGCGATCCCACAGTGCAAACGCGAACATGCCGCGGAAGCGACGCACGCAATCCTCGCCCCACTGCTCCCAGGCATGCACGATCACTTCGGTATCGCTGTGCGTGCGGAAGACATGGCCGAGCGCCTGCAGTTCCGGCACCAGCTCCTGGAAGTTGTAGATCTCGCCGTTGAAGACGACGATGACGGAGCCATCCTCGTTAGCCAGCGGCTGCTGCCCGGTGGACAGGTCGATGATCGACAGGCGGCGGTGCGCCAGTGCCACGCCAGGCTCGAAATGGAAGCCCCCTTCATCGGGGCCGCGGTGGAACTGCACGGTATTCATGCGCTCCACCAGGTCGCGCGGAAAGTCGCGACGGCCACGCAGATCGAAAAGTCCGGCGATGCCACACATGGGTATCTATCTCTTGTTCGTTGTCAGTTGCTGATACAGGCGGTCGTAACGCGCCACCATGCCCGTCAGCGAGAATTCTGCGTCGATGCGGGCCCGCCCCGCCCGGCCGTGCGCCTGCGCCAGCGCGGGTTGCCGCACATAGGTGAGCAGCGCCGCAGCCAGGGCATCCGGCTGGGCAGCCGGCACCAGCATGCCGGTTTCGCCCTCGCGCACCAGTTCCGGGTTGCCTCCCACCGCACTGGCCACCACCGGCAGGCCACAGGCCATCGCCTCCAGCACGGTGTTGGAAATACCCTCTCCCAGTGACGGCAGCGTGAAGCAATCCATCGCCTGCATGAGTTGCGGCACATCGCTGCGCTCGCCGGTCAGCCACAGCCTGTCAGCCACGCCCTCGCTGCGTGCAGTCGCTTCCACCTCCCCGCGCAGGGGACCATCGCCGACGATCATCAGGCGCGCCTGCGCGGCAGCATCGCCACCATCCCGCAGCAGCTTCGCAAAGGCCCGCACCAGGCCGACGTGATCCTTCACCGCCTGCACGCGGCCGACCGTCCCGATGACCCACAGAGCGGGATCGTTGAAGGGACTCCCCTCCACCGCGGCACGTGGCGACACCGGATGGAAGCGCTCCGCATCCACGCCGTTGCAGATCAGCTCGACGCGCTCGTCCGGCACCTGCACGGGGCCTTGCAGATATGACTGCAACTCGCGCGACAGCGCAATGTATTGCTTCACGAAAGGACGGTACAGCTTGCGTACGCGCTGGTAGCGCCGGTTACTGCCGTCCGGGTCGTCGACGTCCCGACCGTGTTCGCCATGCACGCGCACCGGCACGCCGGCGGCCCAGGCCGGCACGCTCATCTCCAGCGCGGCCAGGTTGCGGGTGTGCACCACGTCCGGACGCAGCGCGCGGAACAGCTTCCACATGCGCGGGTACAGCTTGACGCCATGGCCCGGCTGCTTGTGCAGCGAGATCACCTCGACGTCCTTGCGACGGATGCGACCGCAGAAGACGGGGTCGGCATCGGTCAGCGCGACGATGGTGTGGCGGTAGCGCTCGACCGGCAGGTTGTTGATGAGGTTCACCATGCCGTTCTCCAGCCCGCCGACGCGGAAGCTGTAGACCACATGGACGATGTGACGTGGCGACATCTGCAGCCTCAATCGCGTACGCGCGCCTGCTGCAGCATGGCATCGATGGCCGTGCCATGGTCACGCACGAAAGCCTCGGCCGCCGTCCGCGCTGCCAGGCCGCCGCGCGCGATGATGAACACCGCGGCGGAGTCGTCGTCACGCAGGCTCAGGCGTTTCAGGGCCAGGTCGAGCTTGGCGCGCGGCTCGCTGGTCGTCAGCGTGCCGTCCAGCCAGTACCAGTACCAGGCCTGCTGGTTCATGGCGCTCTGGAAACCGATCTCCGTCACGCCGCGCGTTCCCTGCGCCACTGGCAGGGTGCCGCCGCGCAGGCTCGGCAACTGCCAGGCCTTGCGCTGCGTTTCGTCCATCAACTGGTTGCTCCACTGCACCAGCTCGTGCCCCACTGTCTGGTGGGCGTAGTAGGCGACGTAGAGCGTGACCGGCTCGCCATCCTTGCGATAGCTGACCTGCAAGGATCCGCGCATGCCGTCGTAGTTCGGGATCCAGCCTGCCGCAGGCGCAGCGTCCCGCGTCCAGCCCGCCGCCGGCGCCGGTGCCTGCAGGGCCAGGCTGACTTCGCCACTCTGCTCCAGCGCAGAACGCAGCGGCAGCCACAGCACCGCAACGGCCAGCGCCGCCACGGCTGCCTGCAACACACCGTTGCGCACGACCGTCACGCCAGCCCAGTTGATCGATTCGCGGGTAGGTTCCGCGGCATCCTCGCGCCACCAGCCACCCACCCAGAACAGCGCGAACATGACGACGCCGAAGAACACCCAGCCGTAGATCAGGTGGTCCGCCCCCACGGCCAGCTTGTTGCCGGACAGGTGGCCCAGCATGACGATCATGTAGGCACGCAGCCAGTTCGCCACCAGCGGCACCAGCACGGAAGCCAGCAGGAACAGCGCGCGCCGCCACCAGCTGCGATAGCTGAGGTACGCAAACAAGGCCCCGACCATGATGGACGCGATGAGGTAGCGCAGGCCGCTGCAGGCCTCCACCACCGACCACTGGCCGCTGGGAATAACGAAGACCAGCCCTTCCCGATACACCGGGATTCCGGTCAGGCGCAGCGCCGCGACGGTGAAGTCGGCGGTGTGCGCCATCAACACCGGCAGCAGGAAGTCACCGGCCGGCACCATGAAGACCAGGAAGACCAGCGGAAACCAGGCCACGCGCGCGGCCGGCGTTCCGATCACGGCCCACAGGCAGCCGGCCAGCATGCCCACCAGGCCAAGGTGGGTGCCTACCGACGCCCCCGCCATGTCGCCCAGCAGCCACACGAAGCCGGATGCGGCAATCAGCGGCAGCGCCAGCCAGCCGGGGCGGAACCCCGCATGCAGGATGGCGACACGTTCGCGCCACATCAGCCACAGCGAGATCGGCAGGATCACGTAGCCGTGGGTATAGGTTTCCGATTCGTTCCACACCCGCACCATGTCCAGCACGGTCACATGGAAGACGAGCAGCAGTGCGACGGTGACGGCCAGTGCCAGCAACGGCACGATGAGGATGCGGCGGGATTCGGTGTTCATCGTCGGGCTCATCGCGATTCCGGCTCAGGTCGGCAAGGGTTGCAGCAAAGGGTCGATCTGCGCGAGATGCGCATCCCAGCTGTAGGAAGCCAGCACGCGTGCGCGTGCATGGCGGCCGAGCTCGGCCGTATCGCGACGGCCGTCCAGGCAGGCGCTCACGGCGTCCACGTATTCATCGACGCTGTCGGCCAGCAACAGGTCTTCGTCGGCACGCGCGTCGAGACCCTGGGCGCAGGTCCGCGAGGCGACAACCGGGCGGCCCATGGACATGGCCTCGAGGATCTTGTTCTGCACGCCGCGCGCGATGCGCAGTGGCGCCACGACCGCTGCGGCATGCTGCACATAGGGTCGCACGTCGGGCACGGTGCCGGTGACGGTAACCCCCGGAATTCCCGCCAGCGCGCGCACCTCTTCGCTGGGGTTCATGCCCACCGCGTAGAAGCGGGCCCGTGAAAGGCGCGTGCGCAGGGCGGGCCAGATGTCGCGCGCGAACCAGCACACGGCATCGATGTTGGGCCAGTAGTCCATCGCACCGGTGAACACCACGGCCTGCTCGTCCGCCGCATAGGGGCTGATCCGCTCGGCCTCCGGCGAGAAGAACTCGGCATTCACGCCGTTGCTGATGGCATGGGTGCGGCTGCTAGCCGCTGGCGCAACGGCGCGGAACAGCTCGGCCTCGGCCTCCGTCGCCAGCACGCTGGCATCCACCGCCTCGCCGATGCGGCGCTCGAAACCGGCGAGCAAGCGGCCCTCGCGGCGATACAGCCAGGCCATCGCGCCCACGTGGTCGGCGGCATAGCGGGTCCACTTGGCGGAGTCCACATCACAGAAATCCACCACCCGGCGCAAGGCCGGCTGGTCCGCCACGTACTGCGCCATCGACGACGAAAACACCACCGTGTGCCGGATGCCCTCGCGTGCGACCACCTCGTCCACCCAGCGCTGAATCGCGCCGTTGCGGTAGTACGGCAAGGTCAGCGCTTCCCCGGTCAGCAAGCCGCGCAGGGACAGCAGCTTTGCAGTACGCGGCTGCAGGCCCTCCACCTTTACCTCTGCACACCACTCCGACAGCGCCGCCACATGCTGCCAGTCGTCGGGATGATCGACGAAGGTGCCGAGATACACACGCCAGCGTCGCGACAGATGGCGCAGCAGGTTGAAGGAGCGCACCTTGTCGCCCTTGTTGGGCGGATAGGGAATGCGGTGGACCAGGTAGAGCAGCGGCGGTCGTGCGTCGGTGGCCGGCATGCTCAACCCAGATTGCGGACGATGAAAGGCCCCAGCGTGTTGGCCACCGGCAGTGGCAGGCGCTTCCACATGGCAATGAAGGCGCGGAACTTGGGGTTGTTGGGGTTGTTCTGCGGCACCGCTTCGCGCTTGTACAGGCGGTACTCGTAGGACAGTGGCTGCGGCGTGAAACCCCAGTTCTTCTTGAAGCTGTACGGGCCGGTACCGACCTTGCTGCGACCGTAGTCGAACAGGTGGCAATTGCGTGCGAGGGCGCGCTGCATCAGCGACCAGTACTTGAAGTCGTTGGCAGCCAGATCACGCGCAGCCGGCATGTCGCCGGCATAGTACGGGAGGATCTCGCCACGGAAGTAGAAGCTCAGCACGCTGCTGAGCGGCTGCCCGCCGGCGTCAGTGACGGTGAGCACCTCGCAGTCGTTGCCGAAGGTGTCGCACAGCGCGGCAAACCACTTCTTCGGCATCGCAGGCGTGCCGTGACGGCGCACGTTGTCGGCGTAGACCGCGAAGAAGCGCTCGACGTCGGGATCATGCGCGGCGATCAGGCCGTTCGAGATGCCCTTGCGCACCATCGCGCGCTGCTTGCGCGGAATCGCCAGCATGTTGGCCTCCTCGTCGGGCAGCAATTCCTTGCGGAAGGTGACGTAGAGATCCTGGCGCGGCCAGTCGGCGTGTGCCGGCTGCAGGTTGCGATATTCCAGATGTGCGACACCGAGTTGCTGCGCCAGGGCGTCGGCACTGGCCTCGAGCATCAGGCGGGCTTCCAGGTCGTCACCCGCGATGCCGCCGTACACGGCAAAGGGCAGGGACGTCAGGGCATGGCCGAAGAGACGGCTGCGGATCTCCACGAGCGGCAGCACCGCAACGATGGCGCCGTCGCGCTCGGCGTAGAGGTAATGCGGCTTGTGGCCGAACACCTCCGCGATCAGGTTGCGCCAGGCGGAAAGATGGAAGAAGGTCGCAGCCGGACAAGCCTGGACAAAGGCGTCCCAGCGCGGGCGATCACTGTCTGCCAGGCTGCGTACGTGCAGCCCGGCTGCGGCAACGGAAGTCATGGCGGGGATCAGGCGGCTTTCTTGGCCAGCGCGAACTCGGGCAGGAAGATGTCGTCTGCGCGGCCCCACTGGAAGTCGGTGAGCAGCTGGCGCAAGCGCGTTTCGGTCTTGGCCAGATTGATGTAGTGACGGAAACGCGTCTTGGCGGAAGCCTGCGTCACCCTGGGTTGTTCGTGGTCGATCTCCCAGGGGTGGAAATAGAAGATGGCCGGACGACCCTCGATACGGTTGAAGCGCTCGATCATCCAGCGCGACATGCCGTAAGGCAGCAGGCGGAAGTAGCCGCCACCGCCAGCCGGCCAGTTGCGGCCCGCAGCGCGCACCGTGGTGATCGGCAGTTCGATCAGGCCGTTCTCCATCTGGTAGGCAAAGCGCGGCGCGTCCGGCATGCCGTAGTGGTCGTGCACGACCGGGTAGACGCTGGAGCTGTACGCATAGCCCGCCTCACGCAGGCAATCGTGCGCCCAGGGATTGGTCTTGCCGAAGGAGAAGCTCGGCGCGCGATAGCCACGCACTTCGACGCCACCGATGTCCTCCAGCACCGCCTTGGCCAGCTGCACGTCGGCGAGGAATGCACCGCGCGACTGGTCGGAAGCACGCTCGTGGCCGTAACCGTGGCTGGCCAGCTCATGCCCTTCCATGACGATCAGGCGGATCAGCTTCGGATGACGCTCGGCAATCCAGCCCAGGGTGAAGAAGGTGGCCTTGGCGCCGTATTCGTGCAGCATGGCGAGGATCAGCTCCATGTTGCGCTCGATGCGGCATGGCACCTTGTCCCAGTCGTTGCGCGGGAAGTGCGGCGCCAGGGCAGAGACCTGGAAATAGTCTTCGACGTCGATGGTGAGTGCGTTGTTCATGATCGGACGTTGAATGCGTTGAGTCGTGGCGTTGGATCGATATGGATGGATCAGCTGCCGCTGGCGGTCTTCTTGCCGTCGCCGCCGATGGCTCGTGGCGCCACGGGCGCGGGACGCGGCGCCGCTTGCTGCAACAACCCGGCGAAGGCCGCGAAGGCTGTTTCCAGCCGTGCGATGCGTTCTTCAAGACGTGAAGCCTGGAAGCCCGCCGCCACGTCGCCCAGGGCTTTCAGCGTAGACGGGTCAGTCGGCAGACCCGGCAACGCGGCCAGCGAAGCCTGCAGTGCACTGAGGTCGGCGCGCGAAGCCACTGGGGCTACCGCCGCCGGGCCACGCGAAGCGCCCTCCTCGCGGATCTCGCGCACCACCTCCTCCACATGACCTTCGGTCAGGACATGGCGCTCGGCCAGGAAGGCGGCCAGCAGCAGGCGATCGCAGGTGGTGTTGATCCGGCGCGGCACCCCGCCGGAAAAGGTATGGATCGCGGCATGCGCAGACGGTTCGATGCGCGGATCGCCCCGCCAGCCGACATGCTTCAGGCGGTGTTCGATGTAGGCCCGGGTTTCGTCCGCGTCCATCGGCCCGAGGTGGTACGAGGCGATGACCCGCTGCCGCAACTGCTGCATGTGCGGGCTCTGCATGGTCTCGCGGAATTCAGGTTGACCGACCAGGAAGCTCTGCAGGAGGGCATGGTCTTCGAGCTGGAAATTCGACAGCATGCGTAGCTCCTCCACCGCCTGTGGCGTGAGGTTCTGCGCCTCGTCCACTATCAGCAGGGCACGCTTGCCGGACGCCGTCACCGATACCAGGAAACCCTCCAGCGCCAGTAGGAGATCGGCCTTCTCGACGCCCTTGGCCGGGATGCCGAAGGCCGCGGCCACCAGGCGCAAGATGTCATCGGCATCAATCTGCGTGCTGACCAGATGCGCCGCCACGACCGATGCCTGATCCAGCTTCTGCAACAGGCTGCGTACCAGGGTGGTCTTCCCCGCACCGACCTCGCCCGTGATGACGATGAAGCCTTCGTTCTGATGCAACCCGTATTCCAGGTACGCCATGGCCCGACGGTGACCGCGACTGCCGTAGTAGAAACTCGGGTCGGGGTTGAGCTGGAACGGTTTGGCGCTGAAGCCGTAGAAGGACTCGTACATGACTCGCCTCAGAAGCGGTATGCCAGGAACGCGGACACCGCATTCTCGGTGTATGTCGCGCTGCCGCTGGAATTCGAACGGCGGTACTGCAAGCCACCGTTGGAGTGGGAACCGAACGTGGTGTTCAGCCCCAGCGTGACATCCTTTTGCTGCCGGGATGTATCCGGCGATCCACTGTTACTACCCTCTGAATCGGTATAGGTAAGACCGGCGTTGACGCTGGTCCGTGGCGAAAGGCGGGTATTCCAGCCCACGAAGGCCACGTAGTCGATCACCCTGCCGTAACGCGAGAAATCATCGCTCACGGCGCTCAGCGCCTGATTGAAGAAAGTGTCCCGCTGCAGGCGACTGAGGCTCAGGCTGAAGTCGTTGCGTAGCCCGCTTGCCACCAGGGTGATCCGTCCGACCCGGTTGATCGTGCGCGTACTGCTCAGGCCGCCCAGCTGCGCGGCATTCTGTGGGGTAATGCCCTGCAAGGCGAGACGGAGGATGGCGACCTGGCGACGCTGCGTCACGTCGGGAATCTGCGACTCCAGCAGCCGTTCCTCCTGCTCCAGCAGCAGGAAGTAGCTGGAGCCTCCGTTGATCGCATCCGAATTGGAACTCACATCGCGCGAGAAATGCATGTCCACGCTGCTGCGCGGGCGACGATGGGAGAAGCGGATGTTGTAGCCGGTCCCGAAGAAGCGATCCTCCGCTTCTGCTGAAAACAGCGTCCGCTCACTGGGCCGCCATTCGACACCGCCGCCCCAGTTCGTATAGCTTTCCTGATCCCGCGAGGTGAAGTTGTTGCGCTCCTGCCCGCCGAACAGGCGCAGCTTGAGGGAGCCGCTCACCGTGTACACGAACGCGGCACGCAAGCGCGCCATCGACTGGTCACGGCCACGGTCGTACTCGTTGGAAGAGCCCAGACCCACCAGTTCCCAGCCCGCCCGTCCCCACGCAGATCCATTGCGCAGTGCGAGTGTCCAGTCATGGGTGAGCCGGGTGTCGTAGGCGCTGGTATCCGCACCGGAATATCCCAGGCGATAGCGCGCCTCCCCGGTGCCACTCGAACCGAGACGCCAGTAAGCCCGCGGGGTGATCGACAAGCTGTAGTACTGGGCGGAATTCTCGTTCGTATTGATGCCATCGGGCGAGGATGCGCCGAAACTCGACAGGACTTCCTGTGATGCCCGTGCATCGGCATCGACAAACAGCGTGTCTTCGATCGCCTCGACCGTCCCGCCGCCGAACAGATCCAGATTGGTATTGTTCGAGTCAGTGTCGGTCGTGTGGTAGTAGCTGTTGAGCCGCGCGTTCAGGTTGCCACGTACGCGTGCACTGCGTCCCGACAGACTGACGCCGGGCGCCACCTCGGTGACCCAGTCGGACTCGGGATTGGTACCCGACAGCCGAACGTTATCGGTGAACGCTTCGCGAACCCGCACATCCGCCCCCAGGCGCCACGACTGGGCCGCTACAAAAGTGGGGGTTGCGGTCAGCATCGCAATGCAAAGCAACCGCAGCCGGGGCGACGGTCGGGCAGCAGCCGGTCGGCGATGACGCTTAGCGCGCCGACGCATTGCCATAGCCGTATGGCGTGTAATACCCGTAAGCCCCCGCCCCGGCATCGCGCAACTTGTTGAGCAGCATCAGGCGGATCGGACAGGCTTCGATGGTCGCGAGAGCCTGCTTCACCATCGCATGCGTGGTGCGCGCGGCCTCCACGACCATGACGACCTGCCCCATGTGGGTGGCCAGTACGCGCGCTTCGGTGGTCGCCAACAGGGGCGGCGAATCGAAGATCACGATACGGTCGTGATAGCGGGTCGCGATCTGGTCGAGCAGACCGACCATCGCGTCGCTGGCGAGGAACTCGGTCGCGCGCTGGTGCGGGACGCCAGCCGGCAGCAAGGTGAGCTTGTCGATATTGGTCCGCAACAGCACCTCGCCCAGATCCTGGCCGGGGTTGAGCAGGACGTCCATCAAACCAGGCGCCGGCGGCAGGCCGAGATGGTTGAGCACCGATGGCCGCGACACGTCGGCATCCACCAGCAGCACGGTGTGGTCGAGCTCCATCGCCATGCTGATGGCTAGGTTGATCGAGCTGAAGCTCTTGCCCTCGCCCGGCACCGAACTGGTCACCATGATGAGGTTGGCATGTTTGCCGGCAACGCCACCGTCGATGTTTTTCAGGATGGGCCGCTTGATGACGCGGAACTCTTCCGAAATGATCGAACGGGAGTTGTTCGGGGTCACGAAGCCCTGCATTTCAAGGCGGGTGAGATCGATGTTGACGCGCTTGCTCTGACCAGCATCGTCCACCGGCCATTGAGGCGGCGCGACCTTCGCCACGGGCGCCGCAGGTGGCGGCGTCTGCACAACCGGAGCCGGCTGAGAGGGCTGCGCTTCGGCTGGCTGAGGGACGGAAACCGCCGGCACATCTACGCCAGCTTTCTTCAGTTGGTCGAGCCGTTCAACGGCTTTTTCGATGATGCTCATGCTGTCCTCACGCGCGTCCCATCCAGGCCGCCAGCCCCATCACGGCACCAAAGGCACCTATGTATGTGGCGACGGCCCCGAGGAAGGCGTATTTTTTCCGGAGATCGGCGCGCTTGCGGTCGGGAGTACGGTTAAGCGAGATTGATCCGAGGATCGGCAAACCCGTGGTTTCGCGAAGCGAGCGACTGTCGTGGAACGAAGGCCTGACCTGACTGATCAGGAAGCAGAGACCTGCCCCCAGGATCAACGCCAGGATTCCGACTGCAGGCAACAGCAGCATCCGGTTGGGTGCCGACGGCTTGCTGGGCACGCTGGGCGGATCGACCAGCCGGAATTCGGCCACGCCGGACGTTGCCTGCATCTCCACGGAAAGATTGGCGGATTCGCGACGGGAAACCAGGGTTTCGTAGTTGCGCTTGTGAACCTCGTAGTCCCGGTTCAGCTGCGCAAACTCCTGCTCGATCTGCGGTCCCAGCTTCACCATCTGCTGGATCTGCGCCAGCCGGGCGTCATATTCCGCGACCCGGGTCTGCAGCGAAGCAACGGCGGCCTCGGACTCTGCCAGGGACAGTTTCATCTGTTGGTAAACAGGATTGGTCTGCGTACTGATCGTCGAGCTGCCCGGCTTGCGACGTGCCTTGACCTCTTCGGCGCGCTGCGCCTCCAGCGAGGCCAGGACCTTGCGAGTGCCGACAACATCGGGGTGAAGCTCGGTATAGCTGCGCAGCAACTCGTCCAGCGACTTCTTCAGTGCCTCGATACGCCCATCGAGCTCCGGGATGGAAATGCCGGAAGTGCTGGGTGATGCATTCTCGGGCAACAGGACAGGCTCCTCGCCAACAAGTTGCCGCTTGAGTGCATCGCGTGAGTTCTCTGCCTCGCGCAACTGCAGGCGCGACTGACGCAAGGCCACTGTCACCTCGCCGATCTGCGCGAGGGAGTCCTTGCCGGATTCACCAAGCAGCGCTAGGTTTTTGAGGCGGAAATCCTTCAGACGCGTCTCGGCCTCATCCAGTTTCTGCTCGTAGTTCTTGATCTGCTCTTCGATGAAACGGCGGGCGCTGTCGGTGTCCTTGCGCTTGTCGCCCAAACCGGACTCCACGAAGATCGACACCAGGCTCTGGACGACGCGCTTGGCCCGATCGGCCTGGCCGTCCATGAAGCTCAGCGTGTACAGGTTGTCGCGCCCGGTTCCCTGGATGCGGACCCGCTTGGTGACGTCGGCAATCAGCGCCTCGCGCTCGACCGGCGTGCGCACCGCCAGATCCAGGTCCGCCATGCGGATGAGTTTCTCGACATTGGGACGACTGACCAGCGTCTTGGTCAGCATATTCACTTGCTGGTTCACATCAGTAGGAACCGCAAGACCAGCCATCAGCGGCGCCAGCACGGATTGCGTATCGACGTAGATGCGCGCAGAAGCCTCGTACTTGTCGGGCAGCATGTAGATGACCACGGCACCTACCGCACCAATCACCCAGGCGAGGGCCAACCCCCACCAGCGGTAAGCCCACATGGCACGCAAATGGGTCATCAACTGACGCAGCAACTCATCCATCGTCGTATCCGGTTTCTTTCAGGCGGGCTGGACGGAAGATGCCGTCCGGCGGAAGAACACGTGCCGACGCGAGCGCCGGCACGCAGGAGGGATCAGAACCAGCTTTGCGGAATGACCAGTACGTCACCCGGTTTGACTTCGACGTTGGCGGACACGTCGCCACTCTTCAGGAGGTCCTTCAGGCGGACGGCGTACTGCTTGGTGCCTTCTGACGTGCGCAGGATGCTCGCACCGTTGCCATTGGCAAAATCGGTGATGCCACCGACGGCGATCATCACATCGAGCAGGGTCATGTTCTGGCGGTACGGCAGGGTCTGCGGCTTAGCAGCCTCGCCGATGACGCGGATCTGCTCGCTGTAGGGACCAACGAAGTTGGTGACGATGACGGTCACCACCGGATCGCGGATGTACTTGGCCAGCGCCTTCTCGATATCACGCGCCAAGCTGACGGCATCCTTGCCGATAGCCGGCAGATCCTCCACCAGCGGAGCCGTGATCTTGCCGTCCGGGCGCACCGGAACCGCCATGGAGAGTTCAGGGTTGCGCCAGACCATGATGTTGACCGAATCGCCCGGCCCGATCACGTAGTTGTAATCGGGCGACGATGCCTTGGCGGGCGCGGGCGGATAGGACGAACTTGCGCAACCTACAAGCATGATCAGCAGCAAGGCCACAAATGCACTACGGCCGGACAAGTTGAGTGATTTCATTTCGAGGGGCTCCTGCAACGCCGGTTCCGCGGCGCAATAAACCTTACGGATGGTAATCAAACGCACCTCGGGCGGCTGGAAATACCGCACAGCGTGCCGCACACGACAACTCATGTCATCACTGCGGACGGTATGTTACCCGCTGATATTCCACAAACAATCTGTCCGCAAGGACAGGACGTCCGCCGAAAATACCAAAACAAAAAGGAACGCCGAAGCGTTCCTTTTTGCTGAAGCAGAATCTACTTAAGCAGACTTGCGACGACGCAACGCACCCAGACCCAGCAGGCCCAGACCGGCCAGAGCCAGGGAACCCGGCTCGGGGATCAGGCTGGCATCAGCTTGAGCGGTTTGACGCAGGGCGAATTGGTACGTGCCCGGGCCAAGGGTGTAATTGGCCGACAGGAAGCCGAGGTCATCACCACCGGCGCTGTACTCGTCGATGGTGCTATCCACGCCAACCACCAGATCGATTGCTTCGAGGTCGATGACCTTGGTGGCGCCTTGGCGGACTTCCAGGCTCCAGGCCAGGCTGGCCAGCACGCTGGTCTTCGGCTGATCCAGGTCGACACGAATGAAGTAGTCGTACAGGAAGCTCAGGTTGAAGGTCAGCGAGTCAGTCAGCGTCAGCGTGGCAAAGCCGGTCACGCCAGTGTTGGTCTGGGACGAGCCATCGCCGTTACTGTCCAGAACGACGGTTGCGTCGGTCAGGGCGCGAGCACCGGCAGCGGTACGGGCATCGCCATCACGCTCGGCGTAGGAACCGGCGTAGTACAGGTCGCCAGGGTTGGTGGTGTAAGCCACACCAGGATTGTAGGATGCGCCGTCTGCACCGATGACCGACAGTTCAGACAGGAACGAACCCGGGCCAGCGACCGCTTCCGGCGTAGCATCAACGGCGCCGTTCAGCTTGGCGCTGGAGTCGATGTTGTTGGTGAAGTTCAGCGCAGCCAGCGAACCACTGACAACGTTGATCTTGAAGTCGGTCACGTTCAGGTAAGCGGTGGCCACGGCGGCAGCGTTGGCAGCGGAGGCGCCGAAGGCACCCACCACGCCGACTGCGCACACGGCGGCAATCTTCTTCATTGCAAATTTCATCGTAAATCTCCTTGGAAGCAAAGCTATTGAGGCGAGCTCCTTTAAGCAACCCACGTGCCACAAGAATAACCAATTGATTTTTAAATAAAAAAACACGGTCGCCGGATAGCGTGCCGGACGGTTGTAAAGCATCTCGACACCGGACAACCACTGCTTGACGGCGTCACGGGGCACCGCGCAAAGTGGCGGCCCATCGTCTTTGGCTGCAAACGGTCACATGCCCGCCATCGCATCCGAATTCCTGAAGGGACTTGCCGTCAACGGTATCCGTTTCGAACCAGCGCTCGGCAGCGAGCCAGGAAATCTGACGGGGCACCAGACTTCTTCGAGCGGCACTATTTTCCCTGCCGCAACCGGGCAGGTTCGGTATCTGGTCAGCCTGGCCACGGCGACTGGTACGCCACTCTATCCAGTGAGCCGCGGCCTCAACTGGGGCTACGGCTCTCGGTGCGCGCCTCGCTCGGGGGCCGTTGCAGTCGACCTGTCAGCGCTGAGCGAAATCAAGCTGATGGAGGGGCAGCCGGTGGCAGTGGTCGGCCCCGGCGTCACCCAGCAGATGCTCTACGAGCACCTCCAGGCGCATGCGCCACAGTGGACTTTCAACGTGACGGGCTCTGGTCGGGACACGAGCCTGATCGGCAACGCGCTGGACCGCGGCGTGGGCTATCTGGGTCCGCGGCGGGAAGACCTGTTTGGCCTGGAGATCGTGACCGGGACCGGCGAGGTGCTTCATACCGGTTTCCGCAGGCTGGGCGAGAGCTCGCCGCTTGCCCATGCGCACCCGTATGGACTGGGGCCGATGCTGGACGGGTTGTTCTTCCAGGGCAACTTCGGCATCGTCACCAGCGCCTGCTTCCGGCTACAGCCACGCCGCCCCTGCGAAGTGGCCCTGTCTCTGACGCTCAAGGACCCTGCGCGGCTGTCCGAATTCATCGACGTACTGGCTGCCCTGAAGCGGGAGAAGATCATCAGCTCGGTGACCCACATCGGCAACCGTGCGCGTACGCACGCATCGCTTGCCGCAGGCGCCGCTCGTTATCTGATGGATCGCTGCCACATGCCGCGGGAAGCCGCCATCCGCGAAGCCGGGCAATGCCTGCAGATCGTCAGTCCCTCCGAGTGGGCCAGCCTGGGCGGCGCTTCCGGCAGCAAGGCGGAAGTCCGGGCACGCGTCCGGGAAGCGCGCGCCCGCACCCGCCATCTGGCCGGCCTGCGGGTGGTCAGTAGCGGTTTGCTCGATGCCGGCTTCGGCGTGATGGACAAACTGCGCGGACTACGCTGGGCGCGCGCGCAGGCCGCCGCCATTGCGGGCGTGCGGCCCTTGCATGGGCTGGCACTGGGCATCCCGACCGATGCGCCGATAGAGAACCTGCTGTTCAAGTTCGATGCGGAGCACCTGCCCGCCTCACGCCTCGACGAGTCCCCTTGCGGACTGCTGTTCATCAACCCGGCGCTACCGCTCAATGGTCGCGAGGCCGTGCCCATCGTCCAGGAATCGGAACGGATCGCGCGGGTCGCGGGCTTCGAGCTTTACATGACCCTCAACATCGAGACCGATACCTCACTGGTCGGCGTGTTCAACCTGCTGTTCGACCGTCGCGACGCCGAACAGACCCGGCGGGCACACCAGTGCGCAGACGACATGCTGGCGTTCTTCCAGCGCGTCGGTATTCAGCCCTACCGTGCGCGCGCCGATATGATGTCCAGCATCGTCGATGCCAACGACCCATACTGGCAGACCGTCCGCCGGCTCAAAGAGGTTTTCGATCCGCAGGACATCATTGCCCCTGGCCGCTACAACCTGTAGTCCGACCTGCGACAAGGACCCCCTGATCCATGATGCAAGTGCGGTGGCTGACCACGCTGCAACTCTGTGGGCGCAACCTGTTCCGCCATGGCAGGCGCTCCCTGCTGGCGTTGGGCACCATCGTCGGTGGCCTGGTGGCCTTCCTGCTTGCGGGCGGATTCATCCAGTGGATTTTCCTGGACATGCGGGAGGCAACGATCCATTCCCAGCTGGGCCACATCCAGATCGTCAAGCAGGGCTACTTCAAGGAGGGTGTTTCCGACCCCTACGCCTTCCTGCTGCCGGGCGACCCGTCGCGCATCGGCGTGCCGGCCGACCTGCCCGGACTGCGCGCCGTCTCGCCCCGCCTGTCCTTCAGCGGCATGCTGAGCCGCGGCGAGGAAACGCTGTCGTTTCTCGGTGAGGGGGTAGATCCTGCGCGCGAAGCCCTCATCTCCACGCGCGTGAATATCGTCGCCGGGCAGAACCTGTCCGCCGACGACGCCAAAGGCATTCTCGTCGGCGAGGGCCTGGCGGCGAATCTCGGCATCAAGCCAGGCGACACCATCGTGCTGCTTGCCAACACGGCGCGGGGCGGCATCAATGCGGTGGAGGGACAGGTGCGTGGCGTGTTCGCCACGATCACCAAGGCCTACGACGACAACTTCCTGCGCGTGCCCATCGGCATGGCCCGCGAACTGGTGCGCGTCGAGGGAGCGACCAGCTGGGTACTGCTGCTCGACGACACGGCGAAGACGGACACTGCGCTGGCGCAGCTGCGCAATACGACGCGCAATGCCGGTGTCGAACTGTCACCCTGGTATGAGCAGGCGGACTTCTACAACAAGACGGTCACGCTGTTCTCGCGCCAGGTCGACGTGGTGAAGCTGATCATCGCGGTGATCATCGTCCTGTCGATCTCCAATACGCTGACCATGAGCGTGCTGGAGCGCACCAGCGAGATCGGCACCATCATGGCCCTGGGCACGCGACGCGTTGGCGTACTCGGCCAGTTCCTCACCGAAGGCCTGTTGCTGGGCATCGTGGGCGGCCTGCTCGGCGTCCTCCTTGGCTGGCTGCTCGCCTGGGGCATCTCCCAGATCGGCATTCCGATGCCACCGCCACCGGGCATGGCGCGTGGCTACATCGGGCAGATACGCCTGACGCCCGCGCTCATGAGCGATGCGCTGTTCACAGCCCTGCTGACCACCCTGGCCGCCAGCCTGTACCCGGCCTGGAAGGCTTCCCGCATGAACATCGTCGACGCGTTGCGGCACAGTCGCTAGACCAGCCATGCTGACCCGGCTCGCCATCCGCAACATCTTCCGTCACCGCGTGCGCTCCGCCATGACGCTGGCCGCCATCGCGCTCGGCGTGGCCGGCCTCATCCTGGCCGGTGGCTTCGTGCAGGACATCTTCGTCCAGCTTGGCGAAGCGGTAATCCATTCCCAGTACGGCCACGCCCAGGTGAGCCGCGAGGGCTTCATGGAGAAAGGCACGCGCAATCCCACCCGTTACCTGATCGAGCAACCCGAGGCACTGACCAAGCGTATCCGCGGCATCGAAGGGGTGGACGACGTCATGGCGCGCATCAGCTTTGCCGGTGTCATCAACAATGGCCGGCGCGACTACGGCATCGTCGGCGAAGGTGTGGAACCCGCGAAGGAAGCGCGGCTCGGCAGCATGATCACCGTGCTGGCCGGACGCATGCTCGACGAAAAGGACCTCGACGGCATCATGATCGGCGAGGGCGTTGCCACCGCCATGGGGGTGACGCCGGGAGAGCGGATCAACCTCTTGATCAACACCGCCGAAGGGGCACTGAACACGCTGGATTTCGAGGTGATCGGCGTCTTCCGTACCTTCTCCAAGGACTTCGACGCCCACGCCGTGCGCATTCCCCTGGGCGCCGCGCAGGACCTGCTGCAGACGCCAGGCGCCAACGTGCTGGTGGTGTCCTTGCACAGGACCGACGACACCGACGCGTTCATGCCGCGCCTGCAGGCGTCGCTGGCCGGCATGCCGCTGGAGGCGCGTTCCTGGCGCAAGTTGTCCGACTTCTACGACAAGACCCGCGAGCTGTATGCCCGCCAGTTCGGCGTCCTCCAGCTCATCATCCTGGGCATGGTGCTGCTGGGCGTCTCGAACACGGTGAACATGAGCATCTTTGAACGCGTGGCGGAGTTCGGCACGGTACGCGCCCTGGGCGATCGCCCCATCGACGTGCTGCGCAGCGTCCTGCTCGAACACCTCATGCTCGGCCTGCTGGGCGCTGCGCTCGGCGTGGCGCTCGGCCTCGGTGCAGCCTGGCTGGCATCCTGGGTCGGCATCCCCATGCCACCGCCACCCAATGCCAATACCGGCTACCTTGCGCGCATCCAGGTACTGCCGATGAACGTGTTGCTCGCAGCCGTCATCGGCGTGGCTGCCACCGTCCTGGCAGCCCTGCTACCCGCCTGGCGGGTATCGCGTACACCCGTAGTCGATGCTTTGCGTCAAAGCGTCTAGACTGCAGACAGTGCCCCGAAAGGGCGGTGGCACGGCAAACCCTATGCACAGGTCATCGTGCCAGGTTCGGGAGGAAAACCAATGTTTGGTCCATTCAACCTCGGCGAAGGCTTCAAGAAGTACTTCGAGATCGTGCCCGCCATCGACGACGATGTGCGCCACGCGGTCTACCGCATCCGCCACGAGGTGTACTGCGAAGAGCTCCGCTACGAAGCGGAACGCCCCGACCGCATGGAAAGCGACGAGTACGACCAGTACAGCCAGCACTGCCTGATGCGGCAGTCTGGCCCGCCGCTGGATCTGGTCGGTTGCACCCGGCTGGTACTCGCCCGTCGTGACAGCCAGGACTGCATCCTGCCTTTCGAGAAGCTCTGCGAGGCAAGCATCAACCGCAGGATCGTCGATCCGGCAGCCTTGCCCCGCGAGAGCATTGCGGAAGTGTCGCGACTCGCCGTGCGAAGTCGCTACCGACGCCGCAAGGGCGACGAGAAGCGCGAAGTCGTGATGAACAAGGAAGACTTCGGCACCAAGGACATGCCTCGTTTCCCATACATCCCGGTCGGGCTGTACCTGGGCACGGTCGCGCTGGCAAAACGCCAGGGCGTCGAAACACTGTTCGTGCTGACCGAGCCTCGCCTGGCGGATCACTTCTCCAAGATCGGCGTGAAGATCCATCCCATCGGCGCGCCGATCCAGCATCGCGGCACGCGCCTGCCATCGATGATGAAGGTCGACGAGATCATCAAGGGCCTGCGGATGTTCATGAAACCGCTTTGGCGCACGATCAACGAACAGGTGGATGCCGCCTACGAAGCAGGCAAGCACCGGGAAATGGCCTGAACCGGCCTCGCGCTTCACGCAGAAACAAAAAACGCCGGCATCCGCGCCGGCGTTTTATTTTTCACTCTTCTTTTTCAACTCTTCTTCAGTTCTTTTCCCGCTTTGCAGGAGAGCCTGCTCAGAACGACTGCTGGAACTCCGTCCACACCCGGTCGTTGGCGTCGTAGCGCCCGAAGTAGCCGGTCGCCGGCCCGTAGAACCACTCCGCGCCGAAACGGATGCGCGAGTTCGGTCGCAGGCGATAGCTGATCTGGGTATTCACCCAACCCTCGTTGCGGTTCAGGCTGCTGGCCCACAACACGCTGCTTTCCCAGTTGCCCCAGCCGCGCTTCAACACCACGCTGCCGCCGCTCTCCACCTTGTCGTTATTCATCGACACGTCATGACGCGTGAGGACACGCTGCGTGAGCTGCAGGTACAGGTTGAGATCCGCCGGAAGCGTGAAGTCGGCACCCACCGCGTAATCGAAACTGTCGGCCGCCAGCAGGCCATCGGCATCGTCCAGCCGGTTGACGGTGAAGCGACGCCCGTTGGTGTAGACCCCTTCGGCCTTCAGGACGACGCCATCGAGATCCTTCGAGACCGTGCCCCCGAACTGGCGGATGCGGTCATGCACCGGCGTGTAGATCGTGGCAGGCGTCGGTCCGGTCACGACCTGTCGTTCGTAGGTCGGCGCCACGTCGCGGCTGATATACGCAAAGCCGGAGACGTCCCAGCCATTCTTGATGAATCCGCTGCGCAAGCCACCGCCCATATTCGAGGCGTTACGCTCCGGGCGTTGCTCGTCGTTGATGACGTAGGCATAACCCGGCGTGGGTGGCGTGGGGTACGGGTAGAAATCGGCCCCCGGCTTGCCGATCTTGTCGTAGGTCTGCACCGGGATCAGCACGACCTCGGAATGCCAGTCCCCGGCAAAGTGCTCGGCACGTGCCGCCCATTGCGTGCGACGGATCGGTTCGAGTTCCAGCGACAGGTAGTCGCGTCGGTCACGCGGCGACACCACGTCGGCGACGAACAGACCCACCATCTCGCCCCACACGATGTGCTGCTTGCCCAGACGCAAACCGACATCACCCAGCTCCACGTCGGCGTAGTTCTCGCGCAACTCGAAGCCCAGCTTCTGGTCCTTGCGCACCGGCGCGGGATAGATGTCCTCGTTCATGCCTGCATAGGCGGCATCGCCATCGGCGCGGGCACCCAGTTTCCACTTCACGTTGCCCGAGCCACCCTGCGCGTTGAGCAGGCCCCGCAGCCGCAGGTTCGACCAGTGCTCGGGCTTCGGCATGGTGTAGGCAGCCTTGGCTTCGAGCGAGCCGGAGAAGCGCAGCCCTCCTTCGGCTGGCGGCTTGGCAGCCGACGCGGCGGGAGCGGCCTTCTTCGGCAGATCGTCGCCGAACAGGTCGTCCATACTCTGGGCATTGGCCGTCGCCGTTGCCAGCATGGCCAGCAAGCTCAGCCCCCAGGTGGTTCGCGCACTCATTGCCGTGCCTCCGCGGCAGCACGCGTACGGCGGCGCTCGTTCACGTAGGTCCAGCCGCTGGCATTGCGGATACCGAGAATGGCGACCTCGCCATCCTCGATGCGCACCAGTCGGTTCGACATGGCCATCACGCGTTTGTCGTGGGTGGAGAAGATGAAGGTCGTCCCTGTCTGTTTGTTGATTGCACGCATGAGTTGCAGTATTTCGTCACCGGTCTTGCGGTCCAGGTTGGCGGTCGGTTCATCCGCCAGCACGATGCGCGGATGGATCGCCAGCGCCCGTGCAATCGCCACGCGCTGGCGCTGGCCGCCGGAAAGCTGGTTCGGCCGCCGGTTGGCGTACTGCGCCAGCCCGACCACCTCCAGATAATGCTTGACCCGCTTGGCACGCTCGGCCGCATCGATGTCGGCCCGGCGCAGCATCGGGTACTCGACATTCTCTGCGGCAGTGAGCACGGGAAGCAAGTTGAACGTCTGGAAAATGAAGCCGATCGTCCGGGAACGCAGGTCGGCGAGCTCGTCCGGCGTGTGGCCGGCCACGTCCTGGCCGTCGATGAGGATGCGCCCCTCGCTGGGTTCGTCGATGCAGCCGATGAGGTTGAGCAGGCTGGATTTACCGCTGCCCGACGGACCGGCGATCGCCATGAAGACACCTTCCTCGATGTCGAGCGACACGCGCTTCAGGGCAACGACATCCTGCTCGCCCAGGCGATAGCGCTTCACGACCCGATCGACCTGCACGACGCTCATGTTATGTCCCCATTTTTCCGTTGACTAGAATAGTCGGGCGGACAATGCCTCGTCCGCAGACTTCGACGGAGAACCACGATGTTGCGACCAGCGTTGCGGCCGGAAGCCCCCCAGCCCTTCCGACCCCTGTGGCGAGCTGCACGCGCAGCCAGTCTTATCGTCCTCGCCACCCTGTCACTGAACCCGCCCTTGCGGGCGCAAGCCCCCGCCGACGCGGACGCCGAGGCCCGGGCGATCGTCGAACGGGCCGACCGCATCCGCTTCCCCGCCGACGGCTTCCAGGTGGACATTGCCATCAGCTCGAAGGCTCCGGACCAGGGGAGCCCGGAAGCGCGCAAGTATCGCGTACTTTCGCGCGGCAACGAGAACACCATCGTGATGACCGTGGAGCCGGAAGCCGATCGCGGCCAGATCATGCTGATGCGCGGCCGTGACCTGTGGCTGTTCATGCCCAGCGTGTCGCAACCGGTGCGACTGTCGGTCGCCCAGCGCCTGACCGGCGAAGTCGCCAACGGCGACCTCGCCCGCGCCAACTTCGCCGGCGACTACAACCCCAAGCTGCTGCGGGTGGACGGTAGCGGCGCCGATGCGCAGCAAGTGCTGGAGCTGAGCGCGGTGGACCGCAGCGTCACGTATGCCAAGGTACTGCTGTGGGTGAAGCAGGCCAATGGCCAGCCGGTGCGCGCGGAGTTCTACTCGGTGAGCAACCGGCTGCTGAAGACCTGCAGCTACGAGAACTACAAACAGCTCGGTGGCGCCTTGCGGCCCACCCGGCTGGTCATGGAAGACGCCCTGAAGAAAGGCGAAGTGTCCGTACTCGAATACGACGACATGAAGCCACGCGAGCTGCCTGACCGGGTGTTCTCCAAGGAGTACCTGCGCAAGCTGCAGTAGGGCATTGTGCCAAAAGGCATCGGGCCGCTCCACCAGATGGTGGACCGGCCCGATCAATTTGTACGGCGCGGACAGTGGTCTTGCGACCGGCCGTCGCTCAGGTCCGCCAGACCGTACGCGAGCCCAGCGTAGACGTCGCGCCGACGGTGGACGTGGTCCCCATTTCCAGCGAGGTGAGCTGCGCCTTCTCGGCCAGCTCCATCAGCGGCATGCCGACACGGAACTCGTCCTCGATCATTTCCATCAACGGCATCAGGGTGTGGATCAGCTCGCGCAGGCGCTTCTTCGGCTCTTCGCGGGTACCGGAGCGCAGCTGTGTCAGCGCGTGGTCCACGCTGACCGCCAGGCGGCTGAAGCGGCCGACGTTGTCTGCCGTAACCTCGCCGGAATCCGACACCACGCGGTTGCCGCCCAGTGTCGTGCCCTCGGCCACACGCTGGGCCGCCAGCCCGAGCAGGTGCTCCAGGGTCATGGTCGGATCGCCCTTGGCACTGGCCAGGCCGATCGTGAGGCTCACACGGATGCGCGCCTCCTTGTAGGTCATGACGATGGTTTCGATGGCTCGCCGCAGACGCAGGGCGAACGCGCCACAGGCATCCAGGTCGGCGGACGGCGAAATGACGGCGAACTGGCCTTCCGCCAGGTGGGCGATGGTGTCTTCCTTGCGCACCTTGGCCGACAGCAGCTTGGACAGCTTGCGGTGTATCAGCTGGCCCACGCTGTGGCCGTACTGCTCGCAGAGCTTCTCGTAGAAATCGACCTGGATGACCATCACCGACACGTCGCCACGGTTGCGCTTGACGAGTTGCTCGCGGCTTTCTTCCAGTTCGCGGCGGGTCTGTGCCAGTTTGGCGAGGGCCTCGATGCGCGCCAGCAGTTCGACGCGCGGCGTGCCCTTGTTGATGAAATCGGTGGCGCCCAGCGCCTGTGCCTTGAGCCGGGCGTCCTCCTCGTCCTCGCCGGAAATGATGAGGACCGGCAGCGAATTGACGCGGGACAGCCGCGAACCGCGGATGCGCTGCAGCAAGCCGAAGCCGTCTAGGCGCGGCATGCCGATGTCGGAGATGACCACCTCGATGGTCGGGTCGAGCAGCAGGGCCTGCCAGCCGGCCTCGCCGTCCGCCTCTTCGCGTACGTCGAACTTGTCGCGGATCTGTTTGATGAGCGACGCGCGCACCATGCGCGAATCGTCGATGATCAGCACCCGCGGCAAACTGGCGTTGATTTCACTGCTCATCGGCAGATACCCCGTCCGCAGCGACTCATTGGCAGACCCCCACTCTCAGCTACGCTCACATACCTTCTCCGATGCGCACCACCGTACGGCCATGCGCATCGCCGGCCATGAGCTGCTCGCACACGGCCGGCAGTTGTTCAAACTCCACCACCCTTGTTACGGCATCGAGATGGCGTGGGCGCAGGTCACCCGCCAGACGGTCCCAGGCACGTTCTCGCGGCCCGAAACCGATATAGGCGGAATCAATGCCCAGCAAACTCACCCCTCTCAGGACGAAGGGCATCACCGTCGTGTCCAGTTGTGTGCCGCTGGCCAGGCCAATGCTGGCAATCAGGCCTTGCGGCTTGGTCGTGCTGGCAATCCAGGCCAGCACATGCCCGCCGAGATTATCGACCGCGCCAGCCCAAAGCCCCTTGTCCAGCGGGCGAGTGGTCGGCAAAGCAAGATCAGCGCGCAGCATGACCCGGGCTGCGCCGATCGACTTCAACCAGTCCGCCTGCTCGGCTTTGCCCGTCAGCGCGACGACTTCGTATCCCCGCCCGGCCAGCATGTCGATGGCCAGTGAGCCCACGCCGCCGGTGGCGCCGGTCACCAGGACCGGACCGCTTTCCGGCTTCAGCCCGTTGTCTTCCATGCGGTTGATGGCCAGGGCGGCGGTCAGTCCCGCCGTGCCCAGCGCCATCGATTGCGACAGGGACATGCCGTCCGGCAGCGGCAGCACCCAGCCACCCGGCACCAGGGCGTACTCGGCGTAACCGCCGTGATGGCCCACCCCGAGGTCATAGCTGGTGGCCAGCACCTTGTCGCCGGGGCGGAAACGCGGGGCGGCGCTGCGCACCACGGTGCCGGCCAGGTCGACGCCCGGCACGCAGGGGAAGCGGCGGACGATCGCGCCCTTGCCGGTCAGCGCCAGGGCATCCTTGTAGTTGACACTTGAATAGGCAACCTGGATCAGCACATCGCCGCCGTCCAGGTCCGATTCTTCCAGCGTGGTCAGCCGGCTGCTCACCTTGCGTGCGGCATCCTGTTCGACCAGATAGGCCCTGAAAGGCGTCACTGCCTGCTCCTGATTGGGCGATGGGGCAGCGATTATGGCACTGCGCCTGTTCAAGTTGCTGCGGCGGAAAGCCGTTGTATGGCCTGTCAATTGCGTCTGCTTGGCCATGATCAACAACGCTCTGCAAAACATCGACCGCTACATCGCTTACTTTAGCGCCACGCCGCTGCCGGTGCTGCGGCGCACCGTGCGCGATCTGGCGGCCCTGCGCCAGGAGGAAGAAAGCGTCAGCGGCCGCCGCATCGCCAGCGTGGTCCTGCAGGACCCGCTGATGACGCTGCGCGTGCTGCTGCACCTGGAAGCCAACCGTGGCCGCAGCCAGAACCACGACATCACCACCATCGAGCGCGCCATCATGATGCTGGGGGTGACGCCTTTCTTCGAGGCATTCGCGGAGTTGCCGACCGTCGAGGAGCGCCTCGCCGCCCACCCCAAGGCGCTGATCGGCCTGCTGCGCGTGATCGCACGTGCCAAACAGTCGGCCCACTACGCCCGGGACTGGGCGGTGATCCGTCACGACCTGGACGTCGACGAGGTCACCGTGGCAGCCCTGCTGCACGAGGCCGCCGAGATCCTGCTGTGGTGTTTCGCGCCCGCCATGATGATGAAGGTCACCCAGGTGCTGAACGCCACCCAGGGCCTGCGCAGCGCGGTGGCGCAACGTTCGGTGCTCGGGGCGCCGGTCAGCGAGATCCAGCTGGCGCTGGCCAAGGCCTGGCACCTGCCGGAGCTGCTGGTCAGCCTGATGGACGAGCGCCAGGCCGAGAATCCGCGGGTGCGCACGGTCTTCCTGGCCTGCAACCTGTCCCGCCACGTGGCCAATGGCTGGAACGACCCGGCCCTGCCCGACGATTTCTCCGAGATCAACCAGCTGCTGCGGCTGCCGCCGGAGAGCTTCATGCAGCGGTTGGGCGTGCCGCCGGAGTACTGGCCGCCCCTAGAGAAGCTGGAGGTCGCCATGACGCGCACCAGTTGGCGCGACACCAACCTCTTCTTCCGCGCCGAAGACGACAGCTAGGCGCTGTCGTTGATCCTTGATCGTCGATCGTCGGTGATCGACTGCCGTCCCCGTCGGCAGCCGATATAGCTATCTTCAATAGCCTTCATACTTTCTGGCGGTTCGGGCGGCTGCCTACACTTCCCTGCATGTGGGATTGCCGGGCGCGCTCGCCATGCTTCATCAACTTGTTGCACACCTGCCGGCGCCGATTGCCGAGCGCAGTATCGGCGCCCGGCTGGCCGACTGGACTGCTGAGCACGACATCCCGCTGACGCTGGAACTGTGGAACGGCAAGCAGTTCCACCTCGGTGCCAGCCCGCAGGTACTGATGCGCCTGCGCTCCCCCCGCGCCCTGCCCCACATCATGCGGCCGTCCCTGTCGTCGCTTGCCTCGGCCTACGTCGAAGGGCTGGTCGACGTGGAAGGCCCGGTGCAGGACGTGGTGCGACTGTCCGCCGACATGGCGTCGCGGGCTGGCGCGGCCGTACAGCCCAGGGTCGCCCGCCTGTCCCACTCCCGCAAGCTGGACGCAGATTCCATCCAGCACCACTACGACGTCTTCAACGAGTTCTACGGCCTGTGGCTGGACGCCGGCATGGTGTACTCCTGCGCCTACTTCCGTCGCGCCGACCAGACGCTGGAAGAGGCGCAGCTGCAGAAGATCGATCACATCCTGCGCAAGATCCGCCTGCAACCGGGACAAAGCCTGCTGGACATCGGCTGCGGCTGGGGTGCGCTGGTCCTGCGCGCGGCGCAGCACTTCGGCGCCCGCTGCGTGGGCGTCACCCTGTCGCACCGCCAGTTCGAGCTGGCCACGCAGCGCGTGCGCGACGCCGGCCTGCAGGACCGCGTCGAAATCCGCCTGCAGGATTACCGCGACGTCCCCGAGCGCTTCGACCGCGTCACCAGCGTGGGCATGTTCGAGCACGTCGGCCTGGCCAACCTGGGCGGCTCCTTCCACAAGGTGCACGACCTGCTGGAGGATGACGGCATCGCGATGAACCACGGCATCACCAGCAGCGACGCCGGCTCGGGCGGCACCCCGTTCGGCGGCGGCGACTTCATCGACCGCTACGTTTTTCCGAATGGCGAACTGCCGCACATCGGCCTGACCCTGCAGGAGATGTCGGCCGCCGGGCTGGAGGCGACCGACGTGGAGAACCTGCGCCTGCACTACGCCATGACCCTGCAGCACTGGAGCACCCGCTTCGAGGCGAATGCGGGTCGCCTGCGGGAGATCGCCGGAGAGAAGCGCTTCCGGGTGTGGCGCGCCTACCTGGCCGGCTGCGCGCACGCCTTCGACGCCAACTGGATTGCCTTGCACCAGATCGTTGCCACGCGGCCTGCCAGCCTCGGCCGTCAGAAGCTGCCCCTGACCCGCGACTACATGTATCGCTGATTCACCGCCAGCGGATTCCGCCGCGGGATGCGGCGGCGGAACCGCCCGGAAGCTCAAGGCTCGTCGCGTGCGACGGTCGCTCCCGCCTGTGTCTCCGTTGGCGTTCCGGTCGTCGTTTCCGTCTGCGCTTCCGTTCTCGCACCCGGCTTCGCCAGCGGCTGCGTCAGGAAGCGTGGCTCCAACCAGTTGGCATGGTCGGCCGTCATGCTGTCGAGTTCGTGCGCCACCAGTTCGACACGTCCCTTGCCGCGCACGTCCACCTCCACGTTGAACAGGCGCCCCTCCTCGCCGCGGACCGGCGGGCTGCGCCACACATTGACGCCATCCACGCGCACCTCGAAGGCAATCTCACCCTGCGGCGCGCCGGCATCCACGCCGACCCGTGCCGTGAAGGTGCTGGCGGAACGCGGCACCGGAATGTCGATGGTGGACGGCGCGTGGGTGCCGAAGCCACTCGAAAAGACACGCTCCCCCACGACCAGCGGCCGGTTGCCGACGTTGGCGTTGATCCGCAAGTCCCCCCAGCTCTGGCGGTGATGACGCCCGGGCACCAGGGTCGCATCGATCCAGCCGCGCGATCCGGACAGCCGTTCGCGCTGTTCCACGGCCACGTCGGCGTGGAAGGCCAGCATGCCGACCCATGCGACGACGCAGGCGCCCAGCCACACGCCCAGATGCTGGTTGAACCAGCGCGTGCGCAGCAGGCCATCGGGATTGCTGCGCACCGCCATGCCGATGGCCAGCAGGAGCGTCATCACCGACAGCACGTAAGGCGTGTGCGGCCCGATGCCGGGTGCCATGACGAACAGCAGGTGACCGGTGATCACCACGGTGATCACGATCGCGTGCAGGACGAAGCGCGAGTAGGCCGCCGCGGCGATCAGCGCGATGACCACCGCCGGGAACATGTAGCGCTCGTGCATCGCCGGCAAGAACAGGAAGAAGCCGACGGTGCTCAGCATGGCGTTGCGCCAGTGACGCTCCGGCCGGTTGTTGATGAAGCCATCGACGGTCAGCCACAGGCACCACAGGGCGAACAGCACGAGGCCACCGTACTGCGCGGTGAACAGCTTTTCGGCGCCCTGGGCGTCCCGCGCGATGTCGAACAGGAAGCGGCTGTGGTGCACATCGTTCAGCCCCAGCAGGTACCAAAGGTTGGTGGCGTTCAGCGTCGCCACCGGATACATCGACGAAGCCTGCAGATAGGCCTGCTCCAGCATCAGGCTGAAACTGCCGGCGCGCAGGTAGGGCAGCAGCACCAGCAGCGCCACCCCTGCCGCGAGTAGCAGCCCGGCCCACAGCCGCTGGCTGCGGCGATGCGACCACACGAGCGGCAACAGCACCGGCGCGATGCAGATCGTCTGGAACTTGGTGAGCAGCGCCAGCGTGAGCATCGGCGCCACCAGCAGCAGGTAGTGGCCACGGATCAACCACAGCAGCGCCACGCCGATCCACAGCGAGAAGATGATGTCCACCTGCCCCCAGATCGGTCCGTCGATCAGGATGGCGGGGTTGAGCGCCGCCAACGCCATCAGGCCGTTCCACTCGCCATCGCTGATGTGCCGCTGCTTCATCAGCCGCGCCATGACCCCCATCAGGCCGAGATGACATAGCCATACCGGCGTATTGGCGAGGAAGCGCAGCAGGATGTCCGCCGCCGGCGCGATTTCCAGGAAGTCGTACAGGCGGCCGAGCAGCCACAGCCAGTGGATGTAGGCGGGTGGGTAGTTACCGCCGAAGTTGGCATAGCCGACCAGTTGCAGGTGGCGCGTCCAGTCCACCCAGTACTGGATGTCGGAGCCATAGCCGTTGCCGCCGGCCAGGAAGAGATTGAGGATGGTTGCCGCGAACAGCCAGAACCCCAGCGGACGGCGTGCCGGCAACGTGCGATCGGCGGCCCCCTGCCCCAGCCCGAGCGGGCTGGCCAGCTTCATGTTGTCGTACATCTTGTCTCCGTAGCACTGCTTTTTTTGTGTTGTGCTGCGCGGGCCCAAGGCCCGCCTGCCGCCGCGGATAGTGCAGCAGCTATGCCGGGTGCAAGTGCAGCAAGCACCGCTACCGGGCGCCGCACTGCATTGCCAGACAAAGTTGTTCGCTACGGGACAAATACACCGGTCGGACCAGGAATGCAGCGGCCGGCAGCGGGAGGCAGGAGAACGTTTTTCCGCCTGGCCGGTGACGAAGCCAGCCGGACGGCATGTGCACCGGGCGCGTCAGGCACAAGAAAAAGCCCCGCATCTGCGGGGCTTTTCGTGGGGTGATGCAGGCGTATGCGGAGCGGGTCAGCCCGCCGCCTTCTTCTCCAGCAGCTCCCAGCGTTCGAGCAGGTTCAGCAACTCTTCATCGATGGCTTCCAGCCGCGCATTCATGGTCACGACTTCGCTGCCGCGGTTCTTGTAGACGTCCGGATCGGCGAGTTGCTGCTGCAGGGTGGCCTGTTCTGCCTCCAGCGCGGCGATCTTGCCAGGCAGTGCTTCCAGCTCGCGCTTCTCGTTGAAGCCGAGCTTCACCGTGCGGCCGGCGGGCGCCTTCGCGTCCGCGCGCGCGTTTTCCGGCTTGTCTTCCCGTCTGTCCTCGCGCGCCGCCGGCCTGTCACCGGCCGCCGGGCGCTGGCGCAGCCAGTCGCTGTAGCCGCCGGCGTATTCCTTCCACTGGCCGTCGCCTTCGGAGGCGATGGTCTGCGTCACCACGTTGTCGAGGAAGGTCCGGTCGTGGCTGACCAGGAAGACGGTGCCGTCGTAGTCCTGCAGCAGCGACTCCAGCAGCTCCAGGGTTTCCACGTCGAGGTCGTTGGTCGGCTCGTCCAGCACCAGGATGTTGGCCGGTCGCGCGAACAGGCGCGCCAGCAGCAGGCGGTTGCGCTCACCGCCGGACAACGACTTCACCGGCGAGCGCGCCCGCTGCGGCGCGAACAGGAAGTCGCCGAGGTAGCCCACCACGTGCTTCTTCGTGCCGCCGATCTCCACGTA
The DNA here is from genome assembly GCF_036017065.1 of Uliginosibacterium sp. H1. Lineage (NCBI taxonomy): Bacteria > Pseudomonadati > Pseudomonadota > Betaproteobacteria > Rhodocyclales > Zoogloeaceae > Uliginosibacterium > Uliginosibacterium sp. H1. Next base: position 1,625,779 of record NZ_JAYXHR010000001.1, read on the forward strand.
GTCCGAGCCGGGGGAGATGACGTCGGCAATCATGGCCTCCGGGTCCAGCACGCTGCGGAACTGGTCGAAATAGGCGATCTGCTGCTTCGTACCACGGCGGATGCTGCCGGCATCCGGCTCCAGCTCGCCGAGGATCAGCTTCAGCAGCGTCGTCTTGCCGGCGCCGTTGGGGCCGATGAAACCGATGCGGTCGCCACGGATCAGGCGGGCGGAGAAATCACGCACCACCCAGCGGTCGCCGAAACGCTTGCCGACATCCGTCAGCTCCGCGATGAGCTGGCCGCTCTGATCGCCACGCTCCACCTGGAAGCCCACTTCGCCGACGCGATCGCGCCGTGCCGCGCGTTGCAGGCGCAGGGACTCCAGGCGGCGCACGCGTCCCTCGTTGCGGGTGCGGCGGGCTTCCACGCCCTTGCGGATCCACACTTCTTCCTGCGCGAGGAATTTGTCGAACTCGGCATTGGTCTTCGCCTCCATCGCCAGCATGTCCGCCTTGCGCTGCTGGTAGGCGGTGAAGCTGCCGGGAAAACTGGACAGCAGGCCACGGTCCAGCTCGACGATGCGCGTCGCCACGGCGTCCATGAACGCGCGGTCGTGGGTGATGACCACCACCGCACCGGCATGCGCGCGGATCAGTTCTTCCAGCCAGGCGATGGCGTCGATGTCGAGGTGGTTGGTCGGCTCGTCGAGCAGCAGCAGGTCCGGCTCGCCGGCCAGCGCCCGCGCCAGCGCCACGCGCTTGACGCCGCCGCCGGACAGGCTGGCGACCTGCGCGCTGCCGTCCAGGCGCAGGCGCGCGATGACCTGCTCCACCTTGTGATGCAAGGTCCAGCCGTCGCCGGCTTCCAGTTGATGCTGCAGTTCCGCCATGCGCACGAGGGCGGCTTCGTCGCCGTTCGCCACCGCGTGCGCGCAGGCGTGGTACTCGGCAATCAGTCGCGCTGCACCGCCGACGCCGTCGGCCACGGTGGAGAAGACATCGCGGTCCAGCGGGAAGTCCGGCTCCTGCGCCACGTAGGCAGCCTTGAGGCCGGGCTGGCGCCAGATGCTGCCGTCGTCCAGTTTCGCCGTGCCCGCCAGCGCGCGCATCAGCGAGCTCTTGCCCGCACCGTTACGGCCGATCAGGGCGATCTTCTCGCGCGCTTCCACCACCAGATCGACATGGTCCAGCAGGGCCGCGTCCCCGAAGGCGAGGCAGGCTTTATCGACAGTCAGCAGAGGCATGGCAGGAAGACGGAGAAGAAGGAAGGAGTCGCGGGGGACGCAGCGGGCAAAGTGGCCGGGCGGAGACGTCGGTTGGTGACGCCGGCTCGTGACGCTGGCTCGTGACGAACGGGCCGCGCGATCAGGGGCTGGATTCTACCGCGCCGCCGCACCACGCTCCCGCGCATGCGCGGCGACATGGCCAAACCGAGACGCCACCACGGCGGATGTTCATGCGTGCCGGTTTATTTCCTTCATGCCGGGCGCGCCCGCCAGGTCGCCGGCCATTGCGCGCAATGGCGCACTGGATGGTCGATTGCGGGCGAATGACACCCCGCGCCACGCCTCCGCCGCGCGATGCGGACGTCCCGGGGAATTTTGCGATGCAGCAAATGCGCGCCGCGCAGGGCCTCCGATGATCTCCTCACCCCGCTCTTCCCTTACGAGAAAAAGGAGATCCTGCAGTGACTTTCGTCCGCCATCACCCGGCCATCCGCGTCGTCCACTGGCTGGTCGCCGGGATGATCATCGCGGCACTCGCGATGAGCACGCTCATCATGTCGCACATCCCGAACACCGACCCCGCCAAGGCCTCGGCGCTGTTGCGCCACATGAGCGTCGGCGCGCTGATCTTCATGTTCAGCCTTCTGCGCCTGTATATCCGTCGCAATGTCCGCCGCCCGCCCGCACTGTCCTCCGGCATGGCCTGGGCCGATCGCATCGCGCGCGTCGCCCACCGGCTGCTGGACCTGCTGGTGTTCGTCATGATCGGCAGCGGTATCGGCATGGCGGTGGTGGCCGACCTGCCCGCCGTGCTGCAGGGTCACGGCAACCTGGCCGTGCTGGACCAGCTAGCGCTGCGCACGGTGCACGTGTGTGCGGCGTGGCTGCTCATCGGCGTGCTGGCGCTGCACGCCTGCGGTGCGCTGTATCACCAGTTCGTGCTGAAGGACGGCCTGCTGTCGCGCATGTGGTTCGCCTTCGACCGCGAGCCGCGCGACTGAGGCCACTCAGGCCTCTGAGGCGACTAAGTCGTCACGCCGCGCACCGCCCGGATGCGAAGGGCGGGTGCGCGGCGAGGCTCACTTCTTGGCCAGCGCGTCCAGGTCCTGCAGCACCTGCTGGGCGTGGGTGTCGGGGTCGACCGAGGTGTAGGCCTTGCGCAACATGCCCTGCGGGTCGATGAGGAAGGTCTGGCGCTTGGCGAACTTCACGACCTTCCAGTCCGACAATGCGCCGTAGCGCTGCGCCACCGTGCCTTCCACGTCGGCCAGCAGCGGGAAGGGCAATTGATACTTGGCGATGAAGGCCTGGTGCGAGGCGGTGTCGTCGACGCTCACCCCGATCACCTCCGCGCCACGCGACTGGATCATCGCGTGACCATCGCGGAAGTTGCAGGCCTCCGTCGTGCAGCCGGGCGTGTCGTTTTTCGGATAGAAGTACAGCACCAGCCACTTGCCACGGAAGTCGTTGAGGCTGCGCGTGGCGCCGTTCTGATCCTTCAGGCTGAACGCGGGCGCCGGTGCGTTGACGGGTGGCGTCGCCGCCGGTGCCGCCAGCGGCAGCAAGGCCACCAGGGCTGCACCCAGGCGTGACAACAGGCTGCGCGCCGGGCGCGTCTGCGCTGCCGTCGCGGGCGCGGCCTCCTCGTGCGACGCCGCCTTGCGCGATTCGTGTGACTGCATGACGCTCTCCTCGTTGTAGCTGTGGCTCCGGGGACGCCCCGGCCTGCACTCGTTCCACGCCTGTCGTACCTGAGACCCGCCCGGTTACGGAACGATCCCGCCTCCCGCACGTAGCTGCCTCCCGCGTGCCACGGCTGCCCAGGCATTCCGGCCAGCATCAGAACAGTCCTGACGGGCCTTGCCAAGCGACCCGATACAATTGACAATAATTCTCATTTGCAAAACAGGGCCTGGTATGCGCCACTACTTTTGCCGGCTGACTCCCGTGGAGAAATGGCGCTGGATCGGCATGCGCTTGCGCCTGGCGCTGTACGCCAACGAGCCGCGGCTGCTGGACGAATACCTCGCGATCGGCGAATGGCTGGAGTGCAACGGCTTCCATTCGCGCTGGCAGGTGGCACTGGAAGCCTGCCGCCTGCTCCTCGCCACGGCCGCCGACCCGGCCCTGCCGATGCACTGGCGGGCGCTGTGCCTGGACCGCATCCACGAACCGATGGATCAGTTGGCCAGCCTCGCCCCCGGCTGCGCCGATCACGAACTGGCCGATCGCCAGCTGGCCGGACTACGCTGGAAGCTGGCGCACCTGGACATGAGCACCACCGACGACAGCCTGCGCGACTGACATCCGGGGGTGTATTCCACTCCCTGGATCGCCGCGCCAACACCTCCCACCGCCGCCTGCATGACGGGCGCCACTCCTCCGACAAACACTCCGAGAACCCCATGAGCACACGTTCCGAACGCGACACCTTTGGCCCCATCGACGTCCCCGCCGAGCGCCTGTGGGGCGCGCAGACCCAACGCTCCCTGCAGAACTTCGACATCTCCGGCGAACAGCAGCCGCGCGAGATCATCCGCGCGCTGGCGCAGGTCAAGCGTGCGTCCGCCAAGGTCAATCACGCGCTGGGCCTGCAGGAAGCGAAGAAGACGGACGCCATCATCGCCGCTGCCGACGAAGTGATCGCCGGCAAGCACGCCGGCGAGTTCCCGCTGGTGGTGTGGCAGACCGGTTCCGGTACGCAGAGCAACATGAACGTCAACGAAGTGCTGGCCAACCGCGCCAGCGAGTTGCTGGGTGGGGAGCGTGGCGAGGGCCGCCTGGTGCACCCGAACGACGACGTCAATCGCAGCCAGTCCAGCAACGACGTATTCCCGACCGCGATGCACGTCGCGGCGGTCGAGGCGCTGACCCACAAGCTGCTGCCCGCCATCGCGAAGCTGCGTGCCACGCTGGAGCAGAAGTCGCGCGACTTCGACGACATCGTGAAGATCGGCCGCACCCACCTGCAGGACGCCACGCCGCTGACCCTGGGCCAGGAGATCTCCGGCTGGGTCGCGCAACTCGCGCAGGGCGAACGCCATGTGCGCGCCGCGCTGCCACACCTGTGCGAACTGGCGCTGGGTGGCACCGCCGTCGGCACCGGGCTGAACGCGCCCAAGGGCTATGCGGAACAGGTGGCCGCCGAACTGGCACAACTCACCGGCCTGCCCTTCGTCACCGCGCCCAACAAGTTCGAGGTGATGGCCGCCTGCGACGCCTTCGTGCATGCGCACGGCGCGCTGAAGACACTGGCCGCCAGCATGATGAAGATCGCCAACGACGTGCGCTGGCTGGCCAGTGGCCCGCGTAGCGGTATCGGCGAGATCAGTATTCCGGAGAACGAGCCGGGCTCGTCCATCATGCCCGGCAAGGTGAACCCGACGCAGAGCGAGGCCGTCACCATGCTCGCCGCCCAGGTCTTCGGCAATGACGTGGCGATCAACTTCGGCGGCGCTTCCGGCAACTTCGAGCTGAACGTGTTCCGCCCGATGGTGGCGCACAACTTCCTGCAGAGTGTGCGCCTGCTGGCCGACGGCATGGTGAGCTTCAACGACCACTGCGCGGTGGGCATCGAACCGAACCGCGCGCGCATCGAGGAACTGGTGGCCCGTTCGCTGATGCTGGTGACCGCGCTCAACACCCACATCGGCTACGACAAGGCCGCCTACATCGCCAAGAAGGCGCACAAGGAAGGCAGCAGCCTGCGCGAGGCCGCCGTCGCGTCCGGCCATGTCAGTGGCGAGGACTTCGACCGCTGGGTGATACCCGGCAACATGGTCGGCCGCTGAAACCGCGCAGCGCCGCAGGGCGCTGATGCAGCAGATCGTCAGGCCGTCATGCGCTCGCGCATGACGGCCTGATTGCTTTTACGCCCCACCGCCTCATCCGTCGTGACGCAGCACGGCGTCTCCCAGTCGCCCCTCCCCCGCCCCCGCCCGCAGCCCTCGCTTTTTCTCGCACGCCTTCGCGCCCCGCCTTGGCGGCCTGACTGAACCGTCGCCCACAAGTTACACGATTACTTTTTATCGCAACGATACAAGCAGTTACCCGGAAAACAGGGTGGCGACCAGGAAACAAGGCACTCAGCGTTTTCATGGATAACCCCAGATTGACAGGCCCGGGGCATGAGCCGACCATGAAAAGGTAATCGTTTTCCTTTGTCGCAAACTAAAACGATTACGGAGGAAGACAAAGACGGCGCGGGCCATGACCTACGCCGACAAGACACGAAAACCAAAGGAGTCTCCAGTGAGAATCAAACCGAACCGGTGCCGCCTGTCATGGGCCGGCACCCTGCTGGCCTGCGCGGCCATCGCAACGAGCGGCGCCCATGCCGGCGTCCATAGCACCCTCCCCGACTGGTCCAAGGCCGGCTACAAGGGCGGCCAGGCGCTGCCCACCGGCGGCACCGTCATCAACATGACCAGCCGTGGCGTCACCGCTGGCGACGGCGTGGATGACAGCAATGCCATCCAGGCCACCATCGACGCCATCCGCAACGGCACGCTCACGGTCAATGGCGCGCCGGTCAGCGACAGCAACCGCGCCGTGCTGCTGTTCCCGGCCGGCCAGATCGACATCAACAAGCAGATCCGCGTCGACGCCAGTTTCATCACCCTGCGTGGCGCAGGCAACTCTGCCACCAGCGGTACGCGCTTCGTGTTCAAGCCGGCGGCGACCTACACCAACGACGATGGCCTGCCGGTCATCGACGGCAAGCTGTGGCCGGGCTACGCCGCCTTCCGCGTCGAGGACCGCACCAAACACAGCGGCGACACCACTTACGACGGCAGCATCAACTTCCACTGGCTGGCCGGCGAACGCGTCGCCTCCGGTGGTGGTGGCGTGAAGGGTGGCAGCACCGTCACCGTCGCGTCCGGCAAGGGCGCCAGCTTCGCAGTGGGCGACACGGTGTACGTGGGCGCCGCCAACACGGTGGCCTTCTACGACCAGATGCAGGCGCCGCAGCAGTACCGCTACAACGCCCACATGCGCACCCAGATGTTCAAGGTGACGGCGAAGAGTGGCGACGTGCTGAGCCTGGACCGCCCGCTGGAATTCGACGTGCCCTTCAACAGCACCGGCCTGCCGACCGATCCGGGCGGCAGTTCCAACAGCACCTACTACAGCAAGGTCATGAAGGTGACCGCGGTGCGCGGCGTGGGCTTCGAGGACTTCTACTTCACGCAGGACCTCTCGTACACGCCGTACGCCAGCAGCGTGAACGCCAACGACTACGACGCCACCACCAACCCCGGCGGCGTCGGCCTGAAGTACAAGAACATGGCGCCGGAGTACGCACTGCACGGCATCCTGTTCAAGTGGGCGCAGGACGGCTGGGTGAAGGGCGTGCGCACCTACATGACCGGCTCGCACCCGATCGTCACCGAGTTCGCACGCAACATGGAGTTCCGCAACAACGTGATCTTCGGCGCCTGGAACAAGGGCAAGGGCGGCCACGGCTACTTCCGCGGCTCCAAGCTCTATGACAGCAAGATCATCGGCAACACCATCGACCGCGTGCGCCACCTGACGCTGCAGTGGTCCGCCACCGGCAACATCGTGCAGGGCAACTCCCTGTCGGCGGACATCAACCTGCACGGCGGCTGGGAGCGCCGCAACCTCATCGAGGGCAACACCGTCGCCATCCCCTTCGAGCACAGCAGCTGGGGTGAGGGCGAAGGCGGCCAGGACGTGCTGGAAGGCACCTGGTTCCCGCTGTGGTGGGGCGCCGGCCCGCATGCCTCCAAGTGGTCCGGCGGCACCGGCGAGCAGAACGTGGTGTTCAACAACACGCTGTCCAAGCAGAAGACCAAGGGCGGCGCCTACATGCCCTACATGCAGTACAACGCCACCGGCACCATCTACCAGATGGGCTGGGACGGCACGGCCTGGGCCCACCTGCAGAAGCCGACCGGGACATTCATCCAGTCCTGGGGCAGCAACGAAGAGGTGTACTTCAACCTGTCGCCGAACAAGGGCGTCTACACCTGCCTGAGCTACGCCGGTGCCTCGCTGCTGGACAACGGCACGGCGACGAATACCTGCGGCGGCTCGTCGAGCAGTTCGTCGTCCTCTTCGAGCTCTTCCAGCTCCGGAGGCTCGTCGTCGAGCAGCTCTTCCAGCAGTTCGTCCTCTTCGTCGTCGAGTTCCTCCAGCTCATCGAGCTCCAGCAGCAGCTCGTCGTCCTCTTCCTCTTCCTCTTCCTCTTCGTCCTCCTCCTCCAGCTCCTCGGGCGGCGGCACGGTGACGCTGAACCCCAGCGAGGACAGCTACGTGCATGAGAGCAACGCCAGCAGCAACTACGGCAGCGCCACCAGCCTGTTCCTGAAGAACGACAGCGGCGCCACCCGCGTGGCCTACCTGAAGTTCAACCTGGCAAGCGTCGGCTCCGTCACCAGCGCGAAGCTGCGCATCTACGGCAGCGCCAGCGCCAGCAGCACCCTGGTCGCGTCGCAGACGACCGATGGCTGGACCGAGGCCGGTCTCACCTGGAGCAACCGTCCCACGGCCGGCAGCAGCGTCGGCAGCGTGGCGATCACCGCCACGGCGGCCTACTACGAGATCGACGTCACCGCCTACGTGCAGGCGCAGGCGGCGGGTGACGACCTCGCTTCCTTCGTCCTGACGGAAACGGCCGGCAAATACACGACGCTCAACAGCCGCGAGAACGGCAGCAACAAGCCGCAACTCATCATCAACTAAGCCTCGCGCTCGCCCTGAAGCCCCCGCCGGATCGCTCCGGCGGGGGCTTTCTCATGCGGGCCAGCGTCCCGCCGCGCCTGCTACAATCCGCCCCGCCTCATCGGCCCGCCTCATCGGCCGGCTTTACCGTCCCGATTCCAGTCCGGACTCTCGCCGTAGTTCAATGGATAGAACGGCCGCCTCCTAAGCGGCAGATACAGGTTCGATTCCTGTCGGCGGGACCAGCCCCGGCCTCTCCTCCTGCCTGATACCGACGCCCATGTCCGGGCTGACGGGAGGCGCCCCCCAAGCTATAATTCCGCCTTTTTCCTCAGGCAGTTATGCGGGTCTTTCGCGGCATTCCCAAGCTTGGCGCACAGCCTTGCGTGCTGACCATCGGCAACTTCGACGGTGTGCACCTTGGCCACAAGGCATTGCTCCAGCGCCTGCGCGAACGCGCACGCTCACTGGGCCTGCCTGCCGCCGTGCTCACCTTCGAGCCGCTGCCGCGCGAATTCTTCGCGCCGGCCTCCGCCCCGCCCCGCCTCGCCGGCATCCGCCGCAAGCTGGCCCTGCTGCAGGAAGCCGGCATCGACGACGTGTACGTGCAGCGCTTCGACGCGCGCTTCGCCGCACTGGACGCGCAGCAGTTCATCGACCAGATCCTGGTGCGTGGCCTGCACACCCGCTACCTGATGATCGGCGACGACTTCTGCTTCGGCCGCGGCCGCAGCGGCAACTTCGCGACCCTGCAGGAAGCCGGTGCGTTGCGCGGCTTCCAGGTGGAAGCGATGCACACGCTGGAAGTGCAAGGCGAGCGCGCCTCCAGTTCCGCTGTGCGCGAGGCCTTGCAGAAAGGCGAGATCGAGCACGCTACGCGCCTGCTCGGCGAGCCCTTCGCGCTGGAAGGCCGTGTCATGCACGGCGACAAGATCGGCCGCACCCTGGGCTTTCCGACCGCCAACATCCAGTTGCGCCAGCCCTCGCTGCCGCTGTCCGGCATCTTCGCGGTGACGGTGGACGGTGGCCCGCTGCAGGACGCCATCGGCGCGGCGAGCGTGGGCGTGCGCCCCACCATCGGCGACAAGCTGGCCCTGCGCCTGGAAGTGTTCGTCATGGATTTCGAAGGCGACCTGTACCACCAGCGCCTGAAGCTCAGCTTCCACCACAAGATCCGCGACGAGGCCAAGTACGACGGCCTCGACGAACTGAAGGCCGCGATCCGTCGTGACTGCGACGAAGTGCGCGCCTTCTTCGCCGCACAGTCATCCCTCACGCGCTGAGCGTCAGCGCGCCACACGCAATTACAGCTTCCGAGTACAGACCGAGAAAATGGCCGAATACAGACAGACCCTGAACATGCCCGATACCGCGTTCCCGATGCGCGGTGACCTGCCCAAGCGCGAGCCGGGCTGGGTGCAGCAATGGCAGCAGAAGAAACTGTACGAGAAGATCCGCGCCGCGGCCAAAGGCCGCCCGAAGTTCATCCTGCACGACGGCCCGCCGTATGCAAACGGCAACATCCACATCGGCCACGCGCTGAACAAGATCCTCAAGGACATCATCGTCCGCTCCAAGACGCTGTCCGGCTTCGACGCGCCCTACGTGCCGGGCTGGGACTGCCACGGCCTGCCGATCGAACACAAGATCGAAGTCACCCACGGCAAGAACCTGCCCGCCGACAAGGCGCGCGAGCTGTGCCGTACCTATGCCACCGAGCAGATCGAAGGCCAGCGCAAGGACTTCATCCGCCTGGGCGTACTGGGCGACTGGCAGAACCCGTACCGCACCATGGACTACGCCAACGAGGCCGGCACGATCCGCGCACTGGCCGAGATGGTGAAGCGCGGCTACGTGTTCAAGGGCCTGAAGCCGGTGAACTGGTGCTTCGACTGCGGCTCGGCGCTGGCCGAGGCCGAGGTCGAGTACGAGGACAAGAAGTCCGACGCCATCGACGTCGCTTTCCTCTGCGCCCAGCCGGCGCAGCTCGCCACAGCCTTCCGCCTGGACAGCCTGCCGAAGCCCGCCTACGTCGTCATCTGGACGACGACGCCCTGGACCATCCCCGCCAACCAGGCGCTGAACATCCATCCGGAGTTCGACTACGCGCTGGTCGACGTGGGCGACAAGCTGCTGCTGCTCGCCGCCGAGCTGGTGGAAAGCTGCCTGAAGCGCTACGACCTGCAAGGCACGATCATCGGCACCGCCAAGGGCGCGCGCCTGGCCAGCATCGAGTTCAGGCACCCGTTCTACGAGCGCGTGTCACCGGTGTATCTGGCCGAGTACGTCGGCGTGGACGCCGGCACCGGCATCGTTCACTGCGCGCCCGCCTATGGCGTGGACGACTTCAACGTGTGGCGCGCCAACGGCCGCAGCTTCGACGACATCCTGAACCCGGTGCGCGGCAACGGCGTGTATGTCGACGGGCTGGAGTTCTTCGGCAACCAGTTCATCTGGAAGGCCAACCCGAACATCGTCGACAAGCTGCGCGAGGTGGGTGCCCTGCTGAAGCACGAGACCATCACGCACAGCTACATGCACTGCTGGCGCCACAAGACGCCGGTGATCTACCGCGCCACCGCGCAGTGGTTCGTCGGCATGGACATCACGCCCAACGGACAAGCGAGCCTGCGCGAGATGGCGCTGAAGGCCGTGCAGGACACCGCCTTCTTCCCCGCCTGGGGCCAGGCTCGCCTGCACGCGATGATCGCCAACCGCCCGGACTGGTGCATCTCACGCCAGCGCAACTGGGGCGTGCCGATCCCCTTCTTCCTGCACAAGCAGACCGGTGAGTGGCATCCGCGCACCGTCGAGCTGATGGAGGAAGTCGCAAAGCGCGTCGAGGCTGGCGGCATCAACGCCTGGTTCGACCTGCAGGCGGCCGATCTGCTCGGCAAGGAAGCCGCGGACTACGACAAGATCAGCGACACGCTGGACGTGTGGTTCGATTCCGGCACCACGCATTTCCATGTCATGCGCGGTTCGCATAAGGATTCGCACGCCTACCCGGCAGACCTGTACCTCGAAGGCTCCGACCAGCACCGCGGCTGGTTCCACAGCTCGCTGCTGACCGGCTGCGTCATCGACGGTCGCGCGCCGTACAAGGGCTTGCTGACCCACGGCTTCGTCGTCGACGGCCAGGGCCGCAAGATGAGCAAGTCGCTGGGCAACACCGTCGTGCCGCAGGAAGTGTCGGACAAGCTCGGCGCCGAGATCCTGCGCCTGTGGGCCGCCAGTACCGACTACTCCGGCGAGGTGTCGATCAGCAAGGAGATCCTCGACCGCGTGGTGGAAGGCTATCGCCGCATCCGCAACACGCTGCGCTTCCTGCTCGCCAACACCTCGGACTTCGACTTTGCGAAGGACCGCATCGCGCCGGGAGAATGCTTCGACGTCGACCGCTACGCCTTGTGGCTCACCGCCAGGCTCAACGAGAGCTGCCAGCAGGACTACCAGACCTACGAATTCCACAAGGTCGTGCAGCGCCTGCAGGTGTTCTGCTCGGAAGACCTCGGCGCCTTCTACCTGGACATCCTGAAGGACCGCCTCTACACCACCGCGCCGAAGTCCGTGGCGCGTCGTTCCGCGCAGACCGCGCTGTACTACATCACGCACACCCTGGTGCGCCTGATGGCTCCGGTGCTGTCCTTCACGTCGGAAGAAGCCTGGCAGGTCATGCACCCCGGCCGCGAGGACGACAGCGTGCTGCTGCACACCTGGTTCGAGCCGGCCGCGGCACTGGCGGCCGTCACCATCGGGCACACGACGAGCGACTACACGGCGGACGCCGAGCGCTGGGAGATCATCCGCGGCGTGCGTGCCGAGGTGGTGAAGCAGATCGAGGCCGTGCGCACCGAAGGCAAGGTCGGTTCCTCGCTGCAGGCGGAAGTCAGCCTCAAGGCCGGCACCGCGAAGTACCGCGCGCTGGCCTCGCTGGGCGACGACCTGCGCTTCGTGTTCATCACCTCGCAGGCGAAGGTCACGGAAGCCGCGGAGGACGCCATCACCGTCACGCCGAGCACCCAGGTGAAGTGCGCGCGCTGCTGGCATTACCGCGCCGACGTCGGCCGCAACCCGGCCCACCCGGAACTGTGCGGCCGCTGCGATGACAACCTGCACGGCGCCGGCGAGGCGCGGAGCCACGCATGACGAAGCGATTCGCCCTCTGGCTGCTGCTCGCCGCCGTCGTGGCGGGGCTGGACCAGCTCACCAAGCAGGTGGTGCTGGCCAACTTCGCCCACGGTGAAGTGCGCCCGGTGACCAGCTTCTTCGATCTGGTGCTGGTGTACAACCCGGGTGCGGCGTTCAGCTTCCTGGCGGATCACTCCGGCTGGCAGCGCTGGTTCTTCCTCGGCCTGGCGGTGATCATCTGCTCCTGGCTGCTGGTGCTGGTGAAGCGTCACCAGGCCGAAGTGCTGCAACCGCTGGCCTTCAGCCTGATCATCGGCGGCGCCATCGGCAACGTCATCGACCGCCTGCTGCATGGCGCGGTGGTCGACTTCCTGTTCTTCCATGCCGGCCGCTACGGCTGGCCGGCCTTCAACCTGGCGGACTCGGCGATCGTCCTCGGCGTCGGCCTGATGATCCTCGCGCAATGGCGCGAATCCCGCAGCCAAAACAAGGAAGCGCAAGCATGAGCGGCACCATCCAGACCGGCAGCCTGGTCACCCTGCACTTCCGCGTGATGCACCCGGTGACCGGCGTGAGCCTGCTGTCCACCTTCGAATCCACGCCCGCCACCATGCAGGTCAGCGCAGGCGAGCTGATGCCCGCGCTGGAGGCACGCCTGCTGGGCCTCGGCCCGGGTGCGCGCGAGGTGTTCGATTTCGCGGAAGGGGAAGCCTTCGGCCCCTACAATCCGCAGCTGGTCGAACGCGTGAAGCGCAGCGACATCCCGGACACGCTCCATCTCGAAAAAGACACGGTGCTGAGCTTTCCCGCACCGGACGGCACCAGCTATCCCGGCCTGGTGCGCGAACTGAACGACCATGACGCCCTGATCGACTTCAACCATCCCCTCGCCGGCAAGCCGGTGAAGATGGAAGTGTCGATCATCGGGGTGATCTGAAGACCCGGACGAACGACATGAGCGAATCCATCCAGAAGCAGGACGGCACGGACGCCGAAGTCCTTCTCGCCAACCCGCGCGGTTTCTGCGCCGGCGTCGAGCGCGCCATCGGCATCGTGGAGCGTGCGCTGGAAATCCACGGTGCGCCGATCTACGTGCGGCACGAAGTCGTGCACAACAAGTTCGTCGTGGAGGACCTGCGCAACAAGGGCGCCATCTTCATCGAGGAACTGGACGACGTGCCGTCGGGCAGCACCCTGATCTTCTCCGCCCACGGCGTGCCGCAGAGCGTACGCCGCGACGCCGAAGCCCGCGGCCTGCAGGTGTTCGACGCCACCTGCCCGCTGGTCACCAAGGTGCACGTCGAGGTCGCCAAGATGCGCGGCCAGGGCCGCGAGATCATCATGATCGGCCACAAGGGTCACCCGGAAGCCGAGGGCACCATGGGCCAGTCGGAAGGCGGCATGTACCTGGTGGAGACGGTGGACGACGTCGCCGCCCTGCAGGTAACCGACCCCGAACTGCTTGCCTACGTCACCCAGACCACGCTGTCGGTCGATGACGCGCAGGTCGTCGTCGACGCGCTGCGCAAGCGCTTCCCCAACATCGTCGGTCCGAAGAAGGACGACATCTGCTACGCCACCCAGAACCGCCAGGACGCGGTGAAGTTCATGGCACCGCAGGTGGATGCCGTGATCGTGGTCGGCTCGAAGAACAGCTCCAACTCCAACCGCCTGCGCGAAGTCGCCGCCGCCCGCAACGTGCCCGCCTGGCTGGTCGACAATGCCGACGGCATCGACCCCGCCTGGCTCGAAGGCAAGCGACGCATCGGCGTGACCGCCGGTGCGTCGGCCCCCGAGGTACTGGTGGCCGACGTGGTGGCCCGCGTGAAGTCGCTGACCAGCGCCAGTGTGCGCACGCTGGAGGGCGTCACCGAGAACGTCGTATTCCCGCTGCCGAAAGCGCTCCAGACGACAGCCTGAAAATCCGGCCGGCGTAGCTATGCTTCACAGGCTGCGCCGGCTTTTTTTGTATTCACAACATTACATTTTTTTGACAAGTCACAATCATGTTCGGACGCTTCATGCCCCGCGAGGGCCGCTTCTTCGAGTTGTTTGATGCCCATGCGGAACAGGTCGTGCTCGCCGCGCGCGAGCTGGTCGCCCTGATGACCGAGAGCGAAGATACGGCCGCCCGTATCGCAGCCATCGACGAGATCGAAACCCGTGCGGACAAGATCAACCACGACTGCGTGGCCCTGCTCCATCGCACCTTCATCACGCCCTTCGACCGCGACGCCATCCATGCGCTGATCTCCAGCCTGGACGACATCGTCGACACCATCCAGGACGTGGCCGAATCGATCACGCTGTACAACGTGAACCGCATGACGCCCGACTTCAAGCAGATGGCCGAGTTGTCGCTGTCGGCCTGCGAACGCGTCAAGGCCGCGGTGAAGCTGCTGGGCAACATGGAGAACGCCCGCGACATGCTCAACACCTGCCGCGAGATCGACCGCCTGGAAAGCGACTGCGACCGCGTGATGCGCAGCGCCATCTCGCGCCTGTTCCGGTTCGAACGCGATGCCCTGCAAGTCATCAAGCTGACCGCGATCTATCAGGGGCTGGAGAAGATCACCGATCACTGCGAGGACGTGGGCAAGGTCATCGAAGGCATCGTGCTCGAAAACGCGTGAGCTGAACCATGGATCCCGTTCAGATCAGCTTCACCGTCATTGCGGCGCTGGTGGTGCTCGCGCTCATCTTCGACTTCCTCAATGGCTTCCACGATGCCGCCAACGCCATCGCCACGGTGGTGTCGACCGGCGTACTCAAGCCCACGCAGGCCGTCGCCTGGGCAGCCTTCTTCAACTTCATCGCGATCTTCGTGTTCCACCTCAGCGTGGCGGCGACGGTCGGCAAAGGCATCGTCGATCCGGCGGCGGTGGACCACATCGTGGTGTTCGGGGCGCTCAGCGGCGCCATCGCCTGGAACATCATCACCTGGTATTTCGGCATTCCGTCCAGCTCGTCCCACGCGCTGATCGGCGGCATCGTCGGCGCCACGCTGGCCAAGGCCGGCACCGGCCCGCTAGTGTGGAGCGGCATCGCCAAGACGGTGGCCTTCATCATCATCTCGCCGATGCTGGGCATGCTGCTTGGCGCGGCCATGATGCTGGCCGTGTCGTGGATCTTCTTCCACAAGCAACCGAGCAAGATCGACCGCTGGTTCCGCCGCCTGCAACTGGTGTCGGCAGCCGCGTACAGCCTGGGCCACGGGGGCAACGACGCACAGAAGACCATCGGCATCATCTGGCTGCTGCTGCTCTCCGGCGGCTACCTGGCGCACGGTGACGAACTGCCGTACTGGGTGGTGGTGAGCTGCTACGTCGCCATCGGTCTGGGCACGCTGTTCGGCGGCTGGCGCATCGTGCGCACCATGGGCCAGGGCATCACCAAGCTGAAGCCGGTCGGTGGTTTCTGCGCGGAAACCGGTGGCGCGATCACCTTGTTCCTCGCCTCCGCGCTGGGCATTCCGGTGTCCACCACGCACACCATCACCGGTGCCATCGTGGGTGTCGGCTCCTCACACCGCGTCTCGGCGGTGAACTGGGGCCTGGCCGGCAAGATCGTGTGGGCCTGGGTGCTGACGATTCCGTGCAGCGCGCTGATGGCTGCCATCGCCTGGTGGTTCGGGCACTACGTCCTGTAGCACCTCTACCGGACGCATGAAGAACGGCCCGCAACTGCGGGCCGTTTTCGTTTTGTGCTCCCCCCGTTGCGGCCGGAGTCACGCCTCCGTATCGCCACGACCACCACAAGAAAAAGGCCCGCCATCACTGGCGGGCCTTGCTCATACCGACTGCGTGGTGTTCAGAAGCCGGTGACGTCCGACTGCGTCACGTCGCAGGTCGCCGTGCCCCAGCCCAGGCCCAGCTCGCTGCTCTTGCCGCTGCCCTTCTCGACGCCCTTGTACTCCATGCAGATCTCGGAGCCACCGGCGTTCCAGCCCTTGATGCGCATGTTGCGGATGGTCACCTTGTCACCGTAGTTGCGGTTGGCGCCGGCGATGAGGCCGGCCGAGCCGTTGATGGTGGTGTTGGTGATGACCGCGTTGCGGGGACCGCCGTTGTTGGTGCAGTCGCCACACGAACGCCACAGCTTGCCGATGCGGCCGTAGGTGTTGAAGCCGTCGATGTAGTAGGTGCTGTTCTTCGAGTTGTGCTGGAACACCTTGTCGTCGGCCGCGTTGGCCGAACCCCCGACGATGGTCAGCGACACGCCGTTGTCCTTCAGCGTGGCGGCGTCTTCGCAGACGTCTTCCCACACGGCGTTCTCGATGCGGCAGTTACCCGCCACGCAGTGGATGCCGTCAGCCGCCGCCGCATTGATGCGCACGTTCCTGATCGTCGCGTTGTTCAGCGTGATCACCGGTTGCTGGCTTTCGCTGCCACCGGAACAGGTCGTGCCCAGCGTGATGCCACCGCAATCCACCGTCGCGTTCACCAGCACGTTGCCGGCCTTGCACATCTCTGCGCCCGAGGCCGTGCCGTACACCTGGAACTCGGTGACGTTCGGCTTGCCGGCCTGCACCGCCGGGAAGTACACGCGGATGGCCGTGGTGCTGACCAGCGCGAAGTCATGCGACTTGTTGGCGCGGATGATGGTGCCGGAGGACACGGTCTGCCAGGCGCCATTCACCAGCACCTGGATGTCGTGCGTGCTGGACGGCTCGCCACTTTCGCTCAGCACCACGCGGCCCAGCGAACGGGCGGTCGGGAAGCTGACCTGCAGCCAGGTGCCGGCCACGTTGGTGGCGGAAGCCCAGCGTGTGGAGAAGCTGTTGTCGATGGCCAGCGCCGCCGGCTTCGTGGCGTCGTCACCGCTGGAGCTGGCCGTGCCTTGCGCCGCGATGTTGGTCAGTACGGCGCCGCCGCTGCTGGTGCTGGAGCCGGTGCCACTGGACGAGGAAGAGCTGCTCGACGAACCGACGCCCGAGGAGCTCGAAGAACTCGACGAGCTGGAAGAAGACGAACTGCTGCTCGACGAGGAACTGGAAGAAGAGCTGGAGGAGGACGAGCTCGACGAGCTGGAGCCGCCCGAGCTGCTGGACGAGGAGCTGACCGGGCCGCTAGGCACCGAGCATTCGTTGACGCCGCCACCGATGCGGCCGCCGAAGGTGGCTTCGCTGCACACGAAACTGCCGGCGAGCTGCTTGTAGAAGAACTGGTCGGCACGGCCGAAGGCCACGTTGGTGGTACTGGCCACCGAGCAGGTCTTGCCTTCCGAACACAGGGTGACATAGCCCGCAGGGCGGTTGGCCGCCCAGGCGCTGCTGGCGAGTGCCGCCGCCAGCATGCCGGCGACGAGGTGTTTCGATTGCATGTTTTGTCTCCGTCTTGTTTTGAAAAGGGCCGGCATGCTGTGCATGCCGGCCCCGTACTGCATCAGGTCATCGAAACGATCAGAAGCGGGTCACGTCGGACGGCGAAACATCGCAGTTCGCCGTGTTCCACTCCAGGCCCACTTCGCTGCTGCCGCCGCTGCCCTTCTCCACGCCGATGTGGGTCAGGCAGATTTCGCCATTGCCATCCGGAAAGTTGAAGTTCTTCATGCGCAGGTTGCGGATGGTGGCCTTGTCGCCGTAGTTCTTGTTGATGCCGGCGACCACGCCATTCGAGCCGTTCATTTGCACGTTGTTGATGTTCACGAAACGCGGACCACCGTTGGCCGTGCAGTCGCCACACGAGCGATACAGCTTGCCGATGCGACCGAAGGTCTGGAAGTCCTGGATGTTGATCGTGCTGTTCTTGGAGTTGTGCTGGAACACCTTGTCATTCGCCTCGTTGGCCGAGCCGCCGACGATGGTCAGCGTGACACCGGCATCCTTCAGCGTCGCAGCGTCCTCGCACACGTCTTCCCACACCACGTTCTCGATGCGGCAGTTGCCGGCCACGCAGTGGATGCCATCGGCCGCGTTCTTGTTGATGCGCACGTTGCGGATGGTGCCGTTGTTCAGCGTGAAGACCGGCAGCTGGCTTTCCGAGCCGCCGTTGCAGGTCGTGCCCACCGTGATGCCGCCGCAATCCACCGTGGTGTTGCTGATGACGCTGCCGGCCACGCAGGAGTTGGGCGGCACCGTGCCACCGGACGAGCTGGAGCTGCTCGACGAGCTGCTGGAAGAGCTGGACGACGACGAACTGGAACTGCTCGAAGAACTGGAACTGCTGGAGGAAGATGACGAGGAGCTGGAAGAGCTGCTCGACGATGAGCCGGACGGCACCGAGCATTCATTCACGCCGCCGGAGGTCTTGCCACCGAAGGTCGCTTCGTTGCACACGAAGCTGCCGGTGATGACCTTGTAGAAGAACTTGTCCGCACGGCCGAAGGCCACGTTGGTGGCGTTGGCGACGGAACAGGTCTGGGCTTCCTTGCAGATGGTCACGTAGCCCGAGGGGCGGTTGGCGGCGGACGCAAGGCCGGTTGCTGCCAGCAGCACGCCGGCGATCAGCAGTTTTGCTTTCATGGTTCTGTCTCCTTGATTCTTGTGTGTGTCCCGCACCGCCACAGGCGGCGCGGGGTTCATGCAGTCGATGGACGGACGATCAGAAGGCCGTCACGTCGCTCGGGCTGACATCACAGTAGGCGGTGTTGAAGAACTCGCCGTACTTCTCGGTCGAACCTTCACCCTTCGAGATGCCGCGCCACTCTTCGCAGATGCGCGGCTTGGTGGTCGTCGCCGTCGGACGGGTCAGGCCCTTGATCTTCAGGTTGCGGATCGTGGCCTTGTCGCCGTAGTTGCGGTTCACGCCCACCACCGTGCTGCTGATGGTGCCGTTCACGGTCACGTTGTTGATGTTCACGTAACGCGGGCCGCCATTGTTCGAGCAGTCACCGCAGGAACGGTAGAGCTTGCCGACCTTGCCGAAGAGCGCGAAGTTCTCGATCACGAAGGTGCTGTTCTTGGCGTTGTGCTGGAACACCTTGTCCTGCGCCTCGGTGGCGGAACCGCCGGAGATGGTGAAGGTGACACCGGCATCCTTCAGCGTCGCAGCGTCTTCGCACACGGCTTCCCACACGACGTTCTCGGCACGGCAGTTACCGCTCACGCAGTGGATGCCGTCGGCGGCCGACGCGTTGATGCGCAGGTTCTTCACGGTGCCGCCTGCCAGCGTCAGCACCGGCAACTGGCCTTCGCTACCGCCACCGCAGGTGGTGCCCAGCGTCTTGCCACCGCAATCCACCACGCCCGTGATGGTCGCGCCAGCTTCACAGACGTTCACCAAGCCACCGCCGGACGAACTGCTGGAGGAAGACGAAGAGCTGGAAGAACTGCTGCTCGATGAACTGGAGCTGCTGGACGACGAGCTGGAGCTCGACGACGAAGAGGATGAAGAAGAGGACGAGGACGACGAGGAAGACGAACCCGACGAACTGCTGCTGGACGAGCTGCCGCCGGCAGGCACGGAGCACTCGTTCACGCCGCCCGAGGTCTTGCCACCGAACGTCGCTTCGTTGCAGACGAAGCTGCCGCTCAGCACCTTGTAGAAGAACTTGTCGGCGCGACCGAACGCGACGTTGGTCGAGCTTGCCACGGAGCAGGTCTGGCCTTCCTTGCAGATGGTCACGTAGCCGCTGGGACGGTTGGCCGCAAACGCAGTGCTGGCCAGGGATGCGGCGATGACGCTCGCCACCAGGTACTTCATCTTCATGCTGTGTCTCCTGTTATTGATGTGTGCCATCGCCTGCTGCACGGAGGATGGCGCTCCGTCGATGGGTGACATGCAGGCCCAGACTGAATGTCACCCGTTGCCACAACTTCACGCAGCGGCGGCACCGCGTCCAGCACGGCGCCGTCGCTGCAGTGCTGCACTTACTGCGCTGCGCCCGGACCCGTGTTGCGGTATTCGGCGAGGTACGGATTCTCGGCCGTGCCCACCTGCACCGGGTTGCTGCTGCTCCAGTCGGCCCACGGCGGGTTCTTGATCTCGCCGCCGATGTAGGACTCGCGCACGATCATCTTGCCCAGCGTGCCGCCGTTGCTCGACGACTCCGGCCACTGGCGCGCGAACGACACCGACACCTGGCCCGGATCGACCGTGATGGTGCTGCGCGTCACCAGGAAGCCATACGCATGCTGCGCGTTGGTGCTCGGCGCGCCGATCGTGCTGGTCTGCTTGCGCACTCGCGTGAAGTGGATGCGGCTGTTGTCGAACACCGCGACACCACGACCGAAGATGAAGTCGGTATCACCCTCGATGTAGGCATCGTTGAAGTAGCTACGCGAGATGACGTCCAGCGACGGCGACTTCAGGTACAGCGTGTCCTGATTGGCCAGCACGCGCACCTTGGTGAAGAGGTTGCGATCGCCCTCCACCATCAGCGCGACGGCTTGCGTCTCACCGTTGGCGGACTCGTCCCAGCCGTTGATGAAGCTGAGATTGGTCGCCTCGAAGTTGTTCGCCTTGATGACCGTGGTGGACGAACAGGTCGTGCCGATGCTGCCCGACTTGCTGGCGCAGGCGTCGTACACCGACTTGATGCCGGCCGGCGTGCTGCTGTTGTAGACCGCGCCACCCGGGTTCACCAGCGCGGCGAGCTGCGGGCCGGTCGTCTTGGCGCCAACGCGATGGCCAATGACCACCTGCGAAGGATCGCTGCCACCACCGTACAGCGTGATGGTGCTGCCCAGCGGCACGATGACCAGCTCTTCGTAGTTACCCGGCTGCACCTTGATGTACTGGCGCGTCGTCACGCCGCTCGCCGCCGCCGCGGTCACCGCAGCCTGCACCGTGGTGTGCGTGCCACCGCCGGTCTTGCTGACGGTGTAGTTCGGGTTGGCCGGCATCTGCACCACCGTGCTGCGCGGGTCCCAGTTGTCGGTCACCAGCGAACCCAGCGTGCCGCCCTTTGCCAGGAACTGCGGAACGTCATAACGCGCGGCGACGGTGTCGCTCAGCTGGATGCGCTGTGCGCCACCACCATTCGACGAGCTGGAGGAACTCGAGCTCGACGAACTGGACGAAGAGCTGGACGAGGAAGAACTGGAACTGCTCGACGAGCTGGAAGAGCTCGTCGACGAGGACGACGAACTCGAAGAGCTGGAGGAGCTGGACGACGAGCTCGAAGAAGAGCTTGAAGAAGAGCTCGACGATGACCCGGCGCCCGAGCTGCTAGAGGAGGAGCCGCTGCTACCCGGTGCGGAACACTCGTTGACGCCACCCGCGGTGCGCCCACCGAAGGTCGCCTCGTTGCACACGAAGCTGCCGGTGAGTTGCTTGTAGAGGAACTTGTCAGCGCGGCCGAAGGCCACGTTGGTCAGGGTTGCGACCGAGCACGTCTTGTTCTCGGAACAGATGGTCACATAACCACTGGGCCGGTTGGCCGCACTGGCGCTGCCGATCAGCGCGAGTGCCGCGAGGCCCCACAGATACTTCGCCTGCATGTCTCTTGTCTCCTTTGATTCGGGTTGTGCGACGCGGATGGCCGGGATCGTGTGCCCCAGTGTTTGCTCATCTCCGCGACGGGACTGCTGGCTCCAGTATCAAAAACCAGGCACCTGCAACGCAGGCGCCCTGCTGCTCGATTCCAGCCTGCGGACAGGCCGGGCACGCACACGCCGACTGCCCTCCCGGGGCATGACAGGCGGATGCACGGGACCGACGCCCTGCTCAGACGTCGGTGCGCGTATTCGATGGATATGCGGAAAGAATGGCCGTCGCCGTCAGCCAGCGAGGCGAAGGGATGCTGCGTGTCATGTTTGTCTCCTGCTTTTTGTAGGTATGACTACTTGCTACATGCACTGCTACAGCTTGTTATCGTGGCCGGCGCGCGCGGATTCATGGCGAATCGGGCGATCGGCCCACCTAAATTAGCATTTCCCGACATCAGTGCAAGCTGCATTGCAGTAAGACAAAGCCAGCAATTGCACTGTAAAAAAGCGCCAAAATGTCAGACATGCCGCCGACACATGAACACGGCGGACAAATAAAAAAGCGCGGCCAGAGCCGCGCTTTTTTTGTCGGGTGCTGCAGGGGTTCAGGCGACAGCCTTGCCCGGCGCAGCTTCCGCCACGTAACGGTGGCGATTGACGATGCGCTTGTCGCGCGGGTGAGTCCCCGGAACAGCCGAGATGAGCGCCTTGGTGTAAGGGTGCTCGGGCGTGGAGCAGATCAGCCCTGCTTCGCCGGTCTCGACGATCTGGCCCTTGTACATCACGGCCACGCGGTCGCAGAAGTAACGGATCACGCCGATGTCGTGGCTGATGAGGATGTACGACAGGCCAAGCTTCTCCTGCAGGTCCAGCATCAGGTCGAGCACCTGCGAACGCAGCGTCACGTCCAGCGCCGAAGTCGCTTCGTCAGCGATGATCAGGCGCGGGTTCAGGGCCAGCGAACGGGCGATACCGATACGCTGACGCTGACCGCCCGAGAACGCATGCGGGTAGCGCTCCATGGCGGCGGACGGGATGCCCACGGTTTCCAGCAGCTTGCCGACGCGGTCGCGCAGCTCCTTGCCGGACGCCAGGCCGCTGACCAGCAACGGCTCGCCGACGATCTGACCGATGGTCATGCGCGGGTTCAGCGAAGCGAACGGATCCTGGAACACCATGCGGATCTCGCGGTGAACCTGGCGCAACTCGCTCTTGCCGGCCTTGGCCAGGTCAGAGATGTTGCCGTTGCTCTTCTTGAACAGGATTTCGCCCGAGGTCGGTTCCAGCACGCGGATCAGGCAGTTGCCCATCGTGGTCTTGCCGGAGCCCGACTCACCCACGATCCCCAGGTTCTCGCCCTCGTACAGATCGAGCGAGACGTTGTCCAGCGCCTTGAACGGATCGCTGGCCTTGCCCAGGAAGCTCTTGCGCGACGGGTAGATCTTGGAGACGTTGCGCACTTCCAGCAGTTTCTTGTCGGTGATGGTGGACTTGCGCATCTTGCGCGCGGAAGTCTCCAGCTTGCGCACCGAGTCGATCAGCTCCTTGGTGTAGTCATGCTGCGCCGTGTAGAAGATCTGCTCGGACGGTCCGAACTCCAGCATCTTGCCGTTCTTCATCACGCCGATTTCGTCGGCGATCTCGGCCACCACGCCCATGTCGTGGGTGATGAACAGCACGGACATGCCGTAGGCCAGCTGTAGTTCCTTGATCAGCGCCAGGATTTCAGCCTGGGTGGTCACATCCAGCGCGGTGGTCGGCTCGTCGGCGATCAGGATCTTCGGGTTGCAGGCCAGCGCCATGGCGATCATGGCGCGCTGACGCATACCGCCCGAGTACTCGAACGTGTACTTGTCGATGGCCACCGCCGGGTTGGGGATTTCCACGCGGCGCAGCAGCTCGATGGAGCGTGCGCGCGCTTCTTCCTTGTCCACGTTCTGGTGCAGCAGGATGGCTTCGGAGATCTGGCTGCCGATCGTGTGGATCGGCGACAGCGAGGTCATCGGCTCCTGGAAGATCATCGCGATCTCGTGGCCGCGGATGTTGCGGATCTGCTTGCTGCGCGGGTGCAACTGGGCGAGGTCCAGTGCCTTGCCGCTCTTCATTTGCTCATCGCCCCAGTAGAGGATCTCACCACCGTAGATCTTGCCGGGGTAGTCCACGATCTGGAGGATCGAGCGAGCGGTCACGGACTTGCCGGAACCGGATTCGCCCACGATACAGAGCGTCTTGCCACGTTGCAGCTTGAAGCTGATGTCGTCGACCGCGCGGACCGCCTTGTCGTCATCGCCGAAGTGCGTCTTCAGGTTGCGGACGTCAAGAATGACGTCATGGGCACCCCGGGGGTTGGTATTCACGTTATCTGCCATGTCAGCACCACATCAATGCGAGTAGGGGTCGGCGGCGTCGCGCAGGCCGTCACCCATGAAGTTCAGGGACAGCACCGCAAGCACCACGCAAGCGCCGGGAATGAAGAGCCACGGAGCCGAAGCGATCGAACGGATGTTCTGCGCTTCCTTCAGCAGCACGCCCCAGCTGATGGACGGCGGTTGCAGACCCAGGCCGAGGAAGGACAGCGAGGTCTCGGACAGGATCATGAAGGGCACCGCGAGCGTCACCGCAGCGATAATGTGGCTGGCCAGCGAGGGCAGCATGTGACGGAAGATCACGCGGCGTTCGCTGCAGCCATCCAGCTTGGCGGCGATCACGAACACTTCACCACGCATGGCCAGGAAGCGACCGCGCACCACGCGGGCCAGTTCGGTCCAGCCGATCAGCGAGATCACCACCGTGATACCGAGGTACTGCAGGTGTGGCGGCCAGTTCTTCGGCAGCGCGGCAGCCAGGGCCAGCCAGATGGGGATCGTCGGCAGCGAAATGATGTATTCCACCACCCGCATCACGACCCAGTCGATCTTGCCGCCGTAGTAGCCGGACAGACCGCCGAGGGTGATACCCAGCAACACGCTGATGCACACGCCGACCAGACCCAGCGACATCGTGAAGCGACCACCGTAGATGGTGCGCGACAACACGTCACGACCCATGCGGTCAGCACCGAAGATGAAGAAGCGCTCGTTGGGATCCTTGGGGCCGAGCAGGTGCACGTCGGTCTCGATCAGGCCCAGCAATTTGTACTTGTGACCACGTGCGAAGAGGGCCAGGTCCGTCTTGCGACCGTCGTCTTCGACGAAGATCGGCTTCAGCGTATGCGGATCACGTTCCAGGCGATAGCCGGTGACGTGGAAGCGGAAGCCATCCTTGTCGAAGAAGTGGATGGATTGCGGCGGATGGTAGGTCAGGCGCGAGTTGGCTTCTTCCGGGTCGAACGGTGCGAAGAACTCGGCAAACAGCGCGATCAGGTAGAACAGCGCCACCACCACCATGCCCGCCACCGCCAGCTTGTGCTTGCGGAAGCGGTGCCACATCAGGGTCCATTGCGAGGCGTACTCGATTCCGCCGCGCAGGTTGGCCATATTGACCGGAGCAGCGGTCGTCGTAGGAGTTTGACTCATTGTTATTGCACCCGGATACGCGGATCAAGAACCACAAGAAGGATGTCGGAGAGCAGCGTGCCGATGACGGTCATCAGGCACAGCAGCAACAGGAACGCACCCGAGAGGTAGATGTCCTGCGACAACAGGGATTGCATCAGCATCGGACCGGCGATCGGCATGTTCAGCACGATCGACACGATCACGGCACCCGACACCAGACGCGGCACGGTCCAGCCCAGCGTACTGACGAAGGGGTTCAGCGCGATGCGCACCGGGTACTTCAGCAGCAGCTTGGTTTCGGTCAGGCCCTTGGCACGTGCGGTCACCACGTACGGCATGTGCAACTGGTCGATCAGGTTGGCACGCATGATGCGGATCAGCGAGGCCGAGGCTTCGGTACCCAGGATGATCACCGGGATCCACATGTGGGCCATCAGGTCCTTGACACGACCCCAGGACCACGGCGCGTTCGCGTACTCGGGCGAGAACAGGCCGGTCACGTCGGCATTGAAGAGCTTGACGCTCATGTACATCAGGATCAGCGCGATCAGGAAGCCCGGCACGGCGAGGCTCACGAAAGCGATGAAGGTGAAGGAGTAGTCCAGCAGGGAGTAGCGGCGCACGGCGGAATAGATACCGACCGGCAGCGCGATACACCAGGACAGGATAAGGGTCGAAACAGTGACGACGAGGGTGAGACCCATGCGTTCGCCCAACAGGGTGGCCACCGGCGCATTCCACTCGAAGGAGTAGCCGAAGTTGCCCTGCACCACGCCACCGATCCAGGCGAAGTACTGGACGATCAGCGGTTGGTCGAGACCGAAGCGACGTCGCATCTCTTCCATCATCGCGGGGGTCACTTCCTCACCGGCTGCAGCAGCCTGGGCCGCCCAACTGGTCACGAAGTCGCCCGGCGGCAACTGGATGAGCACGAACACGGTGAGCGATACCAGGAACATGAACGGTATCGCCGAAAGTAAGCGCTTGAAGATGTAGTTAAGCACGGGACAGCTCTCGTCGTAAGAAAACCTGGGGAGCAAGGTTCTCCCGGGAGTGCCCTGAGGCACTCCAGAGAGACTCTTCTTCTAATGTTGGATCAGCTTAGCGGTACGACCATTGCTGCAGCAGGGCCGGGCCCGGAGTCGGGTAGGTCCAGCCGGACGGCATCTTGTCGTAGACGTTGATCAGCTTGTTGTTCACCACGCCGGTCTCGTACGCGGGGCGCACGGTACCGATCACTTCGAAGGCTTCGGCGGCTTCAGCCAGAATTTCCTTGAAGGTCGTGTCAGCCTGAGCCTGGCTGCTGGCCTTCTGCCACTTCTCGAACAGATCGAAGCGCTTCTTCATGCTGGCGCTCGGCTCTTCGCCTTGCTTGCCGTCGGTCGCCCACCAGCGCTGCCACAGCAGGCTCTGACGAGACTCTTGCGGGTGTTGCGACAGGTAAGCACGCGGGTTGAACGGAGCGTCCATGCCGCCAGGAGCGTTGTCGACCGAGATGTCGTACTCGTTACGCGCAGCACGATCGTAGAACAGCGTGCGCTCGGAGCTCTGGATCACCATGTCGATACCGGCCTTGGCCCATTGACGACGGATCAGTTCCAGACCTTCGATGTGGTGCGAGTTGGCGATCGAAGCGATGACGTTGATCGAGACACGGCCGCCAGTCGGATACAGACGGAAGCCGTCGTTATCCTTCTTGTTCAGGCCCAAGGCGTCCAGCATCTCGTTCGCCTTCTTCAGGTCGTACTGGATGTACTGGGTGCCGAGCTTCTCGTTGTACCACTTGGATTGCTTCAGCGGACCGACTTGCCACGGAGCGCCTTGGCCCAGGAAGACGATGTCGTTGATTTCCTTGCGGTCGGTCGCCAGCGACAGGGCGATCCGGAAGTCTTTCTTGCGGATCTGCTCACGCAGCTTGGCGTTCGGCGAAGTCTGGTTCACATACATGGCCAGCGAGCTGGCGTTGATGTTCGGCAGACTCACCAGGCGATAGCCACCCTTCGCAGCATTCTCGGCCAGCACCGGACGGTTCTGGATGTTCGAGATGTGACGCAGTTGCCAGTCGAGCGAACCGTTGATCGAGTTCAGCACGATGGTTTCGACTTCGGAGATCACCGACAGCTGGACGGTGTCGATGTAAGGCAGTTGCTTGCCTTCCTTGTCGACCTGCCAGAAGTACGGGTTGCGCTTCAGGACCACGCGGGTGGAGGAACCACTGTACGGCTCGGCAACGATCCACGGATCCAGCGTCGGACGGTTCGGCATGCTGAAACGAGTGGCGCCAGCCGGCGGCTCGATGTCGGCACACTCGCGACGGAACAGATCGGACCAGCCCTTCAGCTTGGCATCTGCCACGTCCTTGGCGACGTTCTGGTTGTACTTCGGGTGGAACTTCTGGCAGTAGTTCTTGGACCACAGGGTCGGGTGCTGCAGCACCGGGGTGGCCAGTTGCTCGATGAAGCCGACATAGGGGCCATCGAACTTGAACTTGACGGTTTCGTTGTCGACCTTGGTGACCGCAACATACTTGTTGTTGATCACGTAGGCGGGCGGCGGGCTGGACAGGAATTCCTTGTTGCCGACCACATCGTTCATGCTGAACACGACGTCATCAGCGGTGAACGGGGTGCCATCCGACCACTTCATGCCCTTGCGCAGCTTGAAGGTGTACTCGCTACCGTCCGGGGACAGGGTCCAGCTTTCAGCGACGTTGGGCTCAACCTTGTTGAAGTCCATGGACCAGCGCACCAGGCCTTGGTTGCCGACAACGCGCAGGATTGCATTCTGGTCACCGTTACCACGCAGCGCATTGCGCAGCGTGCCGCCATACTTGCCGCTACGCTCCAGCGGGGTAATGACTTGGGGCTTTTCAGGCAGGCGCTGCGCAACGGGCGGCAGCTTTTTCTCTTTCACCAGAGCAGCCAGCTCGGGCGCTTCGGAGTAGGTCTGGGCCATGGCGGGCATTGCCACCACGCCGGCAGACGCTACCGCCAGAGCGAACTTCAGAGAGGTCTTGTTCCTCATTGTGTCCTCCTAGTTTCAAGAAATGTGCGGGAATCCAACGGACTAACCGCCGCCACCCGACTTTGTCATCATACAAGTCGCTTATGTCGTCATACAAGCAACTTGTTACATGGCGGGCCGCAAGCTTGCCACAACTGCACCCCAGTTACATCACGTCCCTGAGCATTCGTTTCAGATTAAGCGCAGGCCGCGGATTGTTACCTGTCAATAATCAAAAACCCTAGCCTTAGTTACCCGCGGTTTGTGAAATTTCCCCGCTTGTCATGTCCCCGACCCCGGCGCAGCATTCCGTCAGCACCGAATCTTGTGCAACGCACAAAATCAAGCACTTAGCCCTGCCACTAGGGGTTCACCCTGAGCGTAGCGGTTCTGTTAGGAAAGATAAATTTGCACTGCAATGTAAACAACACAGACCTGCTCAAGGCGCGTTGGCACCCGGCCGATATGCCTGACAGAATCCGGGAATACGCTGCGCAGCGGCCCGCGTCAGGGGACTTCATGCAAATCGCCATCGTCGAGGACACGCCGGTCAACCTGGTGGTCATGCAAAGCCTGGTGGTCCGGCTGGCGACCGCCGAGCAGCCCATCGACTGCCAGGTATTTTCGGAACCGGAGGCCGGCCTGGCGTGGTGTCAGGCCAACCGTCCGGACCTGATCATCGTCGACTACATGATGCCGGGCATGGACGGCATCGATTTCATCCGCCATTGCCGCCAGACCGAGCACCTCAGGGAACTGCCGATCCTGATGGTGACCGCGGCAGCCGAGCGGGAGGTGCGCTATGGCGCGCTGGACGCCGGCGCCACCGATTTCCTCACCAAACCGATCGACCGCAACGAGTTCCTGCCTCGCGTCCGCAACATGATGCGGCTGCGCGCGCACATGACGGCAATGGGCGCACGGGCAGACGTCCTGGCCCGGGAAGTCCGCAAGGCCACCGAGGAAATCCAGCGGCGGGAACGCGAAACCGTCGTCCGGCTGGCGCGCGCCGCGGAGTTCCGCGACCCGGAAACCGGTGCCCACATCAACCGGATGGCGCAGTACTCGCTGCTGATCGCGCGCCACCTCGGCCTCGATGAAGACGACCTCGACTCCCTGTTGACCGCCGCACCGATGCACGATGTAGGAAAACTGGGCACGCCAGACCACATCCTGCTGAAGCCGGGCCGCCTCACCGAGGACGAACTCAAGATCATGCGACTCCACCCGCTGATCGGCTACGAAATTCTCAAGGATTCGGCCTCGCCGATGCTGCAGATGGCCGCCCAGATCGCGCTGTCGCATCACGAAAAATTCGACGGCTCCGGCTACCCTCACGGATTGCATGGCAACGACATCCCCCTGGTGGGACGCATCGTTGCCGTGGCGGACGTGTTCGATGCCCTGACCTCCGCCCGCCCCTACAAACCGGCCTGGGACATCGAGCGGGCGCGCAACTACCTCATCGACAATTCCGGCTCGCATTTCGACCCGGCCTGCATCGACGCCCTGCTCTCCCAGTGGAGCGAAGTGCTGGGCGTCCGCCAGCACTACCAGGACTAGGCGCCCGTTTCCATGCTTGCGGTCGGAGACCAGTTCAGGCGCTGGCTGCCTCGCGGTCTGCTGTGGCAACTGGCAGTGCTGTTCGCGCTGCTGTTCTCCGTGTCGATCGGGCTCTACGCCTTCTACACCGCCCACACCCAGGGCGAGCACCTCAGCAGGCAACTCGAAGCCCAGGCGGTGGCGCTGTCGTCCGGACTCGCCGCGGCTGCAGCCAACGAGGTCAAGCGCCAGAACGCCGCGCAGATCGAACAGATCCTGCTCCAGGCGCGCGATTTCTCGGACGTGCTGCGCATCGAAGCCATCAGCACCGCCGGCAAACCCTTCGCGTCCCTGTCCCGCCATGATGATGGCGTACTGCGGCCCGACGAAGCGCCGCGGCCCGTGATGCCACCGGGCAAGCTGCAGACCGAGGTGCGCCTCACCGACAATCCGGACATCAGCCACAAGGAGACGCTGCTGGAGGTGTGGCAACCCATCGTGCCGGGCTACCACGTCGGCTGGATCCACCTGTATTACAGCACCCGCCAGGCGGCCAGCCTGCGCAAGGGCATGATGATAGACAGCGTAGTGGTCGGCATATCCGCCGCCCTGTGCGCGTCCATCCTCGTCCTGCTGTTCCTGCGCCGGCCCCTGCTGCGCCTGCGCGCCGCCACCGGTTTCGCCGAGCGGCTGGACCGCGAGTACGGACGCACCCTGGACGCCGACGCCGGTGTCGAAGACATCGACGCCCTGGTGCGGGCGCTCAACTGGACGTCGACGCGGCTGCACGAGCAGCAGTCTGCGCTTGCCCAGAGCGAGTCACGCAAGCGCGCCATCGTCGAGTCCTCGCTGGACGCCATCATCTCGATGGACGGCGATGGCCGCATCCAGGAGTTCAACGAGGCGGCGGAGCGCATCTTCGGCTACACCCGCGAGGAAGTCCTGTTGCAGCCGGCAGATGCCTTCATCGTCCCGCCCGGCCTCCAGCGCAGCGGACTGAAAGGCCTGCAGCACTACCTTCATGGCCAGGCCGCGGGGATGTTCGGCCAGCGCTTCGAGGTCAGCATGCAGCGCAAGGGCGGCGAGGTGTTTCCTGCCGAACTCGCGGTGGTGCGCATTCCATCGGAGAGCGAACCGCTCTACTCCGCCTTCCTGCGCGACATTTCCGAGCGCAAGCACGCCGAGCAGGCCCTGGTGGTCAGCGAGACGCGCTTCCGCAACACGGTGGAATCGCTGTCCGAGCTGGTCTTCGAAACCGACGCGCTGTCGCGATGGACCTATCTCAACCCGGCCTGGAAGACCATCACCCAGTACGAGATCGATGAAGGCCTGGGGCGTTCGGTCATCGACTTCGCGCCAGCAGACGAACGACCACGCATCACCGCAGCCTTCAAGCCGCTGTTCCGCGGCGAGACCGACACGCTCCACCAGGAATTCCGCTACCTCACCAAGTCCGGCGGCATCCGCTGGCTGGAAGTGTTCTGCCGCGCGCGCCGCGACGAAACCGGACGCTTCCTGGCCTACACCGGCACGGTTACCGACATTACCGCGCGGAAACTGTCGGAACGCGCGATGCAGGACCAGCTGCAGTTCATGCAGAGCCTGATCGACAGCATTCCGAACAGCATCTACATGAAGGACCGCAGCGGCCGCTACCTGGCCTTCAACCGCGCCTGCGAAGCCTTCTTCGGCATCGACCGCAACGAGTGGATCAACCGGACGGTCTTCGACCTGTATGACGACCGGGAAATGGCCGCCTGGCACCACGAGCGCGACATCGTCCTGCTGCGCGAAGGCGGCGCGCAGAGTTTCGAGACGGTGATCCGCAACCGTCGCGGCGACATGATCGACACGCTGTACCAGAAGACCCTGTACTACCACGCGGACGGCAGCGTCGCCGGCATTGTCGGCACCATGACCGACATCTCCGAACGCAAGACCGCCGAACGCGCCATCCTTCGCGCCAAGGAAGCAGCCGAGGCAGCCAGCCGCGCCAAGGGTGACTTCCTGGCCAACATGAGCCACGAAATCCGCACCCCGATGAACGCCATCATCGGCATGACGGAGCTGACGCTCGACACCCGGCTCGACGACCAGCAGCGCGAATACCTGCAGCTGGTGCGCGACTCGGCCGATTCGCTGCTGACCATCATCAACGACATCCTCGACTTCTCGAAGATCGAGGCTGGTCGCATGGAGCTGGAGCAGGTGCCCTTCTCCCTGCGGGACTGCGTGAACGGCACCCTGCGCATGCTGACGCGCAGTGCGCAGGACAAGAACCTGGAGCTGGAGTCCCGCATCGACGCCGATCTGCCGGCACGCCTCATCGGCGACCCGCACCGGCTGCGCCAGGTATTGCTCAACCTGCTCTCCAACGCGCTGAAGTTCACCGAGGCAGGCGGCGTCAGCGTATCGGTGGACCGTTTGCACAACGCGACCGACGACGCCGGCACGATCTCGCTGCGCGTGGCCGTCGAGGACACCGGCATCGGCATTCCGGCAGACAAGCAGGCGCTCATCTTCGAGGCCTTCTCGCAGGCGGACACCTCCACGACGCGCCGCTTCGGCGGCACCGGGCTGGGGCTCGCCATCTGCAGCCGCCTGGTCGACGCCATGGGCGGACGTCTCATCGTGGTCAGCACGCCCGGTGTCGGCAGTACCTTCAGCTTCCTGATCGCGCTCCAGGTCGCCGACGGCGACGCACCCGCCGCAAACCTGCTGCCGGATGCTGCCAGCGCCGCGCCGACGCGCCCGCTGCGCCTGCTGCTGGCCGAAGACAACCCGGTCAACCAGACGCTGGCCTTGCGGATGCTGGAAAAGCTCGGGCACACCACCCTGGTCGTCGACAACGGCCAGCTGGCATTCGACACGCTGCGCAGCAACGAACATTTCGATGCCGTGCTGATGGATGTCCAGATGCCGATCATGGGGGGCTTCGAGGCCACCCAGGCGATCCGCCAGCTCGAACAGAACATGCAGCGGGTGCGCATGCCCATCATCGCGATGACCGCCCACGCGATGAGTGGCGATCGCGAACGCTGCATGGCCGCCGGCATGGACGGCTACGTCACGAAGCCGATTTCACTGGCGGCGCTGGCGCGGGAACTGGGCCGCCTCACCGAAGGCCGCGCCCCGTTGACCGCACCACCGCCCTTGCCGACCACGGCCAGCTTCAATCGCGAAGAGGTGCTTGAGCAGATCGGCGGGGACCTCGACCTGCTGCACGAGATTGCCCGCATCTTCCTGCGTGACGGCGAGACGCTGATCGCGCGGCTGCGTCGCGCGCTGGCGGCCGGTGATCGCGAGGAGCTGGCGCACGCCGCGCATACGGCCCGTGGTGCGGTGGGAAACTTTGGCGCCCGCACGGCAATGGCTGCCGCGACGACGCTGGAGAATGCCTGCAAGCGGGCCAGCACCACACCGCTGACGCCGGCCTGCGAGAAGCTGATTGCGGAGATCGAGAACCTGCTGCACAACCTGCGGGAAGAACTGGCCCGCGCCGACACCAGCCCACTCGCCAGTCGTCAGGACGCCTGAGCGGGCGAATGCCCGCCGGCGTCCTGGGTAACGCTCAGACCTTGCGCTGAGCGTCCTTCACGTGGCGCACGTCGCGGCCTTCCACGAGGAACACCACGTACTCGGCCAGGTTCTTCGAGTGGTCGCCGATGCGCTCGAAAGCCTTGGCGGCGAACAGCACGTCGATGCCACGCGAGATCGTGCGCGGATCTTCCATCATGAAGGTGATGAGCTGGCGCATCACCGACTTGAATTCGGTGTCCAGCTGCTTGTCTTCGCTGTGCGCTTCCAGCGCCGCATCCACGTCCAGACGGGCCATCGCGTCGAGCGACTTGCGCAGCAGTTCGATGGCGAGGTTGCCGAGGTGGCGCAGCTGCACGCGGGGAATGCCGCTGCCGGCGTCGCCGCTGTGCAGCACCTTGGCCATCTTGGCGATCTTCTTGGCTTCGTCGCCGATGCGCTCCAGGTCGGTCACGGCCTTCGACACGCTCATGATGGTGCGCAGGTCGTTGGCCGCGGGCTGGCGCTTGGCGATGATCTGCGCGCAGGCTTCGTCGAGCTCGCGCTCCAGTTCGTTCACACGGTGATCGTTCTCGATCACGCGGTCGATGACGTCCATCTCGCCCTTGAGCAAACCTTCCAGGGCCTTGACCACCTGCAGCTCGACATAGCCGCCCATCTGCAACACGCGGGTGCGGATGCCGTCGAGTTCAAGGTCGTACTGGTGATGGGTGTGGTCGTTCATGAAATCAGCTCCGAGGGACGGGAGAACGGGATTGGGCCGCAAGTATGCATGCCCTGCATGACTGAAATATTTCAGTCACGTTTCAGGGTCTGCACTCCGTTTGCCGTGCCCAGCAGCAGAACGTCAGCCGGACGCGCGGCGAACAGGCCATTGGTCACCACACCGACGATCTGGTTGATCTGCAGCTCCAGTCCGACCGGATCGGTGATGGACAGGCCATGCACGTCGAGGATCACATTGCCGTTGTCGGTGACCACGCCTTCGCGCCAGACCGGGCGGCCGCCCAGCGCAACCAGCGCGCGCGCCACCTGCATCCGCGCCATCGGGATGACCTCGACCGGCAGCGGGAAGCGCCCCAGGACCGGCACCTTCTTGCTGGCATCGCAGATGCACACGAACCGCTGCGCCACCGCCGCAACGATCTTCTCGCGCGTCAGCGCCGCTCCGCCACCCTTGATCATGCACAGCTGCGCATCGATCTCGTCCGCACCGTCCACATACACCGACAGCGATTCGATCTCGTTGAGGTCGAACAGCGGGATGCCAAGGGCCGCGAGGCGCGTGGCGCTGCCTTCGGAACTGGCCACTGCCCCTTTGATACGGTCGCGCATGCGGCCAAGACCATCTATGAAGAAGTTGGCGGTGGAGCCCGTACCCACCCCGATGATCTCGCCTTCCGGCACATGGGCCAGCGCGGCCTCGGCCACTGCCTGTTTCAACTCGTCCTGGGTCATGTCGCAAACATCCCGTATCCGTTGCAAGAAATCCTGCCCAGGATTGTACTGCCGCCGCACGCCCGGGCATGGCCCCGGGCGACGCATCCGTGCCCCTCGATAACCGCAAGGAGATGAACAACATGGGACTGCTCGATCAACTCGCCGGCCAGGTGCTTGGCTCCCTGAACGGCAACACCGCGTCCGCCGCGGGTGACTCGCCCCTCCTCCAGATCGCGGCCAGCCTGCTGCAGGGCCAGGGCGGACTGGGCGGCTTGCTGCAGCAGTTCCAGGCGGCCGGCCTCGGTGAGCAGGCCGCCTCCTGGGTCGGCACCGGACGCAACCTGCCCATCGACGCCAGCCAGCTGACCGAGGCGCTGGGCAGCGGCCAGCTCGGCGAACTGGCCGCGCGCTTCGGCATCAACCCGGAACAGCTCAGCGCCGGTCTGGCCCAGGTCCTGCCGCAGTTCGTCGACGGCCTGACCCCGCACGGCAACCCCAACGAGGCCAGCGACCTGCTCTCCCAGGGGTTGTCCGCGTTCGGCAGCGTGTTCGGCAAGGCCTGAGGAGCGCGCAATGGACTTCCTCTGGTTCATCATCGTCGGTCTCATCGCGGGCTGGCTGGCCGGCGTGATCATGAAAGGCGGCGGCTTCGGCGTTGTCGGCGACATTGTCGTGGGCATCGTCGGTGCGCTGATCGGCGGCTTCGTCTTCGGTGCGCTGGGTATCGGAGCCGGTGGCCTGCTCGGCAGCATCATCGTCGCAACGGTCGGCGCGATCCTGCTCATCTTCCTGCTGCGGCTCGTCAAACGGGCCTGCAGACGAAGAAAAAGCCGACCCGCGGGTCGGCTTTTTCTTCGTGCGGGCAAGCGCTCAGCGTTCGACTGCCAGCGCCACGCCCATGCCGCCACCGATGCACAACGAGGCGAAGCCCTTCTTCGCGTCGCGCTTCTGCATCTCGTGCAGCAGGCTGACCAGCACGCGGCAGCCCGATGCGCCGATGGGGTGGCCGATGGCAATCGCGCCACCGTTCACGTTGATCTTCGACGTGTCCCACTCCATCTCCTTGTTCACCGCGATGGCCTGGGCGGCGAAGGCTTCGTTGATCTCCATGAGATCCGGGGTGTCGATGGTCCAGCCGGCCTTCTGCAGCGCGCGACGGGAAGCCGGTGCCGGGCCGATGCCCATGATGGCCGGGTCGACCCCCGCCGTGGCGTAGGACGCGATGGTCGCCAGGATCGGCAGGCCCAGTGCCTTGGCCTTCGACTCGGTGGTCACCATCACCGCGGCGGCGCCGTCGTTGATGCCGGAAGCATTACCGGCGGTCACCGTCCCGGCCTTGTCGAAGGCCGGCTTCAGCGCCCCCAGCGATTCGGCCGTGGTGCCGTGCTTCGGGTACTCGTCGGTATCGAAGACGATGTCGCCCTTCTTGTTCGGGATCACCACCGGCACGATCTCGTCCTTGAACTTGCCGGCCTTCTGCGCAGCTTCGGCCTTCTGCTGCGACGCGGCCGAGAAGGCATCCTGGTCTTCACGGCTGATGCCGTATTTCTTGGCCAGGTTCTCGGCCGTCACGCCCATGTGGTACTGGTTGTACACATCCCACAGGCCGTCGGTGATCATGGTGTCGATCAGCTTCGCATCGCCCATGCGGAAACCATCGCGCGAACCGTTCAGCACATGCGGGCTGGCCGACATGTTCTCCTGTCCGCCAGCGATGACGATCTCGGCGTCACCGCTGCGAACGGCCTGAGCCGCCAGCATCACCGCGCGCAGACCGGAGCCGCACACCATGTTGATGGTCATGCCGGGCACACCTTCCGGCAGACCGGCGCGGATCACCGCCTGGCGCGCCGGGTTCTGACCGACGCCCGCGGTCAGCACCTGGCCCAGGATCACGTCGCTGATCTGGTCCCCGCTCACCCCTGTCTTCGCCAGCAGGCCACGGATGACGGTCGCGCCGAGTTCGGCTGCCGGTACCTTCGCCAGGGTGCCGCCGAATTTGCCGACCGGCGTACGGACGGCAGCCACAATCACAATGTTTTCCATCGCAAAACTCCTGAGGGGTAGAGGTCAAGCACGGGTCAAACACATCGAAAACAAATCGGGGCCCGGCAGGCTTGCGCCCACGGGCCCCGAGGATCACCACACGGGCCGAGCCCTGATGCGGTGCAGCATATCACTTTCCTGAGGCCGCAAAATCCGCCGCGCCCGGGATGGTCGTTTGCTTACTTCTTGCGCACCGGCGGCAGGTCGGTACAGGTGCCTTCGTACACTTCGGCAGCCTTGCCCAGCGACTCGCCCAGCGTCGGGTGCGGGTGGATGGTCTTGCCGATGTCCACCGCGTCGCAGCCCATCTCGATGGCCAGCGCCACCTCGCCGATCATGTCGCCCGCGTTCGGGCCGACGATGGCACCACCGATGATGCGGTGGGTCTCCTCGTCGAAGATCAGCTTGGTGAAACCGTAGTCGCAGCCGTTGGCGATCGCGCGGCCCGAAGCCGCCCACGGGAACTTGCCGACGCCGAACTTGATGCCCTTGGCCTTGGCTTCCGCTTCGGTCAGGCCCGCCCACGCCACTTCCGGCTCGGTGTAGGCCACCGACGGAATCAGCTTGGCATCGAAGTGCGCCTTCTCGCCGTGCGCTGCCTCGGCGGCAACGTGGCCTTCGTGCTCGCCCTTGTGGGCCAGCATCGGCTGACCGACGATGTCACCGATCGCGAAGATGTGCGGCACGTTGGTGCGCTGCTGGCTGTCGACCGGAATGAAGCCTCGGTCGCTGACGATGACGCCAGCCTTTTCGGCGCCGACCTTCTTGCCGTTCGGGCTGCGGCCCACGGCCACCAGCACGAGGTCGTACTTCTGCTCGTCGGCCGGTGCGCCCTCGCCTTCGAATTTCACCAGGATGCCGTCCTCGCGCACGGTGGCGCCGACGGTCTTGGTCTTCAGCATGATCTTGTCGAAGCGATGGGTGTTCTGCTTCTCCCACACCTTCACCAGATCCTTGTCAGCGCCCGCCATCAGGCCGTCCATCATTTCCACGACGTCGATGCGTGCGCCCAGCGACGAATACACCGTCGCCATTTCCAGGCCGATGATGCCGCCGCCGACGACCAGCATGCGCTTCGGGATCTGGCGCAGCTCCAGCGCGCCGGTCGAATCGACGATGCGCGGATCTTCCGGGAAGAAGGGCAGCTTCACCGCCTGCGAGCCGGCAGCGATGATGCACTTCTGGAACTTCACGACCTTCTTCTCGCCGGTGCGGTCCTGGCCGGTGCCGCTGGTGACTTCCACTTCGATGTGGTTGGCATCCAGGAAGCTGCCGTAGCCACGCACCACGTCCACCTTGCGCGACTTGGCCATGCCATTGAGGCCATTGGTCAGCTTTCCGATGACCTTTTCCTTGTGCTTGCGCAGCTGCTCGAGATCGACCTTCGGCGACGCGAAGGCCACGCCCACGTCGGAGAAGTGCGACGCTTCGTCCATCACCGCCGCCACGTGCAGCAGCGCCTTGGACGGAATGCAGCCCACGTTCAGACACACGCCACCGAGGGTGGCGTAACGCTCGATCAGCACGGTCTTCATGCCGAGATCGGCGGCGCGGAAAGCTGCGGAGTAACCGCCGGGGCCAGCGCCCAGCACCACCATGTCGGTCTCGACATCCACTTTGCCGGTGTAGCTGCCGGCAACCGGTGCCGCGGCAGGTGCCGCTGCGGGGGCGGGAGCCGGTGCAGCAGGCGCTTCGGCCGGTGCCGGTGCGGCCGCCGGAGCAGGCGCAGCCGCGGCGCCCGAGGCTTCCAGCACGACCACCACGGCGCCTTCGCCGATGCGCTCACCGACCTTGACGCGCACTTCCTTCACCACGCCAGCGGCCGAGGACGGCACGTCCATCGTGGCCTTGTCGGATTCCAGCGTCACCAGCGAATCGTCCACCTTCACGCTGTCGCCCGGCTTGACCATCACTTCGATGACCGGCACGTCCTTGAAGTCGCCGATGTCGGGAACCTTCACTTCAACCAGTTGGCTCATTGTTCTTCCTCTCGTGAGCGAGTCACGTCACTGAGTTGCATCAAATACGAAACGATCTTGCCGCCGCTGGCGGTATCGAATTCCACGCCTGCGCGCACACCGAGCCTTGCAATGTCCTCCGCCGACAACTGCGAGTTGTAGGCCGCGTACATGGCCCCCAACGCGAAGCTGCGCCCCGACCCTGCCGCCCAGAAGCGATCGAAATCGAACACCTCGCGATACGAGTACACCGCGTAGATGCCGGTGGCATTGGCGATCACGCAGGTGACCTGCGAGGACTCGTAGGGGTCGTCATCCTCTTCCTTGGGGTTGAGGAAGGCGTGCTCCTTGAGCACCGGATGCAGGCGGCGGAAGGTATCGTAGATCTCCTCGCGGCTGTCGAAGCTCACTTCTTCCAGCTGCGCGAAGGCGCTCTCCAGCACCAGGTGGTGCGCCGAACTGCCGCACACGCCGATCCACGAATCCGCCACGTACAACAGCTTGTCCGGATCGCGCTTGTACTCGCCCGACAGTCGCGTATCGCCGAAGGTGGTCAGCCCATCGGCTGCGATGGCGACCTGGCCGTTCTTGCGGACGATGGCGAGCGTGGTCATGGCGTTGGCCGTGAAACGTGATGGCGCCAAGGGCGCCGGTGAAAGGTGAAACGCACACACATCCCCGTTTCACCTTTCACGTTTCACATTTCAGCTGTCAGAGCAGTACGCGACGGAAGTCCTGCAGCACGCCGGCGAAGTAGGTGTTGAAGCGCGCGGCTTCCGCACCGTCGATCACGCGGTGGTCCCAGGACAGCGACAGCGGCAGGATCAGGCGCGGCTGGAAGGCCTTGCCGTCCCACACCGGCTTGGTGGCGGACTTGCAGACCCCCATGATCGCCACTTCCGGCGCGTTGATGATCGGCGTGAAGTACGTGCCGCCGATACCGCCCAGCGAGCTGATGGAGAAGCAGCCGCCCTGCATCTGGTCCGGCTTCAGCTTGCCTTCGCGGGCCAGCTTGGCGAGGTCGCCCATTTCCTTGGCGATCTCGATGACGCCCTTCTGGTCGGCGTTCTTGATCACCGGCACCACCAGGCCATTCGGGGTGTCCGCCGCGAAACCGATGTTGTAGTACTTCTTCAGCACCAGGTTGTCGCCGTCCAGCGAGGCATTGAAGCTGGGGAACTTCTTCAGCGAGGCGACCGCGGCCTTGATCATGAACGCGAGCATGGTGAGCTTGGCGCCGCTCTTCTCCAGCTCCTTGTTCATCTGCACACGGAAGTTTTCCAGATCGGTGATGTCCGCGTCGTCATGGTTGGTGACGTGCGGAATGACCACCCAGTTGCGGTGCAGGTTGGCGCCGCTGATCTTCTTGATGCGCGACAGCGGTTGCGTTTCCACCGCGCCGAACTTGCTGAAGTCGACCTTCGGCCAGGGCAGCACGGTAAGACCACCGACGCTGCCACCGGCCGTGGTGCCAGCCGGCGTGGACTGCAGGCCGCCGGAAGCGACCTGGGCCATCACGCCCTTGATGAAGTTCTGCACGTCCTCCTGCAGGATGCGGCCCTTCGGACCGCTACCCGGCACCAGCGCCACATCCACGCCCAGCTCGCGCGCGAACTTGCGCACGGACGGGCTGGCGTGGGCCTTGCCAGCAGCGGCGGTGGCCACCGGTGCTGCGGCGGCAGGTGCAGGCGCTGCAACGGGAGCAGGAGCTGCGGTTGGGGCCGGCGCTGCAGCAGCAGGAGCCAGTGCGGGAGCAGCAGCCGGAGCGGCAGCGGCAGGCACGCCACCAGCGCTTTCGACGACGATCAGCACGGCGCCCTCGCCCACCTTGTCGCCGACCTTGACCTTCACTTCCTTCACGGTACCCGCGGCCGAAGACGGCACGTCCATGGTGGCCTTGTCGGACTCCAGCGTGGCGATGGCGTCATCCACCTTGATGGTGTCGCCGACCTTCACATGCAGTTCGATGATGGGCACGGTGTCGAAGTCGCCGATGTCCGGCACCTTCACTTCGACCGGGCCGGCGGAGGCAGCCGGTGCAGCAGCGGGCGCCGGTGCCGGCGCAGCGGCCGCAACGGGTGCGGGTGCTGCTGCCGCAGCAGGAGCGGGGGCCGGTGCTACAGCCGGTGCTGCGGCAGCCGCCGCGCCCGCGGCTTCGATGAGGACCACGACGGCGCCTTCGCCGATGCGGTCGCCGACCTTGACGCGCACTTCCTTCACCACGCCGGCGGCCGAAGACGGCACGTCCATCGTGGCCTTGTCGGATTCCAGCGTCACCAGCGAGTCGTC
The DNA here is from genome assembly GCF_036017065.1 of Uliginosibacterium sp. H1. NCBI lineage: Bacteria > Pseudomonadati > Pseudomonadota > Betaproteobacteria > Rhodocyclales > Zoogloeaceae > Uliginosibacterium > Uliginosibacterium sp. H1. Next base: position 1,666,485 of record NZ_JAYXHR010000001.1, read on the forward strand.
CACCTTCACGCTGTCGCCCGGCTTGACCATCACCTCGATCACCGGCACATCCGTGAAGTCGCCGATGTCGGGAACCTTAACTTCGATGAGTTGGCTCATTTGTTTTCCTCAGTGAGACGTGAAACGTGATGGCGCCTGCGCGCCGGTGAAACGTGGAACGCGCGCCGAACACACGTTCCACATTTCACTTTTCACCTTTCACTGTCACGCATGCAGCGGGTTCGGTTTGTTCGGATCGATGCCGTACTTGACCATCGCTGCTGCCACCTTCTCGCGATCCACCTTGCCTTCGGCCACCAGGGCCGACAGCGCAGCCACCACCACCCAGTGACGGTTCACCTCGAAGTGGTTACGCAGCTTCTCGCGGGTGTCGGAACGGCCGAAGCCGTCGCAGCCCAGCACCACGTAGCGTTGCGGCACGTAGGGGCGGATCTGCTCGGCATACAGGCGGATGTAGTCGGTTGCGACCACCACCGGACCCTGCGCGTCCTTCAGCTTGGCTTCGACGTGCGACACGCGCGGGGTTTCCAGCGGGTGCAGCATGTTCCAGCGCGCGGTGGACTGACCGTCGCGGGCCAGTTCGTTGAAGCTCGGTGCGCCCCAGATGTCGGCTTCGACACCCCAGTCGCTCTTCAGCAGTTCGGCCGCGGCGATGACTTCGCGGAAGATCGTGCCGGAACCCATCAGCTGGACGCGCGGGCCCTTGGACTTGCCGCCATCCTTGAGCTTGTAGAGACCCTTGATGATGTCGGCTTCTGCTCCGGCCGGCATCTCGGGGTGCTCGTAGTTCTCGTTCATGACGGTCAGGTAGTAGTACACATCTTCCTGATCCTGGTACATGCGACGCAGGCCGTCCTGGAAGATCACCGCCAGTTCGAACGAGAACGCCGGGTCGTAGCTGATGCAGTTCGGGATGGTGTGCGCCAGCACGTGCGAGTGACCGTCCTCGTGCTGCAGGCCTTCGCCGTTCAGCGTGGTGCGACCGGCGGTACCGCCGACCAGGAAGCCGCGGGCACGCGAGTCACCGGCAGCCCAGCACAGGTCCATCGTGCGCTGCATGCCGAACATCGAGTAGAAGATGTAGAACGGGATCATCGGCACGCCGTGCACCGAATACGCGGTGGCGGCGGCGATCCAGTCGGCCATGGCACCGGCTTCGTTGATGCCGTCCTGCATGATCTGGCCGTCCTTGACCTCCTTGTAGAACATCAGCTGGTCATGGTCCTGCGGGACATACTTCTGACCATCCTGGTTCCAGATGCCGTACTGGCGGAACATGCCTTCCATGCCGAAGGTGCGCGATTCGTCGACGACGATGGGCACCACGTACTTGCCGACGTTCTTGTCCTTCAACAGGATGTTGAACATGCGCACGATGGCCATCGTGGTGGAGATTTCGCGGCCTTCGCCGGATGCCTTCAGCAGTGCGTCGAACGCGGACAGCGGCGGCACCTGCAGGCTGTCGCCCTTGCTCACGCGCGCGGGCAGGTAGCCACCGAGATCGGTGCGCTGCTTGCGCATGTACTCCAGTTCCTTCGAGCCCTCTTCGAACTTGATGTAGGGCATCTTCTCGATCTGGTCGTCGGCGACCGGGATCTGGAAGCGGTCGCGGAACGCGCGCAGCGAATCCGTCGACATCTTCTTCTGCTGGTGGCTGATGTTCTGCGCTTCGCCGGAGTCGCCCATGCCGAAGCCCTTGATGGTCTTCGCCAGGATCAGCGTCGGCTGGCCCTTGTGCTCCACGGCCGCCTTGTAGGCCGCGAAGATCTTGAACATGTCGTGGCCACCGCGGTTCAGGCGCCAGATGTCGTCGTCGGTCCAATCGGCCACCATGGCCTTCAGTTCCGGCGTGTTGAAGAAGTTCTCGCGGACGTAGGCACCGTCCTTGGACTTGTAGGTCTGGTACTCGCCGTCGACCACTTCCATCATCCGCTTCTTCAGCAGACCCTGGGCGTCGCGCGCGAACAGCGCATCCCAGTGGGTGCCCCAGATCAGCTTGATGACGTTCCAGCCGGCGCCGCGGAATTCGGCTTCCAGCTCCTGGATGATCTTGCCGTTGCCACGCACCGGACCATCCAGGCGCTGCAGGTTGCAGTTGATCACGAAGACCAGGTTGTCCAGGCGCTCGCGACCGGCCACGCCGATGGCGCCGAGCGACTCGACTTCATCCATCTCGCCGTCGCCCATGAACGCCCACACCTTGCGGTTGGTCGTCTGCGCGATGTTGCGGTCCTGCAGGTACTTCATGAAGCGGGCCTGGTAGATGGCCTGCAGCGGGCCTAGGCCCATCGACACGGTGGGGAACTGCCAGAACTCCGGCATCAGCCACGGGTGCGGATAGGACGGCAGGCCCTTGCCGCCGGTTTCCTGGCGGAAGTTGTCGAGCTGTTCGTCGGTCAGGCGGCCGAGCAGGAACGCGCGCGCGTAGATGCCCGGGATCGAGTGACCCTGGAAGAAGATCAGGTCGCCGCCGTGGCCTTCGTGGGCAGCGTTCCAGAACCAGTTGAAGCCCACGTCGTACAGCGTGGCGGAAGACGCGTAGGAAGCAATGTGGCCGCCCACGTTGGTGTGCTTGTTGGCACGCACCACCATGGCCATCGCGTTCCAGCGCAGGTAAGCCTGGATGCGTTCCTCGATGGCGGTATTGCCCGGGTACTTGGGCTGCAGTTCGGTGGGGATGGTGTTGATGTAGGCGGTGTTGGCGCTGTAGGGGATATCAACACCGGCCTCGCGTGCGGCTTCGATCAGCCGTTCGATCAGGTAGTGAGCGCGCTCGGGGCCCTCTTGGGACATTACCGCGCTGAGCGCTTCCAGCCACTCCTGCGTTTCCCGCGCGTCCGGGTCGGACTGCAGGAGAACGTGGGGCACTGCTGCCATCTTGCTTCTCCTCGGTTGGGGGTTATGGCGTCCGCGACGCGCCATCGCTGGCGATCAGGACACCACATGGTCAGTACTTGTGTGTTGCCTGCGGATACCGGACAGCGCCGGTATCGCCCAGTGCGAACTGCCCTTCGACAGAGCGGCAGCGTAAAGATCCGCACGTTACCGCAGATCGAGGCAGCCGCCCCGACCCGGATTTTCACAATATAAAACACGCATTCATCAGATGCAATTCCTTTCTCCGCAGGCCGTTTGCGCAGCGCAACAGAAAAAGAGTGTCAAATCATGATGTTGCGGCGCACAAAACAAATGCCATCCGCATGCTTGCCGCAACGGGCGAACACGACCTGCATGGCGGGGCTTCGCCTTGAACCAGACTGTGTCCATGCTTACGGGAAAGTCCGAATCTCCACCTTGTGCTCGAGCCACCAGAATGCCCTGACTGCCGTATTTCCCCCGCCATGAATCGCTCGCGCCAGCCCCGCCTTTCCGACCGACTCAGCCGCCTCCTGTGGTGGCTGGCACTCGCCGCGGCACTGGTGCTGTTGACCTGGACCCTGCCGGGCGTGCTGGAGGGTGAACGAGGCCTCAGCGCCCTGCTCGGGGCTGTGGGGCTGGCAGTCGGCGTGCTCGCTTTCGGCTCGGCCAACGCACTCAAGCGCGAGCAGTTGCGCACCCAGCTCGCCCGCAAGGAGCGCGACCAGCTGTTCAGCCTGTCGCTGGACCTGATGGCGGTGCTCGATCGCGAGGGCCGCTTCCAGCGCACCAACCCGGCTTTCCATCGTGTGCTCGGTTATCCCTTCGATGCCTTGGTCGGCACGCGGCTGCCCGACGTCGTCCACCCCGACGATACCGCCATCGCCGTCGGCGCCCTGCGTGACCTGCGCAACCAGCGCAGCGCCAGCTTCGAGCTGCGCTGCCGCTGCGCCAATGGCAGCTACCGCTGGCTGAGCTGGAACGCCAACCCTGTGCCGGACGATTCGCTGATCTACGCCGTCGGCCATGACGTCTCCGACCGCAAGGCCAGCGAGGACGCGCTGCGTGCCGAAATGGCCTTCCGCAAATCCATGGAGGAATCCGTCCTGACCGGCCTGCGCGCCTTCGACCTGCGCGGCCGCATCCTGTACGTCAATCCCGCCTTCTGCGAGATGGTCGGCTGGACGGCTGACGAACTGATCGGAATGGAGCCCCCCTACGCCTACTGGCCGCAGGAGAACCTCGAACTGCACTGGCGCAACCTGGCCCTGGTGCTGTCGGGCAACGCACCGGCCTCCGGCTTCGATGCGCCCATCCTGCACCGCGACGGCCACCAGATGCTGATGCGCTTCCATATATCCCCGCTGATCGACGCCACCGGCGCACAGGTGGGCTGGATGGGCGCCATGCACGACGTGACGGAAGCGCGCGAGGCGCGCGCCCACCTCGAGGTCGCCCACGAGCGCTTCGTCGCCGTGCTGGACGGTCTGGACGCTGCCGTGTTCGTCGCCGACGCCGCCAGCGACGAAGTCCTCTACGCCAACCGCGCCTGCCTGGACGAGCAGCACGCCGCGTCCGCCACGCTCATCGCCCCGCGCCTGGCCTCGCAACTTGCCGTGCCACAACCCGAGCGTGGTGACTACACGGTGGACCCGCGCCGGCTGGTGGACGCCGACCTGCCACGCGAGCTCTTCGACGGCGAACTGCAGCACACCCAGAGCGGACGGTGGTTCCACCTTCGCGAGCGCGCCACCCGCTGGGTGGACGGGCGTGTCGTACGGCTGGCCGTGGCCACCGACATCACCGATCGCAAGGAAGTGGAAGAGGTCAACCGCGAGCAGGAGGAGCGCCTGCAGCGCACGTCCCGCCTCATCACCATGGGCGAAATGGCTTCCACCCTCGCCCACGAGCTCAACCAGCCGCTGTCCGCCATCGCCAACTACAACATGGGTTGCGTCAATCGCCTGCGCGCCGGCGGCTTCCGCCAGGAAGACCTGCTGTCCGCCATGGAAAAGGCCAGCGCCCAGGCCGAGCGGGCCGGCAAGATCGTGCGGCGCGTGCGCGACTTCGTGCGCAAGAGCGAACCCAGGCGCGAACGTGCCGATCTCGCCGACATCGTGGAAGACGCACTGGGCTTCGCCGAGATCGATGCCCGTCGCCTGGGCGTGCGGCTGGTCAATGACATCGCGGCCGACCTGCCCCCCGTCCATGCCGACCGCATCATGATCGAGCAGGTCCTGCTGAACCTGGTGAAGAACGCGGCCGAGGCCGTGGCCGGATTTCCGCCCGAGCGGCGCGACGTATGGGTGGGCGCGGCGGCCCGTGACGGCCAGGTGGAAGTGTCGGTGACCGACTACGGCCCCGGCATCGCCCCCGAGGACCTGGAACGCCTGTTTGCCGCCTTCTTCACCACCAAGGCCGAAGGCATGGGCATGGGGTTGAACATCTGTCGCTCCATCATCGAGTTTCATGATGGTCGCTTGTGGGTTGACCCCAACCCGGCCGGAGGGAGTATCTTCCGCTTTACTTTGCCGCAGGAGCTCACCCTTGAATCTCGCGCCCCCCATGTCCCCCTCTGACAACGCCGCGAAACAGCTCGTGCACATCGTCGACGACGACGAGGCCCTGCGCGACTCGCTGGTGTGGCTGCTGGAGTCCACCGGCCTCGCCGTATCGGCCTACGCGTCGGCGGAAGAATTCCTTGCCGCCTGGCGGCCGGACATCACGGGCTGCCTGGTGCTGGACGTGCGGATGCCGGGCATGAGCGGGCTGGAGCTGTACGAGAAGCTCAACGGCATGCACTCCACCCTGCCGGTCATCTTCATCACCGGCCACGGCGACGTGCCGATGGCGGTCTCCGCGCTGAAGAAGGGCGCGGTCGACTTCATCGAGAAGCCCTTCAATGACCGCGACATGCTCAAGCTCATCGAGCAATGCCTCGCACAGGAACGCAGCCAGCGCGAAGCGCGCCGCCAGGGCGCCGAAGCGCAGCGGCGCATCGAGCAACTGACGCCGCGCGAGCGCGAGGTGCTGGATCTCATCGTCGCCGGCCGCCTCAACAAGCAGATCGCCGACGACCTCGGCATCAGCATCAAGACCGTGGAAGTGCACCGCGCCCGTGTCATGGAAAAGATGGGCGCCAACTCGCTGGCCGAGCTGGTGCAGCACGTGCTGATCACCTCGCCGGCCAAGGCAGGCTGACACGCAGGTACGGCAGTAACGACAAAGGGCCGGCAGATGCCGGCCCTTTGTCGTTGACCACCTTGTCGTTGCCCCCCACCGCGCTCAGCGGAAGGTGATCGAGTAATTGAGATCGATCGCGTTGTCGGTACCGGCCCGCAGGATCAGCGAGAACAGCCGCGAGATGTTGTAGGTCAGCTTCACGATGCTCTCGGTACCGATGAAGTTCTGCTCCAGCGACAGGTAGACATCGCGCGTCAGCCGCTTGCCGACAGCCACCGCCTGGTCCGAGTCGCCACCGCCCCGCCCCGCGCTGGTGCCGGTGGCATCGGTCGCCACGCTGGAACTCAGCGGGCGCCCTGCCATGCTGCTGTCCGACTGCCCGATGATGATGTCGTCGAAGCCGAAGCTGCGCGCCACCTTGTCCTTGATGCCTTCGCCGTCGTCATTGAACAGCACGCCGGCTGCCGACAGCAGCAAGGCCGCGTCCTGCGAGCCGACATCGCTGCCGCGCCCCAGCAGGATCCAGGAGAGCTTCTCCGAATCCGGCACGTTCGGCTCCGACACCAGCCGCACGCGAGGACGCTGTGCCGTCCCGGTCACCTCCACACCGGCTTCCACCGCCAGGCCGGTGCGCTTGGCAACGATGTTCAGGCCGGGATTGTCCAGCGGCCCCTGGAAGTTCACCACGCCCCGCTCGATCGCCAGGCGCTGGCCGTAGGCGTCATACACGCCCTCGCGCGTCCGCACCGAGCCGTTGGCACGCAGACTGCCATTGTCCGCCCGCGCGATATGAAGGCCGCCCGACAGCATCGCGTCCACGCCGTAGGCACGGACGAGGAAGCGCTCGCCGAAATCGAACTTCACGTCCGCCTCGAAGCGCAGCTTGCGGCCCGCTGCCGTCTTGCTGCCGCGGATCACCACGTCATCCGACAACGACGGCGCACCAGTACGCGCAAAGCCGACGAAACCCGCGTCGCTGGCGAGGCGGGCCTCCAGTTTCGCCCCCTCCCAGGTCGTGTCGATGCGTCCGTCGCCAGACACCAGCACCCAGATGTCGCTGCGCTGCATGACGCCGATGCGCTCGGCCCGCAGGTCGAATCGCCCTTCGCCCGTCGTCAGCGCCATGGTCCCCTCGCCGCTCAGGCGGCCGGGCTTCGCACACAGCGCATTGGCCGCCACGCGCATGTCGCCCGGTCGGTGCACGCACTCGGAGCTGAACGCCAGCGTCTGCAGCTTCAGTGTCTGCGCGTCGAACGCCAGCACCACCTCGCCATCCTTCAGCCGCAGGCCCTGGTCGGCCAGACCGACCACCAGGGCCTTGCCCTGTACCTGCCCGGCGCTGACCGGGCGGGCGGGCGTACCGGACAAGGAAAAGTCGCCCACCACGCCGCCACCGGTCTGCAGGTTCTGGTTGACCAGTGGCCCCACCCAGTCGATGTTGGGCACCTCGATACGCGCCGCACCCAGCAGCGGCTGGTCCGGGTCCAATCGCACCGCGCTGCCCACCCGTCGCGCGGTGGCGGTCGCAGTCGCCGAAATGACACCGATGCGGCGCCCTTCGGCAGACGCCGCCAGCGCCAGGCGGTTGTCGGTGGCAGCAAGAATGACCTCCAGCTCGCTCAGGCCCAGGGCTATTGGTGCGTCGCCCTGCAACACGATGTCGCCACCTTCGCGGAACACACGTACCTGCCCGTTGGCGAGTTCGCCCAGCGTGACATCCCACTCGCCCCCCAGGCGCAGGCTGCGGCCGCGCATGACGGTGCGCCGCTCATCGTCCAGCGACACCCCGACCTCCACCCCGGTGAAGCTGCCGCGTGCTTCGATCCGCGTCGGCGTCCACGCCGTGCGGGCCAGGTGGATGCGTACCTGTTCGCCGCGAATATCCGCCTCGCCCAGCTCGACGCCCGCGCTGCCTGCGTTCAGGCTGGCCGGCGCACTCAGCGCCATGGCGTACTGCCCCTTGCCTTCCAGTTGCTCGACCCTGCCGCGCCACCCTCCATCAACCAACCCGCCGGAGACCCGCAACAGGAGCTGCTGGGGCGTACGCGCCGCCGGATCGCCGAGCACGGCATCCAGGCTGGCCTGGTGGCTGGCGCGCGTCCCGTCCACGGTCAGCTGGGCGCGCGGCACCCCCTGGCGGATGTCATCGCCCACCAGCAGCGACTGCATGTCGGCGGCAAGCGAGAAGGCACCGCCGGCCCCTTCACGCAGCTGCAATCGCGCATTGGCTTCCGCCAGGCGAACGTCACCGGGCAGCCGCAACTGGCGCAGGCGGGCCTGGAGTTCCCCCGCTGGCTCCGCGAGGGAGCCCCGCAACTCACCTTCGGCCTGCAGGCTGCCGCCGTATCCTTCGGCCAGGCGGGCCAGGGCCGGCGCATCGAGCTTGAAAGTCAGGCGATCGCCCGGCTTGCCGAAATCGCCGCGGATGTTGAGCGTATTGCCCAGCAGGTTGAGGTCGCCCTGCACGCCCTGCATGCGGTCAGGTGACACCGTGCCCCCCAGGTTGCCCTGCAGGGGGAATTTGCCCAGTCGGCCTTCGTCCATGTTGAGCTGGGCGGTCACCTGCCAGCGCGGTTGCAGATGCCCCTTCACCGCGACACCGGCATTCAGGTCGCCACGCGGCGCACTCTGCAGGAAAGCGCTGGGGTCCACGTGCTTCAGCGTGCCGCTGAACTCGAAAGCCTGCTGACCGCGCAAGCCCAGCTTGCCGGTCGCGCTGGCCTCCGCCTGCCCGGCGTTGAGTCGTGCCCGCGGCAGTGACAGCACGCCGTCGCGCAAATGCACGGCCGCATCCAGGCGCTTGTCGCCACCAGCCAGTTGAAGGGTGAAGCGTTGCGCAGCCGTCTCGACCTCTGCGGTCAGGGCACCGCTGACCCGCAGCGGACGTAGCGCCGCCACCATTTTCTGCAGGTCCACCTGCGTCACGTTGAGCCGACCGTCCAGGCGCCCGAAGCCTCCTGCATTGTCGGGACGCCAGGTCAGGCGGCCACCGACGCGCCCCCCGCCGGGTACCTGCGCCTGCAGGGGCTCGGCGCGCAGCACGCCGGCCTGCCAGTCGAGCTGGGCGGTCAACGCCTCGATCGCAATCCCCTGTCGGTCGAAGGGCCCCGGCTGCGTGTTGCGCACGGACAACGGACCACGTACCCGCCACTGCGCCGGCCCCCGCATATCGCCTTTCGCCGGAAGCTCCGGCGTGAGATCGGCGTCGATATCCAGCAGGGCCTGCGGCGCCGACGCATTGAACGCGGCCGGGTTCAGCCCGCTGAGCTTCACTTGCGCACGCCGCAAGGGCAAGGGCTCGAAGGGCGTCAGGTGCAGTTGTGCATTGCCTTTCAGGCCATCGCCCTCGGCGAGCAAGCTCGCGTCCAGGCTTGCCAGCGAGCCACGCGCCTGGCCTGTGACACTGAAGCTGCGCGCCTCCAGCCGGCCCTGCAGGCTGGCCCTGGCATCCAGTGCGAAAGGCGCGGCAGTCTCGATCCGGCCTTGCGCCTGCACGCGGCCGAAGGGCGTCACGGCACTCGCCCGTTCGGCCGACAGGGCATCGCTCCGCAAGGCCAGCCCGGCGACGTCGATCTCGCCGAGATCGACGTAGGGCGGTGCTTGCGTCGGCCCGTCGCTGAGGTCGCCCACCTGCAGGCGCGCAATGAACGCGCTGTCCGCCTCGATGGACAGCGGCAGCAACAGGTTCTGCGGCAGGCTCAGCGGCTTGGGGTCGGCACTCGGGCGGATGCGGATCTCGACACGCTCGGCACGCAGGCGGGACAACTGGATGTCACGCGCCAGCAGCGGCCAGAAACGCCAGTCGGCCTCGGCCCCTTCCACGACGATGCGCATGTCGGCCAGGTTCAGCTCGAAGCGCTTCAATCGCCAGGCGTCGAACAGCCGGCCCTGCCAGCCCTCCAGGATGAGCGAAGGCCCGCCCCAGCGACTGGCCCATTCGGAGGCCACGCGACTGCCGGTTTCGCTGCGGATCATCCAGGTCAGCAGTGCCATGCTCAGCAGCACCGCGAACAGCGGCACCGCGGCGGCCAGCATGAGCCATCGCAGCCAGCGCCGCGGGCGGGCGCTACCGTCGCTACGCTTGCGGGGACTGTCGGGAGTCGCCGCCGTCATGCCTGGGCGTCAGGCGAACAGCGCCGCCAGTTGCTGGCCCGGGTCCGGCGCGCGCATGAAGGCCTCGCCGACCAGGAAGGCATGCACGTCGCGACCGCGCATGAGGGTCACGTCGTCGCGGCCGAGGATGCCGCTCTCGGTGACGACGATGCGGCCTTCGGGAATGCGCGCCAGTTGCGACAGCGTGGTGTTCAGCGTGACCTCGAAGCTGCGCAGGTTGCGGTTGTTGATACCCAGCAGCGGCGTCGTCATCTGCAGCGCGATGTCCAGCTCGTCGGCGGAGTGCACTTCGACCAGCACGCCCATGCCGAGATCGTGCGCCAGCTGTTCCAGCTCCAGCAACTGCGACAGCGCCGCGCGGCTGGTGGAACTGTTGACCGTGCCGTCCGGGGGCAGGAAGGCCGCCACGATCAGCAGGATGCAGTCCGCGCCCATCATGCGTGCCTCGAACACCTGGTAGGCGTCGATGATGAAGTCCTTGCGCAACACCGGCAGGCTGCAGGCTTCGCGCGCCTGCTGCAGGTGTTCGGTGGCGCCCTGGAAATACTGGCGGTCCGTCAACACCGACAGGCAGGCCGCACCGCCGGCTTCATACGAGCGGGCGATATCGGCCGGCACGAAGTGCTCGCGCAGCACGCCCTTTGACGGGCTGGCCTTCTTCACTTCGGCGATGACAGCGGCCTTGCCGGCAGCGATCTTCGCGCGCACGGCGCCGACGAAGTCACGCGGCTCGGCAGCCTCGCGCGCTTCTTCCACGATGTCCTCGCGCGACAGTTCGCGCTCGGCGGCGGCGATCTCTTCGTGCTTGGTCGCCAGGATCTTCTGCAGGATGTCCGACATGCGCTTCTCTATATCCTTGTCAGTACTCAGCTTGCCGCGGTGAATTCGCGGGTGCGTGCCACGAAGGCATCCAGCTTCTTGCGCGCGGCGCCGCTGGCGATCGCATCCAGTGCACGCTCCACGCCATTGGTGAGCGAGTCGGCCACGCCCGACACGTAGAGGCTGGCGCCGGCGTTGAAGGCGACGATGTCACGCGCCGCCGGCAGCTTGCCGTCCAGTGCGCCGAGCACCACGGCCTTCGACTCCTCCACGTTGGCCACCCGCAGCGTCGATGCCGCATGCAGCGGCAGGCCGACGTCTTCCGGGCTGATGCGGTACTCGCGCACCTCGCCGTCACGCAATTCGCCCACCAGCGTGGGCGCGGAGATGGACAGCTCGTCCAGCCCTTCGACCCCGTGCACGATCATGACATTGCGGGCGCCCAGACGTTCCAGCACCCTCACCTGGATGCCGACCAGGTCGGGATGGAACACGCCCATGACCTGGTTGGCCGCACCCGCCGGGTTGGTCAGCGGACCCAGGATGTTGAAGATGGTGCGCACGCCCAGCTCGCGGCGTACCGGCGCGGCATGCTTCATCGCGGCGTGGTGGTTCGGCGCGAACATGAAGCCCAGGCCCACCTCGTCGATGCACTGGCCGACGCGTTCCGGCGTCAGGTTGATGTTGGCGCCCAGCGCTTCCAGCACGTCGGCCGAACCGGACTGCGAGGACACCGACCGTCCGCCGTGCTTGGCGATGGTCGCGCCGGCCGCCGCCGCCACGAACATCGACGCGGTGGAGATGTTGAAGGTATGCGCACCGTCACCACCGGTACCCACGATGTCGACAAGCTTGCTGGCATCGACGACGGGAACGCGCGTTGCCAGTTCGCGCATCACGGTCGCCGCGGCGGCAATCTCGCCGACGGTTTCCTTCTTCACCCGCAGGCCGGTGATGATGGCGCCGATCAGCGTCGGCGACATCTGTCCCGACATGATCTGGCGCATCAGGTCGACCATCTCGTCGTGGAAGATCTCGCGATGCTCGATGACGCGTTGCAGGGCTTCTTGCGGGCTCATGTCAGCGCTCCAGGAAATTCTTCAGCAGTTGGTGACCGCCTTCGGTCATGATCGATTCGGGGTGGAACTGCACGCCCTCGATGGCCAGCGTCTTGTGGCGCACGCCCATGATCTCGCCATCCTCGGTCCACGCGGTGACCTCCAGGCAGTCCGGGCAGGTCTCGCGCTCGATGGCCAGCGAATGGTAACGCGTTGCCGTGAAGGGGTTCGGCAACCCTTTGAACACGCCGGTGTTCTCGTGCTGGATCGGGGATGTCTTGCCGTGCATCAGGCGCTTGGCGTGGATGATCTTGCCGCCGAAGGCCGCGCCGATGCTTTGGTGGCCGAGGCACACGCCGAGGATAGGCAGCTTGCCGGCGAAATGCCTGATGGTGGGCACCGAGATGCCCGCCTCGTTCGGCGAACACGGCCCGGGGGAGATCACGATCTTGTCGGGCCGCATGGCCTCGATCTGCTCCAGCGTGATCTGGTCGTTGCGATGCACGCGCACGTCGGCACCCAGCTCGCCGAAGTACTGCACCAGGTTGTAGGTAAAGCTGTCGTAGTTGTCGATCATCAGCAGCATGGCAGGCTCCAATCCTTGAGACTTATTCGATTCGGGTATCGAGACCGGATTCCGCGATCTCGGCGGCGCGCAGCACGGCGCGGGCCTTGTTCAACGTTTCCTGCCATTCCGAATCGGGGTTGGAGTCGGCGACGATGCCGGCGCCGGCCTGTACGTGCAGCACGCCGTCCTTGATGACGCCGGTGCGGATCGCGATCGCCACGTCCAGGTCGCCATCGAAGCCCAGGTAGCCGACAGCACCCGCGTAGATGCCGCGCTTGGTGGGTTCCAGCTCGTCGATGATTTCCATCGCGCGCACCTTGGGCGCACCGCTGACGGTGCCGGCCGGGAAGGTCGCGCGCAGCACGGCGAGCGCCGCGGCGCGATGGTCGGTGCCCTTGGGCAGCGTGCCCTCCACGTTCGACACGATGTGCATGACGTGGGAGTAGCGCTCTATGGTGAAGCGGTCGGTCACCTTCACGCTGCCGGTGGCAGCCACGCGGCCGATGTCGTTGCGGCCGAGGTCGAGCAACTGCAGGTGCTCGGCCAGTTCCTTCTGGTCGGCCAGCAGGTCGGCTTCCAGCGCGAGGTCTTCCTCGTGCGTGGCGCCGCGCTTGCGGGTGCCGGCGATGGGCCGCACGGTGACGGTGTCGTCCTCCACCTTGACGAGGATCTCCGGCGAAGCGCCGACGATATGGAAGTCCTCGAAGTTGAAGAAGAACATGTAGGGGCTGGGGTTCAGCGCCCGCAGCGCGCGATACAACTGCATCGGGCTGGCGGCAATCGGCTTGCTCATGCGCTGGCTGAGCACCACCTGCATGATGTCGCCTTCGACGATGTATTCCTTGGCGCGCAGCACGGCGGCCTTGAAGGCGTCCTCGCCGAAACCGGACACCGCCGGCTTCGATTCGGCACACACGTCGGCGGGAATGGCCACCGGCTCGCGCAACTTGCCGAGCAGCGCCTTCAGCCGCGCCTGGGCCTTCTTGTAGGCACCGGGCACTTCCGGCTCGGCATACACCACGAGGGTCAGCTTGCCGGACAGGTTGTCGACGATGGCGATCTCTTCCGACAACAGCAGGGCGATGTCGGGGACTTCCAGGTCGTCCTTCGGCTGGTGCTTCGCCAGCTTCGACTCGATGTAGCGCACCGTGTCGTAGCCGAAGGCGCCGACCAGGCCGCCGCAATAACGCGGCAGGCCGTCGCGCGGCGGCACCTTGATGCGTTGCATGAACTCGCCGACGTAGGCCAGCGGATCACCGTAGTCGCGGCGCTCGACGATGTGGTCGTTGGCGATCAGCAATACGCTGCGACCACGCACCTCGATGCGGGTATTCGCGCGCAGGCCGATGATGGAATAGCGGCCGAAACGCTCACCACCCTGCACGGATTCCAGCAGGTAGGTGTAGGGCTCGTTGGCCAGCTTGAGGTAGATCGACAGCGGGGTGTCGAGATCGGCGAAAGTCTGGAGGGTCAGGGGGATGCGGTTGTAGCCCTGCCCGGCCAGCGCCAGGAATTCAGCTTCGGTCATGATGACTCCAAGTGCGTGTTCTTCTTGCGACAACGGGTGTTGCGGCGCGCAGCCCGCGCCGGCGGCTCAGGAGAGAGCGCGCCACGAGTACCCGACGCGCTGCCAGCTGGGGGCGGCGCGGTTCGGGAAACTCCCCTTTCCGCAGAACAGGCTCTTGTCAGTCACAGGATGCTTTCACGCTTGAGCCGGGGCTCCGGGCCGAACAGGCCGGGCAACTCGGCGAGGCCCGATACTAGCTTGTCGCAAGGAATGCTGTCTACGGGCTGGCCCTCGCTGTAGCCGTAGGTGACGAGCACCAGGCGGATACCTGCCGCATGGGCCGCCTGGGCGTCGTTCACGGAGTCGCCGACCATCACCGCATCGTCCGGTGCCACACCGAGCTGTGCGCAGGCATGCCACAAGGGCTCGGGCTGAGGTTTCTTCTGCGGCAGGGTGTCGCCGCTGACGATGCTGTCCAGGAATTCGGCCAACCCCAACTGTCGCAGCAAGGGCTCGGTGAACTCGGCAGCCTTGTTGGTCACGCAGCCGAGCCTGAAGCCGCGCGCATGCAGCGTCTGCAGGGTGTCGCGGGCATGTGGGTAGGCCACAGCGCGGCGGCCGTTGGAATGCGCGTAGTGCCGCTTGAAGACGGCCAGCGCGTGGTCGATGCGTGCGGCGTCTGCCGGTGCCCGGCCCAGCGTCAGCGCCCGCTCCACCAGCACGCCCAGCCCCTTGCCGATGAACCGGCCAACCTCCTCGTCGCTGCGTGGCGCTTCGCCAAGCTCCACCAGCATGGCGCGGGTGGCGTCGGCGAGGTCGGGCACCGCGTCGACCAGGGTGCCGTCCAGGTCGAACAGCACCGCACGGCAAGCCAGCATCAGACTTTTTCCAGTTCGCTGCGCAGCGCGGCGATGACGGAGTCGTAGCGGTGCGGGTCGCTGTCCTTCGATGCGCCGAACACGGCGGAGCCCGCCACGAAGGTATCGGCGCCGGCGCGGGCAATCTCCGCGATGTTGTCGGTCTTCACGCCGCCATCCACCTCCAGCAGGATGCGCTTGCCGGTCTGCGCTTCGTAGGCGTCGAAGCGCTCACGTACGGCGCGCAGCTTGTCCAGCGTGGAGGGAATGAAGCTCTGGCCGCCGAAGCCGGGGTTCACCGACATCAGCATCACGATGTCCAGCTTGTCCATCACGTGGTCCAGCCAGTTCAGCGGCGTGGCGGGGTTGAACACCAGCCCGGCCATGCAGCCCTGGTCGCGGATGAGTTGCAGCGTGCGATCCACGTGGCGCGAGGCCTCCGGGTGGAAGGTGATGACGTCGGCACCGGCCTTGGCGAACATGGGCACAAGCGCGTCCACCGGCTCCACCATCAGGTGCACGTCGATCTTCGCCTGCGTGTGCGGCCGGATAGCCTGGCACACCAGCGGACCAACCGTGAGATTCGGGACATAATGGTTGTCCATCACGTCGAAGTGCAGCCAGTCCGCGCCCGCGGCAATGACGTTGCGGACCTCCTCGCCCAGGCGGGCGAAGTCGGCGGAAAGCAGGCTGGGGGCAATGCGGTAGGTCGGCTTGGACATGATGCGGAGTCTTGAATTGCGTGAAATGAAGCGGGAGCGGCAAGTGCGGCAGAATCTGCACCATGGCCACCCCGCCATTTTCCACTACCGGAGCGTGCTTGTGAGCAGCCACTACAAGATCGAGGTCGAGGCCAAGGCCCAGTTCATCGAAGAACAATCCGATGCGGACGCGGGACGCTACGTCTTCTCGTACCACATCCGCATCCGCAACGGAGGCGACGTGGCCGCCCAGCTCATCAGC
The DNA here is from genome assembly GCF_036017065.1 of Uliginosibacterium sp. H1. Taxonomy (NCBI): domain Bacteria; kingdom Pseudomonadati; phylum Pseudomonadota; class Betaproteobacteria; order Rhodocyclales; family Zoogloeaceae; genus Uliginosibacterium; species Uliginosibacterium sp. H1. The sequence continues at coordinate 1,682,409 of NZ_JAYXHR010000001.1, forward strand.
CGCCACTGGATCATCACGGATGCCGACGGCGAAGTGCAGGAAGTACAGGGCATGGGCGTGATCGGCGAACAGCCGACGCTGCAGCCCGGTGAATCCTTCGAGTACAGCAGCGGCTGCTCGCTGGGCACGCCCTTCGGTACCATGCGCGGCACCTACCAGATGCAGGCGGCGGACGGGCATCGCTTCGACGCCGAGATCCCGCTCTTCTCACTGCTCGGGCCGCGCGTGCTGCACTGAGCGGCGCCGCTCCCTCGGTCAGGCAAAGAAAAAGGCCCCGTGCCATTTGCACGGGGCCTTCTCTTTCCGACTCTCTCCTCCGACCGCGCTGATGTCCTCCAGCCTCTCTACGGAGCTGTCCGCCTGTTCTGGTCCGCATTGCCGTGCGGCTTAGTTGGCGGTTCGATCAAACTTTGGGCGTTGGTGCTGACCGGGTCAATCTGCGTCGCACAAATTGCGCCGCTTACTTGGCCCGCTTACTTGGCCCGGCTACGACGACGTGCCGCGTAACCGAGCAGGCCGACGGCCAGCAGGGCCAGCGACGCGGGTTCCGGCACGTTGTTGTTCGGCGCAGCCGGCACGGCGGTGTCGATGGTGATCGAGCCCACGTAGAAGTCCGAGTCATTGCTGTTGGTGCCGCCCACGGCCTTGATGCGGAACCAGGAGCCGATGGCGTCCGGATTGACGTCGTAGGTGAAGGGGTTGGAGACACTTCCCAGCGGGCTGACGGTCAGGCTGTTGCTCAGCGCACCCACGCCCCAGCTCAGCTCGAAGCCATCCACGGCATCGATCGAGGTCAGGAGGAAGCTGGTCAGCGCAACCGGGGTGGCGAACTTGAACAGCAGCCATTCGCCGTCCGCATCGGGCGGCGAGTTGTTGACGTGTCCCTGGCCCAGCCCCTGGACACCCAGGCCACCGGAGTTCTCGACGATGGAGCCCGGCGCGGAATCCACATCCAGCAGGACGCCGCCTACGGTCATCTTGCCGTCGTTGTCCAGCGGGTTGCTGGTGCGGAAGTTGAAAGTGACCGGCACGGCCTGGGCAGCAGCGCTGGCAACCAGGAGGGTGGCCAGCAAGGCGGAACGAACGGTGGTAGCGACAGACATCAAGCTCTCCCTGTGTTTTTTTGAACAGACGGGAGAGCTTTAGCAAGCCGCGGACCAATTTCTAAAAGTTTTTTCGTCTCAAAGACTTAAACGATCTTTTTGACAGAAATATTTCCGCAAAATCACAAAATTCGTCAAATTCACCGACAGTGATTTTTGTCACACACTGTCGGGCGGACGCGATCAGCTGCGGTAGTCGGCATTGATTTTCACGTAGTCGTAGGAGAAGTCGCAGGTATAGACCTCGGCCGCCGCATCGCCGCGCGCCAGGTCCACACGCACCGTAATCTCCGCGTTCTTCATGATGCGGGCACCTGCATCCTCGACGTAGCTCACCGCGCGACCACCCTTCTCGGCCACCAGCACTTCCTCGCCACCGCCGCCCAGCCAGACACGCAGGGTGTTCACGTCCAGATCGTTCACGCCGGCATACCCGATGGCGGCCAGGATGCGGCCGAGGTTGGGGTCGGAGGCGAAGAACGCGGTCTTGACGAGCGGCGAATGCGCCACGGCGTAGGCCACCTGGCGGCACTCGTCGCGGCTCTTGCCACCGCCGACGGCGATGGTCATGAACTTGGTGGCGCCTTCGCCATCGCGCACGATGGCCTGCGCCAGCCACACGGAGAGCTCGACCACCGCGTCGCGCAGGGCCTTGTACTCGGCGCTGGCTGCGTCGCTGATCTTTGCGCCGCCAGCGGCGCCGGTGGCGATCAGGATGAAGCTGTCGTTGGTCGACGTATCGCCATCGATGGTGATGCTGTTGAAGGACAGGTCTGCCGCTTCGCGCACCAGCGCTTCGGTGAGCGCCTGCGACAGCGGCGCGTCGGTGGCGACGTAGCCCAGCATGGTCGCCATGTTGGGGCGGATCATGCCGGCGCCCTTGCTCATGCCGGTCAGCGTGTAGGTCTGGCCGCCGATCTTCACCTGGCGCGAAGCGCACTTCGGCTGGGTGTCGGTGGTCATGATGCCGTGGCAGGCGTCGTACCAGCCGTCGGCCTTCAACGCGGCTTTGGCTGCGGGCAAGCTGGCGACGAGGCGATCCATCGGCAGGTGCTCCAGGATCACGCCGGTGGAAAACGGCAGCACCTGCTCCGCCTTCACACCGAGCTGCTCGGCCACCGCGGCGCAGGTCGCACGCGCATTCGACAGGCCCAGTTCGCCGGTGCCGGCGTTGGCGATGCCGGTATTCACCACCAGCGCGCGGATGTCACCGCTGGCGAGGTGCGTCTTGCAGACCTGCACCGGCGCGGCGCAGAAGCGGTTCAGCGTGAACACGCCGGCGACGGCACTGCCGGCAGCCAGCTCGATCAGCGTCAGGTCGCGGCGATTGGCCTTGCGGATGCCCGCCTCCGTCACGCCCAGGCGCACACCGGCGACGGGCAGGAGTTGATCGGCAACGGGCAGGGGCAGATTGACGGGCATGGCGCTTCCTCGCAGATGGTCGACACACGGACCCTCAGCGGTCCGGACGTGGGAAGCGCGCATTGTAGCGGCTGCACATGACAAGGGCCGCGCATGCGGCCCTTGTCATGTCCTCGATTGCCCGCCGTCAGCTCACTGCTGGTAGGCGCACTTGTTCGGGTTGCCGCCCGGGTCGCTGCCGAAGGCTGCGACGGTGCAGGCAATGCTGCTGCCCACGCCGACGTGCTTCGCCACCCACTTGCCCTTGCGACCGAAGGCCACCCATCCCGTTCCCTTGCTGACGTTGCAGGTGCCGCCCAGTTCGGCGCACTTGCTGAAGCCGCTGGGGTAGTCGCCGGTGCCGCCGAGAACCGGTGCGCCGCCGGAGGAGCTGCTGGACGATGAAGAGGAGGATGAAGAAGACGAACCGGAACTCGACGAGCTGCTGGAGGAACTCGACGACGAACTGCTCGACGAGCTGGAGCTCGATGACGAACTCGATGAAGACGAACTCGACGACGAGGATGAAGATGAGGAAGAAGACCCTTCCAGGAAAGCATCCATCGCCACCGACGGCCGTCCGTTGTCCTGCCAGGCCGCCTTGCCGTAGCCCTTCCACATGCCGTAGGCCTGCGGCTCCCAGTAGAACACGCCCAGTGCGCCGGCCGAACGCGCCTTGGCCAGGATGTCCTGGATGAAGGCGCGGCTGGTCGTGGCGGCGGACGCCTCCATGCCGATCTCGACGATCATCACGTCCTTGCCGTAACGCGACTTCATGTCGCGCATGTTGCTCAGCGCCTGGCTGTTCAGCGTCGGCCAGTCACTGGTCGTCGGGTACAGCGACATGCCGATGATGTCCCAGCGCGCGCCGTTGTTCTTCAGGCCGTCGAACATCCAGCGGAACAGTGAATTGTCGTAGGCGTTCGACAGGTGCACGATGACCTTCGCGCTGGGGAACACTTCCTTGGTGGCGTCGTAGCCGCTGTTCACCAGCCACGCGAAGTTGCGCATGTTGGCCGAGGCTCTGCCCTGCTCCCACAGCATGCCGTTGTTGGTCTCGTTGCCGACCTGCACCCATTCCGGCGAGATGCCGTTGGACTTCAGCGTGTTCAGCACGTCACGCGTGTGGCTCCACACATCGTTCATGAGCTGCTCGAAGGAGTGGCTGCTCCACGCCGCCGGCTTGTTCTGCTGGCCCGGGTCCGCCCAGGAGTCGCTGTAGTGGAAGTCGATCATGATGCGCAGGCCGGCGGCCTTGGCGCGCTTCGCCTTCGCCACCACATCGTTGACACCGTTCCAGCCACCCTGCGGATTCACCCATACGCGCAAACGCACGGCATTCACGCCGTGGTCCTTCAGGATCTGCAGCACGTCCTGCTGCGAACCGCTGTCGCTGTAGAAGCGCGTACCCGCCGCTTCCTGCTCGGTGATCCAGCTGACGTCCGCGCCCTTGGCGAACTGCGCCGCCGCTTCGCCGCCCAGCAAGCCGAAGCTCAGCCCCAGGCAGGCGGCGGCACGCAGCGCCTGCGAAAGAAATCGGTTCATGTCCTGTCTCCTTGTCCTCGTCCGTGCATGCGTGCTTCATCACAACCCGTATCGCGAAAGGCTGCGCGTCACGCTCAATGAACTCGGGCCGCGTGTGCGGCCCGAGTGCTTCTTTCAGTGGTCGTTCAGGCGCTGGCTCAGTACGTCGGCCAGCCGGACGAATCCCACTTCAGGTCGTTGATCAGCATCTTCGGTGCGCCGTTGGCGGTCGCGTCGTAGGCGTGACGGATGATGACGTTGCTGCCGTCCACGTCCTGGCCGCCCGGGCCGATCCACTGTGCATTGCCGGAATCGAACACCGTGCCGCCGCCGTCGAGCATGCTCTTGCCGCTCTTGTCCTTGTAGGGACCGGTGATGCTGGTGGAGCGGCCGACGACGATCTTGTAGGTGCTGTCCACGCCGGCACAGCAACGGTCGATCGAGGCGAACAGGTAGTAGTAGCCGTTGCGGTAGGTGATGGCCGGCGCTTCGATGCCGTTGCTGCGCTTGGCGATCGAGGTCACGGAGCCGGTCGGCTTCATGGTGTTCTTGTCGACCTTCACGATCTTCAGGCCGCTCCAGAACGAGCCATACGCCAGGTACGGATTGCCGCTGCTGTCGAAGGTCAGGTGCGGGTCGATGGCGTTGTAGTCGTTGGAACTCGTGCTACGCAGCACCATGCCGTCGTCGCGCCAGGCACCACCACCGATGCTGGGCGCGGACACCAGGCCGATGGCCGAGGTGTTCTGGCCAAACGTCGAGATCGAGTAGTACAGCCACACACGCCCGTTGTAGATCTGCACGTCCGGCGCCCACACGTCGAGGCCGCTGTGCGCGGGCACGTAGGTGCTCCACCAGCTCGGACGCTGCAGGAAGATCTGCGGTGTCGCGGCCCAGTTGCGGCCGTTATCGTTGGAGTAACGCACCTGGATGCCGGGGCCGGTCTGGAACACCCACCAGGTGCTGCCTTCCTTGGTGATGGTCGGATCGTGCGAACCGATCTCGCCCTGCGCGCCCCAGAAGCCGGCGCCCTGACCACCACCGGTGCTCGACGAGCTGGAGGATGAGCTGCTGGACGAAGAGCTACTGGACGAGGAGCTGGAGCTCGAGGACGAAGAGGACGAGCTGGAGCTGGAAGAAGAGCTGGACGACGAGCTCGACGATGAACTGGACGAAGAGCTGGAGGAGCTGGACGAACTGCTCGACGAGCTGCCACCCGACGAGGACGTCGTGCTGTTCGCGTACGAACACCAGGCCGACGAGGTGAAGCTGTTGCTCGGGAAGTTGCTGCCGGAGCACACCACGCTGTTGGTGAACGTGGCGTAAACGAAGCTGCCGGACTTGCCCAGGGCCACCGAGCGGGTACCGCTGAAGGAACAGGTGGCGCCGGTGTTCTGTACGCACTTGGTGTAGCCCGACGGATAGTCGGTCGCCGCCTGGGCACCCAGGCTGAGCAGGCCGACGCTGAGGCCGGCCAGTAGTTTGCGGATCATGGTTGTCTCCTCCGGAAATCTCTTGTTGTGTTGCCTTGTGGTACTGCCTTGCCACGCCGCACGGCGACTGCCAGATCGCCATGCGGATTCACCGTGTCACGCCTTCTCGTGGTCTGTCCTCGTCACTCCACGATCCTGAACGTCGCATCCTGCCGGTCGGCGTCGTTGCTGATCGGGTGCAGCTTCAACGAGTACGCCGAGTGACGGATGTAGAGATCCGGGAAGTTGTACGACTGGAACGACGACGCCCCGCTGTTCGCAAGACCGGGCACCACCCTGAACGTCGCGTCCTGACGGAAGGTGTCGCTGCCGTCATGCTTGGCCAGGCTGAAGTCCAGGTCGGCGTGGCGCAGGTAGTAACCCGGCACATTCACCGACTCGAAGGACACGTAGCCCGAACCGGTGTTCGCCAGGCCCGGCACCAGCTTCCAGCGTCCATCCAGCGCCGGGGTCACGCCCGGATCCAGCAGCACGTCGAAGTTGGCGTGACGCACGTAGCGGTCGCTGAAGTTGTACGACTGCAGCCGACGGCTGATGCCATGCACACCGGTCGATGTCTGCGGCGCCGGCTGGATCGTGCCATCGGAGTTATAGGACAGTTTGTCCACCGCCACCGAGCGACGGTAGTCGCCGCCGGTGGGCAGCGCAGCCGTGTGGTAGATGATGTAGCTCTGGCCGTTCAGCTCCACGATCGCCTGGTGGTTGGTGCCCACGTTGAAGTTCGGCGTCTGGAGGATGCCGCGGTAGGTCCACGGGCCGCCGGGGCTCGACGCCGTGGCGTAGGCGATGTTCTCCGGGAAGTTGTAGGCGTAGGACAGGTAGTAGGTGCTGCCGCGCTTGTGCACGAAGGGCGCCTCGGTGAACCAGTCCAGGTTGATACGCTGGATGCTGCCGTTCAGCTCGATCATGTTGCTCTTGAGCTTGACGTACTTCAGCACCGTGTTGCCCCACCACATGTGCACCGAGCCGTCGGAATCCACCAGCACGGCCGGGTCGATGTCGTCCCACCAGATGTCGGTGTGGGTCGTCATGTCGTTGGTGACGATGGCCGAGCCCTTCGCATCCTTGAACGGGCCGGTCGGGCTGTCGGACACCGCCACGCCGATGGCCATGCCGGACTTCGTCTTGTGCTCCACCGTCACGTACCACCAGTACTTGTTGTCCTTCTTGACGACGTGGCTGGCCCACGCACGGCCCTTCGCCCAGCTGAAGGTGCTGACGTTCATCGGCGAGCCGTGATCGGTCCAGGTCTTCATGTCGGCGGAGGAGTACACGCGCCACTGGTTCATCACGTAGTCGGTGCCACCCACGGCCGCCTCGTCGACGCCGACATAGACATACACCCGACCGTTGTCGACGATCGCCGACGGGTCCGCGGTGAAGCGGTTGGTCACGATCGGATTGCCGTGCTGGCTGATGTAGGCCGTGCCACCCGACGAGCTGCTGGAGGAGCTGCTGCTCGACGAGGAGGAGGAGGACGAAGACGACGACGAACCCGTGCTCGACGAAGAACTGGACGAGGAGCTGGAGGAAGAGCTCGATGAAGAACTCGAAGAACTGGAACTCGACGACGAGCTGGAGGAAGACGAACTGCTCGACGAGCTGCCGCCCGACGAGGAGCTCGTGGTGTTGGCGTAGGAGCACCAGGCCGACGAGGTGAAGCTGTTGCTCGGGAAGTTGCCGCCGGAGCACACCACGCTGTTGGTGAAGGTGGCGTAGACGAAGCTGCCGGACTTGCCGAGCGCCACCGAGCGCGTGCCACTGAAGGTACAGGTCGCGCCGGTGTTCTGGACGCACTTGGTGTAGCCGGAAGGGTAATCGGTGGCGGCGAACGCAGGGCTCACCGCCAGGCTCACCACGAAGGCGGCCAGGACTTGACGCATCATGTTGTCTCCAATGTTTCGTTCTGTTTTTGTGCTGGCAGCGTTGCCGCGCCGCATGTGTGCGCGAGCATACGCCTGCGCGAAAAAAGGGCGATGTGCGCTGCATCGAGAATCGTCAGAACTGTTATCCGACCCCGGCACGGCCACCGTTATTGGCACTTGCAGGGGGATTCCGCCAGTCACGGACAACGGCCCTCTCCGTAGCCCCTCCCGCCGTCACACATATCGGCCCCCGTGTGACCGGATCAACGCCGCGTCTTGTCCCAAGACGCCTCCTACACGGGAGTAGGACGACTCCTACACCCCATCACCAGGCTGCATGCCAGCATCCGCTGACGCTGCGCGTACCAACGGGGATGGTATGTCTGCGCAACGGGGGGATCGTTTTCCGTCAGGAGAGCGCTCGGGGAAGCAACGGAAGCGTCATCGTCAGCCTGCGCGCATGTCTGGTTCAGAAATCTCGCCACAGACCGCCGCGTTCATTCGCCGCCACATCCGGTCGATCGGCCTGCTCGAAGCCCTGCTCCTGCTGCAGGCCGATGCGCCGCAACCGTGGTCGGCGGAGCGGCTGGCGCGCGAGCTGTTCGTGCAGGAGAACGGGGCCTTGGGTTTCCTCAGCGAACTGGAACGCAGCGGACTGGTGAAACGCACCGGGGACGGCAGTTTCCTCTACGCCACCCGCAACCCCCAGGACGATGCGGTCGTGCAGGACCTGCGCGACGCCTACAACGAACGACGCGTCACCGTCACCAGCCTGATCTACGCACGGCCGAGCGACGCACAGACATTCGCCGACTCCTTCGTCTTCCGGAAGAAATCGCCATGATCGAGAGCGTCTATGTGCTGTGCACGCTGACCTCGTTGCTGTGCTGCGGCCTGCTGGCGCGCGGCTATCGTCGCAGTGGCGTCCGGCTGCTGTTCTGGGGCGCCCTCGCCTTCCTGGGCTTCACGCTGAACAACGCGATGGCCATCGTCGACATGATGATCCTGCCCGACGTGGAGCTGTCCATCCTGCGCCTGCTGCCTGCCGTGCTGGGCGCGATGGCGATGCTCTACGGCCTGATCACGGAGGCCGACCGATGAGCATCGGACCGGACACCCAGGGCTGGCTGTACTTCCTCACCGGCATGCTGTTCATCTGCCTGGTGAGCTGCTCGCTGCTGTTCCTGCGGCAGTGGCGCCGCACCGGGGACCGCATCTTCGGCTTCTTCGCGCTGGCCTTCCTGATTTTCGCGCTGAACCGGTTCGGCAATCTCTTCGTCTCCGAACCGGACGAGACTTTCACCTATCTTTACCTGATGCGCCTGTCAGGTTTCCTGATCATCCTGTACGCGATCATCGAGAAGAACTTTCTCGTGAAACGCTGACACAACCGCCGACAACCGTCGCCCGACCGGAGGAGCGTCGTCATGAATGCAGTGGGAGAAACCGTCGAGTTCGACGAGACCGAAGAACTCACCATGCTGTTGTCGGCGCTGGTCGCACTGCGACGCGGAGACGCCAGCGTGCGCCTGCCCTACGGTGGGCACGGCGTGTTCGCCAAGGTGGCGGAAGTGTTCAACGATCTGGTCGAGCAGAACGCCACCATGGCCGACGAGCTGGAGCGCCTGAGCCAGATGGTCGGCAAGGAAGGCAAGCTCAAGCAGCGCGCGGCCCTGCCGAATGCGCGCGGTTTCTGGGCCAGTTCGGTCGACAACATCAACTCGCTGATCGACGACCTGGTGCACCCCACCTCGGAAGTGGCACGCGTGATCGGCGCCGTGGCGCAGGGTGACCTGTCCAAGAGCATGGCGCTGGAAGTGGATGGCCGACCGCTGGAAGGCGAATTCCTGCGCACCGCCAAGACCATCAACAAGATGGTGGACCAGCTCGGCAACTTCTCCGCCGAAGTGACGCGGGTGGCGCGCGAAGTGGGGACCGAAGGCAAGCTCGGCGGCCAGGCCAAGGTGAAGGGCGTGGCGGGTACCTGGAAGGACCTCACTGACTCGGTGAACTCCATGGCCGGCAACCTCACCGACCAGGTGCGCAACATCGCCGACGTGACCACCGCGGTGGCGAAGGGCGACCTTTCCAAGAAGATCGAAGTGGACGTGAAGGGCGAGTTCCTCACGCTGAAGAACACCATCAACACCATGGTGGACCAGCTGCGTTCCTTCGCCTCGGAAGTGACGCGCGTGGCGCGGGAAGTGGGTACGGAAGGGATTCTCGGCGGTCAGGCGCGGGTGGAAGGTGTGTCGGGGACGTGGAAGGACCTGACCGACTCGGTGAACTCCATGGCCGGCAACCTCACCTCGCAGGTGCGCAACATCGCCGACGTGACGAAAGCGGTGGCGGCCGGTGACTTGTCGAAGAAGATCACGGTGGATGTGAAGGGCGAAATCCTCGAACTGAAGAACACCGTCAATACGATGGTGGACCAGTTGCGATCCTTCGCCGCGGAAGTGACGCGGGTGGCGCGGGAAGTGGGTACCGAAGGCAAGCTCGGCGGCCAGGCCGACGTGCAAGGCGTGGCCGGCACCTGGAAGGACTTGACCGAGTCGGTGAACTTCATGGCCGGCAACCTGACGTCACAGGTGCGCAACATCGCCGACGTGACCAAGGCGGTGGCCGCCGGTGACTTGTCGAAGAAGATCACGGTGGATGTGAAGGGCGAAATCCTCGAACTGAAAAACACCGTCAACACCATGGTGGACCAGCTCAACTCCTTCGCCGCGGAAGTGACGCGCGTGGCGCGGGAAGTGGGCACCGAAGGCAAGCTCGGCGGCCAGGCCGACGTGCAGGGCGTGGCCGGGACCTGGAAGGACTTGACCGACTCCGTGAACTCGATGGCGTCGAACCTGACTTCACAGGTGCGCAACATCGCCGACGTGACCAAGGCCGTGGCCGCCGGTGACTTGTCGAAGAAGATCACCGTGGACGTGAAGGGCGAGATCCTGGAACTGAAGGCCACCATCAACACCATGGTGGATCAGCTCTCGTCGTTTGCTGCGGAAGTGACCCGGGTGGCGCGGGAGGTGGGTACCGAAGGCCGCCTCGGCGGTCAGGCGGAAGTGCGCGGCGTGTCGGGTACCTGGAAGGACCTCACCGACAACGTAAACTTCATGGCCGGCAACCTCACTTCGCAGGTGCGCAACATCGCGGACGTGACGAAAGCGGTGGCCGCGGGCGACTTGTCGAAGAAGATCACCGTGGATGTGAAGGGCGAAATCCTGGAACTGAAAGCCACGGTGAACACCATGGTGGACCAGTTGCGATCCTTCGCCGCGGAAGTGACGCGGGTAGCGCGGGAAGTGGGTACGGAAGGCAAGCTCGGCGGCCAGGCCGACGTGCAGGGCGTGGCCGGTACCTGGAAGGATCTGACCGAGTCGGTGAACTTCATGGCCGGCAACCTCACGTCCCAGGTGCGCAACATCGCGGACGTGACGAAGGCGGTGGCGGCCGGCGACTTGTCGAAGAAGATCACGGTGGATGTGAAGGGCGAAATTCTTGAGCTGAAGAACACCGTCAACACCATGGTGGACCAGCTCAACTCCTTCGCCGCGGAAGTGACGCGCGTGGCGCGGGAAGTGGGCACCGAAGGCAAACTCGGTGGCCAGGCCGACGTGCAGGGCGTGGCCGGTACCTGGAAGGATCTCACCGAGTCGGTGAACTTCATGGCCGGCAACCTCACGTCACAGGTGCGCAACATCGCGGACGTGACGAAAGCGGTGGCGGCGGGCGACTTGTCCAAGAAGATCACCGTGGATGTGAAGGGCGAGATCCTGGAACTGAAGGCCACCATCAACACCATGGTGGACCAGCTCTCATCGTTTGCCGCGGAAGTGACCCGGGTGGCGCGGGAAGTGGGTACCGAAGGCAAGCTGGGCGGCCAGGCCGACGTGCAGGGCGTGGCCGGTACCTGGAAGGACTTGACCGAGTCGGTGAACTTCATGGCCGGCAACCTCACGTCACAGGTGCGCAACATCGCCGACGTGACGAAGGCGGTGGCGGCGGGTGACCTCTCCAAGAAAATCACGGTGGATGTGAAGGGCGAAATCCTGGAGCTGAAGAACACCGTCAACACCATGGTGGACCAGCTGCGAAGCTTCGCTGCGGAAGTGACCCGCGTGGCGCGCGAGGTGGGCACCGAAGGCAAGCTCGGCGGCCAGGCCGACGTGCAGGGTGTGGCCGGCACCTGGAAGGATCTGACCGACTCGGTGAACTCCATGGGTTCCAACCTGACGTCACAGGTGCGCAACATCGCCGACGTGACCAAGGCGGTGGCCGCCGGTGACTTGTCGAAGAAGATCACGGTGGACGTGAAGGGCGAGATCCTGGAACTGAAGGCCACCATCAACACCATGGTGGATCAGCTCTCATCGTTTGCCGCGGAAGTGACGCGGGTGGCGCGCGAGGTGGGCACCGAAGGCCGCCTCGGTGGTCAGGCGCAGGTGCGCGGCGTGTCCGGTACCTGGAAGGATCTCACCGACAACGTGAACTTCATGGCCGGCAACCTCACCTCGCAGGTACGCGGTATCGCCAAGGTGGTGACCGCCGTGGCCAACGGCGACTTGAAGCAGAAGCTCACCGTGGAAGCCAAGGGCGAGATCGCTGCGCTGGCCGACACCATCAACTCCATGACCGACACGCTGGCGATCTTCGCCGACCAGGTGACGACGGTGGCGCGCGAGGTGGGAGTGGAAGGCAAGCTCGGCGGACAGGCCAAGGTGCCGGGTGCGGCGGGTACGTGGAAGGGCCTCACCGAGAACGTGAACGAACTCGCGGCCAACCTCACCACGCAGGTGCGCGCGATTGCGGAAGTGGCCACCGCGGTGACGCAGGGCGACTTGACGCGATCCATCACGGTGGACACCCAAGGCGAAGTGGCGGCGCTGAAGGACACCATCAACGAGATGATCCGCAACCTGAAGGACACCACGCAGAAAAACACCGAGCAGGACTGGTTGAAGACCAACCTCGCCAAGTTCTCGCGCATGCTGCAGGGCCAGAAGGACCTGGTGACCGTGGGCCAGTTGATCCTGTCCGAACTCGCGCCGGTGGTCGGCGCCCACCAGGCGGAGTTCTACGTGCTCAACGCCACGGCCGAAACCCCGCGCCTCAAGCTGCTGGCCAGCTACGCCTCCGGCGGACAGCCGGCGCATGGCAAGGAGGTGAGCCTCGGCGAAGGCCTGGTCGGCCAGTGCGCGCTGGAGAAGGAGAAGATCCTCCTCACCAATGTGCCGTCGGAGGCCTTCCGCATCGCCAGCGGCCTGGCCGAGACCGCGGCGCTGGACGTGCTGGTGCTGCCGGTGGTGTTCGAAGGCGAGGTGCGCGGCGTCGTCGAACTCGCTTCGCTGGAACGCTTCAACCCGTCCCACCAGGCCTTCCTCGATCAGCTCACCGAATCGATCGGTATCGTGATCAACACCATCGAGGCCAATACCCGGACGGAGAACCTGCTCAAGCAGTCGCAATCGCTCGCGGAAGAACTGCAGAACCGCCAGCAGGAACTGCAGACCACCAACGAGGAACTGCAGGAAAAGGCCCGCCTGCTCGCCCACCAGAACCAGGAGGTGGAGCGCAAGAACACCGAGGTGGAACAGGCCCGCCAGGCGCTGGAGGAAAAGGCCGAGCAGCTCGCCCTCACCTCCAAGTACAAGTCGGAGTTCCTCGCCAACATGTCGCACGAGTTGCGCACCCCGCTCAACTCGCTGCTGATCCTCTCCGACCAGTTGTGCAAGAACGCGGAAGGCAACCTCACCGGCAAGCAGGTGGAGTTCTCCAAGACCATCCACGCCTCCGGCAACGACCTGCTGGCGCTCATCAACGACATCCTCGACCTGTCGAAGATCGAATCCGGCACGGTGGCGGTGGACATCAGCGAACTGCGCCCGGAAGACCTCAACCGCTACGTGGAGCGCAGCTTCAGCCACTTCGCCGACGGCAAGCACGTCGACTTCAAGGTGGCGATGGAGCCGGGCCTGCCCAAGACCATCCTCACCGACATCAAGCGCCTGCAGCAGATCATCAAGAACCTGCTGTCCAACGCCTTCAAGTTCACCCACGTGGGCGAAGTGCGCTTCACGGTGGCACCGGTCATGCACGGCTGGTCACCGGAGAACGAAGACCTCAACCGCGCCGCCCAGGTGGTCGCCTTCTCGGTGGCGGACACCGGCATCGGCATCTCGGCCGACAAGCAGCAGATCATCTTCGAGGCCTTCCAGCAGGCCGACGGCTCCACCTCGCGCAAGTACGGCGGCACCGGCCTGGGCCTGGCGATCAGCCGCGAACTCGCCCGGCTGCTCGGCGGCGAGATCAGGCTGGTAAGCTCGCCGGGACATGGCAGCATCTTCACGCTCTACCTGCCGCAAACCTACGCCGGCCGCGTCAGCCGCCCGCGCGCCAGTGCCGCGCAGGCCATCGAAGCCCGCCTGGACACCGTGCCCGCCAGCCGCAGCACCGTGCCCCTGCAGGAGGTGGAGGCGGTGGCCGGCAACGACGTGCTGATCAGCGAGTTCATCAACGAGGCCGGTGACGACCGCGACAACATCGGGCCGGACGACCTGGTGTTGCTGATCATCGAGAACGACCTGGGCTTCGCCAAGGTGCTGCTGGAGTCCGCGCGCGACAACGGCTTCAAGGGCATCGTCAGCACCACCGGTGCTGCGGGCCTGGCCATGACCAAGGAATACCGGCCCGCGGTCATCACGCTGGACATCTTCCTGCCCGACATGCAGGGCTGGCGCATCCTCGACCGCCTGAAGGCCGACCTGCACACACGCCACATGCCGGTGTGCGTGGTGTCCACCGACGATTCGCGCGAACGCGCGCTGAACTCCGGTGCCATCGGCTTCATCACCAAGCCGCTGCAGTCGCGCGACGTGGTGGATGCCGCCATCGCGCAGCTCAAGGAGTTCTGCGCCCGCAGCACCCGCCAGCTGCTGCTGGTGTCGCCGGACGACGCCCTGCGCGACGAACTGGCGGAGCGCTTCTCGGACGACAATGTGGTGCTGCACATCGAGGCCGATGCCGCCAGCGCGCGGGAGAAGCTGGGCAGCCAGGCCATCGACTGCCTGGTGGTGGACCAGCGCGTCGGCGGCATGGGGCCGCAGGACGTGCTGGACGCACTCGACGGCTGGGCGCTGACGCGCCAGTTGCCGGTGGTGCTGTTCCAGGAGAGCGAGATTGCCGACGGCGACGCGGAAGCGGATACGCACGCCGCCTTCGACGCCGACGCGATGACCGACCTGGGCTGGAAGGGCGGCGACGGCGTGTTCGCGCTGCGCCATGCCCACTCGCTGGCGCGGCTGGTGGACCACATCTCCTTCTTCCTGCACCGGAGCATCGACGACATGTCGGCGGAGGAGCTGAGCGCCATCGAGCTGCTGCACGCGTCCAACCAGATCCTCACCGGCAAGAAGGTGCTGATCGTCGATGACGACATGCGCAACATCTTCGCGCTGGCCACCGTGCTGGACGAACAGGGCATGCAGGTGATGTCCGCCAACAACGGCCGCGAGGCGATCCGCCTGGTGGAGCAGAACGACGACATCGACATCGTGCTGATGGACATCATGATGCCGGAGATGGACGGCATCATGACCATGACGGAGATCCGTAAACTGCCACGAGGCCGGGACCTGCCGATGATCGCGGTGACCGCCAAGGCGATGAAGGGCGACCGCGAGAAATGCATCGAGGCCGGCGCCTGGGACTACCTGTCCAAGCCGGTGGACACCGTGCATCTGCTGTCCGTATTGCGCGGCTGGCTGTACCGCTGAACGATGTCGCGCGCCATGGAGCCGAGCATGCTCACTGAACAGGCCTTCAAGCCGGCAAACATCCTCATCGTGGATGACATGCCGGAGAAGCTGCTGGTCTTCAAGACCGTCCTGGAGGACCTGGGCCAGAACCTCGTGATGGCGCATTCCGGCGCCGAGGCGCTGCGGGAAATCCTGCACCGCGACTTCGCGGTCATCCTGCTCGACGTGAACATGCCGGACATCGACGGCCTGGAAACCGCTAGCATGATCCGGCGCTACAAGCGCACGGCGCACACGCCCATCATCTTTATCACCGCCTTCGCGGACGAGATGCAGACCGCACGCGGCTACTCGCTGGGCGCGGTGGACTACATCCTGTCGCCGGTGGTGCCGGAAGTGCTGCGCAGCAAGGTGATGGTCTTCGTGCAACTGCACGAGATGCAGCGGCGCAGCCAGTGGCTGGCCGACGAGCGCATCGCGCTGATGCAGGCGGAATCCGCCCGTCGTACGGCGGAGGAAGCCACCCGGCGCGCCAATTTCCTGTCGCGGGCCAGCCGTGACCTGGGCACCTCGCTGGACCCGCTCGCCACCATGCAGAAGCTGCTGGAACTGGTGGCGCCGGGCATGGCGGACCTGGCGATCCTGCACCTGGACATGGACGACCAGCCCGCCAGCATGCTCATCCGCCACGCCGGCAGCGATGCGGCACCGGCGCAGACCAGCATGGTGCAGCCCTTCGAGAAGCTGCCCGCGCAGGTCGTGGCGATCCTGCGGCAGCACCTGTCCGACGACACCACCATCCAGGTGGAACTGGACCCGCTCGCCGGCGCGGCGACGGACGACGAGTTGTGGCGCAACGACCTGCGCAACCTGCTTCTGGTGCCCATCCGCGCCGGCGACCGCGCCCTCGGCCTGCTGGCGCTGGCCAATGCGCGGCCCTCGCCGGCCTACGCCCCGCAGGACCTCGCCACCATCGACGAGCTGGCCAGCCGCGCCGCCATCGCCTTCGACAACGCGCGCCTGTACCGCAACCTGCAGCAGGAGATCATCCGCTCACGCGAAGCGGAGGAAGGCCTGCAGGACGCCAGCCGGCGCAAGGACGAGTTCCTCGCGATGCTGTCGCACGAGCTGCGCAACCCGCTGGCACCGATCCGCAATGCGGTGGAGATCATCCGCCGCCTCGCCCCGCCGGAGCCCGCGCTCACCTGGGCCCGCGACGTCGTCGACCGGCAGGTGACCCACCTCGCGCGCCTGGTGGAAGAGCTGCTCGACGTCTCCCGCATCAGCCAGGGCAAGATCGCGCTGAAGACCGACGCGGTGGAACTGGGCAACGTGGTGGCGCATGGCGTGGAAACCGTGCGGCCGCTGATCGAGGCGCGCAAGCACACCCTGGTGGTGTCGGTGCCCGAGGAACCGGTGTGGCTGCGCGGCGACTTCGCGCGGCTGGCGCAGGTCGTGTCCAACCTGCTCAACAACGCCGCGAAGTACACGCCCGACGGCGGACGGATCGAACTGCTGGCGGGCAACGAGGACGACGCGGTCATGCTGCGCGTCCGCGACAATGGCATCGGCATCGACGCGGCACTGCTGCCGCGCATCTTCGACCTGTTCGCCCAGGGCGAGCGCTCGCTGGACCGGTCGCAGGGCGGCCTGGGCATCGGCCTGACCCTGGTGCAGCGCCTCGTCGAAATGCACGGCGGCAGCGTGCAGGCCTGCAGCGACGGCATCGGCCGCGGTGCGGAGTTCATCGTCGCCCTGCCCGCCTACGTCGTCAGTGCCGGCGAAGGATCGGCGCTGGTGGAGTTGCCACGGCAGGCGCGCCAGGAAGGACGCGGAGCACGCGTCGTGGTGGTGGACGACAACAACGACGCGGCGGAAAGCGTTGCCGCCTTCCTGCGGCTGGAAGGCCACGAAGTGAAGATCGCCGGCGACGGCAAGCAGGCGCTGGCCTGCGTCGAGGCTTTCTCGCCGCACGTGGTGGTGCTCGACATCGGCCTGCCGGGCATGAACGGCTACGAAGTGGCCAAGGCGCTGCGCGGCAATCCGCACACCAGCGAGTTGTTGCTGATCGCGCTCACCGGCTACGGGCAGAAGGAGGACCAGGCGATGGCGCGGGACGCCGGCTTCGACCATCACTTCATGAAGCCGTCCGACCCGCACGCATTGCAGACGGTCATCATGGAATGGGCGGACGCGGCGGGACACACCGCCGCCATCGGCCGACGCAAGAGCGACAGCGCCACCACCGCGGCCTGAGCGTCGCGGCCCGGGGCTGCGCCCCGCCCCGAGGCTACTGCTGGCGCTTGCCCTTGCCCGCCACGTGCTCGAAGCACAGGCCGGCCTGCTGCACGAAATGCTGGAAGCCTTGCCAGCCTTCCTCGTCCAGCGCCAGGCCGCTACGGTCCGCGTAGAACACGCCGATCACCCGCCCGCTGGTGACGATGGGCGCCAGGAAACCTTCCTCGCAGCCGGTCACCCGCACCAGGCGCTCCGGCTTCACGCGGTCGACCATTGCCGGCTTCAGCCAGACGTTGCGGCGCTGCTCGAACACTTCGTTGATGATGTCGCCCGGCATGCCGTCCAGCGCGAAGGCGAAGCGCCGCACCAGGGTTTCCGCACCCCGCCCCAGCGCCGCCTTGCCGACCACCTGCAGGCGGTCGGCACTCTGCAGCGCGAACACGGCGCGGCCCATGCCGAGCCCCCGGTAGATGCCCTCCAGCACCAGCTGCAGCACGTCGTTGAGCGAAGGCCGGCCCGCCACCAGCGCCGACAGGTCGCGCAGGATGCGCAACTGCAGCAGCGAGTCGGGGCCGGGGTCGGCCGCCTCGGCCTGGATGTCCACGCCCAGGCCCTTGGGCGGGATGGGAATCAGCCGGGCCGCATCCTCCGCGCCGAACTGGGCGGCCACCCGCGCGGCATCCGTCGCGTTGGCGGACACCGCCGCCGCCACGTCCGCCGCGGGCTGGCCGACGAACTCGGCATACTGGGCCAGGGCCGCCAGCGCCTGCGGCGACTCCCAGCCCTGTTCCACCGCGGCGGCCAGGCGATAGCCAAGGCCGATGGCGGCCTCCGACGTATCCGGGTTGTTGCCCGGTGCGAGTGCGCCTTCCACCAGCGGCCCGAGGCGCCAGGCGCGGGTCAGCTCCAGGCTCAGCGAGCGCAGGCTGAAACCGAGAATGTCGCGTTGCAGGTCTTCCGGCCGCGAGTCGGGGTCGTCGTTCATGGCCTGGTCCAGTTCGCGCGCGGCAGCGCCGCCAAAGCACCAGAACGCCATTTCGCCGACCCGGCCCAGCAAGGCCGCCACGAAGACTTCCTCCGCGTCCTGCGCGCCGCGCAGCATGGCGGCGGTGCGCGCCTGCACGGCGGCATGGAAGCAGCGCGCCATGTCGGCCGCGACCCGCTCACGCAAGCCGCCTGACAACAAGGCGTCGATGAGGTGGATGGACAGCACCAGGTCGCCCACCACGTTGAAGCCGAGCAGCACGATGGCGCGGCTGACGGTGTTGATCGGCTGGCGGGAGGGGTTGAACAGCACGCTGTTGGCGAGCTTCAGCACCTTGGTGGTCAGTGCCGCATCCTGCAGGATGCCCTGCGCCAGCGCGGCGGCCGACGCGTTCTCGTCGGCGGTCACGGCGCGCACGATCTGCACGGTGCGACCGAAGACCGGCATGTCCTGGTCCTTGATGCGCTCCACCCAGCCCTGCAGATCCAGCCTGGCTTTCATGTGATGTGTCTGTCTCCGTCCCTGCGCGGGCATCCGGAAGGCCCACGTCATGGCCGGTCAACGGCAAGTGCCCGACAGGCCTTGAGGCTGGGTGCTTTGGTCTTTCTGGCAAACATTTGTGGCCGCCTTGTGGGGCAGCTCGTGGCCGAAGCCAGGGCTCAGTCTTGCGTGGCCGCCTGCAGCCTTTTCATCGCGGGGCCGAGCCGCTGGGCGCTTTTCGCGTAGTCCTGCCAGGGCGCATTGCCCACGTCCAGCCGCGTATGGATGTTGCGCAGCGTCCATTGATCGGCCGCCTTGAGGCCGGCCAGTTCATCCCAGCCCACCGGCACGGACACGCCCATGCCCGGCCGCGCCCGCGCCGACCACGCCGCCGCGGTGGTGGCGCCGAAGCCGTTGCGCAGGTAGTCCACGAAGATTTTGCCGACCCGGTTTTTCGGCCCGCTCTTCGCAACGAACTGCTTCGGCAGCGTTTCCGCGAGATGGCGGGTCACCGCCTGCGAAAAATCCTTCACTTCGTCCCAGCCCAACTCGCGACGCAACGGCACCACGATGTGCAGGCCCTTGCCGCCGCTGGTCTTCAGAAAGGACTTCAGGCCCAGCTCGTCCAGCAGCACCCGGACCAGCTCCGCACCCTGCTGCACGGTGCGCCAGGCCACACCTTCGCCGGGGTCCAGGTCCAGCGTGAAGCGGTCGGGCTTCGTGATGGCGCCCTTCACCGCGTTCCAGGTGTGCAGTTCGATGACGTTCATCTGCGCCGCCGAAAGCAGTCCCTTGGCGCTGACGATCTCCAGCAGCGGGTCGTGCCCCGGGTCCAGCGCCGGGTCCAGCAGTTTCACGTCCGGCAAGGAGTCGGCCTGGGCGTGCTTCTGGAAGAACAGCTGGCCGCCGATGCCATCCGGCGCACGCACCAGCGACACCGGCCGGCCCTTCAAGTGCTCCAGCATCAGCGGCGCGACCAGGCCGTAGTAGCGGACCAGCTCGATCTTGGTGATGCCGGTGCTGGCGTCCACGACGCGCTCAGGGTGAGTGACACGCAGGCCGGACGGCAGGGTGCCTTGCAGGGCTGCATCCCCGCCTTTCGATGCAGGGGCCGCATGGGTCGGTGCCTTGCCCTGGGCGCGCCCGGCCGCGCGCGACTGCACCGGCGCGCGACGGGCTTCTTCACGGATGATCACGGCTGCCTCCTTGTCGTCGCGCAGGCCGTGGAAGACCGCCTGCCGCACGTGATGCGATGAGGTCCACTCGGCGAACGACACCTCGGCCACCAGCTTCGGCTTCACCCAATGGGCCTTGCGGTCGATGCCGGTTGTCGCGGCGAATGGACGCTTCTCCGTCTTCAGCGCCTGCAGCTTGCGGTGCAGTTCGCCGAGCAGGCGCGTATCGAAACCGGTGCCGACGTTGCCGGCGTACTGCAGCTTGCCGTCGGTGTCATGCACGCCGAGCAGCAGCGAGCCGAAGCCGGTGCGCGAGCCCTGCGGATCGGTGTAGCCGGCGATGACGAACTCCTGTCGGTGGCCGCACTTCAGCTTGATCCACGCACTGCTGCGTCGCGAGCTGTACAGCGAATCGCGACGCTTGCCGATGACACCCTCCAACCCCATGTGACAGGCCGCACCGACGATGTCGCCGGCCTCGGGCGCGAACACTTCGCTGAGGCGGACGGAATCCGGCAGCTTGCGGTCCAGCGCCCGCGCCAGGACGGCGCGACGCTGCGCCAGCGGCACGCCGCGCAGGT
Organism: Uliginosibacterium sp. H1; assembly: GCF_036017065.1. NCBI lineage: Bacteria > Pseudomonadati > Pseudomonadota > Betaproteobacteria > Rhodocyclales > Zoogloeaceae > Uliginosibacterium > Uliginosibacterium sp. H1. Next base: position 1,703,014 of record NZ_JAYXHR010000001.1, read on the forward strand.
CGTGGCCATCATGGAACGGCAGGTCGAACAGGAAGAACACCACCTGCTTGGTGGAAGCAGTGTCGAAGGCATTCTGCAGGGCCTGGAAATCCGGCACGCCATCGTCATCCAGCACGACGATCTCGCCGTCGTACCAGCCCGGCTTCAGCTTCAGCCGGCGCAGGTCGTCGGCGAGTGCCGGCAGGCGCTCCGTCCAGTCATGGCCGGCGCGGGTCAGCAGCCGCACCTCGCGGCCCTCGATGCGCGCCAGCATGCGGTAGCCGTCGAACTTGATCTCGTACAGCCAGTCGGCTGCGTCGGCAGGCGGCCGGTCCACCAGCGTGGCGAGTTGCGGTGACAGCCTGGCGGGCAGCTCGGCCGGCTCCGCGCCTTCCGGCAAGGCAGCGCGACTGCGCTTCGTACGCGCGGAGGAAGACGTAGGCGACAACGCCTTTGCAGGCGAGGCCCCATCCTCCAGCGCGGTGTTCAACGACGAAGTGGATGTCGATGCCTTGCGTGTGCCGGTCGAGGCAGTCTTCGCAGCAGCGGCGGGCTTCTCGTCACGAAGCGCACTGACGGTGCGCTTCTTCTCACCCTTGGCAGTGCCGGCTTGCGTCCGGGGTTGCGACGACAGGCGCGCCACGCTGTCCGGCAACTCGTCCACCACGGAGTATTCGCCGGCCGGCCGTACGTGCTCGTCGCGCTCCTTGATGAGCAGCCAGGGCTCCTGCTTCTCGTCACTGCGCATGCGCACCAGCGCCCAGTGGCCGTGCAGCTTGTGGCCGCGCAACTCGAACTTCAGCTTGCCGGCCTTGTAGCCCTTGCGCGGGTCTTCCAGCGGCACCCACACGCCCTTGTCCCAGATGATCACCTTGCCGGCGCCGTACTGCTTCGGCGGAATCGTGCCCTCGAAGCTGTTGTACGAGATGGGATGGTCCTCGACATGCACCGCCATGCGCTTGTCCTGCGGGTCCAGGCTGGGGCCCTTGGGCACCGCCCAGCTTTTCATGGCGCCATCGAGTTCGAGGCGGAAGTCGTAGTGCAGGCGGCTGGCCCAGTGCTTCTGGATGACGAAGGACAGCGCGTGCTCATTGGCTTCGCCACCGTCCTGCGGCTCGGTCGTCACCGCGAAGTTGCGCTTGGCCCGGTAGCGGTGCAGCGGATCGGTGCGCGCCATGGCGGACTCCCGCGTGTGTCAGGCGGCACGCTTGCGCGTGGCTGGCTTCGCGGGTGCCTTGGTGGCTGTCCGGCTGGCGCTCTTCGCCGCCGGTCTGGCACGCGGCGCGGCTGTTCGCGTGGATGCCGTCTTGCCGGTGTCTGTGTCGGCGCCACCGCGCTTGCCCAGGCTGCGCTTGAGCAGGTCGGCCAGGTCGTAGATCTGTGCGCCGCCGGTCTCTTCCTTCTCGACCGCTTCCACCTTGGTGACCGTGCGCGTCTTGCCGGCCTTCTTCTTGCGCTCCACCAGCGCCAGCACCTGGTCCTTGAACGAATCGGTGAATTCGTCGGGCTGCCAGTCACCGCTCATGTCTTCGACGAGCTGCGTCGCCATCTGCATCTCGCGCTCGCTGATGCCCGCGCCCTTCACGCCCTTGGCCGGCAAATCGAGATCCGCCATCGAGCGCAACTGGTCGTTCCAGCGCAGCAGGTTGAGCACCAGCGCGGTGTCCGTCGCCACCAGTGCGGCGAGATGCTGGCGCGTCTGGATGACCACCCGGGCGATGCCGATGCGCTGCGTCTTCAGCAGCACCTCGCGCAGCAGCGCATACACCTTGCCGCCACGCCCCACCGGCGCGATGTAGTAAGGCCGGTCGAGGTACACGAAGGGCACCGCGTTCACCGGCACGAAGGACTCGATCTCGATGGTCTGCGTAGTCTTCGGGTAGGCGGCCTCGATCTCGTCGGGCGACAGCACGATGTACTCGTCGCCGCCGATGTTCAGCCCCTTCACGATGTGCTCGGCGGTGATCTCCTTGCCGGTGCGCTTGTTGATGCGCTTGTAGCCCACCGGGTCCAGGGTGCGCTTGTCCAGCCAGTCGAAATCCAGGCCGTGGTCCGAGGTCGCCGGGTGCAGCGACACCGGGATGTGCACGAGCCCGAAGGAGATGGCGCCCTTCCACAAGGCGCGCTTGCTCGATGTTGCCTTGCTGGATGTCGCCATGACCGCCACCGCCGGGAGAGCTTCGGGAGCTTTCAGGCTAGGCGACATTCCCTTTCCGTGGAATGGGACTCCCCGCAGTCGCGGTGTCGGTCGCGTCCTACTGCGCGCCTGACCTACTGCACGCCTAACCCTGCCCGTACTCTTCGTAGACCTCGTAGAGCCAGGACAGGCCGAGCGCCAGCAGCACCACGCCGACGACCAGCTTGAGCTTCACCTCCGGCACCTTCTTCAGCTGCCCGTGCAGCAGGAAGGCCAGCACCGACACCACGACGATGCCGGCCGCCACGCCGAGGATGACCTGGCCCCAGGCCGCCGTCGCGGCCGCCACCGGGAAGATCACCAGCAGGATCTCGGCCGCCTCCACGACCGCGCTCTTGCCCATCACGAAGAACACGAACAGCGAAAAGCCGCCCGCCGCGGCCACCCCGTCGTTCGGCGTGACCTGCAGCTTGCCCAGCGGATCCTCCGCCCAGCGCGGCCGCTTGTGCGCCCACAGGCGGCGCAGGGACTTCTGCGTCCAGTGCAACCCCATGCCCGTCAGCAGCAGCGCCGCCACCAGCCGCAGCCAGAACACCGGTACCACGTCATGCAGCGGGAACAGGAACGCCGCGAGGATGAACACCAGCACATGGCCGATCACCACGGCCGACAGGGCCTCGCGCGGGTAGCCCGCGCGGACGATGGCATAGGCGATGGCGACGGTCTCGAAGAACTCGACGGCGGTGCCGGTGAAGGAGGCGATGAAGGCGGGGGTCATGACGAGACGAACGGGACGGGTGCAGGACTGCTTGCGGCGAGAGCGGCCGTGCAGAGGGATGGTGTGCCGCTCGCGAGCGGCACACCGGGACTGGCATTGCTCAGATCGCCACCTGGCTCCCCAGCTCCACCACCCGACCCGGTGGCAGGTTGAAGAAGTTGGAGGCTGGCGTGGCGTTGCGGAACATCACTTCGAAGAGGCGCTCGCGCCACATCGGCATGCCTTCGCCCGGCGCGGGCAGCAAGGTCTCGCGGCTGACGAAGTAGGAGACGGCCTGCGGGTCCAGCGGCAGGCCCTGCTCCTCCACCCATTCGAGCGCGGCGGGCAGGTCGGGGCGTTCCATGAAGCCGAAGTAGAGCTTCACGCGGTACATGTTGTGGCACACGCGCTCCACCAATGCGCGCTGTGAATCCGGCGTGCGTGGCACCGGCAGGAAGTTGACGGTGAGGAAGATGACCGTCTCGTGCACCACGAGGTTGTGCTTGAGGTTGTGCAGGAAGGCGTTGGGCACCTGCTCCGGACGCGGCGTGAGGAACACCGCGGTGTGCGGCACGCGGGCGATGTTCTCGTGCTCGATCATGCGCACGAAGGGTTCCAGCGGCACGCTGTCGCTGACCATGCGGTCGGCGAGCTGCATGCGTCCCCGCCGCCAGGTCGACAGCATGAAGTAGATGGTGCCGCCGAAGATGATGGGGAACCAGCCGCCATCGGCGATCTTCAGCGTGTTGGCGCTGAAGAAGGTGAGCTCGATGGCCAGCAGGGGGCCGAACACCAGCAGGGCGAAACCGTTGGACCAGTTCCAGTCGCGGCGCGCCACCGAGAAGGCCAGCACGGTGGTGACCAGCATGGTCATCGTCACCGCGATGCCGTAGGCCGCGGCCAGCGCGGACGAGGAGCGGAAGCCCAGCACCACCGCGATGACCAGCACGAACAGCGACCAGTTAACGAAGGGCAGGTAGATCTGCCCCATGTGCTGGCCGGAGGTGTGGCGGATGGTCATGCGCGGGCAGTAGCCGAGCTGGATCAGCTCCCGCGTGACCGAGAAGGCGCCGGTGATCAGCGCCTGCGAGGCGATCGCGGTCGCCGCCGTGGCCAGCGCCACCATCGGGTACAGCGCCCACTCCGGCACTGCGAGGAAGAAGGGGTTGCGTGCCGCCTCCGGTTCGTAAGTCAGCAAGGCGCCCTGGCCGAAGTAGTTGAGCAGCAGCGAGGGCAGCACCAGGCCCAGCCAGGCGAGGCGGATCGGCCGCTTGCCGAAGTGGCCCATGTCCGCGTACAGCGCTTCGCCGCCGGTCACCGTCAGCAGCACCGCGCCCATCGCGAAGAAGGCCGTCAGCGGCTGGTGCCACGCGAAAACCGCCGCGTAGTGCGGCGACAGGGCGAACAGCACGTCGGGATGCTGGGCGATGTTGTAGATGCCGATCGCCGCCAGCGACAGGAACCAGGCGCACACCACCGGACCGAACAGCTTGCCCACGCTGCCGGTGCCGAAGCGCTGCACGAAGAAGATCACGCTGAGGATGCCGATCGTCGCCGGCAGCACGTAGGGCTTGAAGGCCGGCGTCGCCACCTCCAGCCCTTCCACCGCCGACAGCACCGAGATGGCCGGCGTGATGACGCCATCGCCGTAGAACAGGGACGCGCCGAACAGGCCCAGCGCAATCGCCAGCGCCTTCTTCCTCGGCCGGTCCCTGGACTGCTCCACCACCCGCGCCATCAGCGCCACCACGCCGCCTTCGCCGTGGTTGTCGGCGCGCAGCACGACGATGACGTATTTGAAGGTGACGATGATGAGCAGGCTCCACACCATCATCGACAGGATGCCGAGCACGTTTTCCGGCGACACTTCCAGGTCGAAGTGGGTCTGCGCGAAGGCTTCCTTCATCGCATACAGCGGGCTGGTGCCGATGTCGCCGAAGACGACCCCCAGCGCGGCCAGGGTCAGCACGCGCAGGCTTTGCGATTCGCCATGGGCTTGGCTCATGGGGTGAAGCTCCGGGGGACAGTCGGGGAGCGCGCAGATTACTCCTGCCGTCATACGAAGTCGCTTACATCGGGGAGGATTCACCACCGGCCCGCGACGGGCTTTTGCGCGGATGCAACAAGGGCTTGCGGCGCCCCGGACATTGCGGCAGGCAAGCACTGCCATCCGCCCGGACTGCGCACCTCGCCGCAAAGCCTTGTTTCACGGGCGTTACAGCCCGCGTGAAGGCCTGTCAGCCCCCTCCTACGCGGGCCAGGCACCCGCCGTTCATCCCGGCATTCCAACCTTTTATCTCTGGCACGGACGGCGCTGCGTTAGCATCGAATGGTCGTTTTGCAGCAAACAGGAAAGCCGGAAACGCCATGACCGCCACCTATCTGATCGCCTCCCAGAGCAACCAGGAACTCATCGTCCTCGACGACCAGCACCGGGTCATCCAGTCCGTCTGCGCGATGTTCGACGACGAGCTGCGCACCGCCCTGCATGGCTGCGACTGGCAGGCGGGCGTGGAAGGCAACGAGTGGGACGAAGCCTGCGAGCACTGGAACATGGTGCAGCGGCAGCACGGCCGGCACTGCATGATTCCCGGCGACTTCCTGATCAGTCAGTTCGGCCACCACACCCCGCCGGTCGACCTCGACGACATGCTGCAGCAGGCCGCCTGAGCCGCCCCTGCCTCCGTCCCCCCTGCCTCAGGGGTTGAAGCGGTACCCCACGCCAGTCTCGGTCAGCAGGTGCTTCGGCTGGGCCGGATCGGCTTCCAGCTTGCGGCGCAGCCCGGTCATGTACACCCGGAGATAGTGGTTGTGCTCGGTATGCCCCGGCCCCCACACCTGCGCCAGCAACTGGCGATGGGTCAGCACGCGGCCGGTGCTGGCCACCAGCACCGTCAGCAGGCGGTACTCGATGGGCGTCAGGTGCAGCGGCTCGCCACCGCGCGTGACGACACGACGCGCGAGATCCAGCGTCACCTCCCCGAAGCTGACCTGCGGCGAGGCATCCGCCGCCGCGCGTTGCCGCCGCAGCAGCGCACGCACCCGCGCCATCAGCTCCGCCACGCCGAAGGGCTTGGTGAGGAAGTCGTCGGCGCCGGCATCCAGCGCCTCCACCTTGTCGCGCTCGTCACTGCGCGCGGACAGCACGAGGATCGGCAGGCTGGACCAGCCGCGCACGTCGCGGATCAGGCTCACGCCGTCGCCATCCGGCAGGCCGAGGTCGAGGATCAACAGGTCCGGTTTGCGGGTGCCGGCCTCGATGAGTCCGCGCTGCATCGTCTCCGCCTCGAAGACGTGGCAGCCCTCGCCTTCCAGCGCGGTGCGCACGAAGCGGCGGATCTGCTGTTCGTCCTCCACCAGCACGATGCTGGGAGCATTGCTGTCGGCGGTGTTCATGGTGGCGGCTCTTCCGGCAGTTGCGGGGCTTCCTTGCGCGGCAGCTCGAAGACGAAGCGCGCGCCATGCGTGGCACCGCCTTCGCTGTCGCTTCCGGTGCCGACATTCTCCGCCCACACGCGGCCACCGTGCGCCTCCACGATGGCACGCACGATGGCGAGCCCCAGGCCCACACCGGGGATGGCGGACTCTTCCTGTCCGCGGGTGAACTTGTCGAACAGGCGCTCGGCCCGCCCCGCGGGCAAGCCCGGGCCGTCGTCCTGCACCCACACCCGCAGGCGTTCCGGCAAGGCCTGCGCACCGATCTCGATGCGGCTGCCCACCGGTGTGTACTTGGCCGCGTTCTCCAGCAGGTTGGCGAGCACGCGCTCCATCAACACCGCGTCGAATTCCACCAGCGGCAGGTCGTCCGGCAAGGCCACCCGGATGGCATGGCCGGCCAGGGCGCCGGCGCGCGACTTCAGCGCCGCGCCCACGCTCTCCTCCAGCGACTGCCATTCCCGCCGCAGCGCCACCTTGCCGGATTGCAGGCGCGCCATGTCCAGCAGGTTGTTCACCAGCGCGGAGGTGCGCAGCGCCTCGTCGCGGATGCTGTGCGCCAGCTCGCCGTGCAGTGCCGCCTCGCGTGCCGGCGTGAGCGCCAGCGTATCGGCCAGCCCCACCAGCGCGGTGAGCGGGGTGCGCAGGTCGTGCGACAGCGCCGACAGCAAGGAATTGCGCAGGCGCTCCGACTCCATGTTCACCAGCGCGTCCTGCGCGACGGCGATGTAGTGCACGCGCTCCAGCGCGGTGGCGATCAGCGAGGCGCCGGTGTCCAGCAGGCGCTGCTGTTCCGGCGTGACACCCCAGCTCCGGTCCGCATCATCCGCCGGCCGCAACGCCAGCACGCCGCGGGTGCGCATCGGCGCGCGCAGCGCCACGTACAGCAGCGGCGACGACGGCAAGGTGCCGGTGCCACGGCCCGCCATGTCGGCATGGTCGTAGGCCCACTGCGCGATGGCGGTGTCGGCGAAGCTGGCGTCGCTGCCCGCCTGGATGCGCCCGTCCTCGTCGGGCAGCAGCAGTGCAGCCTGCGCCGCGAGCCCCTGTTGCGCGAAGCGCAGGCCCGCCGCCTCCACCTCCTGCACGGTCAGCGCGGCCGACAGTTCGCGCGCGGTCTCGTAGAGGATGCGCGTACGCCGCTCCCGCGCCTGCGCGGCGGCTGCCTCGAAACGCAGGCGCGCGGTGAGCTGGCCGATCACCAGGCCCACGGCGAGCATCACCGCGAAGGTCACGAAGTACTGCACGTCGCTGACGGCGAGCGTCAGGCGCGGCGGCACGAAGAAGAAGTCGAAGGCCGCCACCGACAGGAAGGCCGCCAGCACCGCCGGCCCGCGACCGAAGCGCAGCGCCGACACGACCACCGCCAGCAGGAACAGCATGACGATGTTGGTGAGATCGATGCGGCCGAGCAGCGGCGTCGCCAGCACCGCCACCAGGGCGACGCCAGCCGCTGTCCACGCGTAGTGCGTCCAGCGCTCCTGCCACGCGGCGACCCATGCGCGCCCGGCGTCCGGCCTGGTGGCGTCGCGCTCCTCCACCGCGATCTCGATGACATCCAGATCGCCGGCCTGCTGGCCTGCCCTGCGCAGGAAGCCCGGCCGCCAGAGCGAAGCGGGCGACCATGCGACGCGACTGCGGCCAACCAGCAGCTTGCCAAGGTTGTGCTCGCGCGCGTAGGCCACCGCCGCGGCCGCTGCATCATGGCCGGCCAGGGTGGCGGTCGCCGCGCCCAGTTCCTGCGCCAGCCGCAGGGCACGCAGCGCCTGCATGCGTACGTCCTCCGGCGCGCGCAGCATCGCCGGCGTCTCGACATGCACGGCATGCCAGGGCGCACCGAGCTGCGCGGCCAGGCGGGCGGCGCTGCGTACCAGCTTTTCGCCACCCTGCGCGCCGATGCACACCAGCAACGCGTCCTGCGTGGGCCACACGGCGGCGACGGACTGCTCGCGGCGGTAGGCACGCACGTCGTCGTCCACCCGGTCCGCGGTGCGGCGCAGGGCGAGTTCGCGCAGCGCCAGCAGGTTGCCCTTGCGGAAGAAGCTGGCCATCGCACGCTCGGCCTGCTGCGGGATGTACACCTTGCCTTCACGCAGGCGTTGCAGCAGTTCGGCGGGCGGCAGGTCCACCAGCACCACTTCGTCCGCGTCGTCGAAGACGTGGTCCGGCACCGTCTCCCACACCCGCGCGCCGGTGATGCCGGCGACGATGTCGCTGAGGCTCTCGATGTGCTGCACGTTCACCGTGGTGAACACATCCACGCCGGCCGCCAGCAGTTCCTCGATGTCCTGCCAGCGCTTCGGGTGGCGACTGCCCGGCGCATTGGAATGCGCGAGCTCGTCCATCAGGACCAGGGCCGGCGCACGTGCCAGCGCGGCGTCGATGTCGAACTCCTGCAGGCGGTGGCCGCGATAATCGATGTCGCGACGTGGCAGCACGGGCAGCCCGCGCAACATCGCCTCGGTCTCGCCACGGCCATGCGTCTCCACCACGCCGACCAGCACGTCGAGCCCGCCCTCCACCAGCACGCGCGCGGCGGCAAGCATCGCGAAGGTTTTGCCGACCCCGGGGCTGGCGCCGAAGAAGATCTTCAGTCGCCCGCGCCGCGCCTGTGCCGCTTCGGCATCCAGCCGCGCGAGCAGCGCATCGGGGTCCGGACGGGTCGCGTTTTCCTGGAACATCTTCGTGGCGGCCCGGGCTCAGGGTGCCGGCCGCAGGCGGCCCGGCGGGCGCCACCAGCCCCGGCGACGCGTCGGGTCGCCAGCCCGCCGGTTGAGCACGCGCGTCAGCAACATCCAGGTGCTCCAGCCGATGAGCGCCATGACCAGCACAAAGACTGCGTAGGCGATGCGCCAGTCCAGGTGCTGCGTCCAGGCGCTGAATTCCGACATGCCGCCGATGCTGGCGAGCAGGTTGAGCGGCAGGAAGATGACGCTGATGAGCGTGAGCTTCTTCAACAGCACGCCGATGTTGTTGTTGATGATGTTGCCACGCGCATCCATCAGGCCGGACAGCACGTTGCTGTAGATGTTGGCCTGGCGCGCACATTGCTGGGTGTCCAGCAGGATGTCGTGCAGCGTGTCGACCTGCGAAGGCGTGAGCGAAAGCCGGTCGGCCGCCGCGCGCAGCTTGTTTATCACCGCGGCATTTCCCTCGATGGCGTCGATGTAGTAGATGAGGCTCTCCGACAGCGCGATCATCTGCAGGTAGTAGCGGTTCTCCATCGACACGCTGATCCTGGTGCCCAGCTCCGCCGTGATCTGCTTGATGACTTTCAGGTGGCCCTGGAAGTGATGGACGGTGTGCAGCAGCATCCGCAGGAGCATGTCGCTGGCGTCGCGCACGCTGCGGAATTCCCGCTCGCCGAAAGGCAGGTGGTCATCGGAAGTCACCAGCAGCATGGCGCCCGGCCGCAGGAACAGGCCTGCCGAGCCGACGTCGAAACGCAATTGCTCGCCCACCGACACGTTCCTGGGCTGCTTCCAGATCATCGTCGTGCCAGCGGTGCCGACCTCCAGACGTGGAATCTCGTCAGGGTCGAGCGCGGCATCCAGGTCGTAGCCGTCCAGGCCGAAGACCTCCACCAGCTCCTTGCGCTCGTCCTTGCCGGGGGCGATGAAGACGCGGATCAGCCCGACGCCTTCCTCGCAGGGCCGTAACCCGCCTTCGTGCACCTCATAGCTCGACTTCATGGTGCGCCTCCCGCGTCTTGTCTGCCTGTCCGATGATAGGGGAAGTCGGTGGCGCCGGCACGGCGGCCAGCACCTGATGACGCCGCAATAGCTTGCAACGCGGGCTGCACGTCAGGACCCGGCCGCACGCCAGGCGATGCGTCACGTCGCTGACGCGGTGCTCGTGACCACAGACGGGGCATCGGTGCCAGGGCATGCGGCGGGTTGTGGATTGCGGGCCTGATACCCCGGCCTCAGAGCATCCGCTCGGCGATGCGCGCCAGCGCCGCAGGCTGGCTGGCCACCGGGCTGGCGACCAGCATCACCTCGCGCACCACCGCGTCGCCCAGCGCCATCACGAATCCGAAGGCGCTGCTGCTCACCGCGAATCGCAATGGCCTGCGCAGGTTCTGCAGATACACGCGCAGCAGGCCGGCACCTTCGGCGTTGTCGGGCACGCTCAGGCTGGCCACCTCCTCGCCGTCGCGACTGATCACGGCACAGCAACGCCCCTGCCCGGTCGTCACCCCCACGCCCAGCGCGTTCATCGACTGCCCTCCCTTCGCGTGTGCGACAGCGCGCGCCTGGCTGGCGGCCGCTGCGTGGCGCGTCGGCGGCGATGGCGCCAGCACTCCAGGTGAACCACGCCCGCCACCGTCAACCACACCACGGCCATGCAGCCGAGGAAGCCCATGAAGGCCAGCACTACGGGCCACCAGTTGTCCACGATTGCCGTTTCCATCATCGCTGCGTCCGGTCCTTCGCCTGTTCATCGCACGGCATCCAGGGCGAGATTGAGCAGCAGCACGTTGACCCGTGGCTCGCCCAGCACGCCGAGCTGGCGGCCCTCGGTGTGCGCCGCGACCAGCTGTTGCACGCGGCCGGCGTCCAGCCCGCGTGCGTGCGCGACGCGCGCTACCTGCCAGTGCGCGGCGGCCGGGCTGATGTGCGGATCCAGCCCGCTGGCAGAGGCCGTGACCAGATCGACCGGGATGGCGCCGCTGGGCGTCGGCTCAGCCGCCTTGAGCGCAGCGATGCGCGCCTGCACCGCGTCCGCCAGCGCCGGGTTCAGCGGCCCCTGGTTGCTGCCGCTGGAAGCCGCGGCGTTGTTCGGCATCGGCGCCGTCGCCGAGGGACGCGGCCAGAAGTACTTCGTGTCGCTGAAGGGCTGGCCGATCAGCGAGGAGCCGACGATGCGGCCATCGCGCTCGACGAGGCTGCCCTCGCTCTGCGCGGGGAATGCGACGCGGGCCACACCGGTCACCACCAGCGGATACAGCACGCCGGTCAGTACGCTCATCACGAGGAGCAGGCGCAGCGCCGGCAGGGTGCAAGTCTTCAGTTCTTGCCACATGTTCGTTCTCCGGAAGAGTGAGGGAAGAATCAGCCCAGGCCCATGCCGACCAGTGCGAGGTCGATGGCCTTGATGCCGATGAAGGGCACGACCAGCCCGCCCAGCCCGTACACCAGCAGGTTGCGGCGCAGGATCGCGGCCGCGCCGAGCGGCCGGTAGGCCACGCCTTTCAGCGCCAGCGGAATGAGCGCGACGATGACGAGTGCATTGAAGATCACCGCCGACAGGATCGCCGAGTCTGGCGTGGCCAGTCCCATGACGTTGAGCGCGCCCAGTGCCGGGTAGATGCCGACGAAGGCGGCGGGGATGATCGCGAAATACTTGGCGACGTCGTTGGCGATCGAGAAGGTGGTGAGCGCACCGCGCGTCATCAGCATCTGCTTGCCGGTCTCGACGATCTCGATCAGCTTGGTGGGGTTGGAGTCGAGATCCACCATGTTGCCGGCCTCCTTCGCCGCCTGCGTGCCGGTGTTCATCGCCACCGCCACGTCGGACTGCGCGAGTGCCGGCGCGTCGTTGGTGCCGTCGCCCGTCATCGCCACCAGCCGGCCGCCGGCCTGGTACTCGCGGATCAGCGCGAGCTTGGCTTCCGGCGTGGCTTCGGCGAGGAAGTCATCGACGCCGGCCTCGGCCGCGATGGCGGCGGCGGTGAGGCGGTTGTCGCCGGTGATCATCACCGTCTTGATGCCCATGCGGCGCAGCTCGGCGAAGCGCTCCCTGATGCCGCCCTTGACGATGTCCTTCAGCTCCACCGCGCCCAGCGCCTGCGCGCCGTCGCACACCACCAGCGGTGTGGCGCCCGCGCGCGCCATGTCGTCGACGACGGTCTGCAGCGCCAGCGGCCATTGCCCGGCCTGCGCTTCGACATGGCGGCGCATCGCTTCGGCAGCGCCCTTGCGGATGCTGCGGCCCTGCCAGTCGATGCCGCTCATGCGCGTCTGCGCGCTGAAGTGCACGAAACTCGCGCCTTCCGCCTGGCTCATCGGCGCAAGATCGCGGCCCCGCTGTTGCAGCGACTGCTTGGCCAGGGTGACGATGGAGCGGCCCTCCGGCGTCTCGTCCGCCAGCGAGGCGAGCAGCGCGGCCTCGGCGAGCTGGCGTTCGCTCACGCCGGCCACCGGCACGAAGCGCGCGGCCTGGCGATTGCCCAGCGTGATGGTGCCGGTCTTGTCGAGCAGCAGCACGTCGACGTCGCCCGCCGCCTCCACCGCGCGACCGCTGGTGGCCACCACGTTGCGTTCCATCAAGCGGCCCATGCCCGCCACGCCGATGGCCGACAGCAGGCCGCCGATGGTGGTGGGGATGAGGCACACCAGCAGCGCCACCAGCACCGTGACGCTGACCGGCGCGCCGCTGCCGGCGGCATCCACCGCGAACAGCGAGAACGGCAGCAGCGTGGCGGTAGCGAACAGGAAGGTCAGCGTCAGCGCCACGAGCAGGATGGTCAGCGCGATCTCGTTCGGCGTCTTCTGCCGCTTGGCCGCCTCCACCATGCCGATCATGCGGTCGAGGAAGGTCTCGCCGGGGTCGCGCGTGATGCGCACCACCAGCCAGTCCGACAGCACGCGGGTGCCACCGGTGACGGCGGAGAAATCGCCACCCGCCTCGCGGATCACCGGCGCGGATTCGCCAGTGATGGCGGACTCGTCCACCGAGGCGACGCCCTGCAGCACCTCGCCATCGCCCGGCACGATGTCGCCGGCTTCCACCAGCACCGTCTGGCCCTTGCGCAGGCTGTCGGCCGGCACGGACTCCCACTGCGCGCCGTGGCGCGGCGCGAACAGCTTCTTCGCATTCACACGCTGGCGCAGGCCACGCAGCGTCGCCGCCTGTGCCTTGCCGCGCCCTTCCGCCACTGCTTCGGCGAAGTTGGCGAACAGCACGGTGAACCACAGCCACAGCGTGACGGCCAGGATGAAGCCCGCCGGCGCATCACCATCGGCCCCGCCGCCGATGAGTGCCTGCAGGCAGAGCCCGCTGGTCAGCACGCTGCCCAGCCACACCACGAACATCACCGGATTGCGCAGCTGATGGCGCGGCGTCAGGCGTTTGAGGGCGACGATGGCCGCCTCGCGCATCAGCGGGCCGTCGAAGGTTTGCTTGCTTGTTTGCATGGATGAATCCTTTCCGGCGGCACTCAACGGGTGGCCCACATCTGCAGGTGTTCGACGATCGGCCCCAGCGCCAGCGCCGGCAGGAAGCTCAGCGCACCGACGACGACGACCGTGCCGATCAGCAGCACCACGAACAGCGGCGTGTGCGTGGGCAAGGTGCCGGCGGATTCCGGCACGCGCTGCTTGGCCGCCAGCGAGCCGGCGATCGCCAGCACCGGCACGATCAGCCAGAAGCGCGACAGCAGCATCGCGAAGCCGAGCAGCAGGTTGTAGAACGGCGTGTTGGCGGAGAGGCCGGCGAAGGCGCTGCCGTTGTTGTTGCCGGCCGAGGACACCGCGTAGAGGATTTCCGAAAAGCCGTGCGCGCCGGGGTTGGCGATGCCGGCACGGCCGGCGTCCAGCACCACGGCCAGCGCGGTGCCGGTCAGCACCGTGAGGCAGGGCACCAGCACGGCGACGGCGACCATCTTCATCTCGAACGCCTCGATCTTCTTGCCGAGGTATTCCGGCGTGCGACCGATCATCAGGCCGGCGACGAAGACCGCCATCAGCGCGAAGACGATCATCCCGTACAGGCCGGAGCCGGCACCGCCGAAGATCACCTCGCCGAGCTGCATCAGCCACATCGGCACCAGCCCGCCCAGCGGCGTGAAGGAGTCGTGCATGGCGTTCACCGAGCCGTTGGAGGCCGCCGTGGTCGCCACCGCCCACAACGCGGAATTGGCGATGCCGAAGCGCGTCTCCTTGCCTTCCATGTTGCCGCCGGCCTGCAGCTCGCTGGCCTGCACGTCGAGTCCCAGCTTCGCGAACAGCGGGTTGCCCGCCTGCTCCGCCAGGTGGCACACCGCCAGCAGCGCGACGAACACCACGGCCATCGCGGCGAACAGTGCGCGGCCCTGGCGGGCGTCCTTCAGCATCGCGCCGGCGGTGAAGCACAGCGCAGCCGGAATCAGCAGGATGGCCAGCACCTCCAGGAAGTTGGACAACGGCGTCGGGTTCTCGAAGGGATGCGCGGAGTTGGCGTTGAAGAAGCCACCACCGTTGGTGCCGAGTTGCTTGATGGCGATCTGCGAGGCCGCCGGGCCGACGGCGAGCGTCTGCGTCGTCACCATGACCTGCTCGGTGACCGGCGCCCCGGATGCATCCGTCATCGGCTGGTCATTGGCATCCAGCTTCGGCTGGCTGATCTCCACCGGCTGCACGAGTTGCGTCTCGTGGTAGGGCGAGAAACTCTGCACCACACCCTGCCCCACCAGCGTCACCGCGAGCAGCAGCGACAGCGGCAGCAGCACGTACAGCACCGAGCGCACCATATCCACCCAGAAGTTGCCGATGCCGCGCGCCTCGCGCAGCACGAAGCCGCGCAGCAATGCGACCAGCACCGCCATGCCGACCGCGGCCGACACGAAGTTCTGCACGGTGAGGCCGAGCATCTGCGTGAGATAACTCATCGTCGTCTCACCGCCGTAGCTCTGCCAGTTGGTATTGGAAGCGAAGCTGATCGCCGTGTTGAAGGCGAGATCCGGCGTGGTGCCCGCCATGTCGGCCGGGTTGAGCGGCAGCACGCCCTGCAGGCGCGCCAGCGCATACACCGCCAGCAGGCCGACGAGGTTGAACAGCAGGCAGGCCAGTGCATAGCGCTGCCAGCCCATGTTCTCGTCCTCGCGCACGCCGCCGAGGCGATAGATGCCACGCTCCAGCGGCCGCAGCCAGCCCACGAAGCGCGGCGCATCCCCCGCGAACACCCGCGCCATGTAGCGCCCCAGCGGCCAGGCCAGTGCGGTCAGCACCAGCGCATACAGGCCGAACTGCATCCATGCGTTGCTCATGAATGGTCCTCCGGGAAGAACAGCACGAAGACCAGCCAGGCGAACACGCCCAGCGCCGCGACCAGCGCGATCAGGTAGAGCGTACTCACTGGCGCCTCCGCAGCTTCTCGAAGGCCGGGACAAGCGCCGCGCTCAAGGCGAAAAAACCGAGCGCCAGCAGCAGGTAGAAGAGATCCATGACACCTCCCGTATCGGAACGATCAGGTTCCGGATTCTGGGAATGGCGGCATCAAGACAGGGCTAAGAGTGGGGAGGCGGGTGTAAAGAAGGTGTTAACGCGAGAAACGGCAAGGCCCGGTGGTCCCGCAAGGTGGGTTCGCGAAGCAACCGAGCGTCGCAACGCGGCGACTCCGAACCACAGGTGGGCGGTGGATTGTCGCTGCGCTCCGACCCCACCCTACGAGCACGACGAGCGTCCATCGCGGCTGTAAACGAAGGAAGCCAACCCAAGGGTTGGCTTCTTTTCTCCTCACTCCGCTTCACCGCCGGACCTTGGCGGAGAGCGTAGCGAGCGGGTCGAGGTCGAAACGAGGAACGGAGACGTACGAGCAGTACGTTGAGTACCGGAGTTTCGAGATCGGCCCACGCAGTAGCCTCAGTTGAAACTCAGGCCAACGTCCCGTGGCAGTGCTTGTATTTTTTGCCTGAGCCGCAAGGACACGGATCGTTGCGCCCCACCTTCGGCAGCCCCGCGCCCTGCGGCAAGGGTTGCTTGCTTGCGGTCGCCGCGGCAGCCAGCGCCTCGTCGTAGTCGGCGTGGTGGTACTGCACGTTGTCGACACCCGGATGCTGCTCGGCCACTTCCTCGATCTGCTCTTCGTTGCGCACCTGCACCGTCAGCAGCAGCTTGGTGACGTCGTTGCGGACGGTGGTCAGCAGGTGGTCGAACAGTTCGAAGGCTTCGCGCTTGTATTCCTGCTTGGGGTTCTTCTGGGCGTAGCTGCGCAGGTGGATACCGGAACGCAGGTGATCCAGCGCGGAGAGGTGCTCACGCCAGTGCTGGTCCAGGTTGTTCAGCATCACGTTGCGCTCGAAGCCCTGCCAGGCTTCCAGGTTCACCAGCGCGACCTTGTCGGCGTAGGACTTGTCGGCATGCTCGATGACGCGGGCCAGGATGTCTTCGTCGGACAGGTTGGTCTCGTTCTTGCCCCACTCCACCACCGGCAGCTTGATCTGGAATTCGCCTTCCAGCGCGCGCTCGAAGCCGGCCAGGTCCCATTGCTCTTCGACCGACTCGGCCGGCACGTACTGGCGGAACAGGTCGCTCAGCACACCCTGGCGCATGGCGACGACGGTTTCCGAGATGTCGCTGGCTTCCAGCAGTTCGTTGCGCTGCTGGTAGATGACCTTGCGCTGGTCGTTGGCGACGTCGTCGTATTCCAGCAGCTGCTTGCGGATGTCGAAGTTGCGCTGCTCGACCTTGCGCTGGGCGGACTCCAGCGAGCGGTTGATCATGCCGGCCTCGATCGGCTCGCCTTCCGGCATCTTCAGGCGCTGCATGATGGAGGCCAGGCGCTCGCCGCCGAAGATCTTCATCAGCGGATCATCCAGCGACAGGTAGAAGCGGCTCTCGCCCGGGTCACCCTGGCGACCGGAACGGCCGCGCAGCTGGTTGTCGATACGACGCGACTCGTGGCGCTCGGTACCGATGATCTTCAGGCCGCCGGCCGCCAGCACCTGGTCGTGCAGGACCTGCCACTCGCTCTTCAGCGCCGCGACCTTCGCTTCGCGCTCGGCTTCCGGCACGGACTCATCTTCCTTCAAGGCGGCGATGGTCTTCTCGACGCTGCCGCCCAGCACGATGTCGGTACCGCGACCGGCCATGTTGGTGGCCACCGTGATCACGCCGGGACGACCGGCCTGGGTGACGATGTCGGCTTCGCGGGCATGCTGCTTGGCGTTCAGCACCTGGTGCGGCAGCTTCTCGCGCTCCATCAGTTGCGCCAGCAGCTCGGAGTTCTCGATGGAGGTGGTACCCACCAGCACCGGCTGGCCACGGCCGTGGCATTCCTTGATGTCCGCGATGATGGCGTCGTACTTCTCCTGCGCCGTACGGTACACCAGGTCGTTCTGGTCCTTGCGGACCATAGGCCGGTTGGTCGGGATGATCACCGTCTCCAGGCCGTAGATGTTGTGGAACTCGTAGGCCTCGGTGTCGGCCGTACCGGTCATGCCGGCGAGCTTGCCGTACATGCGGAAGTAGTTCTGGAAGGTGATGGACGCGAGCGTCTGGTTCTCGGCCTTGATGGCCACGCCTTCCTTCGCCTCGACGGCCTGGTGCAGGCCTTCGGACCAGCGACGGCCCGCCATCAGGCGGCCGGTGAATTCGTCGACGATCACCACCTCGCCGTTCTGCACCACGTAGTGCTGGTCGCGGTGGTACAGGTTGTGTGCCCGCAGCGAGGCGTACAGGTGATGGATCAGCAGGATGTTGGACGGGTCGTACAGGCTGGCGCCTTCGCCGAGGATGCCGAGGCGCGACAGGATTTCCTCCGCCTTCTCGTAGCCCTGCTCGGTCAGCAGCACCTGGTGGGCCTTGAGGTCCACCGTGAAATCGCCCGGCACCGTGACGTCGTCACCCTCGCCCTCCTGCTTCGAGAGCAGCGGCGCGACGCCGTTCATCTTGAGGTAGAGGTCGGTGTGATCGTCAGCCTGGCCGGAGATGATCAGCGGCGTACGCGCTTCGTCGATCAGGATGGAGTCGACCTCGTCGACGATGGCGTAGTGGAGGCCGCGCTGGCGCTTGTCCTCCACGCGGTACTCCATGTTGTCGCGCAGGTAGTCGAAACCGAATTCGTTGTTGGTGCCGTAGGTGATGTCGGCCGCATAGGCAGCCTGCTTCTCCTCGTTGGGCTGCTGCGACAGGATCACGCCCACCGACAGGCCGAGGAAGCGGTAGATGCGGCCCATCCAGTCCGCGTCACGGGCGGCGAGATAGTCGTTCACCGTCACCACGTGCACGCCCTTGCCGGTCAGCGCATTGAGGTACACCGGCAGGGTCGCGGTCAGCGTCTTGCCTTCACCGGTGCGCATCTCGGAGATCTTGCCTTCGTGCAGCACCATGCCGCCGACGAGCTGCACGTCGAAGTGGCGCATGCCGTGCACGCGCTTGCCGGCCTCGCGGACGACCGCGAAGGCTTCCGGCAGCAGTTCGTCCAGCGCGGTGCCGCTGGCAATACGTTGCTTGAACTCGTCCGTCTTGGCCCGCAAGGCCTCGTCGGAAAGGGCCTGCATCTGTGGCTCGAGGGCGCTGATGGCGCGCACCTTGTTCGTGTACTGTCGGACCAGCCGGTCGTTGCGGCTACCGAATACCTTTTTGAGCAGGCCTGCGATCATGTCGGGACGTGAATGAGAGCTGAAGGATTTGTGCTTGCGAAACAAGGCGCTTGCACGGAAAAGTCGGGCATTCTAGCATGCCCGTTCATGGTGCCTTGCCGCGTGGCCTGATGCTCCGCAACAGGGCGCGAGACTCTAGATGGGGATGTGACAGCGTGAATGCAAGTCCGATCGGACGCGTACTGGGGGGCTCGGATGCGCTGACGCGCCTGCGTGATCACGCCGCACGCCTGGTGCGCATGCAGCGCACGATCGACCAGGTGCTGCCGCGTGCCAACCGCGGCCGCGTCGCCGTTGCGAACCTGCAGGACGGGGAGCTGGCACTGCACGTCAGCTCCGCAGCGCTGGCCGCACGCCTGAAGCTCAGCGTGCCCACCCTGCTCATGAACCTTCAGAATGCCGGCGAGCCGGTGACGGGAATCCGCATACGGGTACGGGCACGCGGCGAAATGGCGGAGCCGCCAGCGGACGCGGTGTCACCGCGCAGTATCGGGCAAGGTGGAAAACAGTCCCTGAAGGCGCTGCAATCTTCGCTGAAGGAAGACTCGGCGTTGGCACGCGCACTCGGCGAGATGATCGCCAAGTCGCGCTGAATTGCGGGCCAGGCGTCAGACCATCGGCGCGAGGAATCGCTCCAGCACCATCAGCGCCAGGAAGACCAGCGAAACCGCTACGCCGACCTTGAAGGTCTTCAGCGCCCAGTTGAGGTAGCGGCGATCACGGGTGAACAGGTAGGCCGCCGCGCAGACGGCAATGGCGACCAGCAGGATGAGCCCGACGAAACGCAGGATCAGCATCGGCGTCAGGCACCCTGCCAGGCGATCTGGCCTTGCAACGGCGCGGGAATGGCGGCCGTGTCCTCGAAGGTGACGATCTCCCACGCTTCCTTGTCTTCCAGCAACACGCGCAGGATCTGGTTGTTCAGGGCGTGGCCCGACTTGTAGGCGCTATAGCTGGCCAGCAACAGGTGGCCGCACAGGTAGAGGTCGCCAATCGCATCCAGCACCTTGTGCTTCACAAACTCGTCGGCATAGCGCAGGCCGTCGGCGTTCAGCACGCGGTACTCGTCCATCACGATGGCGTTGTCCAGGCTGCCGCCCTGCGCCAGCCCGACATTGCGCATCGCCTCCACCTCCTGCATGAAGCCGAAGGTGCGGGCACGGGCCACGTCACGTGCGTAGTCCTGGCTGGCGAAATCCACCGTCACCTCGGTGCCGGTGCGGTCGATGGCCGGGTGATTGAACTTGATGGCGAAGTTCAGGCGATAGCCGTCGTAGGGCTCCAGCTTCACCCACTTGTCGTCCTCGCGATACTCGACCGGCTTCTTCACGCGCAGGAAGCGCTTCGGCGCATCCTGGAACTCGAAGCCGGCGCTCTGCAACAGGTAGACGAAAGGCGCGGAGCTGCCATCGAGAATGGGGATCTCCGGTGCGTCGATGTCGACGTGGCAGTTGTCGACACCCAGTCCCGCCAGGGCAGACATAAGGTGCTCGACCGTGCGTACCTTGGCGTCGCCCTTCTCCAGGCCGGAGCACATGCGGGTATCGCACACCGCGTAGGGATCGGCCGGCAGGCTGACCGGGGGATCGAGATCGATGCGGTGGAAGACGATGCCGGTATCCGGGGCAGCCGGCCGCAGGCGCAGACGCACGCGTACGCCGCCGTGCAGGCCGACGCCGGTGGCTTCAACAATCGTCTTCAGGGTGCGCTGGCGGATCATGCTGCGGATCTTCTTGAAATCATTCTGTTTTCGGATGCCGAGTTTAGCACCGGGGCAAACCGGGCTTGTGCGCCATGGCATCAATCAGCCCGATAGTCCGCCGCGCTGGCAGGCGCAAAGACAAAGGGCGCAAGGCCCGCTTAACGGCCCTTGCGCCCCAGGCGTTGACTCGACGATCTCAGTCGGCTTGCTTGCGCAGGAAGGCCGGGATGTCGTAGGTGCCGAAGCCGTTGGCGCTCATCGCCTCGACGGTGGTGCGGGTGTCGCGGCGGCGGATCACGGCGGGCATTTCCAGGTCACCGTAGTTCACTTCCATGCCGACGTTGTCGGTGCCGGTCTTGTTGACCACCATCACCGGGCGGGCAGCGGCAGCGCGGCGGGTGCCGAGGCCGGTGGCCAGCACGGTGACGCGGATGCGGTCTTCCATTGCCTCGTCGAAGACGGTGCCGTAGAACACGGTGGCCTCTTCCGCGGCGAAGGCGCGCACGGTCTGCACGGCTTCACGCACTTCGGACATCTTCAGCGAACGGCTGGCGGTGATGTTGACCAGCACGCCACGTGCGCCGGCCAGTTCCACGCCTTCCAGCAGCGGGCTGGCGGCAGCCTGTTCGGCAGCGATGCGCGCGCGGTCGAGACCGGCCGCTTCGGCCGAACCCATCATGGCGCGGCCCATCTCGGCCATCAGCGTACGCACGTCCTGGAAGTCGACGTTCACCAGGCCCGGCACGTTGATGATCTCGGCGATGCCGCCTACTGCTTTCCTCAACACTTCGTCTGCCGCGCGGAAACAGTCTTCGCAGCTGGCTTCCTCGCCGTAGACTTCCATCAGCTTGTCGTTCAGCACGACGATCAGCGAATCGACGTGCTTCGAGAGTTCCTCGATGCCGCTGTCGGCGACGCGCATACGGTTCTCGAAGTCGAAGGGCTTGCTCACCACCGCGACGGTCAGGATGCCCATCTCGCGCGCCACTTCGGCGACCACCGGGGCAGCACCGGTGCCGGTACCGCCACCCATGCCGGCGGTGATGAACACCATGTGTGCACCTTCCAGCGCTTCGGCGATGCGCTCGCGCTCTTCCAGCGCAGCCGCACGGCCGGCTTCCGGCTTGGCACCGGCGCCGAGGCCGGTCTTGCCGAGCGAGAGTTTGACGGGAGCGAGAGAACGTTTGAGAGACTGGGCGTCGGTGTTGGAGCAGACGAACTCCACACCCTGAACGCCCTCGCGGATCATGTGATCGACTGCGTTGCCGCCGGCTCCGCCGACGCCAATCACCTTGATGACGGTACCGCTGGCTTCCTTCTCAACGATCTCGATCATGGATGCATCCCCTTGGCCTGATGTGCCACAAATGTGCCGCTGATCGGAGACCGACGCATTTGCGTCGACCCCCTAAATCTAGTATTAGCGGCGAAGTCTACTACTAAATATCCTGTCTGCGCACAAGCATTGCAGAACAATTTCACCTGCACGTACTCAAGTACGCCAGAAACGAAAAATCCAGTTCAAAAATTCTTCTCCAGCCACGATTTCATGCGCGCGAACATCTGCTTCACGTTGCGTGTTTCGCGTGCCTGAATGCCACGTCGACGCTGTGCCGCGCCCTCGAGCACGAGACCCATCACGTTGGCGTATTGCGGCTGGCAGATCACATCCGCGAGGCTGCCGGTGTAGACCGGCGTGCCAATGCGCGCCGGCAGATGGAACAGCTCTTCGCCGAGTTCGCAGATGCCTGCAAGCTGGGCGGTACCCCCGGTGAGGACCAGGCCGGAGGACAGCAGTTCCTCGTAACCGCTGCGGCGCAGTTCGGCCTGCACCAGCTCGTAGAGCTCGGTGACGCGCGGCTCGATCACGTCGGCCAGCGCCTGGCGCGACAGCTTGCGCGGCGGACGGTCGCCGACGCTGGGCACTTCGATCATCTCGGCCGGGTCGACCAGCGCCTGCATGGCCAGACCATGACGCAGCTTGATCTCCTCCGCCTCGGCGGTCGGCGTGCGCAGGGCCATCGCGATGTCGTTGGTGATCTGGTCGCCGGCGATGGGGATCACCGCCGTGTGGCGGATCGCCCCCTGCGTGAACACGGCGAGATCGGTGGTGCCGCCGCCGATGTCCACCAGGCACACGCCCAGTTCCTTTTCGTCTTCCGACAGCGTAGAGAAACTGGACGCCAACGGCTGCAGCACCAGGTCGACGACTTCCAGCCCGCAGCGGCGCACGCACTTCAGCAGGTTCTGCGCGGCGGACACCGCGCCGGTGATGATGTGCACCTTCACTTCCAGCTTCACGCCGCTCATGCCGATCGGCTCGCGCACGCCGTCCTGACCGTCGATGATGAATTCCTGGGTCAGGATGTGCAGGATCTGCTGGTCGGCCGGGATCGGCATGGCGCGCGCCACTTCGATCACCCGCTCGACGTCCAGCGGCGACACTTCCTTGTCCTTCACCGCCACCATGCCGTTGGAGTTGAAGCTGCGGACGTGGCTGCCGGCGATGCCGGTGTAGACGTCGCGGATCTTGCAGTCGGCCATCAGCTCGACCTCCTGCACGACGCGGCTGATCGCATCCACCGTCGCCTCGATGTTCACCACCACGCCCTTCTTCAGGCCGCTGGCGGGATGCGTACCCACCCCCACCACTTCGAGGCGGCCATCGGGCCGCAGCTCGGCGACCATGGCGGTGATCTTGGAGGTGCCGATGTCGAGACCGACGATCAGATCCTTGCTGTCCCTGCTCATTTCTTTTCCTTGGGTGCCGCGGCCAGCCTGACGGCGAAACCGCTGGGATATCTCAGGTCCGCCACCGCGACGCGGTGGTCCAGTCTTTCCTGCATCCGGGGGTAGTTGGCGATGAAACGCTTGAGGCGATCGTCGATCGGCGCCTTGATCTGGTCACGGCCCAGCTCGATCACCATGCCGTCGTCCAGCCGCAGCTGCCAGGCCATGCGGCTGGTCAGCGCGACGCCGGCGACATGGCGGCCGATGGACCTGAACATCTCGTCGAATTCGCGGTAGCGCGCCAGGATGGATGGCGCACGGTCCAGCGGTCCGGAAAATACCGGCATGTCGGCGTTGCTGGCTGCGTCGAAGACTTCGCCTTCGCTGTTCATCAGGCGCATGTCGCCCTCGGAGCCGCGCCAGTAGGCAACCGCGGCATGCTCTTCCAGGCTCAGCTCGACGGTGGCCGGCCACACGCGGCGCAACTGCGCGCTGCGCACCCACGGGAGCTTCTCGAAGGCGGCGCGCGCGTCTTCCAGATTGACGGTGAAGAAGTTGCCACGCAGCGAGGAGCTGGCGGCGTATTCCAGTTGCGCGCCCGTCACCTGCCCCAGCGGCGAAGTGACCACCACCTCCTGCAGGCCGAACACGGGCAGGCGGGCAACCGCCTTCACGACGGCGTAACCGATGGCGACGGAGGCCACCAGCAACAGCACGTCCGCCACCAGATTCATCAGCTCCGGGCGATGCCAGAACCCGCCCGCGGCGCGCGCAGCGCCCGGCTTGCCGCGTGCGGCACCGGGGTTGCGGCCGAAGGCGGGCGTCTTAGTCAAGGCTCGCCAGCTCCAGGATGTTCACGCACAACTGCTCGAAGCTCATGCCGGCAGCGCGTGCGGACATGGGCACCAGCGAATGGCCGGTCATGCCGGGCGCGGTGTTCATTTCCAGCAGGTAGGGCTTGCCATCCCGCAGCATCAGGTCGGCGCGTCCCCAGCCGCGGCAGCCCAGCGCCTGGGCGGCGCGCAGGATCACGGCCTGCAGCGCGGATTCCTGCTCCGCCGGCAGGCCACTCGGGCAGTGGTATTGCACGACGTCGGTGAAGTACTTGTTCTGGTAGTCGTAGTTGCCGCCGGGCGCGACGATGCGCACCAGGGGCAGCGCCTTGTCGCCGAGGAAGGGCGCGGTCAGCTCCTCACCATCGACGAACTCCTCCGCGATGACCAGACTGTCGTAGCGCGCCGCCAGTTCCCAGGCGGCCTTCAGCTGCGAGGCGTCGGTGACCTTGGTGGCGCCGACGCTGGAGCCTTCGTGCACCGGCTTCACGAAGATCGGCAGGCCCAGTTCGCGTGCCACTTCGTCCCAGTTGGTATCGGCGTAGAGGATGCGGAAGCGCGGCGTCGGCAGACCGGCGGCGATCCACACCAGCTTGGTACGCCACTTGTCCATGGAGACGGCGGAGGCCATTACGCCGCTGCCGGTGTAGGGGATGCCCATCCACTGCAAGGCGCCCTGCAGCGAACCATCTTCGCCACCCCGACCGTGCAGCGCCACGAAGGCGCGCTCGAAACCGTCCGTCTTCAGCTCCGACAGCGAACGTTTCGCGGGGTCGAAGGCGTGGGCATCGACGCCCTGCGACTGCAGGGCGGCCAGCACGGCGTTGCCGGACATCAGCGACACCTCGCGCTCCGCCGAGTGACCACCCAGCAGGACCGCGACTTTTCCGAATTCAGGCGACTGACTCATCTCGCGTCTCACGCTTCCGCACTGGCCAGCTTGCCAGGCACACCGCCGATGGAGCCGGCGCCCATGGTCAGCACCACATCGCCGTCCTGCGCCACTTCGAGAATGCGGGCCGGCAACTCGGCCACGTCTTCCACGAACACCGGTTCAACCTTTCCCGCCACGCGCAGGGCACGCGCCAGCGAGCGGCCGTCGGCAGCCACCAGCGGCGCCTCGCCGGCGGAATACACCTCGCCGAGCACCAGCGCATCCACCGTACCCAGCACGCGGACGAAGTCCTCGAAGCAGTCACGGGTGCGGGTGTAGCGATGCGGCTGGAAAGCCAGCACGAGGCGACGGCCCGGATAGGCGCCACGCGCCGCCGACAGCGTCGCGGCCATTTCCACCGGGTGGTGGCCGTAGTCGTCGATCAACGTGAACTGCCCGCCCGCCGGCAGCGACACTTCGCCGTAGCGCTGGAAGCGGCGGCCCACGCCGTGGAATTCGGCGAGCGCCTTGCAGATGGCCGCATCGCTGACGCCCAGCTCGGTCGCCACCGCGATGGCGGCCAGCGCGTTCTGCACGTTGTGCACACCGGGCAGATTGAGTACCACCGGCATGCGCGTCACTTCGCCGTTGCGGCGCACGCAGTCGAAGTGCATCTGGGTGCCGACGGCACGCACGTTCTCGGCGCGCACCTGGGCATCTTCCGCTAGGCCGTAGCGCACGATCTGCTTGGACACGAAGGGAATGATCTCGCGCACGTGCGGGTCATCCACGCACAGCACGGCGACACCGTAGAACGGCAGGCGGTGCAGGAAATCGACGAAGGACTGGCGCAGCTTCGCGAAATCGTGGCCGTAGGTCTCCATGTGGTCGGCGTCGATGTTGGTGACGACCGACACCACCGGACTCAGGAACAGGAAGGACGCGTCCGACTCATCGGCTTCGGCGACCAGGAATTCGCCGGTGCCCAGCTTGGCATTGGCACCCGCGGAATTGAGGCGGCCGCCGATGACGAAGGTCGGGTCCAGCCCGCCCTCCGCGAGGATGCTGGCGACCAGGCTGGTGGTCGTCGTCTTGCCATGGGTGCCGGCGATCGCGACGCCCTGCTTCAGGCGCATCAGCTCGGCCAGCATCTGGGCGCGCGGCACCACCGGCAGCTGGCGGCGGCGTGCCTCGATGACCTCCGGGTTGTCACCGCGAACGGCGGTGGAGGTCACGATGGCATCGGCCTCCTGCACGTTGGCGGCATCATGGCCGATGTGGACACGCACGCCCAGCGCTTCGAGCCGGCGCGTGGTGGCACTGGCCGAAAGGTCGGAACCGCTGACGGTGAAGCCCTGGTTGGCGAGCACCTCGGCGATGCCGCTCATGCCGGCGCCACCGACGCCGACGAAATGGATGTGACGGACCTTGTGCTTCATGCGCGGCCTCCACGGAGGGCGCACGACGGGAAAACTGCAACGGACATGTTCGGATCTTGAGACAGGACTGAGGCGGGCTTGCCGGCCCCATGGCGATGGGCACCGACAAGATTCTTTGCGCGCACGTGCGGCCACACGTGCTGCCGCATTTCCGCGCGCACGCGCGAGCGGCCCGCAGTGTTGCAGAAATCGCCCCCCAGTTCACGTCTTGACGCTGGGCGACGGAGGCTCTCCACGGCCAGCCTGCTGGCTGTGCGGCAGACGGGATTTTTTTCCGGCTTGCCCGCGAGAACGCTCATGGCTTCACCAGGCCCTCGCAGATGCTGGCCACGGCCTCGGCGGCAGTCGGCCGGGACTGCGCGCGCGCCGCCTGGGCCATCTCCAGCAAACGCGCGCGATCCAGCTCGCCGAGCAGGCGCGCGAGTCGTGCGGGGCTGAGTTCGGTCTGCGGCAGCAGGATGGCCGCGCCATGCTCGGACAGGAAGCGCGCGTTGCCGGTCTGGTGGTCGTCCACCGCATGCGGGAAAGGCACCAGCACGCTGCCGATGCCCGCAGCCGCCAGCTCCGCGACCGTCAGCGCGCCGGCGCGGCAGATCACCAGGTCCGCCTCGGCGTAACGCTCTGCCATGTTCTTGATGAAGGACACCAGCTCGCCTTCCACACCTGCGCGGGCGTAGGCCTGCTGCAGGATGGGCAGCTGCTTCTCGCCCGACTGATGCACCACCAGCGGACGCTGTGCCGGCGGCAGCAAGGCCAGCGCCTTGGGCACCGCCTCGTTCAGCGCCTGCGCCCCGAGCGAGCCGCCGACGATGAGGACGCGCAGCGGGCCGCTGCGGCCTGCGAAACGCTCGGCCGGATCGGGCAAGGCGGCGATGTCGGCGCGCACCGGGTTACCCACCCACTGCGCATCTTTCAGCACTTCGGGAAAGCCGCTGACGATCCGGTCCGCCACGGCCGCCAGTACGCGGTTGGCCAGGCCGGCCACGGAGTTCTGCTCATGCAGCACCAGGGGGCGGCCGATCAGCGCAGCCATCATGCCGCCGGGAAAAGTGACGTAGCCGCCCATGCCGAGCACCACGTCGGGACGCACGCGGCGCAATGCCCCCAGGGCCTGCCAGAAGCCGCGCAACAGGTTGAGCGGCAGCAGCAGCATGCGCAGCACGCCCTTGCCCCGCAGCGCGGAGAACTGCACCCAGGCCACCTCGTAACCCTGCTGGGGAACGATGCGCGCCTCCATGCCCTCGGCGTTGCCCAGCCAGGCCACGGACCAGCCGCGGGCGCGCAGGGCTTCGGCGACGGCAATGCCAGGGTAGATGTGCCCGCCAGTCCCACCCGCCATGACGAGCAGCTTGGGCATCAGGCACTGCCCCCGGGAGGATTGGAGCGTCCTGGCAGCGCGGCAACGCCGCTACGTCCGGACAGACTCATGCAGTACCCCGACCGGGCGGAGTGTTCTGGCTGCACGGCTGCGCCGCTACGCCGAAACCGACAAGTCATGCGGCACCCCGATTGGTTGGAGTGTTTTGGCTGCGCGGCTGCGCCGCTACGCCGAAACCGACAAGTCATGCGGCACCCCGCATGACTTGTCGGTTTTCCCAGTCGATCCGGAGCAGGATGCCCAGCGCGATGCAGTTGGCAACGATGCCGGAGCCGCCGAAGCTCATCAGCGGCAGGGTGAGGCCCTTGGTGGGCAACAGACCCATGTTCACGCCCATGTTGATGAAGGACTGCACGCCGATCCACAGGCCGATGCCTTGCGCGACGAGGCCGGCGAAGAAGCGGTCGAGTTGCAGGGCCTGGCGGCCGATGGCGAAGGCGCGCTGCACCAGCACCGCGAACAGCACCACCACCGTCATCACGCCAGCGAAGCCCAGCTCCTCCGCCACCACGGCGAGGATGAAGTCGGTGTGCGCTTCCGGCAGGTAGAACAGCTTCTCGACGCTGGCACCGAGGCCGACGCCGAACCATTCGCCGCGACCGAAGGCGATCAGCGCGTGGGTGAGCTGGTAGCCGCTGGTGAGCTCGTTCTTCCAAGGGTCGACGAAGTTCACCAGGCGCTCCAGGCGGTACGGCGAAGTAATCGCCAGCACGGCGAAACCCAGCAGGGCTACGACCAGCAGCAAGGCGAAGATGCGTGCGTTCAGGCCACCGAGGAACAGGATGCCGAAGGCGATGCAGGTGATGACCACGAAGGCACCGAAGTCCGGCTCGCGCAGCAGCAGCGCGCCGACCAGCAGCACGACGCCAGCCATGGGCAGGAAGGCGCGCTTGAAGCTGGACATGTCGGGCAGCTTGCGCACGGTGTAGTCGGCAGCGTACAGCGCGACGAAGACCTTCATCAGCTCGGACGGCTGCATGTTGATCGGGCCGAGACCGATCCAGCGCCGCGCGCCGTTCACCTCCTTGCCGATGCCGGGGATCAGCACCAGCACCAGCAACACGATGCCGATGAAGAACAGGGTCGGTGCCATCTGCTGCCAGATGCGCACCGGCATCTGGAAGGCCGCGGTGCCGGCCACCACGCCGATGGTCAGGAACACCGCGTGACGCAGCAGGAAGAAGTGCGATTGATGACCGGACAGGCGGCTGCCTTCGGCGAAGGCGATCGACGACGAGTAGACCATCACCAGGCCGAACAGCAGCAGTGCGCTGGCGGACCAGAACAGCAGTGCGTCGAGCTCCCGCTCCTGATGGCTCGCGCCCCCCAGGCGACCGACCGCGCGGTAGGTGGCGCGGTTGTCGAAGGCGCCGACGTTGCGACGCCAATCGTTGAACTGGTTGAACAGTGACAGCGCCTTCATGCGCGCTCCACTCCTGGCAGCGCCCACACGGCCTCGCAGAAGACCTGCGCGCGGTGGGCATAGTTACGGAACATGTCGAAGCTGGCACAGGCCGGCGACAGCAGCACCGCATCCCCTGCCTGCGCGACGGTACTGGCGGCGCCTACCGCGTCGGCCATGTCGCGGCCATGCAGCACCTTCACATCACTGCCAGCCACGGCGGACTGGATCAGCGGCGCGTCACGACCGATCAGCACCAGGGCACGCGCGTGCCGTGCGAGCGCGGGCGCCAGCGGTGCGAAGTCCTGCCCCTTGCCATCGCCACCGGCGATCAGCACCACCGGGCGGCCCATGCCCTGCACGGCGGCCAGCGTGGCGCCGACGTTGGTGCCCTTGGAATCGTCGAAGAACTCCACGCCGTCGCCACGCCGCGCAATGCGTTCGACGCGGTGCGGCAGGCCGCGGAATTCGCGCAGCGCACCGATCAAGGCGGCACGCGGCAAGCCGACGGCTTCGCACAGCGCCAGCGCGGCCAGGGCGTTGGCAACGTTGTGCTGGCCAGCCAGCCGCAGTTCCGCGGCGGCCATCAAGGCCTCGTCGCCACGCGCCAGCCAGCCGTCGCGCACACCGTACTGGTCGCGCGTCGGGACATCCAGGCCAAAGCTGACGACACGCCGACCCGGCAGGGCCATGTCGTGCACCAGGGCGTCGTCACGGTTGAGCACCTGCACGCCCTCACCGGAAAAGATGCGGGTCTTGGCGCCGGCGTAGGTCTGCAGATTGCCGTGGCGGTCGAGGTGATCGTCACTGACGTTGAGCACGGTCGCCGCGTCAGGCCGCAGCGAGGTGGTGCTTTCCAGCTGGAAGCTGGAGAGTTCCAGCACCCACGCGTCGGGCAGTTCCTTGGCGTCGATGCGACGCATCAGTTCGGTGAGCGCGGAGGGCGAGATGTTGCCGGCCACCGCGGCATCCAGGCCGCAGGCGCGCACCAGTTCGCCGGTGAGCGTGGTCGTCGTGGTCTTGCCGTTGGTCCCCGTGATCGCCAGCAGCTTCGCGGGCTTGGGCAGCGTCGGCAGGGCCTGTGCAAAGAGCTCGATCTCCCCCACCACCGGGACGCCGAGGGTGCGCGCCTTGCGCACCAGCGGCTCGTCGATGGACAGGCCGGGGCTGATCGCCACCTGGCTGACACCATCGAGCAGGCTGTCGGCGAAGGGGCCGGCATGCAGCGTGGCGGCCGGCACGCTGCTTCGCAGGTCATCGACACCCGGCGGCTGGGCGCGCGAATCGGCGACGCGCAGCGCGTGGCCCTGGCGTGACAGCCAGCGGGCCATCGCCAGCCCGCTTTCGCCCAGTCCGAGAATCAGTGTCAGCGCCTGCATGTGCGGTGTCGTCGGGAGTCGGTCTGGGGTCAGCGCAGCTTGAGGGTGGAGAGGCCGAACAGCACCAGCATCAGGGTGATGATCCAGAAGCGCACGACCACCTGCGTTTCCTTCCAGCCGCCCAGTTCGTAGTGGTGGTGCAGCGGCGCCATGCGGAAGATGCGCTTGCCGCCGGTCCACTTGAAGTACGCCACCTGCAGCATCACCGACAGGGTCTCGGCGACGAACAGGCCGCCCATGATGAACAGCACGACCTCTTGCCGCACGATGACCGCGATGGTGCCCATGGCCGCGCCGAGCGCCAGTGCGCCCACGTCACCCATGAAGACTTCCGCCGGGTAGGCGTTGAACCACAGGAAGCCGAGGCCCGCGCCGCAGATCGCGCCGCACAGTACGGCGAGTTCGCCAGCGCCTTCGATGTAGGGCACGCCGAGGTACTTGGAGAAACCGACGTGGCCGGCCACGTAGGCGAAGATCGCCAGCGCGGCGGTGACCATCACGGTGGGCATGATCGCCAAGCCGTCCAGGCCGTCGGTGAGGTTCACCGCGTGGCTGGTGCCGTTGATGGTGAAGTAGGTCAGCGCGATGAAGCCGAACACACCCAGCGGGTAGGCCACCGACTTGAAGAAGGGCACGATCAGCTCGGTCTGTGCCGGGAAGTCGGCACTGAAACCCAGGTAGATCGCCGCGGCAGCCGCGATCAGCGACGTCCACAGGTACTTCCAGCGCGACGCCAGGCCCTTGGGGTCGCGATGCACGACCTTGCGCCAGTCATCCACCCAGCCGACGGCGCCGAAGCCCAGGGTCACGAACAGCACGACCCACACGTAGCGGTTGTCGAGGTTGCCCCACAGCAGGATGGTGATGGCCACCGCGATGAGGATCAGGGCGCCGCCCATGGTCGGCGTACCGGCCTTGGTGAGGTGCGACTTGGGGCCGTCGTCGCGCACCGCCTGGCCGATCTTCTTGGCCGCCAGCCAGCGGATCACGCCGGGCCCGAAGATGAAGGAGATGACCAGCGCGGTCAGCGCGGCCAGCATCGTCCGCAACGTGATGTAGCCGAACACGTTGAAGGCGCGGATGTCCTGGCCGAGCCAGAGGGCAAGTTCGAGCAGCATGTGTCTAGTTCTTCGTTTCGGTTGTCGGCTGCGAGGATGCGGCCACGGCCACGGCGTCGCTCACGCGCTCCATGCGCATGAAACGTGACCCCTTGACCAGCACCACCGCGTCGGGCTTGAGCATCGGCCGCAGCGCAGCCACCAGTTCCTCGACCGTCGCAAAATGCTCGCCACCGACACCGAAATTGCGGGCCGCCAGCGCGCTCTGGTCGCCGAGTGCGAGCAGGTGGTCGACCCCCTGGCTCTTGGCATAGCCGCCGACTTCGTCGTGGTACTGGGCGCTCATCTCGCCGATCTCGCCCATGTCGCCCAGCACGAGGATCTTGCGCCCCGCCGCCGAGGCCAGCACGTCGATGCCGGCGCGCACGGAGTCCGGGTTAGCGTTGTAGGTGTCGTCCAGCAGCACGGCGCCGCCATTGGCGGCGCGGATCTGCAGGCGCCCCTTGGCGCCGCCAAAGCCTTCCAGCCCGGCGACCACCGCGGCAAGCGGCACACCTGCCGCCAGCGTGGCCGCAGCGGCGGCCAGCGCGTTGCGCACGTTGTGCACGCCCGGAACGCGCAGCGCGATGCTCGCCTCGCCTGCCGGCGACCGCAGTGCGATGCGGCTGCCGAAATTCATCGGCTCGTGGGTGGCCGTGACGTCCGCATCCGGTGCGAGGCCGAAGCTGACCACACGGCGCGGTGCTGCCATCTGGCGCCACAGGGCGGCATGCGCGTCGTCGGCGTTGATCGCCGCGATGCCCTGCGCGTCCAGCGCGCCGAAGATGGCACCCTTCTCCGTCGCCACCGCGGTCAGTTCGCCCATGCCGGCCAGGTGGGCACGCTGGGCGTTGGTCACCACGGCCACACCGGGCGCGGCAAGACTGGCGAGGTAGCCGATCTCGCCGGGACGGTTCATGCCCATCTCGAACACCGCGGCGCGATGCGTGGCGGACAGGCGCAGCAGCATCTGCGGCAGGCCGATGTCGTTGTTCAGGTTGCCCTGGGTGGCCAGCACGGCACCTTCGGCCGGATAGGCTGCACGCAGGATCGCGGCGCACATTTCCTTGACCGTCGTCTTGCCGTTGCTGCCGGTCACGCCGATGACGGGCAGCGCGAACTTGCGACGCCAGTGCGCGGCCAGGCGGCCCAGCGCCAGGCGCGTGTTGTCCACCTTCAGCAGCGGAAAACCGGCCGGCGCCTCCACCGCGATGTCGCGATCCACCATGGCGGCCGAAGCGCCCGCCTCGGCTGCCTGGGCAATGAAGCTGTGGCCATCGAAACGCTCGCCACGCAGGGCGACGAACAAGGTACGGGCCAGCACGCCGCGAGTATCGGTGCCGACCCCCTCGAAGCTGTCGTCACCGCCGGTCAGAACGCCGCCAGTGGCCTGCGCGGCTTCGATGAGATTCATCATGAGCGCAGCTCCTGGGCACGGTTCCAGGCGGCCAGTGCCGCACGCGCCTGTTCGACATCGCTGAAGTGGGTGCGCTCACCGCGCACCTCCTGGTAGTTCTCGTGGCCCTTGCCGGCAATGAGGATCACGTCGTTCGCATCCGCGCCGCCGATCGTCGAGCGGATCGCCTCGCTGCGGTCCTCGATGGCCAGCGCTTCCGGCGCACCCTTCAGCACCGCGTCCATGATGGCGCGCGGATCCTCGCTGCGCGGGTTGTCGCTGGTCACCACCACGCGCTGCGACAACCGTGCCGCCACGTCGCCCATCAGCGGGCGCTTGCCCGGATCGCGATCACCGCCGCAACCGAACACGCACACCAGGCTGCCGTTGCGCGACATGGCGGTATGGCGCAGTGCCAGCAGGGCCTGCTCCAGGGCATCCGGCGTGTGGGCATAGTCGACCACCACCAGCGGCTCGCCCACGCCGCCGACCGTCTGCATCCGCCCTTCCGGCGGCGTCAGGTCGCCAGCGGTGTCGACCGCCTGCTGCAGGGTGTATCCCGCCTGCATCAGCACCGCCACGACGGCCAGCAGGTTGGAGACGTTGAACTGGCCGACCAGCGCGACGCTGACATCCGCGCGCTGGTCTTCGCAGACCACGGTGAAGCGCAAGCCGGTGGCGGTGGTGCGCAGGTGCTCTGCCACCAGCACGCGGGAGGACGGTGCGGCCAGCGCGTTGTCCGGAATCAGCGTATAGCCGACGACCTCGATGCCACGGCCCTGCAGGCGGCGCGCCAGCGACACGCCCATCAGGTCATCCAGGTTCAGCACCACGGCCTTCAGCTCGGGGCGGTCGAACAGCTTCGACTTCGCCGCAGCGTAGCGCTCCATGGTCTGGTGGTAGTCGAGGTGGTCGCGGGTCAGGTTGGTCAGCACCGCGATATTGATGCGGCAACCGTTGATGCGGCCCTGGTCGAGGCCGATGGAGGACACTTCCATCGCCACCGCCTGGGCACCTTCCGCGCGGAAACGGGCCAGCTGCTCCTGCAGCAGGATCGCGTCCGGCGTGGTGTTGGATGATGGATTCAGGCGCCCCGGGAAACCCATGCCCAGGGTGCCGATGACCGCGCACTTCTTGCCGAGCACACCGAACGCACGGGCCAGCCACTGCGTCACCGAGGTCTTGCCGTTGGTGCCCGTGACGCCGACCGTCACCATCTGCTCGCTGGGGCGGCCGAACACCTCGTCGGCAATCTCGCCAGCCAGCCAGCGCAACTGGTCGACCGGCACGTTGGGTACGTTCAGTCCTGCGTCCCACTCGTAGCCGTCCCGCTCCCACAGCACCGCCACCGCGCCGCGCTCCACCGCGTCGGCGATGAAGCGGCGGCCATCCACCGCATGGCCAGGGTAGGCCAGGAAGACGTCGCCCGGCTTGACCATGCGCGAGTCCGCACAGACGCGCTTCGGCACGATGCCTTCGGCGTGCAGGAGGTTCAGCATGGCGCTGGCGAGCGAGGGGCTCTGCATCACATCGCGTCTCCGGCCGGGCGGGTGGCGTTCTGGCGGGCCAGTTGCTGCGCCGCTGCTGGCGCATCCGGCCGCACGCCCATGCTGCGCAGGGCACCGCCCATGACCGAGGCGAACACCGGGCCGGCCACGCCGCCACCGTAGTGGCCGCCGACGGAGGGCTCGTCGATCATCACCGCGACGATCAGGCGCGGGTCGGAGGCCGGCGCCAGCCCGACGAAAGAGGACACGTACTTCTTGGCATAGCGGCCGCTCTCGACCTTGTAGGCGGTACCGGTCTTGCCGGCCACCCGGTAGCCGGGGACCTGCGCCTGCGGTGCCGTGCCGCCCTCCTGGGTGACGGTCTCCATCATGGCGAGCATCTGCTTCGCCACTTCCGGACTGAACACCTGCTTGCCATGCAGGGGCGGTGCATCGACGCGGGTCAGCGACAGCGGCAGCAGTTCGCCACCGCGTGCAAACACCTGATAGGAGTGCGCCATCTGCATCAGCGTCACCGAAATGCCGTGGCCATACGCCATGGTGGCCTGTTCGATCGGGCGCCAGTGCTTCCACGGACGCAGACGGCCGCCGACCTCACCGGGGAAGCCGGTACCCAGGGGCGAGCCGAAGCCAAGCGCATCGAACATGTTCCACATCTCCTCCGGCCGGATGCTCTGGACCATCTTGGCCGAGCCGACGTTGGAGGACTTCTGGATGATCTGCGCCACGCTCATGATGCCGTGCGGGTGCGCGTCGGTGATGGTGGCGCCCTCGATGGTCAGGCGACCATTGTTGGTGTCGATCAGCGTGTCCGGACGCACCTTGTTCATTTCCAGCGCCAGCGCGCCGGTGAGCGGCTTCATGGTGGAGCCCGGCTCGAAGCTGTCCGTCAGCGCGCGGTTGCGCAACTGCGCACCGGTCAGCTTGACCCGGTTGTTCGGGTTATAGGTCGGGTTGTTCACCAGGGCCAGCACTTCGCCGGTCTTGGCGTCCAGCACCACCACGCCGCCAGCCTTCGCCTGGTGCTGCTGCACCGCCTGTTTCAGCGCGCTGTGCGCCAGGTACTGGATCTTGGCGTCCAGCGACAGCACGATGTCGCGGCCGTCCTGCGGCAGGCGGATGGACTGCACGTCCTCGACGATCTGGCCGCGACGGTCGTGGATGACGCGCCGCGCGCCCGGCTTGCCGATGAGCTGCTGGTCCATCGCCAGCTCGATGCCTTCCTGGCCGCGGTCGTCGATGCTGGTGAAGCCGACGACGTGCGCCGTGACATCCCCCACCGGGTAGTAGCGGCGGTACTCGGATTCGGCGCGCACGCCCGGCAGCTTGAGGTCGGCCACGCGCTGCGCCACGGCCGGCGACACGCTGCGCTTGAGGAACACGAAATCGCGTTCGCTGGACAGGCGGCGGTTGATCTCGCTGGCTTCCATTTCCAGCACGCGGGCCAGGTCGCGCACCTGCTGCTGGTTGAGGTTGGCGGCATCGGGAATGGCGGCGATCGACTTCACCGGCGTGCTCATCGCCAGCGGCTCGCCGTGGCGGTCGAGAATGCGGCCGCGGTTGGCCGGCATCGTCAGCGTGCGGGCGTAGCGGGCTTCGCCCTTGGTCTGCAGGAACTCGGTATTCACGCCCTGCAGGTACATCGCACGGCCGACCAGCGCGAAGGAACCCAGCAACAGGGCCACCAATACAAAACGCGCCCGCCATTCCGGCAGGCGCTCACAGAGCAGCGGGTTGTGGTTGAAGGTGAAATTGCGCTTCATCGCCCGATGCCTCCCGGCGCCGCGCCTTGCGTCGGCATGCCGTCCAATGTGACCAGGGCCTGATGCTGTGGCGTCACCATGGCCAGTTTTTCACGCGCAATCTTTTCGACGCGCGCATGGGCTGCCCAGGTGCCACTCTCGATCTGCAACTGCCCCCATTCGACATCCAGGGCGCGGGCACGGTTCTGCTCGCGCTCGATGGCGGCCACCAGCTTGCGCGACTGGTGCTGCATCGACACGGCGGCGAGTGCGCTGGCCACCAGCAGCACGACGATGAGGGCGTTGAGGCGGGCCATCGTTCAGGCCTCCGCGCTGCCGAGGTCCAGCCACGGCGCATCGTTGCGCACCGCGACGCGCATGATGGCGCTGCGGGCACGCGGGTTGGCGGACACCTCGGCCGCCGAGGGGCGGATCGCATCGCCTTCCAGCGTCAACGGCGGGCGCGGGCGCTCCGACTCTCGGATCGGCAGGCCGCGGGGCAGCGCGGGCGGACGCGCGTGATCGCGCATGAAGCGCTTCACGATGCGGTCCTCCAGCGAGTGGAATGCGATGACCACCAGCCTGCCTCCCGGTTTCAGTCGCCGTGCCGCCTGCGGCAGCGTCAGCGAAAGCTCCTCAAGCTCCCGGTTAACGAAAATCCGTACAGCCTGGAAGGTGCGCGTCGCCGGGTGCTGGCCCGGCTCGCGTGTACGGACGGCCGCTTCCACGATCGCGGCAAGTTGTCCAGTGGTTGCAACAGCCCGCCCTTGCCGAGCAGTTGCAACCGCCTTTGCAATCGCATAAGCAAACCGTTCTTCACCGTATTCCCTCACCACTGTTGTGATTTCGGCCACGCTCGCGCGGGCCAGCCAGTCCGCGGCACTTTCGCCACGGGTCGGATCCATGCGCATGTCCAGCGGCGCATCGAACCTGAAACTCATTCCCCGGCTCGGGTCGTCCAGTTGCGGCGACGACACGCCCAGATCCATCAACACCCCATCCACCTGCCCGATGCCCGCGGCATCAAGCGCTTCATCCATCGCCGAGAACGGCTCGTGCACCAGCCTCAGGCGTTCGTCGCCCAGCGCCTGCCCAGCCGCGATGGCCTGCGGATCGCGATCGAAGGCCACCAGCCGCCCTGCCTCGCCCAGCTTGCGCAGCACTGCGCCGCTGTGGCCGCCGCGGCCGAACGTCGCGTCTATGTAGAGGCCGTCGGGCTGTATCGCCAGCGCATCGACCGCCTCCTGCAACAGCACCGTGACGTGGCTCAGGCCTCCGCTCACAGCGACAGGTTTTCCAGCCCCGGCGGCATGCCGGCGGTGCTGAGCTGCGACAGCAACTCGTCCTGCTGGGCGCGCCAGCGCTCGTCCGACCACAACTCGAAGCCCTTGCCCTGCCCGACCAGCCAGACCTGCTTCTCCAGCCCGGCCCAGTCGCGCAGTTCCGGTGCGATCAGCACACGGCCGGCGGTATCCACCAGCTCCTCGCGCGCAAAACCCACCAGCAGGCGCTTGACCTGCGCGATGCGCGGATCGCCCAGGCTGGGCAGCGCGGTGAGCTGGTCGCGGATCGGCGTCCACGCCGGTTCCGGGTAGATCGCCAGGCATTTGTGCGGGTGGGCGGTCAGCACTAGGCGGCCGCCGCAGGTGGCCGCCAGCGCGTCGCGATGCCGCGCGGGAACGCCGAGGCGACCCTTCGCATCGAGACTGAGCATGGCTGCACCCTGAAACATTTGGCTCGCTGATTCCTTGTCCGGAGAGGGCCTAGACCACCCGGCACAGCGCCGGATATCGTCCTTTCACCCACTTTTACCCATTTCACACCACTTTGCACCACTCTAGTGAAAATAAAAATCACGGTCAAGCAAAGGGCATGGCGGAAAGCCCGTAAGGACAGGGGTTTACGACGATCGAGATAGGCGGAGGCGGGACGCTCGTGGCAAGCGTGTGCGGCGCGGCCGGGCGACGGTCACGCCGGTGCGTGCTGCCGTGCCTCGCTGCAGCGGAAGGGATCTGAATCGGGGGGAAGTCCGCCGATAAGCCGGGTTCTGTCGCGCAGCCTTGCGGCTACGGGGCAGTCATTCCTCTGGGCGACACATTGCTGTGCCGCTCTAGCAGCCTACCCGGGGGCTCTGCGGGCCGCATCGACGCCCCCCTATTTGGCCTTGCCCCGGATGGGGTTTAGCGTGCCAGTCCTGTCACCAGTCCTGCGGTGGGCTCTTACCCGACGGTGCTTGCGCATCGCCCCGCACCTTGCTTGCGCTCGGTCCGGCACCATTTCAACCTTGCCTGATCCCTTGCGGGCCATCGGCGGTGTGTTTTCTGTTCCACTTTCCGTCGCCTCACGGCGCCCGGCCGTTAGCCGGCATCCTGCCCTGCGGGGCCCGGACTTTCCTCCACATGCGAACACATGCAGCGACTGCCTGGCGGACTTCCGGCGGCCATTGTACGGAGTTATCAGCAGCGGAGTTCCGTGCAGATTGTGTCCTTGATTTGTCAGGCATTCAGCTTGGCAAGAGGTGGCCGATAACCGATGGGTAGCCCGGAACACGCCATGATCAAGAAGATTCCCGTCTCAGTGCTGCGCGTCGGCATGTATATCCAGGAGCTGGACTGCGACTGGCTGACCCATCCTTTCCTGCGCTCCAGCTTCAAGGTGTCGGACGAGAAGCAGATCGCCAAGATCGTCGAAACCGGCATCCACAACGTCTATATCGACACCGACCGGGGCTTGGACGCACCCGACGCGCCCACCGAGGCGGAAGTCCGGGAAAGCCTGCAGCAGGAGATCATCAAGCTTGCGCAGGACGCACCCGCCCCGGTGATCCGCGTGAGCACTGCCGAAGAGATGGCGCGGGCGACCGCCGTCAAGAGCCGTGCCCAGGCGCTGGTGCGCAATGTAATGGCGGACGCCCGGCTCGGCCGCGCGGTGGAGGTCGAGCAGGCGGAAGGCATCGTCGAGCAGATCACCACGTCCATCCTGCGCAACGGCGGCGCCCTGGTCGGCCTGCTGACCATCAAGAATAAGGACGACTACACCTTCCTGCACTGCGTCAGCGTCTGCGCTCTGCTGGTTGCGTTTGCGCGCAGCCTGGGGCTGGACGACGAGACCACCCACCTCGTCGGCATGGGCGGCCTGCTGCACGACACCGGCAAGGCGCTGGTGCCGGACCACGTCCTCAACAAGCCCGGCCGCCTGACCGACGCCGAGTTCGACATCATCAAGCGCCACCCTCGCGACGGCTACGACATCCTGCGCAAGACGCCAGAGGTCGGCGACATTCCGCTGGACATCACGCTGCATCATCACGAGCGCATGGATGGCAAGGGCTACCCCGACGGCCTGCCGCCGGACCGCATCCAGCAGGTGGTGCGCATGGCAGCGATCGCGGACGTGTACGACGCCATCACCGCCGACCGTTGCTACCACCGCGGCATCCCGGCTACCGACGCGCTACGCAAGCTGCATGAATGGAGCGCCCACCACTTCGACCCGCCGCTGGTACAGGCCTTCATCCGTTGCGTGGGAATCTACCCGGTAGGCACGCTCGTGCGGCTGGAGTCCGGCCGCCTGGGCGTGGTCCTGCAGCAGAACGAGAAGAACCTGCTGCAGCCGCTGCTGAAGATCGTCTTCAACAGCAAGAGCAAGACACCGGTGGAGCCCTACGAGCTGGATCTGTCGCGCGGCATGGGCTTCGGTGGCGCCGACAGCATCGTGGCGCACGAAGACCCCAAGAAATGGGGAATCGACGTCGGCCGCTTCATCGCCTGAGCGGGGACTGCCCGCTCACTGTGCTTTCGCGGCGACGAAGCCCAGCTGTTCGCCCTGGTAGCGGAAGCTGCCGAGAGCCCGCAGGTTGGCGGCATCCGGCGGCGCATCGAAGCGCTGCAGCTTGCACTCCTCGGTGCCCAGCGCATACCAGTCGCGCCCCTGGTGCAGCACGTACAGCATCGGCCGCGCCTCGAACAGCTCGATCTGCACGTTGCCTTTCACGCCACCTGCAATGTCGTAGCGCGACTGGCATTCCGGGTAGCGCGCCACCACCACGTGCTGCTCGATCTTGTCGTCCCACACCCAGCGCTGCTCGCGCAACAGCGAGATGGAATGATGCGGGTCGTCCGCCACCATGTACGACGCCCCTTCGTTCACGCAGCCCGACAGCAGGACCGCAGCAAGGACAATCAGGGCGCGACGCATGGTGGTGGGTTCTCCGGGTGCAGTGATGGTTGTCGTGGCCGGACTGGATCAGGCCAGCTTCCAGTGACAGTGCTCGCCGGCACGCAGCGGCACGATGGGGTCGCCAGGCAGGTAGTCGATGGTCGCCGGCACCGCCCAGTCTTCCCGCGTCAGCGTGATGCGGTCCGGATTGCGCGGCAGGCGGTACCAATCGGGGCCGTGATGGCTGGCGAAGCCTTCCAGCTTGTCCAGCGCGCCCGCCTGCTCGAAGGCTTCGGCGTACAGCTCGATGCCGGCATGCGCCGTGTAGCAACCGGCGCAGCCGCAGGCGGCCTCCTTGGTGCTCTGCGCATGCGGCGCGGAATCGGTCCCGAGGAAGAACCGCGGGTTGCCGGAAATGGCCGCCGCGACCAGCGCCTTGCGGTGCGTGTCGCGCTTGAGGATCGGCAGGCAGTAATAGTGCGGACGGATGCCGCCCACCAGCATGTGGTTGCGGTTCAACAACAGGTGGTGGGCCGTGATGGTGGCGGCGATGTTGTCGCCCGCCTCGCTCACGAACTGCGCCGCGTCCTGCGTCGTGATGTGCTCGAAGACCGTGCGTAGGCCCTGGAATCTTTGCGCAAGTGGCGCGAACACGCGATCAATAAAAACACGCTCGCGATCAAACACGTCAACGTCAGCATGGGTCACCTCCCCGTGCACACAGAGCACCACCCCGCGCTTCTCCATCCGCTCCAGCACTGGATAGACACGCTCCATCGCGGTAACGCCGGCGTCGGAATTGGTGGTGGCTCCGGCCGGGTACAGCTTCACCGCATGGACAAAACCGCTCTCCGCCGCCCGATCAATCTCGTCCGGCTCGGTCCTGTCTGTGAGGTACAACGTCATCAGCGGTTCGAACTTGAGGCCGTCCGGCACCGCGGCAAGAATGCGCGAACGGTACTCGGCGGCCAGTGCCACGGTGGTCACCGGCGGCTTCAGGTTGGGCATGACGATGGCACGGCCGAAGCGGCGCGCGGCGTCCGGCACGGTGCGCGCCAGGGCGGCGCCATCGCGCAGGTGGATATGCCAGTCGTCTGGGCGGGTGAGGGTGAGGCTGGTGAGGGTATTCACTGAGGCGTCCGGAATGAAACAGGGTGGATCATGCTGCGCGTCGCCCGCCACGCCGGGCTGCGCGAAGTCCCTGATTCTAGGTTGATCCGGGCCACCTGTCTCGACCACCCTGTTGCACGGTGCGGAACTCATTGGCGCTCTGTGGCGACAAACCTCGGCATCGACCATCATCGTCCGCTCAACGGACGGCTTAAAAATCCAAAGAACGTCCGGCGCCATTATCGCGGCACACCCGCGCAGTACCGGCCCGGCCGATATCGATGCCTGCCCCGGGAGGGTCCAACGCAATGACCGAGTATTTCTTCCTGCCGGCCTGGCCGCCAGTCTTCGGCAACCTGCTGTGGTTCGGCGTCACGCTGCTGGTCGCCGTACTGCTGGGCGAACTTGCCCATCGGCTGCGCCTGCCGCGCATCACCGGCTATGTCTTCACCGGCTTGCTGCTGAGCCCGCAGCTTGGTGGCCAGTGGGCACCCGACATCTTCGAACGCCTGCGCCCGTTCTTCACGGTGGCCTTCGGCCTGCTGCTGTTCGAGCTGGGCCAGCGCATCGACCTGGGCTGGCTGCGCCGCAACCCCTGGCTGCTCGCCACCGGGGTCGCCGAGGCCGGGCTGGCCTTCGTGCTGACCGCGAGCCTGCTGTACTTCATCGACGTGCCCGGCCCGGTGGCGGTGCTGGCCGCGGCGCTGGCCTGCGCCACGGGCCCGGCCGTGGTGCTGTCGGTCTGCAAGGACGCGGCCGCGCGCGGCCCGATCACCGAACGCCTGCACATGCTGGCCGCCCTCAACAGCGCCATGTCCTTCGTCGCGGTAGGCATCGTCTACGCCTGGCAGCACATGACCGATGCCAGCCGCCTGGAAATCAGCCTGCTGCATCCGCTCTATCTCATTGCCGGGTCGGTCGTGCTGGGCGGGTTGCTGGCGCTGGCCGTGCTGGCCCTGCTGGCACGCCTGCGGCCCGCGCACGGCACGCAGACCATCGGCGCCATCGCGCTGATCATCGCCGCGGTTGCGCTGGCCGACACGCTGCAACTCTCCGTCGTCATCACGCTGCTGGTCGGCGGCACGCTGGCACGCGCCTGGGACAGGCAACGCCGCCTGCAGCCGATGGACTTCGGCCTCATCGGTCGCCTCGCGCTGATCGTGGTCTTCGTGTCCACCGGCTCGCTGCTGCAACTCGACGCCGTCGGCGCGGCCATGGTGCCGGCCGTGGCACTGATCGCCGCCCGTGCACTGGGCAAGATCATCGGTGTCTTCGCCTTCGCGTATCCAAGCGGCCTGTCCCAGCGCAAGGCCTCGCTGCTGTCCATCGGCCTGCTGCCCATGACCGGCGCCGCCCTGCTGTGGGTGGAACGCACCATCCAGGTGTGGCCGGAACTGGGCGCGCAACTCGCCGCCATCGTGCTCACCGCGCTGATCATCATGGAAGTGCTGGCGCCACCGGCCCTGCAGTTCGCGCTGAAGCGCGCTGACGAAACCAACCCGGAGCGCTGACATGGCCGCCACTGAAATCCTTGCCGACGCCGCGCAACCCGAGCAGGACTACTCGCTGGACTTCTCGCGGTCCGAGACGCTCACGCTGGGTGTCGAACTGGAGCTGCAGATCGTCAGCCGCCTGGATGGCGACCTCACGCGCGGCGCCACCGAGCTGCTGGCGCTGATCGAGCGCAAGCAGCACCACGGCGACTTCAAGCCGGAGATCACCGAGAGCATGATCGAGGTGAGCACCAGCGTGCATCACAACTGCGCGACGATGAGCGCGGAGCTCACCGACGTACGTCGCACCTTGATCCAGGCCGCCGACCAGCTCAACCTGCTGATCTGCGGCGGCGGCGCCCACCCCTTCCAGCATTGGGCGGAGCGCAAGATCTTCGACAAGCCGCGCTTCCACCACCTGCACGAACAGTACGGCTACCTCGCCAAGCAGTTCACCGTGTTCGGCCAGCACATCCACGTCGGTTGTCCCAACGGTGACGAGGCGCTGTTCCTGCTGCATGCGCTGTCGCGCTACCTGCCGCACTTCATCGCGCTGTCGGCCGCCTCGCCCTACTACCAGGGCGTGGATACCGCCTTCGACTCCTCGCGACTCAACGCCGTGTCCGCCTTCCCGCTGTCGGGCCGCGCGCCGCTGGTGCGCAAGTGGAGCGAGTTCATCGCCTACTTCGAGCACATGCGCGGCTTCGGCGTGGTGGAGAGCATGAAGGACTTCTACTGGGACATCCGCCCCAAGCCGGAATTCGGCACCGTGGAGATCCGCATCTGCGACACGCCGCTGGACATCGAACGCGCCGTGGCGCTGGCCGCCTTCTCGCAGGCGGTGTGCCGCTACCTGCTGATCGAACGCCCCTTTGTCATCGACGAATCGCTGTACGCCGTTTACACCTTCAACCGCTTCCAGGCGGCCCGCTTCGGTTTCGACGGATCGTTCATCGACCCGACCACGCGCGAGAAGAAAGTCCTGCGCGACGATTTCATCGAAACCCTGCAGAAGCTGGCCCCGCATTCGGCCGAACTCGACGTCACCGCCCTGCTGCTGGGGCTTGAAAAGGTGGCGCGTGAAGGCAACGATGCGTTCTGGATGCGCGAAGCGTATGCACCGACCCGCTCCTTCGGCGACCTGGTGTGGCAAGTGGCGCAAAGATGGCGCGGAAACAACTAGAACCTCCTCCTCTTCCTGTTGCCCCTGAACGGCCTGCACCCCTGCGCATCGGGCTCACCGCCCGCCTGCTGCACAAGGTGCCGGCCGAAATGGGTTTCCGCAACAAGACGCTGCAGTACCTGGAGCAATCGCTGGCCCACTGGGTCATCGCGGAAGGCGCGCTGGCCTTCATGATCCCCACGCTGGAGTCCGAAAGCGGCCTGCGCCGTGCCGCGGTGCACGTCAGCGACTACGTGCGCGCCATCGACGGCCTCGTGCTGCAGGGCGGCGCCGACGTCAGCCCGGTGAGCTACGGCGAAGAGGCCCTGCGCCCGGAATGGTCAGGCGACCGCGTGCGCGACCTCTACGAGCTGGACCTCATCTGGGAATGCATCATCCAGGGCAAGCCGGTGCTGGGCATCTGCCGTGGCTGCCAGCTGCTCAACGTGGCGTTCGGCGGCACGCTGTACCAGGACATCGCCACGCAGATCGACGGCGCCCACATCCACGTGGACAAGGAAGCCTACGACACGCACATCCATGACCTGGAACTGCTGCCGGACTCCCTGCTCGCCCGCCTCTACCCGACTATGGGCCAGGCCCAGGTCAACAGCATCCACCACCAGAGCATCAAGGACCTCGGCAACAGCCTGACCGTCGAGG
The DNA here is from genome assembly GCF_036017065.1 of Uliginosibacterium sp. H1. Taxonomy (NCBI): domain Bacteria; kingdom Pseudomonadati; phylum Pseudomonadota; class Betaproteobacteria; order Rhodocyclales; family Zoogloeaceae; genus Uliginosibacterium; species Uliginosibacterium sp. H1. Next base: position 1,747,692 of record NZ_JAYXHR010000001.1, read on the forward strand.
CCCGCTCGCTCGGCGACAACGTTGTGGAAGCCATCCGCTGGAACGGCAGCAGCTTCGTGTACGGCGTGCAATGGCACCCGGAATTCCATCCGCCGGAGGCCAGCCACCTGCTGGATGGTGCGGCGCTGATCGGCGAATTCCTGCGCGAGGCGGCGACGCGCAGGGCACGCGGCTGAAGACCTGCCACGTGCAGGAGTTGCGAGATGCCTTGGGCACGCCAGATGGCTCGGCATCGGCACGGAAGCGAGCAGCACGCCACCGACAAACCAGCTACCCGGCACCGGCAGCTGTCGAGGCCGGCGACGTGCTGATTGCGGCTCAGGCCGGCATCAAGCTTTCTTGCGGGTGGTCGTCCGCCGGCCCCGTGAGCGACGGCGTCGAGATGGTTGCATCCTTGCTCACGGCGGTGTCGCTTGCCGATGCTTCAGGCAGGAAGCCATTCACCTGCCTGCTCCACAGCCGCCAGTACGCGCCTCGCCTCGCCAGCAGTGCTTCGTGCGGACCATCCTCGACGATGCGGCCGTTGTCGAAGACGAGGATGCGGTCCAGGTGGGCGATGGTGGACAGACGGTGCGCCACCACGATCACCGTCTTGTCGCGCATCTCCTCGTCCAGGGTCTGCTGGATAGCCTGCTCGGTAATCGAGTCCAGTGCCGAGGTGGCCTCGTCGAGGATCAGGATGGGCGCGTTCTTCAGGATCACGCGGGCGATCGCGATACGCTGGCGCTGGCCACCGGACAGCTTGACGCCGCGCTCGCCCACCATCGCGTCGTAGCCCTCCTTGATCTGCGCGATGAACTCATGCGCGTGCGCCTTGCGCGCGGCCGCTTCCACCTCCTCGTCGCCGGCCTCGACGCGACCGTAGCGGATGTTCTCGCGCAGGCTGCGATGGAACAGGCTGGGATCCTGCGGAATCAGCGCGAGCTGGCTGTGCAGCGAGTCCTGCGTCATCGCGCGGATGTCATGGCCGTCGATCTCGATGCGGCCGCGCTGGGGATCGTACAGGCGCAACAACAGGCTGACGAAACTGGACTTTCCGGAACCCGACTGGCCGACCAGGCCGACGCGCTGGCCAGCGGGAATCGTGAGTTCGAGTGCCTGGAAAACCGGCTTGTCCGCCGCGTAGTGGAAGTCCACTTTCCTGAAAGCAATGTCGCCACGCGTGACCCGCGCAGGTTGCGCATCGTCGCGGTCCACCAGCTCGTGGGGCTGCACGATGGTGTGCACACCGTTGGCCACGTTGCCGATGAACTCGAAGAATTCCAGGAAGCGGCGACTCAGGTTGCGCGCCTCGTTGATGATCAGCAGCGACAGGCTGACCGCCATGACGAACTCGCCCACTCCGATGGCGCCCTGCCCCCACAGGCGCAGCGCGTAGTACAGCAGGCCGATCTTGAGCACGGCCGCTGCCGAGAACTGGAACCAGCGCACCCGTTCCGAATAATTGTTGGAGCGGCGCACTGCCTTGAACTCGCGACGCAGCGTCTCGTCCAGGTGTGAGCGCTCGAAGCCCAGGCGCGCGAAAAGTCGCACGCTGGTGAGATTGGTCACCGAGTCCACCACTGCCCCGGTCGTCTCGCTGCGTGCCGAGGCTGCCTTGAAGGCGTATGGCTGGCAGGCACGTGCCAGCACGAAGGACAGGCCCACGAAAGCCACTGCCCATATCAGCGCAAAGAGCCCTAGCTGCACATGGGCACCGAATAGCAGTGCCACCGACACACTGATGACGATGGTCGTCGGCCAGAACTCGGTGATGATGGACCACAGCGTCTGCGTCACACCCATCGAGGTCTCCGAGATGCGATGGGCCAGCGCGCCGGCAAAGTTGCTGGCGACGTAGCGGTGCGAGTGATGCTGCAGGTAGTGGTAGAGCGAGCGCGTGACGTTCTGGCGCTGGCGCGGCCCGAGACGGATCTGGATGCCCCCGGCGGTTCGTCCGGCCAGCACCTCGCCGATGCTGAAAGCCACGAACAGCATCAGCGGTCCCTGCAGGGAGGCCATCAGGTCGGCCGATGCACCGCCGCTGGCCGTCACGCGCTTGATGATCTGCGAGATGGCGTAGGGAATCATGATCCCGCAGGTGGCATTGAGCGTCTCGAACACCACCATCGTGCCGTACCACCAGCGGTACTGCAGCACGAAATGCAGGATGAAGCGGAACGGCGTGGTGGGCAGCACCGGGCTGCCTGGAGCACGCTGGAATCTGTAGCTGGACGTCATGGATGGATGAAGAGATGAATGACCGGCCATGCCGGTATAACGATGTCCGTCACGCGCTCAGCCAACGGTCTGCTTTGCTTGCAGGCTGCCGGGACCGGCGCGCAGGTCGATGATCATTCCCTGCTTGGCTTCCGCATCGAAACCCAAGCCGCGATAGAAGCCGAGCGTGGCGGCATCCTTGCGACCGGTCAGCAGCATGCGCTTGTAGCAGTTCGCCGCACGTACGCGCTCGATGGCCTCCCGTAGCACTGCGCCTCCGTGCCCCTGGCGGCGATACGTGGCATCGGTGACTACTTTCTCCCCCAATGCATATGAACGACCGCCACGCGTTCAGGTTGGGCACGGTGCTCAGGCTGCAGGTCGCCACCAGCGTCTCTGGCGATGTCTCTGCCAGGAAACGTCCCAGCACCTGCAAGGCGGGATTGCCGAGGATCGCTGCCCAGGTCGCCGCTGTCACATCCGGCGACGGCGGTGTATCACCGGGATGCAACTGGCCAGGATGCAACTTGCCATAGAGATGGAGCAGCGCGGGCAGGTCCTGCAGCGACAGCGCGCGGATGACCGGAAGAATGCTGCACTCAGGCACTACTTGCACTCGGCTGCGCGAGCGACGGCAATCCAGCGGTAGCAACGGTTGCCGGCACTTCGTTACGCTGCACGTGCGGGAAGCGATCCATCTTGCGCAACACCGGGAACAGCCGGGTCCACAGCACGGTGACACCCAGCGTCGCAATGCCGCCGATGACGATGGCCGGACGCAGGCCGAACCAGCCCGCCGTGGCACCGGACTCGAACTCGCCCAGTTCGTTGGAAGCCCCGATGAACACCGCGCTCACCGCGCTGACGCGGCCGCGGATCTCGTCCGGCGTTTCGAACTGCACCAGCACGTGACGGATGTAGACGCTGACCATGTCTCCCGCGCCGGTCAGCACCAGCGCCGCGAGTGCGATGGCGAAATGCTCGGTACTGCCGAGCACGATGGTGGCGAGGCCGAACACCGCCACGCCACCGAACATCCACGGCCCGACGCGTCGGGTGATCGGCCAGTAGACCAGCGCCAGGGCCGTCAACGCCGCGCCCACCGCCGGCGCGGTACGCAGCAGACCGAGGCCGATGGGACCGGCGTGCAGCACGTCGCGCGCGTAGGCGGGCAGCAAGGCGACGGCGCCCCCGAACAGCACGGCGAAGAGGTCCAGCGATATCGCCCCCAGCACCACTGGCCGCGTACGCACGAAGCGCAGGCCTTCCAGCAGCTCGTGCCAGGCATCGCCCGTGGGCGGACGCAACTCCTGCTTGCTGTGGATGCGCAGCATCAGCACCAGCGACAGCAGCAGGATGATCGCAACCAGCGCATACACAGTGCCCGGCCCCGCCAGGTACAGCACGCCGCCTAGGGCCGGACCGGCAATCACCGCGACGTGGAAGGTGGAGGAACTGAGCGCCACAGCCTGGCCGAAGTCCTCCGCCGGCACGAGGTTCATGATGATGGCCTGCTGCGAGGGCATGGCGAAGGCACGCGCGACGCCGAACAGGGCCAGCACCGCAAACACCGGCCACAACGTCTGCAGGGAAAGCAGCGTGAAGCCAAGCAGCAGCGCTGCACACAACAGCTCGATGGCGAAGCAGCCGGCAATCACGTTGCGCCGGTTGTGCCGGTCCGCCACCTGCCCGGCCGGCAGGATGAGGAACAGGAAAGGCAGGAACTGCGCGAGCCCGATGAGGCCCAGGTCGAACACGTCACCACTGATGGCATACACCTGCCAGCCGATGGCGACGCTCTGCATCTGAACCGCCAGGGTCGCCAGCAGCTTGGCGGAAAGGTAGAAGCTGAAGCTGCGATGACGCAGCACGCCGAAGCCGGATCGAAGTGATGAACTCATTGAGCAGAGATAAGCGAGGAGTGAGTGTGGATCAATAGGGGGACGGGAGAGACACAAGTCGCCATTCCCTGCTCGCAGGGAAGGGCGGCTCGGGGAACGGATGAAGCGAGCACCCGATGACTCGGGAATCGCCTGCCGCTCAGCGCAGCTCGAAGCCCTGATTCGCCAGTGCTTCCTTGAGGCGGTCGCGGCCACGCAGCGCGGCGCCGTCCTTCAGACGCGCCAGGGTGCGTTCCGTCCAGCGTGCGGGCGGTTGGCCCTGCGCGCGGTTGAAGGCCTCGATGTGTGCGTCATAATCGGCGATCCGCTCCGCGATGGGGGCTTGCGAGTACTGCTCGCGATGCAGCATCAGCGACTGGGCCAGGCGCGGCTTCACGTCAGCCGGGCGTGCCGGGTCGGGGCGGCCCAGGGCCAGGCCGAAGATCGGGAACACGTGCTGCGGCAAACCCAGCACGGCCGACACCGGCTCCGGCTGGTTGCGCAGCGCGCCGACATAGACACCCCCGAGGCCCAGCGATTCGGCGGCGGTGAAGACGTTCTGCGCGGCCAGTGCGGCGTCGATGGCACCCATGATGAAAGTGTCCAGGTACTTCAGGCCTTCCGCTGGCGCGGCCGTGTCACGAGCAATCTGCTCGATGCGCGACAGGTCGATCAGCCAGGCGAGGAACACCGGCGCGTCGCGGATGAAACTCTGGTTGCCGGCCAGCTCTGCCAGCGCCGCCTTGCGCGCCGACTGCTCCACCGCCACCACGCTGAACACCTGCAGGTTCGAGGAGCTGGACGCGGATTGCGCCGCAGCGATCAGCCACTCCAGCGTACCGGCCGGCAAGGCATCGGGCAGGAAGGCGCGCACCGAGCGGTGCGACAACAGCGTTTCCAGCACGGGGTTCAGCGCGATGGACGGAACGCCTTCGGGCGCCGTGCCGTAACGGGCACTCAACAAGGCGTGCGGATCAACAACAGGGGCGGTGGCAGAAGGAGAGGAGAGCCTGGGTTCGGGTGCGTTCATGGAGGACTCGACGAGGACAATGCTTCGCTGCGCGAAGTGGAGAGCTGGAAAAACGGCGCTCCCGCGCGACAGGAAATCGCGCGGGAGCCCGGGACAGTAAGGAACTTCAGGTGGCTAGCTGAACTTGGCGATGGACGTCCCCCGCCAGCCGAGAAGGCGCTTCTCCGCAATCTGCGAGGCCGTGTTGAGCAGGTAGCCCACCAGGCCGACGACGATCACGCCGAGGATCACCTGGTCGAACCAGAAGTGTTCGCGGCCATCCACCATCAGGTTGCCGATGCCCACGCCGGAGGTCAGCACGTACTCCGCCCCCAGCGTCGCGATCCACGAGTACATCAGCGCCAGTTGCACACCGGTGAGGATGGACGGCAGCGCGGCCGGCAACACCACGCGGCGGATCAGCTGCCAGCGCGAGTAGTCGAACACGCGCGCCACTTCCACCAGCTCGCGCGGCACGCTGCGGATGCCCTCATAGGTGTTCAGCACCGTCGGGAAGAAGGCGGCCAGCGACAGGAAGGCCACCTTGGCCGGATCGCCGAGTCCGAACCACAAGGACAGCAGCGGAATCCAGGCCAGCAGGGACACCTGCTTGACGGTGTGGAAGCTGGGGCCGACCACGCGGTCGATCCAGCGCGAGAAGCCCATGCCCACGCCGACCACCAGCCCGATCACCGAGCCGATGCAGAAGCCGATGACGTCACGACGCAGGCTGGCGTACAGCGACTCCCACAGGTAGCCGTTGGAAGACAGGCGCAGGAAGGTGTCCCACACCTGTTCCGGCGGTGCCAGGAAGTCTGTGCGCACCCAGCCGAAGCGGAAGGCGCTGGACCACAGCACCAGCAGCAGCACCGGGATGGTCAGGCCGCGCAGCACCTTCTTCCAGCGCGGCGTGGGGCCGGCGACGGCCTTCTTCTTCGGCACGACCGCGGTCACCGCGCGGGGTGCGGCAGCGAAGCCGGTGGGCTGCGCCGGGGTTTCGGATCGACTCATCGCATGCTCCTCAGAAACTCTCGCGGCGCCAGCGCAGCAGGCGTCGCTCCACCAGCTCCAGGCCCTTGTCCAGCGTGAAGCCGACAGCGCCCACGACGATCACCGCGGACATCACCACGTCGAGCTGGAACAGCTGGCGGCCATACACCAGCAGGAAGCCCAGGCCTTCGCTGGACGCCAGCAGCTCCACCGCCACCAGCGCCAGCCAGGCCTTCGTCATGCCGAAGCGCACACCACTCCAGATCTGCGGGAATGCGGCCGGGAAAACCACCTTGCGCAGCAGCTGCGCACGCGTGAAGTTGTAGACCCGCGCCACCTCGATCAGGCGTGTCGGCACGTTGCTGATGCCCTGGTAGGTGTTGATCGCTACCGGCACCAGCACCGCCTTGGTGATGAGGATGATCTTCAGCGATTCCTCGATGCCGACCAGCATCATCAGCAGCGGCAGCCAACCCAGCGAGGGCACCTGCGCGAAGGCGTTGAAGATGGGATGGATGTAATCCTTCGCCACCGGCGACAGGCCCATCGCCACACCCAGCACGAGACCGAGGCCGGCGCCGATGAGGAAGCCATACACCACGCGCAACAGGCTGATGCCGAGGTTGGTGGTGATGTCGCCGCTCTGCCACAGCTCACCGAAAGTCTGCGCCACGAAGGCCGGCGGCGGCAGGATCTGCTCCGCCACCCAGCCGTACTTCGCCGCTGCCCACCAGAGGGCGAACACCGCCAGCGGCAGCACCCAGGCGAGGAGGAAACGGCCCGTCGCGGCCTGCCAGTTATCGCGGACGGATTGCAGGCGGGCCTCGACCCAGATGGAGAATGCGGACGGACGCCGGGATGCGGCAGGCTCGGCACCAAGGCCCAGCCCACCGCCCGCCGGCAGCTCGACCGCCAGCTCGCTGCCGGTGAGTGCCGTCCGGTGAGGAACGAGGAAGGATGACATGCGGGTCTCCTGGAAAAGCGGGCAGCGGCCGGTGGCTTACTTGGCTGCCGTATTGGCGGCAGTCTTCGCAGCCGGCGGAGCGGCCTTGTCACTGGCTGCACTACCGCGGGCAGCGCCCTTGATGGGCTTGCCGTTCACATCCAGCGGCACCCAGAAGCCTTCGAGCTTTTCTTCCTTCAGCACCGCATTGAGGAAGCTGCGATCCACCCAGGGTTCGACATCGAAAGTCTTGCGGGTGAGCTTGTACTCCAGCGCGTCTTTCACGACATCCTTGTAGCGGCCGACCAGGAAGGGGTCGAAGTACGGGCTGAAACGATCCTTCAGGTCAGGACCGTAGTCTTCTTCAAGAATGCCCACGGTATACACGCCGGGAATCGCCCACAGCTTCAGCACCTCGGCACGGTTCTCCGGCAAGGACCCCCAATGCGCGGCCTTCACCAGCACCTTGACGATGCGCTTGGTGGTCTCCGGATACTTGGTGGCGAACTCGTCATCCACGTGGATGTGCGCCTGGCGGGTATAGATCGGCGAATCGCCGTTGCTGGTGTAGAGGATCTTCAGCTTTCCTTCGTCGCGCAGGGTCAGCAGGTCGATGCTGCCGAACAGGGCGTCGATGTCGCCATTCAACAGCGCTGCCTTGCCACTGGCGGTATCCAGGTTCACCACGCGGATGTCGCGCTCGGTCAGGCCGTTGGCGCGCAGCAGACGGTTGATCGGCGTCTGCGAGTTGGTGCCCTTGAAGAAGGACACCTTCTTGCCCTTCAACTCTTTCACTGACTTCAACGTGGAGTTCGGCGGGACCGCCAGGTAGATGTTGTTGCGGTGGTTGTTGGCGAACAGCAGACGCGTCTTCAGGCCGGCAGCACGACCAATCACGGAAGGCAGGTCACCATGGGCAGCAAAATCGATCTGCTTGTTGGTGAAGGCTTCATTCACTGCCGGACCCGCACCCTTGAAGAAGAAGAACTCGATCTTCGTCTTGTCGTTCTTGAACTCCTCTTCAAACCAGCCCTTGGTGAAGGCAATGCCTGCACTGCCCAGGGTGTACTGCGGCGGCGAGCCGACCTTGGGGCTGGCGAAGGCAAATCGGATTTCCGCGGGCGGCGCTTCCGCCGCGGCCGGCAGCGCGGTGGCGGCCAGGGTGGTGACGAGCCCCAGCGCAGCAGCGAGGCGGCCCAGGAAGGCGGGACGTCGCAGGCGACGGCTGTTGGCGATGTGGGTGGATTTCATGCTGATGCTCCTGTTATGTCGTGAGGGCGTTTCACCACCTGACCCGTGTCGGGCCAGGAGCGTTGGAACCCTCCTTCGCAACTAGCGTGCCGAGACGGTAAATCCCCGTTTCACGGGGCTTTTCGGCGATTCCCGTCGCACAGGAACGCGCGGCCATGTACGTCACGCAGCATCCGCACCGCACGCTGCTGCGAACGGTTCAGAAGCAGAACGAATATCCGGCATGGGCGCGCCGTATATGAGCAAGCCCGGCACCGCGCCGTCGCACCTGCCCGACACGCACCTGCTGCGCAGCCCACACAGCCGCCGCGACGCTGTCGCGCGTCGCACAGTGTCCGGCGTGCTCCTGCTGGTCGCGCAGCAGAACGGAAATACCCAAGGCATGTGGACCGCAAGTTGCAGAACGAACGCTGCAAGGCGGCCCCGCTCCATTCCCTGCCGGCCCGCCACCCACTTCCCTACCAACGAACGGAACCCACCATGCACAAGGAATCCACATCGCGTATCCGCCAGCCACTCCTCGCGGCGCTCTACCTCCTGCTCGCACTCCTCGGCCTGGCCGGCGTCGGTGCGGCACGCGCCGAGGAGCCGCCCGCCGTCATCCGCTTCGGCGTATCCAACGCTGGCGTCGGCAATCCCCCGCGCGTGGGTACCGGCTGGAACGCCGTCGCCCAGCAACGTGGATTCGTGGAAGAGGAATTCAGGAACGACAAGACCAAGGTCGAGTGGATCTTCTTCAAGGGCCAGGGCCCCGCCGTCAACGAAGCCTTGACCAACAAGCAACTGGATTTCACGACACTGGGTGATCTGCCCTCCATCGTCGGCCGCTCGGTCGGCGTGCCGGCGCGCCTGGTGCTGGTGACTGGTCGCACCAACACCTACCTGATCGCCCGCACCGGTAGTGGCATAGAGAAGTTCAGCGACATCCGCGGCAAGCGCATCGGCCTGCACAAGGGCACCGCCACGCAACTGGCCGCCAACCGCGCCTTCCAGCGCCACAAGCTGACCGAGCGCGACGTCAAGCTCGTGAACCTGGAGCCGGCAGCGTCCCTCGCCGCCTTCCAGTCCGGCGACCTCGACGCGGTGTTCGGCAGCAACAACAACCTGTTCCTGGTCGACAAGGGCGAAGGCAAAGTGGTGTACAGCACGCGTGAAGAGCCCACCAACAACGGCCAGGGCCACATCCTCGTACACGAGGACTTCTCGGCGAAGTACCCGGAGACCACCAAGCGCATCGTCAAGGCGCTGCTGAAAGCTGCGCACTACACCTCGGAAGACGTCAACCGCGCCGAGGTCATCAAACTGTGGGCCTCCGCCGGACGCGTCACCGAAGCCCACTACAACTGGGAGTACCAGGGCGTGCCACTGGCCTGGCGTTTCTCGCCGTTGTTCGACGCCTACGCGGTCGCGCGCAACAAGCAATCGGTGGAAGAGGCCTTCCAGTACAAGCTGATCCGCAAGAAGTTCGACGTCGATCAATGGATCGACCGGCGCTGGCAGAACGCCGCGCTGAAGGAGCTGCAGCTGGAGAACTACTGGACCCAGTTCGATGCGAACGGCAAACCATTGCGCGACACCGGTGGCGCCCGCGTCGAACGCCTTGGCAGCAGTCGCTGACACGAGACGCGCCCATGAGCCTTGATGCTAGGAGCACCGCAGGCGTTGCCACGGCCAGCCATGCAGAGCCCGACCTGCAGTCGCTGCACAACATCGTGCTGAGCAATCCACGCGCCGGCGAGGACCTGGTGCACTTGCAGGCCACCTGGCCGCAGCTCGCCTTCAGCGTCGCCCATGGTGAGGACTGGCGTACTCAGGTGGCGGACGCCGAAGCCATCCTGCTGCGCTACGACCTGGGTATCGACGAAGTGCTGGCCCATGCGCCTCGCCTGCGCTGGATCCACGCGCTCGGTGCGGGCGTGGACCGCGTACTGTCGCAGCGCCTGCGCGACAGCGGCATCCTGCTGACCAACAGCAGTGGTGTGCACGCGACAAACATCGCGGAACACATCCTCGCGCTGGCGCTGTCCTTCGCGCGGCAACTGCACGTACTGGGCCGCGCCCAGGCACGCAGCGAATGGCTGGGACCTACCGGCAAGGGTGCCTACAAGCCGCTGCCCGGGGTGTTTGAACTGGAGGGACAGACCCTGGCCGTCATCGGACTGGGCGCCATCGGCCAAGCGCTGGCGCGCAAAGCGGAAGCCCTGGGGCTGCACGTGCTGGGCGTACGTCGCAGCAAGACCGGCGACAAGGTGTCGGGTGCTCATGAGGTCTTTGATGCCTCGGGATTGGATGCCGTGCTGGCCCGGGCCGATCACGTCGCCATCACGCTACCGCTGACGGCGGAGACACAAGGCCTGTTCGACGCCGCCAGGATCGCCCGTATCAAGCGCGGCGCCTACGTGTACAACATAGGCCGCGGTCCGATCATCGACAGCCCGGCATTGCTGGCCGCGCTGGACAGCGGTCACCTTGCCGGTGCCGGCCTGGACGTCACCGACCCGGAGCCGCTGCCACCCGAGGCCACACTGTGGCTGCACCCCAAGGTCATCATCACCGCGCACACTTCCGGCAGCACACCGCACAACGGCGCCCGCACGCTACGCATCTTCAGTGACAACATCGGGCGCGCGCTGCGTGGCGAGCCGTTGCACAACGTGGTGGACAAGCAGCTCGGCTACTGAGACCAGCCCGCACTGTCGCAATCCGGGCAGTGCCTGCGGCCTCCTGTTGCATCCGCCGCAGCAGGTCGCACTGCGTGCATTCGTGCCGGTTACCGCCAGTACCCGCGAACGCCCGCCCAAGCAGGCTCTCCCTGTCGTGCCGCAATCGACGCTGGCCACTGGCACGACGCATGCAATGGGCTCCTACCCGAACCCGAGCGAACGCCGCGCAACACCTGGCGCCCTCGCCTGTCACAGGAGCCCGCATGAGCACCGTTGCCGAACCCCTCGCTTCCAGTCCCGTCCTCGTGGCGCCCAGTCCCGCGCCGCTCGACAACACGCGCTTCGCCATCACGCCGCTGTTCACCCAGTTGTCGCTGGCCGTGCACGCCGCCGCGTACAGCGACCTGCCCGCCCAGCGCGCCGACGACGTCAGCATCACCGCCACCGGTGGCGGCGTCGGTGCCGTGGTGCGCAATCTCGACGGCCGCCGTCCCCTGACGGCCGCGCTGGTGCAGCGCCTGCAGAACGCGCTGGACGACAACGGCATCCTGGTCTTCAAGCAGCAACTGTTGAGCGACGAACAGCTGCTGGCCTTCGCCACGCACTTCGGGCCGGTGTTCCATTCGCCGGCCGACGTGCCGGTGCTGGGCTCGTCCGATCACGGCGGCACCGCGCCCGACGTGGTGCCGGTGGCCAACGTGGAGGGCGGCTACACCGGCAACGGCGAGCTGTATCCGCACATCGACCACCAGTGGACGCCGCTGCCCTCCGCCGGCTCGCTGCTGTACGCGCAGGAAGTGCCGCGCGTGGGTGGCGACACCACCTGGTACAACCTTGCCCAGGCCTATGCCGACCTGGACGAAGAGACGCAGCGCCGCATCGAGGGCCTGCAGCTCATCACCTACAACCCCTTCGTGCGCGCCAGCGGCCAGAAGCGACCGCTCTACCGCACGCCGGACGTCACCCCGCTGGGCCACGGCTTTCCGCATCCGCTGGTGCGCACCCATCCGCGCAGCGGCCGCCGGATCCTGTTCCTCGCCACCCACTCCGAGGTGGAGCTGGTCGGCGTGGAGCCCAGCGTCGGCATCGCGCTGATCGCGCATCTGCGCGCCCACCTGTCGCAACCGAAGTACCAGTACACCCACCGCTGGGAAGTGGGCGACATCGTGCATTGGGACAACCAGGCCACCCTGCATGCGCGCACCGCCTTCGACGCCGGCGAGCGCCGCGTGCTCAAGCGCGTGAGCCTGGCCGGTGCCCGTCCTTTCTGACTTTCTCGGAACCTCCCGGAGACTTCCCATGAGCCAACGCAAGCTGCGCCTCGGCGCTTTCATCATGGCCACCGGCCACCACGTCGCCGCCTGGCGCCATCCCGGATCGCAGATCGATTCCGGCGTGAACATCGATCACTACATCGAGGTCGCGAAAACCGCCGAGCGCGGCCTGTTCGACCAGGTCTTCGTCGCCGACAGCCCGGGCATCCGCTGGATCAACGACCCGGAGGCCTTCAGCCGCCAGGGCCGCGTGTCGCACTTCGAGCCGGTCACGCTGTGGGCCGCGCTCGCCGTCGCCACCAAGCACATCGGCTTCGTCGCCACCGCCTCCACCACCTACGAAGATCCCTTCCTGCTGGCGCGCAAGTTCGCCTCGCTGGACCACATCTCCAAGGGGCGTGCCGCGTGGAACGTGGTCACCACCAGCGCCGAGACGGTGTTCGGCAACTTCGGCTACGACAAGCACCCGGAGCCGGAGCTGCGCTACGAGCGCGCGCATGAATTCGTCGACGTCGTGAAGGGCCTGTGGGACAGCTTCGAGGACGATGCCTTCAAGCGCGACGCAGCGTCCGGCGTGTACTTCGATCCGGCCAAGCTCCACAAGATCAACCACGACGGCAAGTTCTTCAAGGTGAGTGGTCCGCTGAACATCGAGCGCCCGCCGCAGGGCTACCCGGTGATCGTGCAGGCCGGCTCCAGCGAGCCCGGCCGCGAACTGGCCGCCGCCACCGCGGAAGCCATCTTCACCGCGTGGACCAGCCTCGCCGAAGCGCAGGCTTTTTACCGCGACATCAAGGGCCGCATGGCGAAGTACGGCCGCCGCCCGGAAGAGCTGCTGGTCCTGCCCGGCATCTCGCCGGTGATCGGCCGTACCGAGGAGGAAGCGCAGGCGAAGTGGGCGAAGCTGCAGGGTCTCATCCACCCGTCGGTGGGCCTGGGCGAGATCGCCAAGTTCTGGCCCGGCGAGGACGTCACGACATGGAACCTCGACGCACCGCCGCCCTACTACCCCGAGCTGGAAAAGGGTCGCAACAGCCGCCAGAACGTGGTGCTGACGCTGGCAAAGCGCGAGGGCTTCACGGTGCGCCAGCTCTACGAGTACCTCGCCGGTGCGCGTGGCCACTGGGTGGTGGTGGGCACGCCGCAGACCATCGCCGACAGGATGCAGGAGTGGTTCGAGAACGAGGCGGCAGACGGCTTCAACGTGATGCCGCCGGTGCTGCCGGAGTCACTCGACGAATTCGTCGACCTCGTGGTGCCGGAGCTGCAACGCCGCGGCCTGTTCCGCACCGAGTACGAGGGCAGGACCCTGCGCGAGAACCTGGGGCTGGCCCGCCCGGCCAACCAGTTCACCGTCGCCCGTCGGCTGGGTGCCGCGCAGGCCGCGACGAAGTCCGCCGATACGGTCGCCTGACCGGCTGAACCTGCCGCAGCGGGACTCCGTCCCGCTGCGGCAGCTGGCGGCACCAGATTCGTCGGGCGGCTCGCCGACCTGACGATAGGACGCCTCTTACAACGTCCCCGCACCGCAGCACCGTAACTTGAGCCGATCCGTCCTGACCGGGACCCGGATCGTGCATCACGCAACTCTTCGTTCCCACCGGCGGCATTGCGATGGCCATAGCGATCGCGTGTCGCCACAGCAGCTTGCAGCGGACCGCGCCGTGCGCCCGCCGCAGCGTCGCCCTGCGCGTGCGCTGCGTGCACTCGCGGTGAGCGTCGCGCTGGCGCTCGGCAATCCGGTGACCAGCGCGGCGGACCCCTTGGCCGATGCGCCCGCCGCAGCGTGGACCAAGCGCTTCGAAAAAGCGCTGGACGTGGTGGACGCGGAACATCGCGGCGCGGAGATCGGCGTCTACGTGCGTGACCTGGAGTCAGGCCAGACCGCACGCTACCGCGCCAGCGAGACCTGGTACCTCGCGTCCACCGTCAAGGTGCCGGTGGCCATCGCCGTGCTGCGCGGCGTCGACGCGGGGCTGTTCACGCTGGACAGCAAGATCACCCTACGTGCCGCGGACTACGTGGACGGCGCCGGCCTCACCAACCGCCAGCGCGTCGGCGCGCACCTGAGCGTGCGCTTCCTGCTGGAGCAGATGATCATCCACAGCGACAACACGGCCAGCGACATGCTGATCGAGCTGGTGGGCATCCGTAACGTCAACTACGTGGCCCGCGAGATTGGCGGCGACGACTTCGGCCGCATCACCACGCTGGGTGACGTACGTCGCCTGGTGTATGGCGAGCTGACTCCGGCGGCGGAACGGCTGGCCGGCACCGACCTGTTGCTGCTGCACCGGCAGGTTCGCGACAAGGACCGCCTGGCGCTGCTGTCCCGCCTCACCGAGACACCCGTCGCGAGGTTCAGGCGCGCATCGCTGGACGAAGCCTTCGCCGCCTACTACGCGAGCGGCGTGAACAGCGCACGCCTGTCCGCCTACGGCGAACTGCTGGAAGCCCTCGCCGATGGCGAGCTGCTGTCCGCGAAACAGACCGACTACCTGCTGGGCGTAATGCGCCGCACCGCCACCGGCACGCATCGGGTGAAGGCCGGCCTGATTCCCGGCGCGCAGTTCGCCCACAAGACCGGCACCCAGCGCCGGCGCATCTGCGACAGCGGCGTCATCACCGTGCCGCACGGCCTGCACATGCAACGCATCGTCATAGCCGCCTGCGCGCGCGGCGAACTCTCACTTGAACGGTCCGAACGCGCGCTGCGCGACGTCGGCGTGGCGCTGTGCCGCTCCGGCCTGATAACAAGAGGAATCCCCGATGAACCAAGCTGCCCCCCACTCTCGCGAGAAGAAGTCCTGTCCGCCGCAACACCTGTGCCGCCCACCGTCCCGCCTGCCGTGGCGCCTGCAACCCGCGCCGGAGGACCCGGCCACGCCACCGGCCAGCGCGCCCCCGCTGCGCAGCCTGCTGCTCGCCCTGCTGGCGGCGTGCCTGCTGGTCCCCCACGTTGAGACGGCCAGCGCACAGGACGCGCAGGGCTGGCAGGACGCGCTGGGCGAGCAGATCGATCGCATCGACCGGCAGTCGACCGGCAAGCTGGGCGTGTACGTGAAGCGCCTGTCGACCGGCGAAACCTACTCGCACGCGGCCGACCAGCCCTGGTATCTCAGCTCCACCGTGAAGGTGCCGATCGCCATCACCGTGCTGCGCCAGGTAGACGCCGGCAAGCTGAGCCTGCAGACGCCGCTGACGCTGCAGGAACAGGACAAGGTGGATGGCGCCGGCGAGCTGTCCTGGGCGGAGAACGGCAGCCGGTACACCGTGGAATCGCTGCTGACCCGCATGCTGGGCGTGAGTGACAACACCGCCGCCAACCTGCTGATCCGCACCGTGGGGATCGACAACCTGAACAGCACCGCGAAATCGCTGCTGGGCAGCAAGGTGGAGCTCACCAGCTTCGTGACCGTGCGCCGCGAGATCTACGCGGAACTGCACCCGGATGCACGCAGGCTCGACAACCAGCAGCTCATCAAGGTGGCCGGCCCGGACATCGGCCCGCAACGCGTCGCGGCAGTGCGCCGCGAGTTGGACCTGCGCGAGCGGGACCTGAAGGCGAAGAACTTCAGCGAAGCCTATGCGCGCTACTACCAGCGCGGCATGAACACCGCGACGCTGCAGGGCTACGGCGACATGCTGGAGCAACTGGTGCGCGGCAAGCTGCTGTCGGCGCAAAGTACCCAGGCGATCTTCAAGATGATGAAGTACGGCCGCCGCGGCGATTACCGGCTGGAAGGCGGCATCCCCAAGAGCGAGATGATCATCCACAAGACCGGCACCCAGCACCGGCGCGCCTGCCACATGGCGGTGATCAACCCGCAGGACGTCGCGCGCGCCATCGTGGTGACGACCTGCGCGTCGGACATCAACGACCGCACGGAAGCCGGCGTGGTGTTCCAGCGCGTCGGCAAGGCGGTATCGGACGTGCTGATCAGCCGGACGGAGGCGGAGAGCCAGGCCGTGCGCAAGCCTGCCCCGCTCGCCGGCGCGGCAGCCGGAACCACCCCTCGCTGAAGCGCCGGACGACAGGAACCCCATGCGCGCAAACGACCTGCGTCTGCCGGACTGGACCCTGGACACCGTCCCCTGGGACCGCGTGGATCGCGACGCGGCACGCCGCCAGGGACAACTGCTGGACCTGGTTGCCGCGGCCTCGTTCGTGGAGATCGCCTCCGACCTCTACACCCGCAACCTCGCAAGCTACGCGCAGGGTAACGAGAGCCTGACCCGCTGGCTGGCCACCGGCTGGGAGCACGAGGAAATGCGCCACGGCCATGTGCTGCGCGACTACGTCCGCCACGTCGATCCGGACTTCGACTGGCAGGCCGCCTACACAGCCTTCTTCGCCGAGTACTCGGCCCTGTGCACGCTGGACGAGTTCGAGCCCACGCCGGGGCTGGAGATGGCGGCACGCTGCGTGGTGGAGACCGGCACCGCCACCTACTACGAGGCACTCAGCCTCGCGGCGAAGGAGCCGGTGCTGGCCGGCATCACCGCCCTGATCCGCGCCGACGAGGTGCGCCACTTCAAGCACTTCTATCGCTACTTCCGCGACTACCAGGAACGCGAATCCCATGGCCGCCTGCGCGTGTTGCGCGTGGTGCTGAAGCGCGTCATCGAGGCCCGCAACAGCGACGCCGAATGCGCGCTGTGGCACGTCTTCCACACCCGCCATGCTGGTGAGCGCCGCAACGGCGCCGCGTTCCGCGAATTCTGCCGGGCCAGCACCCGCGCCGTCATGCGCCATTACCCGATCGGCATGGCGATACGGATGGCGCTGAAGCCGGTCGACCTCGCCCCGTCCGTCGCCCGCAGGGTGGAGCCTGCGCTGGAGTGGGCGGCGCGACGCGTGCTCACGCTGTGAGCCCGCGCCCGCACTCCTGCCACGTCACCTCGCGGGTCAGACGATGCGCGCCACCTCGTCGAAGTCCAGGCGAGGGCCACGCGGCACCAGCTTCGACGGATCGCCGTAGCCGAGGTTGGCAAGGAAGTTGGCCTTCCAGCGACCGTCCGGGAAGAAAGCCGCGTTCACCACGTCCGGCTTGAAGCCGGACATCGGCCCGACATCCAGCCCCAGGGCGCGCGCCGCTACGATCAGGTAGGCCGCCTGCAGGTTGCCGCTGCGCAGCGCCGTCGGCTCGACCAGCGCCGGCGTGTCGTCGAACAGGGCCTTGGCGCTGGGCTTGTCCCACTGCGTGCCCAGATGCTGGTGGAACTGCGTGTCGTAGGCGAACACCACCGTCAGCGGCGCGGCAAGCGTCTTGTCGCGGTTGCCGGACGACAGCGCGGGCGCGAGCAACTCCTTCGCCTCCTTCGAGCGGACGAACAGGTAGCGGCCGGGCTGCGCGTTGAAGGCCGTCGGCCCCCACTTCAGCAACTCGTACAGCTCCCGGATGGTCGCGTCGTCGATGGCACGCGGCAGGAAGGCGGGGTAGGTGCGCGCCTGGCGGAACAGCTGGTCCAGGGCGCGGTCGTCAAGGCGTTCAGGCATGCAGGCTCCGCGGGTTCGGTCGTAGGCAGTCGGTGTTCAATCGGTATTCTCCAGCGCCAGGGCGGCTTTCACCGCGCTACGCGCATGGTAGCGGTCGCCGTAGGCAGCTAGGCCGGGATACTCCTTCGCGGCGTCGATGCCGGCACGCGGCAGCCAGCCGATGAACACGCCGAGGTAGGCATCCGCCGCCGTGAAGCGTTCCCCCACCGCCCAGGTCTTCCCTTCCAGCCTGCGCTGGATGGCGGACAGCAGGTCGCGCAGGCGCGTCAGCCCTTGCGCGCGCACCGCCGGGAACTGCGCTTCGTCGGGGTGGAACAGGTTGGGCCGGTTGACGGCGCGGAAAGCCGGATGCAGGTCGGAGTTCACCAGGCCGATCCACTCCTGGATGCGCGCACGCTCGACGCTGCCTGCCGCTGCGATGAGGCCGGCCTGCGGCTTCAGGTCGGCGAGGTACGGCAGGATGGCGGCGTTCTCGGTGATCACCTCGCCCTCGTCGGTCACCAGCGTCGGCACACGGCCCAGCGGGTTGACCTTGAAGATGGGGGAATCCGGCTGGCGCAGCGGCACCTTGACGATCTCGTGGGCGATGCCCAGCTCCTTGAGCACGACGTGCGCGCCCAGCGAGCAGGCGCCTTTTGCGACATACAGCTTCGGCATGGTGAGTCCTTGTGAGGTGGATATGTGGAACGGAAGACGCCGCCAGTGCTGCCGACGGCCAGGAAAGAATTGAGGAGAGGGGAATTAAGGGATCAGGTCCCGGGCCTGACCGCAACGGTCGCGGCCAGCAGCAAGGGCAGGCCACCACGCAGCGAGTGGGCGCCCGTGACGCTGCGCACATGCACGCCCCGCTCGCCCAGCGCCTCGTGCAGCAGGGCGGAGGCGGCATCCACCACCTCGTCATGCGCATCGAAGTCCGCGGTGGTGTTCAGCACGGCGCGCAGCTCCACGAGTTGCTGCACGCCGTCCAGCGAGCCGAGCGTGTCCTGCACCCGTGCGAGCAACGCCTCGGCCGCGGAGCGCGCAAGTCGCCGGCCGGCCTCGACGTCGAATGCCTGGCCCAGCTTGCCACGCGGCAGGACGCCCGCTTCCGGCAGCGGGCCCTGCTCGCCGATGAACAGCAGGTTGCGGCTGCGTACGACGCTCGCCACGCCATGGGCATCGGCGAGGAACGCGCCGGACACGATGGCCTGCGGTGGCAGTTCAGCGCCCATCCGGAGCCGAGGCCACGAGGAAGAACAGGTTGCGATGCAGGAGGATGCCCTGCGGCCCGCGACGCGCGAGCAGGCGCTCCTGCAAGGTGTTCAGCACCTTCGCGCGCACGTCCGGCAGGTAGTCGGTCAGGAAGTTGCCGAAGGAGCTGGCGAAGTAGAAGTCCAGCACCGATCCGACGTCGGGAAAGTAGTCGGCGAAGCGGCGCAGTTCCAGCCGTTCCAGCAGCAGGCCGGCCACTTCCAGTTGCTCGGTGAGCTCCGCCGCACTGACACGATGCGGCGTGCTGCCATTGACCACGGCACTGTTCAGGGCATGGCTTGCCAGCGCATCGATGAGCACCCGCTGCACGTCATGCGGGCGCTCGCGCGAGGCCACGCTGATGCCCAGGCGACCGCCCGGCTTCAGCACCCGGCGCACGCCGGCCAGCACGCTGCGCTTGTCCGGCAGCCAGTGGTACACGCTGTTGAGGTACACCACGTCGAAGCTCGCGTCCGCGAAGGCAGACAGGTCCTCCGCCCGCCCCACGCTGACGTGATGGTTGGCCGACGCACGCCGACGCGCGATGTCGACGCGCAGCGGCAGCGGGTCGATGCCCAGCACCTCGCCCTGAGGCCCGACACGCTCGCTCGCCACGTGCTCGCCGAGGCGGCCGGTGCCGCAGCCGATGTCCAGCACGCGCTGGCCGGGCTGGAGAGCCAGGTCGTCGAGCAGCAGCAGGCCGTGCTGGTACTGCTTGTCGCTGACGGTGTCGTACTTCTCGGCCAGCTCGGCCGAATCGAGTTGAAGGCTGGGCGGCATCGTTCTACGGGAAGGCGCAAGAGCATGAAGGGGAGCGTGGCGACACCGGTTCCTGCAACCGAGTGGCCGGGCGCATCGCCGCTGAAGGCACGCGTGGGACGGCAAGGCGATGCAGCAACGCCGGGATCATTTCTGTGCGCCTTCCTACCAGGCGAACACGAGATCCTGCGCACGGGGCTCCGGCCGCGTATCCACCAGCTGGTCCGGCGGCAGGTGGCTGAACTCGCGCAGCACGTCCTCCTTGATGCGGTTCAGTTCGTGGTCGTGCCGGTTGCGCGGATGCGGCACGGGCACCGGCACGATGCGCTTGATGCGCCCCGGGCGCGGCTGCATGACGACGATGCGGTCGCCGAGGAACACGGCCTCCTCCACGTCGTGCGTCACCAGGATCATGGTGATCTTCTCGGTCTGCCAGATGCGCTGCAGCTCCTGCTGCAGGTTGGCGCGGGTCAGCGCGTCCAGCGCGCCGAAGGGCTCGTCCAGCAGCAGGATCTCGGGGCGGTTCACCAGCCCGCGGGCGATCGCCACGCGCTGCGACATGCCGCCGGACAACTGGTGCGGATACGCCTTCTCGAAACCCTGCAGGCCCACCAGGTCGACGTGGTCCTGGATCGCCTTGCGCTTGGCGGCCTCGGACAGGTCGGAGTTCTGCAACGCGGCGCCGATGTTCTGCTCCACGGTCAGCCAGGGAAACAGGCGATGCTCCTGGAACACGATGCCGCGCTTGAGGCTGGTGCCGCGGATGCGCTCGCCGTCCAGCTGGATGTCGCCTTGGTAGTCGTCGTCCAGCCCGATGGCCAACCGCAGCAGGGTGGACTTTCCGCAGCCGCTGCTGCCGACGATGCTGACGAACTCGCCGGGCTTCACGTCGAGGTTGATGCCGTCCAGCACCTGGAGCGCCTCACCCTTCACCTCGTACTGCTTGCTGATGTTGCTGAAACGCAGGGTTCCACTTGCGTGTTCCTGTGTTTGTGTGTGTGCCTGGGGTTGTGTATGAACGACGCTCATCGACCATCTCCTGTGAAGTGCCGGGCGACCCTTCCGGTCACCGTGTCACACCACACTTAGCAGAGTGCATGCCAACGGCGTCGCCGCGCCACGGGCAAGGGGTTTGCAGGCTTACACCCGGAGAACAGGCGCCGCGAGGCTGCCGGCTTTCCAGCAGCCGGCGCGCGCGCATGCGCAGATCGCAGCAGTGACAGCGCGCGGCTGCGGGCCACGCCGCCCGCCCGGCCGGACTCGCCGGTCGTGGCCCGGAACCTGCGTAACCGACAATCTCCCGACGCCACCGCAAACCGAGTCCATGTCCACCAGCGCCAGCCCCTTCTCCGCCTTCGTCACCCGCCACCGCTTCCTGATCCTCTTCGCAGTCCTGTCCTCGCTGATGGGGACCAGCGTCGGCATCGCCAAGGTGGCGACCTCGCTGTACGCAGTGCAGCTGGGCGCCAATGAATCGCTGCTGGGCCTCATCGCCGCCGCGCAGATGGTGGGCATCCTGTTCGTCAGCATTCCCATCGGCATCCTGGTGGACAACTGGGGGCCCGCCAGGCTCTTCGTCATCGGCACCCTGCTGGCCGGCACGACCTACGTGCTGCTGCCCCTCATCCCCTCCACCGCCTTCCTGCTGGCGTGCACGGCGGCGATCAGCTTCTTCATGCCGATGCGCTTCGTGTCGCTGAACGCCGTGTTCATGGCGCAGCTGGAAGCGGTCGGCGAGAGCAAGGCCGGCTGGTACCGCGGCACCCACATGATCGGCATGTTCCTGCTCGGCCCCGTGGTGGCCGCGGCGGCGGTGCGCGGCGTGGGCTACAGCGGCACCTACTGGATGATCGCCGCGCTGTTCTTCCTCACCGTCTTCGTGTCGCCCATCGTGTTCCGCGGCTACACCCCGCGCCCGGAGCAGCGCCGCCGCCTGAGCTTCGCCGAGCTGCTGGCGCAACTGCGCCTGCTGCGCCACGAGCCGGAACTGCGCAGCGCCTGCCTGCTGGAAGCCTGCGGCCAGGGCATCAACGGCTTCTACGTATTCTTCATCGTGGCGATCGCCCTCCAGACGCTGGGCATGAGTGCCGCCGAGGCCACCCAGCTCATCACCGCACAGGGCATCAGCTTCATCGTCGCCTTGTTCCTGCTCGGTGGCCTGGTCTCGCGCCTGGGCCATGCCCGCGCCTACCCGGCGAGCTTCGCGCTGGTGGCGGTGTCGCTGGGCCTGCTGGGCAGCACGCAACTGCGGCCGCTGCTGCTGCTCGCGGCCCTGTTGCTGGGCCTGGGACTGGGTGGCATCCAGATCATGAACCTGACCCGCTTCGCACGCATCGGCGCCCAACTGGGGCGCGGCAAGGTGGCCGCGCTCAACGCGCTGGCCGGCCCGGCCGGCACCTTTTTCGGCAGCCTGGCCGGTGGCGCGCTGGGCCAGTTGATCGGCCTGCGCACGGTGTTCCTCGTGTGCAGCGCGGCCGCTGCCGTGCTGTTCGTCGGCGCACTGCAGAAGCTGCTGGCGACGCGCAGCGCCAGCGAGCCCGCATAGGGGCGACACGCCGCGACGGCGTGTGTGGCAATGCCAACACCACCGGCGCCAGGGTGTTGGCATCCACGCAAGCGGGCGCCTGACCGGGCCCGCCGCAACCCGGCGCAAATCCTTTGCCACTGCGGGTTGGCGCGAATCACGGAAAGGGTGGCACGGTGGTTGCGAAGTGAGCCCTGCAACGAAACACAGCAAGGCGCGCATTCCAGGGAAGTATGCACATCTGCATACCTGCCCGTCACCGCGCCGCTGCCGTCCGCTCAACCTTGCAACGGAGCTTCGCCAAAATGAACGATCGCCTCTCGCGCCTGCAGCTGTCGCCCTCGGTGGCGGTGAAGCAGCAACTCGATTACCCCGTCATCGACACCGACGTGCACGTCAATGACTACACGCCGGACCTGGAGGACTACGTCTCCAACTACGGCGGCGTGCATCTGGTCGACCACCTGCGCAAGGCCAGCGCGGACCGCACTGCGCGCGGCGGCGTCTCCAATGGCAAGAACTGGTACGAGCAGACACCGGAGGAGCGCCAGTACTACCGCACCATCCGCTCGCCCTGGTGGGCGCGCGTCACCAAGAACACGCTGGACGTCGCCACCTACCACCTGCCCGAGCTGTTCGCCGAGCGCCAGGCGGAACAGGGCTCCGACTACTCGGTGCTGTTCCCGAACAACGTGCTGGCGCCGCTGGGCGTGCGCGACAAGGACTCACGCACTGCACTGTCGCGCGCCATCAACCACTACCACGCCGACCTGTGGCGCAAGTACAGCGCCCACCTGACGCCCGTCGCCGGCATCCCGCTGCACACGCCGGAGGAAGGCATCGCCGAACTCGACTTCGCGATCAACACGCTGGGCCTGAAGGCGATCAACATCGCCGGCAGCGTGAGCCGCCCCATCAAGGCGCTGGCCGACAAGTTCCCGCTCGACCAGCATCCGGAACTGCGCAAGTACATCTCCTACCAGGACTTCCTCGCGCTCGACAGCGAGTACGACTACGACCCGTTCTGGGCGCGCGTGGTGGAACTGGGCGTGCCCATCCTCACGCACTACGGCAGCCAGGGCTGGACCGGCCGCAGCTCCATCTCCAACTACATGAACAACCACATCGGCCACTTCGCCGATGGCACCGAGGCCTTCGCCAAGGCGCTGTTTTTCGGCGGCGTGACGAAGCGCTTCCCGAAGCTGCGCGCCGGCTTCCTGGAAGGTGGTGCCGACTGGGGCGCACGCGTCTACATCCACCTGGTGGACCGCTTCGAGAAGCGCAGCCGCCAGGGCCTGGAGAACTACGACCCGCGCGCCACCGACCGCGCGCAGCTCACCGAGCTGTTCAAGCGCTACGGCGGCGACTTCATCGAAGGCCGCGACATCGAAGGTGAAGCGCTGATCCGCGACACGCTGGGCAAGGGCTACACGCACGACGCACGCCGCCCGAAGGACGAAGAGCTGGAAGACTTCGCCGCCTCCGGCGTGCAGAGCGTGGAGGACATCAAGGCGCGCTGGGTGGATAACTTCTTCTTCGGCTCGGAATCCGACGACCGCACCATCGCGCACGCCTTCAACGACAAGGCCAACCCGCTGGGCATCAACATCAACGCCATCTACTCGTCCGACGTCGGCCACTGGGACGTGCCCGACCTCACCCACGCGCTGGCCGAAGCCCATGCGCTGGTGGACGAAGGCGTCATCACCGAAGCCAACTTCAAGGCCTACGTCTTCGAGAACCCCTACCGCCTCTACACCGAAGCCAAGGCTGACTTCTTCAAGGGCACGGCGGTGGAGGAAAAGCTGAAGGGTCTGCAGCCCGCCGCCAGGGCAGCGGCCTGAGACCCACCGCACCGCGTTCATCGGCCTGAGTTTTTCATGCCGCTCGTTCAGGGGCCTTCGGGCCCCTCTTTTTCGTCCCGTGCCGGATCTGACCGGATTTCAACACCTCGCGGACAGTCTGCTTGATACGCAGCAATTGGCTGCCGGCAACGATTTGGTTATCACCGGAAATTCGTTATCGCTGGGCGGGGCGCTCTCTAGACTGCGGCGCATCCAACAACTCATCGCGCAAGACGCGACGCCGCCATGACCCACACCACCCACCTCGGCCGCCTCATCCGCGGCGGTACGGCCTTGCTGGCCGGCCTGCTGCTGTCCGCCAACGCCTTCGCGCAAGGCACGCCGTTGAAGGAACTGAAGCTCGACTACGCCCACTACTCGCCGACCAGCCTGGTGCTGAAGCATCACGGCTGGGTGGAGGAGGAATTCAAGGGCACCGAGGTGAAGTGGGTGCTCAGCCAGGGCAGCAACCGCGCGCTGGAATACCTCAACAGCGGCGCCATCGATGTCGGCTCCACGGCCGGTCTCGCCGCCGTGCTGGCACGCGCGAACGGCAATCCCATCAAGGCGGTGTACATCTACTCGCGCCCGGAATGGACGGCGCTGGTGGTGCCCAAGGATTCGCCGATCAAGTCGATCAAGGATCTCAAGGGCAAGAAGGTCGCCGCGACCAAGGGCACCGACCCCTACCTGTTCCTGCTGCGCGGGCTGCATACCGTCGGCCTGGACCGCAAGGACATCGAGCATGTGAACCTGCAGCACCCGGACGGCCGCGCTGCGCTGGTGAAGGGTGACGTGGATGCGTGGGCCGGCCTCGATCCGCACATGGCCGCCGCCGAACTCGAGAACGGTGCGAAGCTCGTCTACCGCAACGTGGCCTTCAACACCTATGGCTTCCTGAACGCCAGCGAGAACTTCTACAGCAAGAACCCGGACGCCCTGCGCCGCGTCATCAAGGTGTACGAACGCGCCCGCCTGTGGGCCATCGCCAACCCGGATGCGACGGCGAAGATCCTCGCCGACGAAGCGAAGATTCCGCTGGCCGTCGCGCAGCTGCAGCTCAAGCAGCGTACCGACTTCTCCAACCCGCAGCCGGGCACCGAACACGTCGAGGCCCTGAAGGCCGCTGCGCCGATCCTGCTGGAAGAGGAACTCGTGCGTAAAGGCACCGACCTCAACAAGGTGATCACCGACCTGGTCGACACGCGCTTCGCCCAGCCGGTCATCGCTGCGAAGCCCTGATGTCATGAACACCCGGGTGGAATCCGCGGCCACGGCCGCCTGGCCGGCGGCGGCGCAGAACCAGGCGGCCCCGGCTGCCAATGCGGGCGCACGTGAGTTGCGCCTGTGGCAGATCGCCGGCCTCGCGCTGCCGCTGGTGGTCTTCGCCGTGCTGGAAGTCGTGGTGCGCGCGGACCTCGTGCCGCGCAACCTGCTGCCGGCGCCCAGCGAAGTCTTCCAGTCGCTGTGGGACTTGGCCGACGGCGACCTGTGGCGCCACATCGGCGCCAGCGGTGCGCGAGTGCTGGCCGGCTTCGGCATCGGTGCCGCGCTCGCCATCGTGGTCGGCGCAGCAGTCGGCCTGAGCCGGCGCCTGGAGGCCTTGCTGGAGCCCAGCTTCCAGGCCCTGCGTGCCATCCCCTCGCTGGCCTGGGTGCCCCTGCTGCTGCTCTGGCTGGGCATCGACGAGGCACCCAAGATCACCCTGATCGCCATCGGTGCCTTCTTCCCGGTGTATCTCAACCTGGTGTCCGGCATCCACAACGTGGACCGCAAGCTGATCGAGCTGTCCGAGGTGTACCGCCTCGGCCGCGTCGAGCAGGTCCGTCGCATCCTGCTGCCGGCCGCGCTGCCGCAACTCTTCACCGGCCTGCGCAGCGGCCTCAGCCTGGCCTGGATGTTCATGGTGGCGGCCGAACTCATCGCTGCCAGCAAGGGACTCGGCTACCTGCTGACCGATGGCCGCGAAACCAGCCGGCCGGACCTGGTACTGGTCGCCATCCTCGTGCTGGCCATCCTCGGCAAGTTCTCCGACGCGCTGCTCAAGCGCCTGGAAGACCGCTGGTTGGCCTGGCGCGACACGCTGGCGACGCGCGCCTGAAGCAAGGACAAAGACATGGCAGCCCAGATCAACATCCGCGTGCAGGACAAGCGCTTCGGCGACAAGCAGGTGCTGTCGCAGATCGCACTGGACATCGCCCCCGGTGAAGTCGTCAGCCTGCTGGGCCCCAGCGGTTGCGGCAAGAGCACCCTGCTCCGCATCGCCGCCGGCCTCGACACCGATTACCGCGGCTCGCTGCTGCTGGACACGCGCCCCGTCGCCGAGGCACCGCTGGGTGCGGTCGGCGTGGTGTTCCAGGAACCGCGCCTGCTGCCCTGGCTCAGCGTCGCCGACAACGTCGCCTTCGCCAGCGGAAAAGCTGCCGCAAACGTTGCACGCGTCGCTGCGCTGCTCGACGAAGTCGGCCTGCGCGATGCCGGCCCGCTGCTGCCCAAGCAACTCTCCGGCGGCATGGCGCAGCGGGTGGCCATCGCGCGTGCGCTGTACACGCAACCACGCGTGATGCTGCTGGACGAACCCTTCAGCGCGGTGGACGCCTTCACCCGCATGCGCCTGCAGGACCTGCTGCTGAACGTCGCCGCCCACCACGGCACCACGCTGGTCGTCGTCACCCACGACATCGACGAAGCGCTGTACCTCAGCGACCGCATCGTCGTCATGGGCGCGGCCCCGGGGCGCATCCTCGCCGACCTGCGCATCGCGCAGGCCCGCCCGCGCGACCGCCGCGATGCGCAGCTCGCACTGCTGCGCGCAGAGATCCTCGACACGCTGGACGCCGCGCACGCGCTGTAGTCGCTGCGACCCACCCGCTCCGCCATGCCACAGACCATCCATCCCGACTACGCGGCCCGCGTCGAAGCACTGGCCGCCCGACTTGACGCCACCGCCATCGCGCGTGACCGCGCAGGTGGCAGCGCCCTGCACGAGCGCGGCCTGCTGCGTGAATCCGGCCTGCTACCACTGTCGGTGCCACGCGTGTACGGCGGACAGGAAGCACCGTGGCCGTTGCTGCTGCACATCGTGCGGCGCCTCGCCGAGGTGGACAGCTCGCTGGCCCACCTCTACGCCTTCCAGCACCTGCAGGTCGCCACCGTGCTGCTGTTCGCCTGCCCCGCGCAACAGGAGCGCCTGCTGCGCGGCACGCAGGAGCACAACTGGTTCTGGGGCAACGCGATGAACGCGGTGAACAACCAGGCCATCGCCACGCCGGTCGACGGCGGCTTCACGGTCAGCGGCGTCAAGGCCTTCTGCTCCGGCGCCACGGACTCCGACATGCTGATGCTGTCCGCACAACGCGCAGACGGCACGGGATTGATCGTCGCCGGCGTGCCCAGCAGTCGTGCCGGCATCGACATCCGGCAGGACTGGGACAACATGGGCCAGCGCCAGACCGACAGCGGCACGGTGGCCTTCGACAAGCTCTTCATCGCCGACGAGGAAGTGCTCGGCCCGCCGGGTCCGCTGTCCACGCCCCGCTCCACGTTGCGCCCGGTGCTGGCGCAGCTGATCCTGGTGAACCTCTACCTCGGCATCGCCCGCGGCGCACTCGACAGCGCGCTGGCACACACCCGCGACAGCGGCCGCCCCTGGCCGTGGAGCGGCATCGAGCACATCGAGGACGAGCCCTATGTGCTGCAACGCTACGCCGAATACTGGGTGGACCTGAAGGCCGCTGCGCGACTCGGCGACGATGCGGCGGAAGCCTTCCAGCACGCATGGAACGCTGGTGAAGCGCTGACGGAAGCACAGCGTGGCGAGGTGGCCATCCAGGTTGCGGAAGCGAAGATCCTCGCGACGCGCACCGGCCTCGCCATCACCAGCGGCATCTTCGAACAGCTCGGCGCGCGCGCCACCGCCGCGAAGCTGGGCTTCGACCGTTACTGGCGCAACCTGCGTACCCACACCCTGCACGACCCGCTGGACTACAAGAAGCGCGACCTCGGCCGCTGGCTGCTGACCGGCGACGTGCCGAAGCCGAGCTTCTACGCGTAGTTTCTATTCGTAGCCCGGGGTGTTGGGCTTCGCTACGCTCAACCCAACCTACCGCTTCTGCGTGAAGCGACGCTATGGACGTAGGTTGGGTTGAGCGTAGCGAAGCCCAACGGCAACCGACCATCCAGGCACGAACGCAACGCAAGCACTGCAACCAGCACCAAGTCTCGTAGTGCAGCGCGAAGGCCTCAGCGATTCACCGCCAGCAGCGTGACGCCCACCACCAACAGCACCCCGAGGATCGCGCGCTGCGCAGTCGCCGCGTCCAGCCGGTGGTACAGCCGCGCGCCGGCGCGTGCGGGCAGGTACATGGCGGCGAAGGCCAGCGCGGCATAGCCCAGTGTCGGCAGCGTGATGAGCCCGCGCAGCCCGTAGAACGCGATGGTGACGATGTGCACTGCCGTGAAGAAGACCTGCAGTGCCTGCCGGTTCTCTGCGCGTTCGATCGGCTTGTGGCTGCTCCACCATGACGGCAGTGCGCCGACCAGGCCGCACACCCCGCCGAGGAATCCGCCCACCAGGCCGACAAGATAGTCCAGCCGGCTGCGCGCCTGCTTCAGCCTGAACAGGTCACGCCACAGCAGCGACAGGCTGGCGACGACGATCAGCAAGGCGCCGACGCCCAGCTTGAACACGCGCGGGTCCATCCATTGCAGCGTCAGCACGCCCAGCGGCACCGCCGGCAGCCCGCCGACGATGTAGCGCCACGCGATGGGATTGGTGTGCTGCAGGTTGTCCATGCGCATCTGCATGAACTGGCCCGCCAGCGAGCACAGCACCACCAGCGGGCCGGCCAGCGTGGGCTCCAGCGTCCACGCCCAGATCGACATGGCCACCAGGCCGAAGGCGAATCCCGAGAATCCCTGCACGAAACCGGCGAGCACCGCCCCGAGTGCGATGGCGAGATGAAGGTTCAAGCAGTGTCCCTGCCCGGCCGGGAGTGTTCATCGCGCAGCGCGTCTTGCGCCTGCTGCGGCAGTTCGTACACGCCGAACTCCGCGTTGCCGAGCATCGTGCATTGATGGATGTCGGCCTCCGGCAGGTCGTGCAGCAGGAAGTGCACCATGCGCGCGACGAAACCGTGGGCGACCAGCAGCACCGTTTCGCCGGCATGCTCGCGGTGCAGGCGCAGCAGCCCCTGCTCCACGCGGCTGCGCACCGCGCGCATGGTCTCGCCGCCGGGAGGCGCCTCGTCCCACAATCGCACGATGCCGCGCTGCCACAGTTCGGCGTGACGCGTCTCCAGTTCCTGCCGGTTGAGGCCCTCGAACACGCCGTAGTGGCGCTCACGGAACTCCTCGACGAGATGCACCGGCAGGCCGCGCAGGGCGGCCACCGATTCAGCGGTCTGCCGCGCCCGCAGCAGCGGCGATGACACGATGCGCGAGATGTCCGTCGGCAGTTTCTCCGCCAGCAGTACCGCCTGCGCGATACCGGTGTCGTCCAGCGGCGCATCGAGACTGCCCTGGAAACGTTGCTCGCGATTGAGCGCAGTCTGGCCGTGGCGCGCCAGGTAGAGCTTCATCGGAGCAGTCATCGCGCGGGGAATCGGGGTGTCGGGACAGCGATGCTACACCGCGCACCGGGCGCATCGTGGCCGCGACAGCGCGGCGATGCGCAGCTTGCACCGAAGCCAGCACAGCGCCGGCGCAACTGCGCAGATTCCAGCAGCCGCGATGGCGAAGCGCTACGCCGCTCGCCGTCGCCTCCGCCCCTGCGGCACGCGTTCCGCCAGCACAGTGCCCACGCACGCCGCACTGGCGCGAAACCTGCTGAACGCTCCCACGTCTTCATCCGCACACCGGGAGTCCAGCTTGCAATACCGCCCACTCGGCCGCTCCGGCCTGCACGTCTCCGTCGTCGGCCTCGGCTGCAACAACTTCGGCCTGCGCGCCACGCCGGAGAATGCGCGCGCGGTCATCCACAAGGCCATCGATGTCGGCGTCACCTTCTTCGACACCGCCGATGTGTACGGCAACAAGGGCGGCTCGGAAACGCTGATCGGCGAGACGCTGGGCGCGCGTCGGCAGGAGGTGGTGCTGGCCACCAAGTTCGGCATGCCGATGAACGACGGCACCGGCCCGACGCGCAAGAGTGGCGCCTCGCGCCGCTACATCCTCGATGCGGTGGAGGCGAGCCTGAAGCGCCTGCAGACGGACTGGATCGACCTCTACCAGTTGCATCGGCCCGACCACGGCACGCCCTGGGACGAGACGCTGCGTGCGCTGGACCAGCTGGTGCGCGATGGCAAGGTGCGCTACATCGGCGCCTCCAACCTGAGTGCCTGGCAGGTCGTCGAGACCCAGTGGCTGGCGCGCGAACTCGGCACCGAACGCTTCATCTCCGAACAGGACGAGTACAGCCTGCTGAAGCGCGAGGCGGAGCGCGAACTGATCCCCGCCCTCGCCCACCACGGCGTCGGCCTGCTGCCGTACTGGCCGCTCGCCGACGGCCTGCTGACCGGCAAGTACGGCGCCGCCCAGCCGCTGCCGGAAGGTAGTCGCCTGCAGCGCGACCCGCCGCGTGCCGACCGCATCCTCACCGAACGCAACCTGCGCATCGTCGCCGCGCTGGACGGGCTGGCGAAGGCGCACGGCCGCAGCCTGCTGGAACTCGCCTTCAGCTGGCTGGCCGCACAACCGCAGGTCGGCAGCGTCATCGCCGGCGCCACCCGGCCCGAGCAGGTGGAGCAGAACGCCCGCGCCGCCGACTGGGTGCTGGACGCCGCCACGCTGGCGCGCATCGACAGCATCACCCGCGCCTGAACGGCTCGCCGCCCGCCAACGCCACCCACGCCACGGAGCCCACCATGTCCGCAGCCCGCCCACGCCAGATCAAGCTCGGCGCCTTCGTCCCCGCCACCGGTCACCACGTCGCCGCCTGGCGCCACCCCAGCGCCAACCCGAATGGCGGCCATGACTTCGCGCACTACAGGCGCATCGCACAGGCTGCCGAGGCGGCGAAGTTCGACGCCGTGTTCCTCGCCGACAGTGCCGCCGTGTGGGGTGGCGACGCCGACCGCGACACGCTGGCGCACTCCGCACGCGGCGCCAACTTCGAGCCGCTCACCCTGCTCTCCGCGCTGTCCGCCGTCACCGAGCACATCGGCCTGGTCGCCACGGTGACCACCACCTACAACGAGCCCTACCACCTCGCCCGCAAGTTCGCCTCGCTGGACCACCTCTCCGGTGGCCGTGCCGGCTGGAATCTCGTCACCTCGGCCAACCAGTCCGAGGCGAAGAACTTCGGCCTGGACGAGCACGTGGCGCACGCCGAGCGCTACGAGCGCGCCGAGGAGTTCATCGACGTCGTGACCGGCCTGTGGGACAGCTGGGAGGACGACGCCTTCGTGCGCGACCAGGAGAGCGGCGAGTTCTTCCACGCCGACAAGCTGCATGTGCTGCAGCACAAGGGCAAGCACTTCCAGGTGCGCGGTCCGCTCAACATCGCGCGCTCGCCGCAGGGTCATCCGGTGAAGGTGCAGGCGGGCTCGTCGGAGCCCGGCAAGGAACTGGCCGCGCGCACGGCGGAAGTGGTGTTCACCGCGCACCAGACGCTGGATGCCGCGCAGGCCTTCTACAGCGATCTGAAGGGACGCCTCGGCAAGTACGGGCGAGATGCCGACAGCATCAAGATCCTGCCCGGCATCTTTCCGGTGGTGGCAGCCAGCCAGGCCGAGGCGGAAGACAAGTTCGAATCCATCCAGGCGCTCACCCATCCCAGGGTGGGCCTGCAACTGCTGTCGAGCATGCTCGGCGGCTTCGACCTGTCGCCGTACGACATCGACGGCCCGCTGCCCGAGCTGCCCGCCAGCAACGGCGGCAAGAGCCGCCAGGCCCTGCTGTTCGACCTCGCACGACGCGAGAACCTGACCATCCGCCAGCTCTACCTGCGCATCGCCGGTGCGCGCGGCCACAAGCAGATCGTCGGCACGCCGCAGAGCATCGCCGACCTGCTGCAGGAATGGTTCGAACAGGGCGCGGCCGACGGTTTCAACATCATGCCGCCGACATTGCCTGGCGGGCTGGACGACTTCATTGCGCTGGTGTTGCCGGAGCTGCGCCGCCGCGGCCTGTTCCGCACCGAGTACGAAGGCCGCACGCTGCGCGAGAACCTCGGCCTGCCGAGGCCGGCGAACCGTCACACGCTGGCGGCGGGCAGCCAGGCGATCGCCGCCTGACGGCAGGGCAATGGCATACCGGGCGGGAGGCCCTGGCTGCGGACATCATTGACCACGATGTCTGCGCACGTACGCGGCGGGCACGCGTATGACTGAGATGCAAATGCTCCCGCCCGTTCTAAGCAAAGCAGTAATCGGTCGTTCCGCCACGCGCCCGCAGCGTCTTACATTGGCAGCCATGCACCGGAAACACGGTGCGGGAATTCCGGGCGCTTCCGGACGCACGAGCAGTCGCGCCACCAGGCGCACCCACTGCCACGACCGTCAGCGCCCCGGACCAAGCCATCCCTCACAAGACTTCACGCCAATGCGTGGCGCACACCGTTCGCGCCGCGCACCCACACAGTAACGGAGAGCAAGCATGAGCATCCAGGCCATCAACGTCCGCAACCAGTTCCGCGGCAAGGTCAGCAACATCATCCGCGGTGACGTGGTGAGCGAGGTGGACGTGGACACGCCGTCCGGCATCGTCACGTCGGTGATCACCACCCGCTCGGTCGACAACCTTGGCCTGAAGATCGGCAGCGAAGTCGTAGCGCTGGTGAAGTCCACCGAAGTATCGATCGCCACGCTTTGACAACGCAGGTCCCTGCGTAAGCCTCGTACCTTCCGTACGCCCCACCCCGCCGCATTGCGCAGCGAAGGAGATGCCATGAGTCTGTCCCTGTCCGAACGCGACTACGCCGTCGACCGCCCCAACGCGAACGAGCGCGTGGCAAGCTGCGCGAAGCGCGAAGAGGCGGAGGGCTTTCCCTTGCTGTCCTTCCCGGATGCCGCCACCAACGTGCTGTCGATCCGCGCCAAGGCGCTGGTCTTCGCCGACCCGGCCTCGCGCCAGTTGCTGAAGAACATCGACGTCATCGCCGCCAGCACGGCCAGCGTGCTGGTGCAGGGCGAGACCGGCACCGGCAAGGAGCTCGTCGCCCGCTACCTGCACGAGAAGAGCGGCCGGCGCGGCCCCTTCCTCGCGGTGAATTGCGGTGGTTTTTCCGAGAACCTGATCGAAGCCGAGCTCTTCGGCCACGAAGCCGGTGCCTACACCGGTGCGCAGGGCTCCCGCCAGGGCTGGTTCGAGGCGGCCAACGGCGGCACGCTGTTCCTCGACGAGATCGGCGACCTGCCGCTCGCGATGCAGGTCAAGCTGCTGCGCGTGCTGCAGGAACGCGAGGTGGTGCGCCTGGGCTCACGCAAGTCGACCCCGGTCGACGTGCGCCTGGTGGTGGCGACCAACGTGGACCTGTCGCGTGCCGTGGCTTCCGGCCACTTCCGCATGGACCTGTACTACCGCGTGAACGTGGCGAGCATCAACCTGCCGCCGCTGCGCGAACGGCAAGGCGACATCGAGCCGCTGGCCCGCCACTTCGCCCGCGTGTATGCACAGAAGCTGGACGTGGAGGAGCCGCACATCGGCGCACGCACGCTGGACGCGCTGCGCGCCTACCAGTGGCCGGGCAACATCCGCGAACTGGAAAACGTCATCCACTACGCGCTGCTGGTATGCGATGGCCATACGCTCTTGCCGGAGCACCTGCGCTTCGCCGGCGTGGCGACACCCGCCAGCGCAGGCCAGAGTGCGGCGCTGTCACCGGAGGAGGCCCTGGGCCAGGCCATCGACCGCCTGCTCGCCACACCCGGCGACAAGCTGCATGACCTGATCGAGCACACCACGCTGAAGATCGCGATGGACCGCCACCACCACAACCAGGTGCGCACCGCGCAGGCGCTGGGCATCTCGCGCAACGTGCTGCGCACGCTGCTGAAGCGGTATCAGTTCATCGACTGACGATCACTGCGCACTGCGACTTCAAAGAAAACCGCCGGCATTTGCCGGCGGTTTTTCTTTGCGGGGCGTTGTTCGCGGAAGCCACAACCACAACGCCGGAACCGTCCTGTTGCCCTCAGACGAGCTGGCAGATGTCCAGCACCTTCATGTCGGTGTAGTCCAGGTTCTCGCCCCCCATCGCCCAGATGAAGATGTAGTTGCTGGTGCCGGTGCCCATGTGGATGGACCACGGCGGCGACACCACGGCCTCCTCGTTGGCGAGCGACAGGTGGCGCATCTCGCTGGGCTCGCCCATGAAGTGCATGACGCGCTGGTCGGCCGGCAGGTTGTAGTAGAAGTAGACCTCGGAGCGGCGGTCATGCAGGTGCGGCGGGCAGGTGTTCCACACCGAGCCGGTCTTCAGGATGGTCATGCCGAGCAGCAGCTGGCAGCTCTTGGCAGTCGTCGGCACGATGTACTGGTAGATGGTGCGCTCGTTGGACGTCTCCGCCGCGCCGCGCTCCAGCGGCACGGCCTTGTCGATCGGGATGTGCACGACGTCATAGCGGGCATGCGCCGGTGTCGAGGTCAGGTAGAACTTGGCGGGTTTGCCTGCGTCGCTGGACTCGAACACCACTTCGGAACCCATCGGCACGTAGATGCCGTCCTTCGGCGCGAGGTCGTATTTCTTGCCGTCGATGGTCACGACGCCTTTGCCCTCGCCCACGTTCACCGCGCCCAGTTCACGACGCTCCAGGAAGGGCTTGCCGGCGGCGGACGCCGGCTCGGTCTGCGCGGGCAGCGGTACGGGCTTCGACACCGGGAACGCACCGCCGATGACGAAGCGCTCGAAGTGCAGGTAGTTCAGGCGGATCTCGTCGGCCACGAACAGGCCGTCGATCAGGTAGCGGTCGCGCAGTTGCTGGTTGCTGGCGCCATCCATCGAGTCCGGCGCGGTGGCGTAGTAGGTCTTGCTGAAGATCGTCATGGCGGTTCCTTGTACAGAAGCGAGATGGATCCCGGTGGCCCGGCCAGCCTGCGCCGGGGCATCGCATGGAGAAAAGCGAATCCGCATTCTGCGCCCGTACCGTGTCAGCGCGCCACCCGCAAAAACAAACGCCCGCCGGCTTGCGCGCGGCGGGCGTTTGTCCTGTCTGGCTCCCGGCTTCGCCGGGGTCAGGCATCAGTCTGAAGACCGATTACGAAATGCTCTTCAGGTAGGTGGCGATGCCGTCGTCCTTCGCGTTGGCGAAGAAGTACTCCTGGAACTTCGGACCGGCGATGGCGCCCTTCACCAGGTCCTGGTCGACCGACTTCAGCACGGTCAGCATGTCCTTGGTGGAGGCAGCCTTCACGTCCTTCAGGATGCCGCGGTTCTTCGCCATGATGGCAGCGCGCTCCTTCGGGTAGCCCAGGCCGGCTTCGAGTTCGAACAGCTTGCGGTACACGTCTTGCAGGTTCAGTTCAGCGGCCCAGCCGAAACCCTTGGCGTAGGGCATGGAGATGGCGTTGCCGGCATTGATCTGCGAGAACAGGAAAGCGTCGGTCGGGTCGGCCACCAGGCCGCAGAACACGCCCGGCATCGAGTTGCAGGCCAGCATGGCGCCCATGCCGGTGCCGCAACCGGTGACGACGAAGTCGGCAGCGCCGGAGTTCAGCAGGATGCCGGCCAGGATGCCGTTCTGCACGTAGGTGAGCGAGTTGGCATCGTCAGCGCTGTACATGCCGTAGTTGAACACCTGGTGGCCCAGGGGCTCGGCGACGGTCTTCAGCGAGTTGAAGATGATTTCGTTCTTGGCGCACTGGCTGTTCTCGTTGATCAGGGCGATCTTCATCGAATTTTCCTTTCGGTCCGGGGAGGCGACGCGCGAACGTCGGTGGGTAAGTCGGTGGGTGATACGGAAGGATGCCGTCGCTTTGTTTCACCCCGGAGAGGCGAAGCGGACGGGATCCGAGGCCCGTAAGGGTAAACGCGTGGCGGATCAAACGCAAACCGCAGCGCGGCGGTCCGGGGCCGTTTCAGGCTGCTTGAAGCCCGGTAAACGCAGGCTTCCTGACCTGACGCAAAGGCTGGTTGCCGTCCCGGAGGAGCCGAAGCAGGAAGCCTTGAACAAGCGGGTTCTGGCCGGGCGCTCTTTGCTGCCGGTACCAGCAGTACGGCAAGGAGAGGAAACAACGCCTGCGCCCGCTCGTTGTGGCTTCCCGGGGCCTCTCAGCCGGCGTCCTTGATCTCCAGCGCCAGCGCGTAGAGCTGGTTCTTCGGTGCGCCGGTGATCTCGGCGGCCAGCTTCGCCGCGCTCTTGACCGGCAGTTCCGCCAGCAGCAGGCGCAGCACCCGCTCGGCTTCCGGCCCCAGGCCCTCGCCGGCCGGCGCGGCGGACAGCAGCAGCACGAACTCGCCGCGCAGCCGGTTGGCGTCCTCCGCCAGCCAGGCTGCGGCCTCCGGCAACGGCAGGCGGACGATCTGCTCGAAGCGCTTGGTCAGCTCGCGGGCGATGACCAGCTCGCGCACCGGCTCCATCACCGCCGCCAGGTCGGTGACGCATTCCTCGATGCGGTGCGGCGCCTCGTAGAACACCAGGGTGGCGGCGATGCCGCGCAGGGCTTCCAGTTCCGCGCGCCGCGCCGCCTGCTTGGGCGGCAGGAAGCCGACGAAGTGGAAGCGCGCATCCAGCAGGCCGGAGGCCGACAGCGCCGTCACCACCGCGCTGGCGCCCGGCAGCGGCACCACGGCGAAACCGGCGTCCTGCACGCGGCGCACCACGCGCGCGCCGGGGTCGGACACGGCCGGCGTGCCGGCATCGGTGATCAGCGCCACGTGCTGGCCGGCGGTCAGCGCGTCGATCAGCTTCGAGGCGCTTTCCTGCTCGTTGTGTTCGTGCGCAGCGACCAGACGGGTACGTACCCCGATGGCATCGAGCAGGCGCTGCGAGTGGCGGGTATCCTCGGCGGCGATCAGGTCCACCGCCTCCAGTACGGCGCGGGCGCGCTGGGTGATGTCGCCCAGGTTCCCGAGCGGGGTGGCCACTACATACAATGCCGGCGCGTCGGCCAGCACGCGGTCGTTGCTGTGATCCATGAAGGGAAAACCTTGAAGGCCTTGCGGCGGTTTCTGGGCGGTGCGGGTAGTGACAAGGCGGCGGACAAGGCCGGCACGGGCAGCCGCGGCGCGGCGGCCGAGCAGCTGGCGGCGGATTTCCTCGTCGCCCGCGGCGCCCGCATTATCGCCCGCAACGTGCGCTGCCGCGGTGGCGAGGTCGATCTCGTCGCGGAACTGGATGGCAACATGCTGTTCGTGGAGGTACGCCTGCGCGGCAATGCCCGCTTCGGCGGCGCGGCGGCCAGCATCACCCACGCCAAGCAGGCGCGCATCGTCCTCGCCGCCCAGCACTGGCTGGCCGGGGACGGCAGCCGCTACGCCAACCACCCCTGCCGCTTCGACGCGATCCTGCTGGATCGCCTCGACCAGGACGCCATCGAATGGCTGCCCGGCGCGTTTTCGGCGTAACCCCGCTCCGGCTGAGCCTCGCGGCCCTGTCGGCTGCGGTGCTTGCGGCCAATATCCACGCCGAGGGCCGCCATGCCTTGATCCAGCGCGCGCCCCTGGCCGGCTTCACGTACCACGCCGGCCCGGCGCTGTGGCCGCAACTGCGCGAAGGCGACACCCTGGAGCTGGCGCTGGAGCGCGACAACCGCCACGACGCCCAGGCCGTGCTGGTGTTGTGGCAAGGGCAGAAGCTGGGCTACCTGCCGGCGGTGGAGAACGGCGCGGTAGCCCGCGCCCTGGCGGCCGGCACCCCGCTGGCAGCACGCATCGGCCGCCTGCGCCAGCACGCCAATCCGCGGGAGCGGGTACTGGTCGAAGTGCTGAGGCCGTTGCCCGCCCCCTGAGCAGTGTCAATGTCAGGGCTAGCCCGGATAGGCTAAAATCCCGCGCTCGGCTGGCGCTGTACGGTACCGCTGTGCAGTACGAAGGTCAGCCGACCGGATTCCACATCAACCAGCCAGGTTCAAACCGGACCCGCCGCACCCCCTCGGCAGGTTCAAGTCCAACACGGGAGAGTCAAGAGCATGAGCAATCCGTTCGATCTGTCGGGCAAGGTCGCCCTCATTACCGGCGGCGCCCAGGGCATCGGTGCTGCCATCGCCGCCAAGGTCGCTGAAGCCGGCGCCAACGTCATCTGCGCCGACTTCGCGCCGATGGCTGCCGAATCCACCGCCGCCATGGACGCGGCCGTCGCCAAGACCGGCGGCAAGTGGTGGTACCTGAAGGCCAACCTGACCGAGAAGGGTGCCCCTGCCCGCGTGATCGAGGAAGCTGTGAAGCTGGCTGGTCAGGTTGACCTGCTGGGCAACGTGGCCGGCACCATCCGCCGCGCCCCGTTCCTGGAGCACACCGAAGAAGACTTCGACTTCGTCATGCAGATCAACCTGTATGCACCGATGTACCTGTCGCAAGCCTTCTGCCGCCACGTCGTGGGCCGCAACGGCAAGGGCAAGATCATCAACATCTGCTCGATGCTGTCCTACCAGGGCGGCATCCTGGTGCCGGGCTACACGGCGTCCAAGCACGGCATCGCCGGCATCACCAAGCTGATCGCCAACGAAATGGGCACCAAGGGCATCAACTGCAACGGCATCGCCCCGGGCTACATCGCCACCGCCAACACCGCGCCGATCCGCGCCGATGCCGATCGCAACAAGGCCATCCTGGACCGCATCCCGCTGGGTCGCTGGGGCGAGCCGGAAGACCTGGCCGGCACCGCCGTGTTCCTGTTCGCCGAAGCGTCCGACTACCTGAACGGCACCGTCGTGAACGTGGACGGCGGCTGGCAGGCTCGCTGATCGTTCCCTCAGGGTTCATCAGATCGCAAGTACGAAGGGCCGCGCAAGCGGCCCTTTTTCATGGCGCTGCCGCGCGAGGCGCTACAGGCTGGCCCACAGGTGTGCCGCCACCAGCGAGCGCCAGGGCGAGAATTGCTGCAGCCACGCCTCGGTCTCGCCGATGCCTGGCTTCTCGTCCCGCTGCAGCAAATGCTGCAGGGCCTTGCGCAAGGCCACGTCGCCGTGCAGTGACGCATCGGCACAGGCGAAGCCGCGCAGCAGGCAATAATTGACCGTCCACGGCCCGATGCCGCGCAACGCCAGCAGGCGCTGGCGGATATCGTCCGCCGGCAGCGCATCGCCCAGCCATGCGTCCAGCGGCAAGGCCCCGTCCGCCACGCGCTGCGCCACCTCCACCAGGGTCGCCGCCTTGGCGGTGGAAAAACCGACGGCGCGCAGGTCCTCGGCACGCAAGGCGGCGACGTCTTTCGCCGAGGGGTAGCAGTGACGCTGCCCATCCAGTGGCCGGCCGGCGAGGCGGATCAACTTGCGGCGCAGGGAGATCGCCACGGCGAGACTGATCTGCTGCCCGGTGATCGCCCAGCTCAGCGCCTCGAAAGGCGTCGCGCATTGCGGGATGCGCAGGCCGGGTCGTTGCGCGACCAGTGCGGCGAGGTGCGCGTCCGGCGCCACGGCGCGAACGAAGGCCGCCACATCCAGTTGCAGGCCCAGCAGGCCGCGCGCGACCGCCACCAAGCCGGCCGGGTCGGCCACCGCCGGCGTGACGCTCGCATCGCACAGTGCCTCGCCCACGCCGTCCGATGCCCGAAGGCGGATCGCCAGATGCACCGCTGCGCCGCGCCACACGAACGCCTTGTGCAATCCGTCCGGCATCACCTGCTCGGCCACGCACTCCAGGTCGCGGCCGTGAAAACTGCGCGCATCGTCGAACCGGTACACCGCCGGCAAAGCCATGCGCCACGCGACAACCTGCCCGGCCGGCAGCGTCTCGATGCAGAGGTCCGTGTCCTCGCCGCGGGCATCCATCATTCGTCGTCAGATTCGTCGTTACATTCGTCGCTACGGTTGCCGGCGCGCGCATCGATGCCTTCGCGGACGCATTCGTCGCCCTCATGCTGCGCACGCGCAGCAGCTTCCCGCCGCAGCAAATCCGCCTTGCGCGCCAGCCCCCAGCGGTAGCCCGCCAGCTGGCCGTCCCGGCGCAACACGCGGTGGCAGGGAATCAACACCGCCACTTCGTTCGTCGCGCAGGCGCGGGCCACCGCGCGCACGGCTTCCTGCTTGCCCAGCCGTGCCGCCAGTTCGGTGTAGCTCAATGTGGTGCCCGGCGGAATCTGCTGCAGCGCGCGCCATACCTGCTGCTGGAACACCGTGCCGCGAACGTCCAGCGGCAGTGCACCAGCCTGCCCGGGCTCGGCCAGATGCTGCAGGATCTGCTGCACCCATCCGGCGAACTGCGGATCGCCCGCTACC
Source organism: Uliginosibacterium sp. H1 (assembly GCF_036017065.1). NCBI lineage: Bacteria > Pseudomonadati > Pseudomonadota > Betaproteobacteria > Rhodocyclales > Zoogloeaceae > Uliginosibacterium > Uliginosibacterium sp. H1. The sequence continues at coordinate 1,788,072 of NZ_JAYXHR010000001.1, forward strand.
AGCGTCGCCGCACGGTAGCGCTGGCCCAGCCCGCGCAGCAAAGCGTCGGCGGAATCGCCGAACTCCACCGCGCACACGCCACGCGCCGTAGCCGCCACCAGCATCGGGCCGAGCGGGCTGGGCACCACCGCATGGCGGATCGTCTCGCCCGGTGCGCCACGCTGCGCGACGGCAGGCGCCATGCCCAGGCTGTCGGCCGCCCCCTCGTAGAAGCGGCTGGGCGCATTGAAGCCGGCGGCATACAAGGCGTCGGTCACGCTGGCTGCCTCGCTCAGGGCCTGGCCGACACGTTGCTTGCGCAACGCGCGCCCGTAGGCGTGCGGCGTCATGCCGACGATCTCCTTGAAGACGCGGTGGAAGTGATAGCGACTCAGGCCGGCCTGCCGCGCCAGTTCGTCCAGCGAGGGCAGGCTGTCGACTGCCGCGATCGTCTCGCAGGCACGCAGCACCAGTTCGCGGTGCCGCCCCTGCAAGCCGGCGCCGTCGGGGTCGCAACGCCGGCAGGCACGGTAACCAGCCGTACGCGCCGCGGCCACGTCGTCGAAGAACGCGACGTTCTTGCGCAGCGGTCGCCGTGCCGGGCAGGAAGGCCGGCAGTAGATCCCGGTGCTGCGCACCGCGAAGACGAAACTGTCGTCGGGCGCGCGCTCGCAGACGGCGCGCCAGCGCGCCTCGTCCGATATCGAGGCAGCCGTGGTGACAACGGACGGCGGGGATGTGGTGGGATTATTGGCGGGGGTACTCATGGGCGGGAACATTGCAGCACTCCTTTGACGGTGTGTGCAATGTGCGCCTGCGCGGGCCAGCCTGCAGCCCGCGCCTTGCTTTCAAACTGCGCGTCAGCCCGCCTTGCGCGTCACCGCCGGGCCGGTGAGGCCGGCGACGCCCAGCTTGCCCAGCGTCTGCCATTCGGCCTCGGTGACGACGCGCTCGGCAATGACGCTGATGTCCAGGCTGCGCGCCACGTCCACCGCGGCCTTCACGAAGCGCTGGTTGCCGTCGTTCACGTCGATGCCGGCGACGAAGCCGCCGTCGAGTTTCAGGTAATCGACGCTCAGCGCGTACAACTGCGGCATGGCGGCGAAGTGGCGGCCGAAGTGCTCGATGCCGAGTTTGCACTGGTGGCCTGCCAGCACACGCGACAGCGCGGCGATCGATTCCACGCCGTGGGCATCACCAAGGCCGCGTTCGCTGACCTCGAACCACAACCGGCTGGCACGCGGGCCGGCGAAGCCCAGCAGGTCCTTCATCGACACCAGGAAGCTGTCTTTCTCCAGCGACAAGGGCGAGAGGTTCACGGCCATGTCGCCGGGATTGCGCTCCAGCCAGCCGATAGCCAGTTCGATGGCCAGCAGGTCGAGCTGGCCGGTGAGGCCGAAGCGGCTGGCAGCAGGCATGAACTGGCCGGCCGACATCAGCTTGCCGTCCTCGCCCTTCAACCGCAGCATCGCCTCCTGGTGCAGCGGGCTGCCGTCGGTGCGGACCACCGGGTAGGTCGCCAGCTCGAAGCTGCGGGTCTCGATGGCGCGGTCGATCAGCGCACGCCAGGCCAGCGCCCCGCCGCTGACCTGCGAGCCTGCCGCCGGGCCGCCACCGGCCAGCGGCACCGGCAGGGTTTCGGCGCTCATCAGGGCGGCATCGGCACGGGACAGCACGTCGGCCACCGGCTCGCCATTGCGGAAGGTGGTCCAGCCCACCGCCACCACCGGCTTGCGGTCGGTGAATTCGCGGCGGTGCAGGTCGTCCATGGCGTCCAGCAACTTGCGGGCGATGTGTTCGGCATTGGCCGGGTCGCCGTCGGCCAGCAGCAAGGCGAAGTCCGCGCCGTTGAGGCGGGCGGCGACCGAATCCGGATAGCTGCGCGCGGCTTCCCCCAGTTCCTGCCCGCAGGCCTTGATCAGCGCGTCGGTACGTTCGCGGCCCAAGCGGCGGTTCACCCCGGCGAGGTCGAGGATGCGCAGCATGAGGATGGTGCCGCCATTGCTGTCGCCCTCGTCCACCAGGGCTTCGCGCAGGCGGCCCATCAGGTAGTTGCGGTTGGGCAGCTCGGTCAGGCCGTCGCGATTGGCGTCGTCGCGCAACTGGTCGATGCGCGCGGCCTGTTCGGCGAACATGGATTGCACGCGCGCCACCATGGCGTTCATGGCGCGCACGACGATGCGCAGCTCCTTCACGTCCGGCTCGGGCAGGGACACGAAACGGCGCTCGCCGATGGCCTCGGCCTGCTGCACGATGTCGGTGAGCGGACGCTTCACCCAGCGCAGCAGCAGCGTGACCAGGCCGCCGAGCAACAGGCCGATGACGGCCAGCATGCCGGCGGTCTGCAGTGAGCCTTTCCACAGCGCCGAATAGGCGAAGCGCTTGTTGGCGAGCACGCTGACCACGCCGGCCTGCTTCCAGCCGTCGGACACCAGCGCGTTGCCGGCGCGGGCCTGCAGGGGTACCAGCGAAACGAACCAGGCGGGCGCGTCCGGCACCGGCTGGCGATTCGTGCGCTCCACCAGCGCCTTGCCGTCGACGTCGCGATAGACGATGGATTCGAAATGGCCGGAATCGAACAGGGCGCTGACCAGCAATTCGGTCATTGCCGCGTCCTTGCTCTGCTGCGACATCGACAGGGCCAGCGAGGCCGCGCTGTCGTTGGCCTGTGCGTAGAGCTGCTGCTCCAGGTAATTGCGCGCCGACAGGGTGCTGACGACCAGATTGCCGATGAGCGCAAGGCTCATCGCGGCCAGCACGGCCAGCCACAGGCGGGTCAACAAGGACATTTTTTTCTCCACGCCGGAATGCGCGATATTTTCATTTCACACAAAATCATGAATTACGTCCCGCATTTCTCTTCATTCTAATTATTTCAACGGCTCGTAACCTTCGGTTTTCATCCGTAACAGGAGGTCCGTCCAGCGTGCCAGACGGTCGACCGGGCTGGTAGGCCTGTCGGCGCCTGCCATGAATACGCCGTCACTGTTGAAACTGAATACCGGCGAAAGGTCCGGCCGGCGCGAGGCCGGGCGGATTTCGCCGATCAGGTTGTCCAATACCAGCGGCTCCGCGCTGGGGCTGGCGTAATAACTGAGCACCATGTGGGCCTGGGTAATTCCGCTGTCCGGCGCGCCGATGCGGGCCCGCACATAGGTGAATCGCAATTGATTCGGCGGAACGCCCAATTCGATGAGGCTGAAATACTTGGCGATCGTGAAATCCTCGCAATCGCCCGCGGCGCGGCCTATGGTTTCGAGCGGCGTGGCCCAGTAATCGACCTGGCTCCACACCACGGTGTCGTCTGAAAAACGGATACGCCGATTGAAAAAATCGTTCACCCGGCGCAATTTCTCCACGTCGGCCTGCCCGCCGCCCTGTGCCACCAGTTCGCGCCAGTTGCGGTACAGGTTCTGTGCATCATTGCCATAGCGCGTGGTCAGCGTCCGCAGCATGCGGTCGGCGTCCTGGGCCCCTGCAACCAGGATACCCAGTACCGCAACCAGACCGGCCAGCCGCGCGCGCAATCGCATCAGCAGGCGCGCCCTGCAGGCTGTCGGCCTGCGTCATCCGCCACGCGGGAACTGAAATTTGACAAAGGTGCTCGAAAATTCGTCGTTAGAATCCCAGCCACTTTGCCGATATTGGTATCTGTCAATGATCGGCCTTGCGGAAAGCGCATCATTGCGCCGGCCGCCAGATTTGCAGTGCCTCGCGGAGTAATCGTGTGCTGAAAAAAATCCATGTAGCCGTCTTGTTTGCCGTAACCAGCCTGGGCAGCCAGGCGGCCGGTCTCGCCGAAGTCACCGAACGGGCCTTGTCCCGCAATCCGGAAGTCCGCTCCCGCCTTCACGATTACCTGTCCTCCGGTTATGACCAGCAAGCCGCCCGTGGCGGCCTGCGCCCGCGTGTGGATGTCGAGGCCTATTACGGCTACGAGCGACGCGACACCCCGCTGGTCGATTACGGCAACTTCGACCACCCTGGCGCCAGCATCCAGTTGCGGCAGTTGCTGTTCGACGGTTTTGCCACCACCAGCGAGATCCGCCGCCTCGGCCATACCAAGGCCACCCGGTACTACGAGCTGCTCTCCGGCACCGACGACATCGCCGTCGAAGCTGCCCGCGCCTACCTCGATGTACAGCGTTATCGGCAGCTTTCCGGTTTGGCGCAGGACAACTGGGCGGTTCACCGCGAGTTGTACGACCAGATCGACGAACGCACCCGCGCAGGCGTCGGCCGCCGGGTCGACCTGGAGCAGGCCGCCGGCCGCCTGGCGCTCGCCCAGTCCAACTGGCTGACCGAGACCAGCAACCTGCACGACGTGTCGGCACGCTTCGAACGCGTGGTCGGTGAATCCCCGCCGGCCCTGGCCGACGTGCCCGACATCAACCGTCACCTGCCCGCCGAGCGCGACGTCCTGCCCATCGCCCTGCGCGACAACCCGCAGTTCCTGGCGGCGGTGTCCAACCTGCGGGCCGCCCGCGCCCAGACCGACGTGCGCCGGGCCGCCAACATGCCCAACCTGGAGTTCCGCGCCTCCTACGGCGCCGAGCGCAACCGCCAGGGCGTGAACGGTCCCTACTCCGACGCCGTGGCCCAGCTGGTGATGAACTACAACCTGTACCGCGGCGGCAGCGACGATGCCCGCATCCGCGCCTCGCAGGAGCAGTACTACGCCGCCGTGGAACTGCGCGACCGCGCCTGCCGCGACATCCGCCAGAACACCGTCATCGCCTGGAACGACTCGCGTCGCCTGCGCGACCAGCTGCAGTTCCTGGAGCAGCACGCCCTGTCCACCGAGAAGGCGCGGGATGCCTACCGCCAGCAGTTCGACATCGGCCAGCGCACCCTGCTCGACTTGCTGGATACCGAGAACGAACTCTTCGAAGCACGTCGCGCCGTGGTGCGCGCACGTTATGACCTGCGCATCGCCGAGTTCCGCGTGCTGGGCCAGACCCACCGCCTGCTGACCGCGCTGGAGCTGGCGCCCACCACCAGCGACGGCCCGCCGCAGGAGGACGACAAGGTGCAGGCGGACGACAACCTGGCCCGCTGCAACACCGAAATGCCGGCACTGACCGCACTGGACACCCGCGCCGCGATGGCCGGGCGCACCACCAGCAGCAATGCCCAGCTGGCCCTGGCGCCGGCCGCCGCCCAGCCGGTCGCCCCGCCGCCGGCCCCGGTCCCGCAGGCCGCCCCGGTCGATCCGCTGGACAAGGACATCGCCGCCCAGGTGCAGGCCTGGGCCGCGGCCTGGTCTGCACGCGACCTGGATACCTACCTGGGCTTCTATTCCGACGCCTTCAAGCCGGCGACCCTGCCCGACCGCGACAACTGGCGGGCCCTGCGTGCCAAGCGCCTGGCCAAGTCCAGCATCGACGTGAAGGTCGAGAACGTGCGCGTGCAGCGCACCGGCCCGGACAGCGCCACCGCGACCTTCCTGCAGCATTACCGCTCGCCGGACCTCAGTGACGACGTCACCAAGACGCTGCACTTCCGTCGCGAGGGCAACCGCTGGAAGATCGAACGCGAAGTCGCGCCGCCGGCCGGCACCAACTGACGCCGATTCCGCTGACCGACAGGGCCTGCACATGCAGGCCCTGTTTCTTTGCGGGCAAGGCCGGCGTGCGTCCGGCGGCCCGGCGCAAGGCGGGGCCGCCGCATTTGCTATCTTTCGTCCGGCCCCCTGCCCGGCACGCACGCCCCGCACGCAATCCACCTCCACGCGGAAAACCATGTCATGCACCTTGCCCGCCCCCTCGTTCCCACACGCTCCCCAACACTCTCTGCCGCCCTGCTGTGCCTGGGCCTCGCCCTGCTGTCGGGCTGCGCGAGCATGATGGGTGGATTCGGCAGCGACGCGGTGGTGGACGCCGCCCACAAGGGTGCGCAGGGCGAATCCATCGGTGGCAGCAAGACCTACAGCCGCCTGCAGGCGGCGCTGGATGCCGCACCGGCGGACGGCAGGCGGCCGTGGCGCATTTTCGTCCGCAACGGCCACTACAAGGAGAAGCTGACGGTCAGCCGGCCGAACGTCAGCCTGCGCGGTGAAAGCCGCGACGCCACCGTGCTGGTCTTCGATGCGACCGCCAGCACCGTCGGCCCCGACCAGCGCGAGTACGGCACCGCTGGCAGCGCCACGCTCACCGTGCGCGCGCCGGATTTCTCGGCGGAGAACCTGAGCGTCGAGAACGCCTTCGACTACCCGAAGAATCTCGCCAAGGACCCGCAGGACAAGACCCGCCTGCGCAACCCGCAGGCGGTGGCGCTGCTGCTGGACCAGGGCGCCGACCGCAGCCGCCTGAAGCAGGTGCGCCTGATCGGCTACCAAGACACCTTCTTCGCCAACGCCGGCCGTGCCTACGTCTACCAGAGCGAGGTGCTCGGCCATGTCGATTTCATTTTCGGCGCCGGCACCGTGGTGTTCGAGGACAGCGACATCGTCAGCCGCCCGCGCATCGGCCAGCAACCCAGCGGCTACGTCACCGCGCCGAGCACGCAACGCAGCACCAGCCACGGCTTCGTGTTTCTCGACAGCCGCCTGAAGCGGGAGAACGCCGACGTCGGCCCGCAATCGGTGCCGCTGGGCCGTCCCTGGCATCCCACCACCGCCTTCCCCGACGGTCGCTACGCCGATCCGGCCGCCATCGGCAGCGCGGTGTTCGTGCGCTGCTGGATGGACGATCACATCACCCCCGATGCCTGGGACGAGATGGGCGGCACGGCGAAGGATGGCAGCCGGGTGTTCTTCCAGCCGGAGGACGCGCGATTTTTCGAGTACCGGAGCACCGGTCCGGGCGCAGGCAAGCCGGGCAAGCGCCGTCGCCAGCTGAGCGACGCGCAGGCGGCTGGCTACGTCACCGACAAGCTGCTGGGCGACTGGCGGCCGGCGCGCTGAGAGCGCCGCCGGTGCGGTGCCGGCGGGCAGACTACCGGGAAGTCAGCGCGCGGCAGCGCGGCGATCGCGCAGCACCAGCGCTCCCAGCACGATCGCAGCCGCCAGGCTGGTATGGCCGGAATACAGCACCAGCCCCAGGCCCCAGCCCTCGCGGGCGACGACAAAGGCCAAGGCCAGCAGCAGGCAGACCCAGCCCGCCACCCGCCAACGACGGCTGGCCATGGCGCCCAGCGCCTTGCCGAACACTTCGCGCTGGTGGCGCGACATCGCCAGCGCCAGCGCGGCGAAGCCCGCCAGGCTCAACAGGAAGGTGAACAGGTGACTCATGCCCGTGCTCCCTCGACGTCCGCCGCATCGGGTGCCACCTTGCGCGGCGGCTTCGCCACCGCGCCGCGATGCCGGCTCACGCGCCAGGCCAGCAGCGCGTGCAGGCCGGCCAGCGCCAGCAGCATGAAATCGGTGCCGATGAATACCCAGTCGGCATTCATCAGGCTGGCCCACAACGGCCGGTCGGTGGTGAAGGCATTGAGGATCGGCAGCAAGGCCAGCAGGGCTGCCGCGGCGTAGAACTGCTCCACCCAGGCCGCACGCGCCGGCCGCAGCATCGCGTGGGCCAGCGTCGCCGCCCAGGCGATGAAGAACACGTGGATCTCCCAGTCGGCGCGACCGGCAGTGCCGACCGGCAGCAAGCGGTTGGCCCACAGGAAGACGGTCATCGCCACCGACAGGCCTGCCACGCCGGCAATGTTCAGCCGCTCGACGACGCGGAAGCCGAAGTACGGCCGCTGCGGGTCGGGCAGGCGGGTTCGCCGCTTGACGGTCCACATCACCAGGCCCGTGCCCACCATGGCGGTACCTGCAAGACTCACCAGGAAATACAGCCAGCGCGTCACGGCATCGCTGAAGCGCCCGAGGTGCAGGGCGTACAGCACCCCACGCGTCTCGGCCGCCGCGCCCACGCTGTCGTGCACCTCCAGCAGCTTGCCGCTGCCGCCTTCGAACAACAGGTATTGCGGGCTCATCGAGACGCGGCTCGCCTCGCCACGCGTCACCGCCACGCGCGAGGCGGCATCGCCTGGATGGGTGATGGTCACCCGGCTGACGTTGTAGTGCCCCCAGCGCTGCTGCGCCTGTCGCACCATGTCCTCCACCGAGGCCAGTGGCAATGCGTCGCCGCTCGGCTTGCCCGGCTGGATGAAGGCACTGAGCTGGGCGGACATTTCCTGGCGCTGTTCCGGCGTGCGGAAGACCTCGCGTTCGCCCCAGGGCATGTACATCGCCATCAGCGTCACCAGGCCGGTGTAGGTGATCATCAGGTGGAACGGCAGGCCGAACACGGCCAGCGCGTTGTGGGCGTCCAGCCAGGAGCGCTGGCCCTTGCCCCAGCGGAACGTGAAGAAGTCGGCGAAGATCTTCTTGTGGGTAATCACGCCGCTGACGATCGCCACCAGCATGAACATCGCGCAGAACCCCGCCAGCCACCGCCCCCACATCGCCGGCATGTAGTGGAACTGGAAGTGGAAGCGGTAGAAGAAGTCGCCACCGGTGGTGTCGCGTGCGCTCAGCTCCTCGCCGGTGCGCGGATCGAAGTTGGCTTCCGCGAAAGCGCGACGGCCCTTCTCGTTGGGCTTGCGCCAGAACACGTTGACCGAGTTGTTGCGCGCATCGCTCAGCCGCATGCTCATCTGCGAGGTGCCGGGCGCCATGGCCTGCACCTGCGTGGCAATGCGCTGCGCCACCACGGCGGGGTCCGGCACTTCGGTCTGCCGGGGCAGCTCCGGCCGCATCCATTGCGACAGTTCATCCTTGAAGTAGGACACGGTGCCGGTCAGGAACATGGCATACAGGAACCAGCCGACCAGCAGGCCCGTCCAGATATGCAGGTCGGACATCGTCTGGCGGATGCCGGGCGCATTGCTGTTCGCGGCTTTGTTGTTCACGGCCTTCTCGCCCGTAGCCTTGTCGCTCACCATCTTCGCCGGCTTCACGCTGCACCTCCGCGCGACCACACCGACCATGCCATCAGCAACAGCGGCAAGGCAGCCACGAGCAGGCCGAGCCAGGCTCGCGTGGCGCTGCGCACCGCGAACACCCAGATCACCGCGCAGGTGTAGACGATGAAGCTGGCCAGCATGCCGGTGAGCACGCCCTGCACGTCGGTCATCGGCAGGGCCAGGGTGGCCACGCTGGTCAGCGCGGCCAGCGCATAGCCACCGAACAGGGCGGCCACGATGCGCGACAGCAGCGCACCGGTGCGGAGGATGTGGTGTGGAATGGCAATCATGTCGGAACGCGAACGGGAAATACCTTGCCGGGCCTCGGTGAGCCTGGACGACCCTTAACGGAAAATGCCACGACGCGCTGGCGCGTCGTGGCACTCACACTGCACTCGTACTGCATGCGGCGCACGAGGCGCCTCGCCTCAGAAGTCGAAGGACGCGGACAGCACGTAGGTGCGCGGCGCACCGACCGTCACGTAGTTGCCCGCCGTCAGCCAGTACTCCTTGTCGAGCAGGTTCTCGATGTTGGCGCGCAGCACCACCGGCTTGCCACCCAGCAGCGTGGTGTAGCGGGCACCGATGTCCCAGCGGGTCCAGGAGTCGAACTTCAGCGTGTTGGTGGCGTTCATGTACGCGCCGGAGGTGTAGATGACGCGGGTGTTCAGCGCGAGGCCTTGTGCCCACGGCGTATCCCAGTCCAGCGATCCGGAGGCGGTCATGTCCGGCACGCCGGCAGCAGTCTTGCCGTCGGTGGCGCCACCTGGCGTCTTGGTCTGCTCGGCATCGACGAAGGCCATGCTCAGCAAGCCGCGCAGGCCACGCTGGATTTCGCCGTAGCCGGAGAGCTCCAGGCCGCGGTTGCGCTGCTCGCCGAAGTAGCCGTACACCTGGTTCGGCGCGGTGCCCAGCGCCATGCCGTTCGGGCGGGAGATCTGGTAGATCGCCGCGGTGGTGGTCAGGCGGCCCCAGTCCACCTTCAAGCCGGTTTCGTACTGGGTGGACTTGTAGGGTTCCAGCACTTCGCCACGGTTGAGGTACTGCGCACCGACGATGGTGCCGCTCGACAGGCCTTCGGTGTAGTTGGCATAGACCGACACGTTCGTCAGCGGCTTGACCACCACGCCCACCACCGGCGACACGGCGCTGGAGTCATAGTTGGTGGTCGGTGCGCCGGTGGTCGTGTTGAAGCCCTGCTGCTCGACCTTCTGGTTGCGCGCGCCCAGGGTGACCAGCACGCGGTCCTGCGCGAAGGACAGGGTGTCGGCAATCGCGAAGCTGGTCAACGTGGTCTCGGCCGACTTGTTGGCAGGCGTACGCGCCGCGGTGATGACCGGCAGCGGCGAGGGGTTGTAGATGTTGGAATTCGTGCTGCCTGCGGACTGGATGTAGGCATTGCCTTCTTCGCGGTCCAGCAGCGTCGCGCCGAGATTCAGCGTGTGCACCACACCGAATGTGTCGAACTTCCAGCGCACGCCGGCGCTGCCGCTGGTGGTCTTGGTGTACGAGTCGTAGTACGAATTGCGCACCGAGAAATTGCCGGTCTGATTCAGGCCGCTGCTCACCGGGAATATCTGCGAGGTCTCGCCATCGCGATAGCCGATGGCCGCATAGGCGGTCAGCGCGTTGGTGAAGTCGTACTCGACGCGGGTCGCCACCGTGGTGTCGCGCTGCTGCAGGTTGGTGCCGGGATACCAGTTGGAGCGTGAATCCGGCGGCTCGGGGATGTAGGTGGTGGTGTTCGCAAAACTGATCTGCGGGCGGAATTCCTTGGTGTCATCGCGCTGGACGACGGCATCCAGCAACCAGCGCAGCTTGCTGCCGCGATAGTCCACCGCAAGGGCACCAACGCCGTTGGTCACGTTGCCGTTGTCGATGGTGGCTTCGCCATCACGCGCGACGCCGTTGAAGCGAATGCCCCACTCCTTGTGGTCGCCAAAGCGCGCGCCGCTGTCGAGGTGCGCACCGAAGTTGGACGCGCTCTGCCCGAGGAAAGTCAGTCGCGTCAGCGGAGTGTCGCCGGCACGCTTGCTGACGATGTTGATGCCCCCACCGATGCTGCCACCGGGCGCCATGCCATTGACGAGCGTATTCGGGCCCTTCAGTAGCTCCACGCGCTCGGTGATCTGCGGCGGCACGCGGCTGGGGGAGATCAGGCCGTAGAGGCCGTTGAAGCCGACGTCCTGGCCCGGCACCTGGAAGCCACGAATCTGGTAGGTGTCGTCGAAACCGTTGGCACCGGTGGTCAGGCGCACCGACGCGTCGTTGATCAGCGCCTCGGCCACCGTGCGGGCCTGCTGGTCCTGCAGCAGTTCGGAGGTGTAGCTGGTGACGCTGAAGGGGACGTCCATGTTGTCTTCGGTGCCCAGCAGGCCGAGCGATGCGCCGCGTGCCTGCTGGCCGCCGGCGTGCGGCCCGTCCGCCTGCGAATTGGCGGTGACGGTCACGACCGGCAGCGTGGCGTCCGCGCGCGGAGCGGTGGTGGCGGTCTGCGCCATGGCGACTGCAGGCACGACGGCGCCGGCCAGCGCGAGGCCGACGAGGGCGCCATGGATGGCGAGGGCCAGCCGGGTCGGTTGCTGCGGAGAGCCGGACAGCGTGTCAGCGGCAGGGGCGGCGGAACGAAGACTGCGGACGCTACTGATATTCATGATTATTGCGATTTTTGCAAGTTAATAAGACTGATTCTCATTGTACTTCAAGACCTGCCCCTTCGGGCAAACCCGTAGCCACAAAAAGTCCGGGGCAAGAAAAAACCGGGCGGTTTGCACCGCCCGGTCCGGGTTGCTTCAGCGACGCCCTGCCATGACAGCAGGCAGGGCAAGCATCGATATCAGGTACCGATGCGGCCGCCGTCGTCCTTGGTGATGACCACGGTGGCCGAGCGCGGACGCTGGCCTGCACCGTAGCCGGCGTTGGACGGCCAGCGGCTGCCGTACTTGGCCGGGTCGGACAGGTCCGCCGCGGTGGTGTTCTCGCCCGGGTGCTGGACGTTCACGAAGATCGTCTTGCCATCGGGTGACTCGCAGATGCCGGTGATTTCCTGCTGCTTCGGACCGACCAGGAAGCGCTTCAGGGTGGCGTCGCTGGCTTCCTTGCCGACGTAGGTGTTCAGCGTCGTCGCACCACTGATGACCGTCTTGGTGCTGCCGTCGCCGACCTTGCCCGGCAATGCCGCCAGCATCATGCAGTTGGTGACGTCGGTGTAGGCGCCGTCATCGGTCTGGATCCAGCAGATGCCGGTGCTGGGCGTGAAGGCCAGGCCGTCGGGGCTGGAGAAGTCGTTGATGGCGGTGAGGCCCGACAGGTTCACACCCGCCGGCGAGGTTTCCTCGGCACCGAACAGGAAGACGTCCCACTTGAAGCTGGTCGCGGCCGGATCGTCACCGGTCTCGGCCATGCGGATGATGTGGCCGTGCACGTTGCCGCTCTGCGTGGCCGCACCCTTGCTGTCGGTGTAGGAGCGCGGGTTGGCGGTGTCGACCGTCGCCGTGGTGCGGCTGCTGTTGTTGGTCATGGTGAAGTACACCTCGCCGGTGGTCGGGCTGGTGGCGCACCACTCGGGGCGGTCCATCTTGGTGGCACCGACGGCATCGGCAGCCAGGCGGGCGTTCACCGCCACATCGGCCTGATCAGCGAAGGCATAGCTGGCGTAGCCGGCGATGGCCGGGTTGGTGATGGACAACTCGATCCACTCACCCGAGCCGTCCGGCTTGTACTTGGCGACGTAGAGCTTGCCGGTATCCAGGTACTTGTCGCCGGTGGCGACGCGGTTGGCGGCGGTGGCATCCGATGCGATCCAGGTCGCGGTGGACACCCACTTGTAGACGTATTCGCCCTGCGAGTCGTCACCCATGTACACCGCCAGCGGCTTGCCGACGACGGGGCGCGAGAAGGCGGCGCCTTCGTGCGCGAAGCGGCCCAGGGAGGTGCGCTTCTTGATGGCGACGGACTTGTTGTACGGGTCGATCTCGGTCAGGTAGCCCTGGCCGTTCATCTCGTTGCGGTAGTCGTCGGTGCCATCGGTGGACGCGCCGGTCTTGCTGTTGACCCAGCGGACGAAGCGGTCGTCGGCGCCCGCGGTCTGCCAGCCGTAGCGGCTGGCGGCACCCTGTGCGCGGCCGTAGCGGTTGAGCGAGGCGACGGTCTTGTCATTGCCGCGCGCAGCATTGTCGGCAGCACCGCGGGTGAAGTAGCCGGCCCAGTTCTCTTCGCCGGTCAGCAGCGTTCCCCACGGCGTCTTGCCGGTGCCGCAGTTGTTCAGCGTGCCGCGGGTCTTCTCGCCGGTGGTGGAGAACTTCGTCTTCAGCAGCGCATTGCCACGCGCCACGCCGGACAGCTCGATCTCGGTGTTGGGGGTGATGCGGCGATTGAAGGTGGAGTCCTGCACCACCGCGAACTTGCCGGCGGTCTTCTTCACCTCGACGATGGCCACGCCGTGGCAGTCGATTTCCTTGTCGGCCTCGCCGATCGGCCGCGGGTTGGCGCTCGGGCCGCTGGCGTGCAGGAACACCGGGGTGATGTACTCGTGGTTGATGCCCAGCAGCGCACGGTCGCTGGCGTTGGCATCCGGTGCGCCGGCCGCGGACAGGCCGAAGTACTCCATGCCGTCGTGGCAGTCGCCACTGCGCTGGTCGTAGCCGGTGTCGGTGCCGTCGTTCTTCGCGGCAGCGACGCCGGCGAACAGCGGGTCGCCACAGGCGTAGATGACGCTGGCGGTGTAACCGGCCGGCACGCTGAACGCGTCGGCCAGGCTCTTGGCGACCGGGTTGAAACCCAGCAGCTTCTCGGTCGGGGTCGTCGGGGTGGTGGGCGTAGCCGGCGCCGGGTCGTCACTACCACCGCAGGCAGCCAGGCCGAAGCTGCCGAAGAAGGCCAGGCCGGCACTGCCGACGCCGCCACGCAGCAGGCTGCGACGCGACATGCGGGCATTCAGCACGTCCTGGATGGATTCGTTGGGCGAAGTATTGTTGCCGATGTCGTCCGGGTCGATGCCCCCGTCGAACGGCACGAAGTTGTTTTTGCTCACTGCTGCTCCTTCACTGAAAAGTCGCTGGCAGTCTAGGAACCCAGTGTGAAACCCTTATTGCAGTCAGGTTAATCCGGACCAGTCGCGCGCTAACGCTGGTGCGCGATGCGCCGCGACAGCACGATCACCGGCAGCAGGCCCACCACCACGATGGTGAGCGCCGCCGTGGAGGCCTCGGCAAGACGCTCGTCCGACGCCAGGATGTAGGCCTGCGTCGCCAGCGTATCGAAGTTGAAGGGGCGCATCACCAGGGTGGCCGGCAGTTCCTTCATCACATCCACGAACACCAGCAGGGCGGCGGTCAGCAGGCTGCCGGACAACAACGGCCAGTGCACCCGGCGCAAGGTCTCGCCGCGCCCCGCGCCCAGGCTGCGCGCGGCCTCGTCCATGCTGGGCGTGATGCGCGCCAGGCCGGACTCGATGCTCTGCAGGGCAACGGTGAGATAGCGCACGAGGTAGGCGTACACCAGCGCCGCGATGCCACCGGTGAGCAGCAGGCCGGGGTTGTTGCCGGTGAGGCGCGCGATGGCTTCGGCCAGCGCGTTGTCCAGCCGCGCCACGGGAATCAGCACCCCCACCGCGATCACCGCGCCCGGCACCGCGTAGCCGAGGCCCACCACGCGGTTCGCAACGGATGGCCACGGCGAGCGTGCCAGCCGGGCGGCGTAGGCCAGCAACACGCCGAGCAAGACCGCGCAGGCGGCAGTGACGGCGGAGATCAGCGCACTGTTGTGCACCAGCTCGAAATAGCGTTCGCCGAACTGGGCGTCGCCCTCGACGATCGCCATGCGCAGCAACAGCCCGCCGGGCAGCAGGAAGCCGAAGACGATGGGCAGCACGCAGGACGCGGTCGCCAGCCAGGCCATCGCCCCCTGCAGCGGACGGCGATGCAGCACCCGCCCGCGTGCACCGGCGGCGTAGCGCGCACGGCCACGCGAGGCACGTTCCAGCAACAATACCAGGGCGACGACCGACAGCAAGGCAGTGGCGAGTTGGGCGGCGGCGATGCGGTCACCCAGCGAGAACCAGGCGCGGTAGATGCCGGTGGTGAAGGTCTGCACGGCGAAGTACTGCACCGTGCCGAAGTCGGCCAGCGTCTCCATCAGCGCCAGCGCCACGCCACCGACCACCGCCGGACGCGCAAGCGGCAGGGACACACGCCAGAAGTTCTGCCACGGCGTCAGCCCCAGCGAGCGGCCCGCCTCCACCAGCGAACCGGCGCGTTCCAGGAAGGCGCTGCGCGCCAGCATGTACACGTACGGGTAGAGCACGAACATGAACATCGCGCAGGCGCCGCCCAGCGAGCGTACGTCCGGAAACCAGTAGTCGGCGCGCGTCCAGTGGAAGGTCTCGCGCAGCCAGGTCTGCAGGGGCCCGACGAACTGCAGGAAGTCGGTATACACATAGGCCAGCACATAGGCCGGACAGGCCAGCGGCAAGACCAGCGCCCACTCCAGCGTGCAGCGGCCGGGGAACTCCAGCATGGTCGTGAGCCAGGCGGTGGTCACGCCCATGCTCGCCACGCCCAGCGCCACCACGATGCACAGCACCAGGGTGTTGAGCAGGTACTCGCCAAGCACGGTGTCGAGGAGATGGCGCCAGGTCTCACCGGTGCTCCAGTCCATCAGGCTCAGCGCGACGGCGAGCACCGGCATCATCACCAGCACGGCGACCGTCATCGCGGCCAGGGCCAGCGGATGCTCCTGCAACATGCGCAGGCGGCGGGGTGACGAAGTTGCAGGCGTGGCGTTAGGCACTGAAGGGGGAACGAGGGTGAACGGACGCGGCAGGCGCCGGAACGGGACAGATCCGCCGGCTGCAGGCATGCGAGGGCCGGCCATTATAATTTCGCCCAGCCCGCCGTCTTCCGGCGATTCCGAGCGACCGCCGCCGCATGACCCATCCGTCCGATCCCGCCACCTCATCCCCGCCCCTGCTCGACGCGCGCCAGTTGCGCCTCGGCTACGGCACCACGGAGGTCGTGCATGACGTGTCCTTCCAGTTGCAGGCCGGCAGCATCGCCTGCCTGCTGGGGCCGTCGGGTTGCGGCAAGACGACCATCCTGCGCTCGATCGCCGGCTTCGAGCGGCTGTGGGGCGGCAGCCTGCAGTTCGACGGCAAGGCGCTGGCCGGCGACGGCCTGCACGTGCCGGCCGAACGCCGCCGCATCGGCATGGTGTTCCAGGACTACGCGCTGTTCCCGCACCTGAGCATCACAGACAACCTGCGCTTCGGCCTGCGCGGGCTGGGCGCACGCGACCGCGCAGCCCGCGTACAGGACATGCTGCGGCTGGTCGGCCTGCTCGGCCAGGGTGACAAGTACCCGCACGAGCTGTCCGGCGGCCAGCAACAGCGCGTGGCACTGGCCCGCGCGCTGGCGCCGCAGCCACAACTGATCCTGCTCGACGAGCCCTTCTCCAACCTCGACGTGGACCTGCGCGAGCGCCTGTCCGCCGAGGTCCGCGACATCCTGAAAACGGCCGGCACCAGCGCCATCCTGGTGACACACGACCAGCACGAGGCCTTCGCGATGGCCGACGAGATCGGCGTGATGCACGCCGGCCGCATCCAGCAATGGGACAGCGCCTACCGCCTGTACCACCTGCCGGCCAACCGCTTCGTCGCCGACTTCGTGGGCCAGGGCGTCTTCGTGCCGGGCACCCCGCGTGGCCAGGACAGCGTGGAGATCGAGCTGGGCCTGTTGCGCTCCCGCCTGCCGGTGGAAGGTGACGGCACCCGGACGCTGGACGTACTGCTGCGCCCCGACGACGTGGTGCACGACGACGCCAGCCCGCTGCGTGCCGAGGTGCTGCACAAGGCCTTCCGCGGCGCGCAGATCCTCTACACCCTGCGACTGGCCAGCGGCACGCGGGTGCTGTCGCTGGTGCCCAGCCATCACAACCACGCCCTGGGCGAGCGCATCGGCATCCGCCTGGACGTGGACCACGTGGTGACGTTCAGCCACACGGCAGCCCGGCCCGTTGCCGCATGATTCCCTGGCTGGGCGACGAACCCCTGTTCCCGCCCGTGCGCCGCGCGCTGCGCGAGCCCAACGGCCTGCTCGCCGCCGGCGGCGCCCTCGACCCCGACTGGCTGCTGGCGGCCTACCGGCAGGGCATCTTCCCGTGGTTCTCGGCAGGTGAACCCATCCTGTGGTGGAGCCCGGACCCGCGCATGGTGGTCGTGCCGGCCGAGCTGCGCGTCACCCGCTCCCTGCGCAAGACCATCCGCAGCGGCCGCTTCCAGGTGCGCTGCGATACGAGTTTTCCCGCAGTCATGGCCGCCTGCGCCGCCCCGCGCAGCTACGCGCAAGGCACCTGGATCACCCCCGCCATGCAGGCGGCCTATTGCCGCATGCATGAACTGGGCTGGGCGCACAGCGTCGAAACCTGGGACGGCGACGAACTGGTCGGCGGCCTCTACGGCATGGCCCTGGGGCGGGTGTTCTACGGCGAATCCATGTTCCACCGCGCCACCGATGCCTCCAAGGTGGCGTTCGCCCACCTCGCCCGGTGGCTTGAAGAGCAGGGTTTCGTCGTCATAGACTGCCAGATGACGACCGCTCATCTCGCATCACTGGGCGGTCGGGAGCTGGCCCGCGACGACTTCGTCGCCGGCCTGCCAGACTGGACTGCAGAAGGTCGCGCACCCGGCCGCTGGCCGGCCGACGCGATGGCCCACCTGTCCCACCCCGATTTCGCTGCCGACTGGAGCTGAACAACCGCGATGTCACTGCTCAAGGACCTGCCCTATTCCTTCCTGCAGTTCTATGCGACCGCGCCCTACTCCTGCTCCTACCTGCCGGAGCGGACGGCGCGCTCGCAGGTGGCCACGCCCAGCCACATGATCGACAGCGCGCTGTACGGCGAGCTGGTGCGCAGCGGCTTCCGCCGCAGCGGCGTGTTCACCTACCGCCCCTATTGCGACAGTTGCCGCGCCTGCGTGCCGGTGCGCGTGCCGGTCGCGCGCTTCAGCCCCAACCGCACCCAGCAGCGCATCTGGCGCAAGCATTACCAGTTGTCGCCGCGCGAACTGCCGATGAGCTTCGACGAGGAGCACTACAAGCTGTACCAGCGCTACCAGCGCCTGCGCCACAGCGGCGGCGGCATGGACCAGGACAGCCGCGAGCAGTACACCCACTTCCTGCTGCAAAGCCATGTGGACACGCGGCTGGTGGAATT
This sequence comes from Uliginosibacterium sp. H1, assembly GCF_036017065.1. Classification (NCBI taxonomy): domain Bacteria; kingdom Pseudomonadati; phylum Pseudomonadota; class Betaproteobacteria; order Rhodocyclales; family Zoogloeaceae; genus Uliginosibacterium; species Uliginosibacterium sp. H1. The sequence goes on from NZ_JAYXHR010000001.1 coordinate 1,806,162, forward strand.
CCGCGAGGGCGACACGCTGCGCATGGTGTCCATCATCGACTGCCTGCCGGACGGGCTGTCCAGCGTCTACACCTTCTACGACCCCGACCAGACCCAGGCCAGCTACGGCACCTACGGCGTGCTGTGGCAGATCGAGGCCTGCCGCCAGATGGGGCGGGACTACGTGTACCTCGGCTACTACATCCGCGACTGCGACAAGATGAACTACAAGCGCCGCTTCCATCCGCTGGAAGGGCGGGTGCAGGGCCAGTGGCGCGAACTGGGCGAAGCCGACCTCGACGCACTGGGCTGAGGCTGCTCGCGCGGCGGTGCAGCACGGCTGCCAGCCTGAATCCTTGAATCTATATCTTCCGTGTCGCATTTCTCCAAGCCGGGGCGTCGCCGTTTTGTAACAATGTCGGCTTCGCCACGCCTGTCCGCCGGATAACGATGTCCAACGACCAGCCGTCCAACGAGGGTCTGCCGCGCCGCGTCCTGCTGACCGGCTGCTCCGGCACGCTTGGCACCGTGCTGCGGCCCTGGCTGCGCACACGCGTGGATCACCTGCGCATCTCCGACCTGGTGCCCCCCAGCCTCGCCCTGGAAGCCAACGAGGAATTCGTCGCCTGCGAACTGAGTGACCGCGACGGCATGCTGCGGTTGCTGGACGGCGTGGACGCCGTCATCCACATGGGCGGCGGCGGCAACGAGTTTTCCGCCGACGTGACGCTGCAGGCCAACGTGATCGGCACCTTCAACCTGTACCACGCCGCCCTTGAAAAGGGCGTCCGGCGCATCGTGCTGGCCAGCACCAACCACGCGACGGGTTACTACCCCGTGGGCGAAGTCGTCAGCCCTGACACGCCGGCCCGCCCCGACAGCCTGTATGCCGTCAGCAAGTGCTTCGGCGAAACCCTGTCACGCTACTTCTTCGATCGCCACGGCATCGAGACCCTGGCGATCCGCCTTGGCAGCGTCCGCCCCCGGCCGACCTTCCGGCGCGAACTGATGACCTGGCTCTCGCATGGCGACTTCACCCACGCGGTGGAACGCGGCCTGGTCGCCGCTCCGCTCGGCCACGCCATCATCTACGGCGTGTCACAAACCGACACCCCCTGGTGGCGCGACGACGACAGCAGGCGCATCGGCTTCACCCCGCGCGACTCGGCGGAAACCTTCCGCGCAGAGATAGAGGCGAGAGAAGATACCCATCCGCCCGGCCACTCGATGCGGGTGTGGCAGGGCGGCACGTTCACCGAGTACGACTACCGCGCGCCGCAAACGCCCAAGCCGCGCCCCTGACGTCGGCCGGGTGGCCCGGCCACCCGTGCCGCCTCAGAAGATGTCCGGCTCGTCCGTCGGCGCATCACCCTCCAGGAAATCGAAATCGCAGCCTTCGTTGGCCTGCGTCACATGCTCGATGAACAGCCTGCCCCAGCCACGCCGGTAGTGCGGCGCCGGGCGCTGCCATGCGGCCCGGCGCGCGGCCAGTTCGTCCTCGTCGACCAACAGGTCCAGACGCCGCGCCTCGACGTCGATGGCAATCAGGTCACCGTCCCGCACCAGGGCGAGCGGTCCGCCGATGTGGGACTCCGGCGCCACGTGCAGCACACAGGCGCCATAGCTGGTGCCACTCATGCGCGCGTCGGAAATCCGCAACATGTCGCGCACGCCGGCGGCCAGCAGTTTCTTCGGGATCGGTAGCTGTCCCCACTCCGGCATGCCCGGTGCGCCTTGCGGCCCGGCGTTGCGCAGCACCAGCACGCTGTCGGCATCGACATCGAGATCCGGGTCATCGATGCGCGCCGCCATGTCGGCACGCGTATCGAACACCAGGGCGCGCCCGGTGTGCCGCAGCAGGTGCGCTTCGGCGGCGGCAGGCTTGATGACTGCGCCATCGGGCGCGAGGCTGCCACGCAATACCGCCAGCCCGTCGCAGGCGACGAGCGGATCGTCACGCCGCCGGATGACTTCGTCATTCACGCAGCTGACGCCGGCGATGGCTTCGCCCAGCGTCACGCCCGCCACCGTCACCGCGTCCAGGTGCAGCAGATCGGGCAGGCGCGACAGCAGTGCGCGCAAACCGCCCGCATAGTAGAAATCTTCCATCAGGAAGCGGCCGGCGGGCCGCAGGTCCGCCAGCACCGGCGTGCGTCGCGCCAGCTCATCGAAGCGGTCCATCGTCAGCGGCACGCCTGCACGCCGCGCCATCGCCACGAGGTGGATCACCGCGTTGGTGGACCCGCCCAGCGCCAGCACGGTGGTGATGGCATTGTCGAAGGACCGCGCGTCCAGCAGGCTGCGTGGCGTGATGTCCTGCCACACCATGTCGACGATGCGCCGGCCGCATGCCACGGCCATGCGTGCATGCCCCGCGTCGGCCGCGGGGATCGATGCGGCACCGGGCAGGCACAGCCCCAGCGCCTCCACCGCGCTGGTCATCGTGGAGGCCGTTCCCATCGTCATGCAGTGGCCGGGCGAACGGGCGATGCCGTTCTCGATTTCCTCCCAGTCCTGCTCACTGATACGGCCACTGCGCAGTTCGTCCCAGTACTTCCAGGTGTCGGAGCCTGAGCCCAGGTGCTCGCCGCGCCAGTGCCCGCGCAACATCGGGCCGGCCGGCATGAAGATGGCGGGCAGGTTCATGGAGAGCGCGCCCATCACCAGCGCGGGCGTGGTCTTGTCGCAGCCCCCCATCAGCACCACGCCGTCCACGGGGTGGGAGCGCAGCAACTCCTCCGTCTCCATCGCCAGGAAATTGCGGTAGAGCATCGTGGACGGCTTCTGGAAGGGTTCGGAGAGCGACATCGCAGGCAACTCCACCGGGAAGCCGCCGGCCTGCCAGATGCCACGCTTCACTTCCTCCGCACGCTGGCGGAAGTGCCCGTGGCAGGGGTTGATCTCGCTCCAGGTGTTAACGACGGCAATCACAGGCTTGCCGGCATAGTCTTCGCGGGCGTATCCCATCTGGGCACTGCGGGAGCGATGGCCGAAGGCACGCAGCGTGGGCACCCCGTACCAGCGGTGACTCCTCAGATCTTCCGGGCGCTTGCGCTGCATAGTTTTTCTCCTGACCTGCGCGTGTTCAACATAGAATGCTTTGCACCCAAGTCCTTGTCATGCAAGGTTTCGGGCCAAAACAAAACAACAAGGTTGCCTGACAATCCGGCAGCACGCCAGCCGGTGGAGCGGGCTCCACAGGAGTCAACACGATGTCCGAGTTACCCATCATCCGACCAGCGCAAACGGTCAACCGGGTCGACACCGTTTATGCCGGCATCATCGAGGCGATGGTTAACGGCGAATATCCGGAAAACAGCCGCCTGCCCACCGAGACGGAACTGGCCCAGCATTACGGCGTATCCCGGCCAACCGTCCGCGAAGCGCTGTCGCGTCTGCGGCTGGACGGCCTCATCGCATCGCGGCGCGGCTCCGGCAGCTACGTACTGCGCCGCCCCGACCGCAACATCAAGCGCTTCGCGCCCATCGAAAGCCTGGCGGATGTGCAGCGTGTGTTCACCTTCCGCATCGCGCTGGAATCGGCAGCCGCAGGCCTCGCCGCCGAGCAGCGTTCGGCGCACGACCTGGAAGAGATCAACGTCGCGCTGGAGCAGCTCAACCGCGTCAGCGTCGAGGAATCCCTCGGCGTGGAAGAGGACCTAGCCTTCCACCTCGCCATCGCGCGTGCGTCACACAACGTCTACTTCGCCACTGCGCTGGAGATGATCGGCGAGCAGATGCGCGTGGGCATGAACCTGTCGCGCAGCCTGTCGCTGGAGAAGAGTCGCGCACGTCGCGAACTGGTGCAGGCCGAGCACCTGGAGATCGTCGCCGCCATCGAGCGCAAATCTTCGTTCGAAGCTGCAGAGGCGATGCGTCTGCACCTGGGCGGAGCCAAGCGGCGACTGTTCGAGGGACCGCAGTAGTCCCCTGCGCAGGACCACGCCTCGCACGGAATTTCCGTTTCCTTCCATTTTCGTATCTATTTCCGTATCCATGTCCACGACAGCGCAACCGCGTGCGCTGTCGCCGTTGCGCAACAGCGGCGTTGCGTAACAGGATTCCACCCCGCCCACAAGGCGTCGCCCAGCGACCTGGACACGACGCCGGCCTGTGGTCACCACGCCCCTCCGCGAGCGCCGCGCCCTCCCCCGTTCCGGGAACACCGCTGAAGGCTGCACGGCACCAGGTCCGTCGCCGTCCCGACCCTCGCCAGAACTGCCTATTGCGGTCTACCCGAACCTTCATCCGTGCATGCACCAAGATGATTCCGACATGAAATGCGACAGCCGGACAGCCGCTGCAAAACCCGTTGTGCGCCATACCTTGAGCGACGGTGGAATGGTGGTATCTTTGCCGGCGGCCTCGGGGTGCAGCAACCACAGCACCCATCGCCGGAGCCCCCGGCACAAAGGTCCTGACCTCATTCCTCCTCCTCGCCGGAGGGGGGTTCACTTGGAAAGTTGTTACTTGTTACACGAGGAGACTCAAAGAATGATGCGTGTTTCGAAAATGGTAGTGGCCATGATGGCAGCCGGTGCGGTCGCCTCAGCTTCGGCAACCGAATTCCGTTCGGCCGACATCCACAACAGTGACGACTATCCGACCGTCACCGCGGTGAAGTTCATCAGCGAGCAGCTTTCCAAGTCTTCCGGCGGCAAGCACTCGATCAAGGTGTTCAACAAGGGTGCCCTGGGTTCCGAAAAGGAAACCATCGACCAGGTCAAGATCGGCGCGCTGGACATGACCCGCGTGAACATCAGCCCGATGAACTCGATCTGCTCCAAGACCAACATCCCGGTGCTGCCGTTCCTGTTCCGCTCGGTCGATCACCTGCACAAGGTGCTGGACGGCGCGATCGGTGACGAAATCGCCAAGGACTGCGAAGCCCAGGGCTTCGTGCTGCTGGCCTTCTACGACTCGGGCGCCCGCTCGATCTACTCGAAGAAGCCGGTCAAGACCGTTGCCGACACCAAGGGCATGAAGCTGCGCGTGCAGCAGTCCGACCTGTGGGTTGCCGTGGCCAACGCCATGGGCGCCAACCCCACCCCGATGCCCGCCGGTGAAGTCGTGACCGCCCTGAAGACCGGCCTGGTCGACGCGGCTGAAAACAACTACCCGTCCTACGGCTCGGGCTTCCGTCACTTCGAAGCAGCCAAGTACTACAACCTGACCGAGCACTCGATGGCTCCGGAAGTCCTGCTGTTCTCGAAGGTCGTCTGGGACAAGCTGCCGAAGGCCGACCAGGACGCCATCCGCGCTGCCGCCAAGGCCTCCGTCCCCTTCAACCGTACCGCCTGGGCGGCTTACGAGAAGAAGGAAAAGGACATGGTCGTCGCCGCTGGCACGATCATCGAAACGGTCGACAAGAAGTCCTTCCAGGACGTCATGGGCCCGGTCTACGACAAGTTCGCCAACACGCCTGACCTGAAGCGTCTGGTGAAGGCCGTCCAAGACACGAAGTAAGCTTCTCCAGCAACTGTCCTACCTTCCGGCCGGGCTCTCCGGCCGGAAGTCCTCCTGCCTCACCGGAGTTCCCCGATGTCATCATCAACCTCGCTGTTCACCCGCATCTGTGCGGGGCTGTCGAAGGCTTGCCTGATACTGGCCGTCATCGGCCTGATCGCCATCATCCTGGCAGTGCAATCACAGGTCTTCGGACGCTACGTCCTCAATGACACACCGACCTGGGCCGAAGCCCTGTCGATGCTGTTGATCCTTTATGTCACGGCTTTCGGCGTTGCCGTCGGCGTGCGCGATGCCGGCCACATCGGCCTGGAATCCCTCGTCGTACTGCTGCCGGAATCACTGCGTCTCAAGATCGAAATCCTCATCCACGTGTGTGTCGGTGTTTTCGGAGCCTTCATGGTCCAGAGCGGCTACATGTGGACCACGCTGAAATGGACTGATATCAAGCCCATGCTCAACGTGCCCTCCGGCATGGACTACCTGCCCCTGGTGATCGCCGGAGCGCTCATCGTCCTGTTCTCCATCGAACACATCATCGCCCTGCTGCAGGGCAAAGAGGTCGAGCCAGCATGGAACTGACAGTTCTCACCCTTAGTTTCATCTTCTTCCTGCTGATCGGCGTCCCGGTTGCGTTCTCGATCGGCCTGTCCTCCATCTGCACCATCATCGCCGCCGGCCTGCCGGTGGCCGTGGTGTTCCAGAAGATGGTGGGCGGCATGCAGGTGTTTTCCTTCCTGGCCATCCCGTTCTTCATCTTCGCCGGTGAGCTGATGCTCTACGGCGGCATCGCCGATCGCATCGTCAAGTTCGCCAACAGCATGGTGGGCCACGTGCGTGGCGGCCTGGGCATGTCGAACGTGCTGGGCTGCACGCTGTTCGGTGGTGTCGCGGGCTCCCCGCTGGCCGACGTGTCGGCGATGGGCTCGGTGATGATCCCGATGATGAAGCGCGAGGGTTACGACGCCGACTACGCGGTCAACGTCACCACCCACGCGGCCCTCGTCGGCGCGCTGATGCCGACCAGCCACAACATCATCATCTACACGCTGGCCACGGCTGGTCTTGCCGCGGTAAGCGTGTTCGACATGATCCTCGGCGCACTGGTCCCGGCCCTGATCCTCACCGTCGCCAACCTGATCGCCGCCTACTACGTGGCCGTCAAGCGCGGCTACAAGACCCACGGCGTGTTCCCCGGCTGGGGCGTGGTGATCTCGACCTTCCTGGGGGCCCTGCCCGGCCTGGCGGTGATCTTCATCATCCTGGGCGGCATCCTGTCCGGCGTGTTCACGGCAACCGAGTCCGCAGCCACCGCCGTATTCTGGGCGCTGCTGGTGACGATCTTCGTGTACCGCTCGCTGAGCTGGGAGAACTTCCTGAAGGCCTGTGCCAAGGCGTGCAAGACCACGGGCGTGGTGCTGCTGCTGATCGGCATCTCGTCGGCCTTCGGCTACTTCCTGGCCCTGTACGACGTGCCGGAAAAGGCGGGTGCCTTCATGCAGTCGATCACCAGCTCGCCGTGGGTGGTGTTCCTGATGATCAACATCATCCTGTTTCTGCTCGGCACCTTCCTGGACATGGCGGCGACCATCCTGATCTGCACGCCGATCTTCCTGCCGATCGCCATGCAGTACGGCATGAACCCGACCCAGTTCGGCATCATGATGCTGATCAACTGCGCGCTGGGCCTGAACACGCCGCCAGTAGGGACGACACAGTTCGTCGGCTGCGCGATCGGGGAGATATCGGTCGGCCAGGTGATGAAGTCCATCCTGCCGTTCTACGGCGCGCTCACCGCCACGATGCTGCTCGTCACCTACGTGCCGGCCTTCTCGCTGTGGCTGCCGGAGACGATGAAGTCGGTCCTGAACTGACCGCTGTCGCTCCGCAAAAGAACCCCCGGCTGCCGCTAGGCGCCGGGGGTTTTTCTTTGGATCTGCAAAATCTTGTTGGAAGACGTCCGCAGCGCTCGCGGACAGTCAGGGCTTGCCGCAACTCCCCTCAAGGATGACGCCCCCGTCGCCGTTAAAACGATCCTGATTAAACGTTTGCACAGGGCCATCGACCCGGTGTGGCACCGGCCAGGAGCCGGAAAGGGAGCAGCATGAAATCGAGCAAATCCGCACGCAGTGCCAATCTCAAGGGCCTGCTGACGCTCAATATCAATCGTCGCATCTGGTTGCTGGTCGGACTGGCCATGCTGACCTTCGCGGCCGCTTCCAGCTTCGCGTTGCTGGGCCTGAAGCGGGTGCAGGCCGGCGTCGACGAACTGGCCAAGGATGCCTACGCACGCGTCAGCCATGTCAATGCGCTGCGCGACGCCTACCAGAACATGCAGCTCACGGTATTCGAGCTGGCCGGCAACGCCGACACCAGCAAGGCAGCGGGCATTACCGCGCGCGTCAACGCCTTGCAGGAACAGGTGTTCAAGGCCGTCAACGACTACGACGCACAGGCCGTGGGCGACACCGACCGCGCACTGATGACCGATGCGAAGACCAGCCTCGTGCCCTACCTCACCAAGCTGGAACAGGTGAAGACGCTGTCGACGATGGGCGAGCCGGCCATGGCGCTGGGCGTGCTGAACGCCCAGGTGCTGCCGCTGCACCTCAAGCTCTCCGCCGCCCTGGACAAGGTGGTGAGCTTCAACAACGAGCATGCGAACGAGGTCGCCCAGTCGGCGGAACGGGCGTATCGCGCCACCGTGGGGTCGCTGATCTCGGCCGTGGTGGTCGGCATGATCGTCATCGCCGTGGTGGGCTTCTTCCTCGGCCGCTCGATCACCAAGCCGCTGAGCACCATGCAGCGCGCCATCACGCGTACCGCCGACGATCTCGACTTCACCGAACAGATTCCGGTGAAGAGCCAGGACGAGATCGGCACCACGCTGACCGCCTACAACCGCCTGATGCAGCGCCTGCGCGAGAGCTTCGGCGAGATCCAGCGTGGCGTTGCCAGCCTCGACCGCTCCAGCAGCGAGATCGACGCCACAGCGCGCAACATCGCCGAGAACTCGTCGGCCGAAAGCGATGCCGCCGCCTCCATGGCCGCTGCGGTGGAGCAGATGACGGTCAGCGTGTCGGTGATCGCCAGCCGCGCCCAGGACGCCGCGCAGTTCACGCAGACCTCCGAACAGACGGCCGACCGCAGCGCCGAGGTGATCCTGTCCACCGTGGAAGGCATCCAGGCCATCTCCGGCTCGGTGGAAGAGGCCTCCGGCCGCATCGCCGCCCTGCAGCAGAGCAGCAGCAACATCTCGGCGGTGGCGCAGATGATCCGCGAGATTGCCGACCAGACCAATCTTCTGGCACTGAACGCTGCCATCGAAGCCGCCCGCGCCGGCGAGCAGGGCCGTGGCTTTGCCGTGGTGGCCGATGAAGTGCGCAAGCTGGCCGAGCGCACCGCCAACTCCACGCAGCAGATCGGCAGCCTGATCGAAGCCATGCAGGCCGGCGCCCGCCAGGCCGTGGAATCCATGGACCGCGCGGTCGACGAGGTGAAGCGCGGCCAGGCCAATGCCGTCACCGCCGGCGACGCGATCCGTGAGATCCAGCAGGGCTCGCGCGAAGTCGCCGCGGCGGTGGACGAGATCACCGTGGCGATCCGCGAGCAGGCCTCCACCAGCACGGCCATCGCGCAGCAGGTCGAACACATCGCCCGCATGAGCGAGCAGAACTCCGCTGCGGCACAGACCTCGGCCTCGTCCGTGCAGCACATGGTGCAGATCAGCCAGGGCATCGCTGGCGCGGTGGCGAAGTACAAGGTGTAGAAGAAAGAGCTCGCGCTCGCGGGTTGCTGCTGAAAAGGCGCCTTGTGGGGCGCCTTTCGTCTTTCAGGCATCGCACTCGGAACCCGACCAGGAGATAGCAGGAGATTTCTTCAGAGTCCGGGGCAAATGGAACTGCTCGGGGCGGTGAGCCACCGGTCAGGGTTGTTTGCCAAACCTGCTCAGGGCCCACGAAAGGTCCGCATCTCCCTCATCAGCGCATGCGTTTCAGGACGAGCCTGTTGACACCACCTCGCGCACCCTACGACCGGGACTATGAGCAGCTCGGTCACACCACAACGCGGGCACTCAGACCGTATCGTTTTTTCTTGAGGCAGGCGGAATCTCCCCGGAACGCCCGCTCGATTTCATTCGCATGCCGTCCCCATCATCGGACTGAGTCCACCTCTGGGGAGAACACCATCCACTCTTCGTCCTTCGGAAAGTACCCCTTGCGTGGGCACTGGTAGGGCGCGTGACTTCCCCAGCCCAGTGCGCGCTTGATGAATCCACCGGAGGAATAGCGGGAATATGCTTCGAGCACCGGCTTTCCGGTTGCAACGTGTGTGTAAACCCGGCGACTCTCCCCGATCGGGATTGGCCATTTCTGCAGGAGACGCCATTGACTCTGGGGGCTATCGATAATGTCGTCCCACGCCCGGCTCTGGCGCTCGATGAGCTCTCCTCGCATGGCAATCTCTTCGGACGTAAGTTTTCGTCTTATTTCAGGCAGCCTGATTGGATTGCCTCTTTCATCGAAGAACGCCCCTGGTCCGACAGGCACGGGCCCGTAGAACTTGATCTCCGGCATCTCCCTGCACAACCTTTTGAAATCCTGTGCGCCGATGATTTCGTCCAGAAACGGTGCCGTCAGCCATATGGGGCACAAAAGCACGGCGACCGCTTCGCGCCCCTTCCAATGACGGATGAGCGGATGGATTGCCTTGCTGAAAATCAGATACCCCAGAAGCATCCAGACAGCCATCGCCACCAGAACAACCAAAGCAATCACACCGTTCTCCTTGGAAACAAGGCCAACCCGACAAGGGCGCCAAGCTTGGTAGCGGCACCGCCCGGATCATCCCGGAGGAATCGGAAATACGTAAGCAGGACTTGATCGCCGCCCCTCTCTGCCTCACGCATCAATCACTGCAGCGCCCCGCCCATCTCCGTGCCGCCAAAGAAAAACGCCCGTCCCGCGCGAGGCGGAACGGGCGTCGAGGTCGCGTGACGCGAGGTCGGACCTGATCAGTGGAACAGGTTCGGCAGGGTCATCGACACGGCGGGGATGAAGGTCACCGCGAACATGGTGGCCGCCAGTGCGAGGTAGAACGGCCAGATGCTGCGCATCACCTTCTCCACCGATATGTCGGCGATGGCGCAGCCGATGAACTGCGTCGTCCCCACCGGTGGCGTGTTCAGGCCCAGCGCGCAGTTCAGCAGGATCATGATGCCGAACTGCGTTGGATGCATGCCGTACTTCATGGCGATCGGCAGGAAGATCGGCGTGCACACAAGGATGGTCGGCGCCATGTCCAGGAAGGTGCCGAGCAGGAACAGGATCAGGTTGATCATCAGGAAGATGACCCACGGCTTCTCCGAGATGGTGGCCAGCGCGGCACCGGTGAGTTCGGCGATCTGGTAGTAGGCGATGAAGTAGCCGAAAGTCGCCGAGATGCCGATCAGCGCCAGCACCACGCCGGTCTTCTTCACCGCGTGCGCCAGTGCCGCCACGAACTGCGGGAAGCTCAGGCTGCGATACACCAGCGTGGTGAGCAGCAGGGCATACAGCACGGCGATCGACGCCGACTCCGTCGCGGTGAATACACCGGACAGGATGCCGGTGACGATGATCACCACCACGAACAGGCCCGGCAATGCCGCCGCCATCGTGCGCCACACCGTCGGCCAGCCCGGGAACACGCCCTTGCCATAGCCGCGCTTGACGGCCATGTAGTAGGCCGCGGCCAGGTTGCACACCATCAGGATCAGCGCCGGCACGATGCCCGCCAGGATCAGCGAAGTCACCGAGGCCATGCCGCCGCAAGCCAGCGTGTAGATGATGATGTTGTGCGAGGTCGGCATCAGCGCGCCGACCAGCGAGGCGTGCGTGGTGACGTTCACCGCGTAGTCGGCGTCGTAGCCTTCGCGCTTCATCGCGGGAATCAGCACGCCGCCCATCGCGGACACGTCGGCCACCGGGGAACCGGACACGCCACCGAACAGCGTGCAGGCCACCACGTTGGTCATGCCCAGGCCACCGCGCCAGTGCCCCACCATCGACTTGGCGAAGTTCACGATGCGGTCGGCGATGCCGCCCAGCAGCATGAGTTCACCCGCGAAGATGAAGAAGGGAATCGCGAGGAAGGTGAAGACCTGCATGCCGCCCGTCATCTTCTGGAAGATCACCGCCATCGGCAGGCCTTCGTACAGGATGGTGGCGACGGCGGAAATGCCGATCGCGAAAACAACGGGCACGCCAATGACCAGCGCCCCCAGGAAAACGCAGCTGAGGATGATCAGTGCCATGACGGTTGCACCTCCACGCCCTTGACCAGCGCGATGATGTGTTCAATGGAGAAAAGCGCGATCAGCACACCGGCGATCGTGATGGGAATGTTGAAGAGGCCCTCGGGAAGCCCGAGCGTGGGAATCTTCTGGTCCATGGCACTGCGCGCCAGGAGCTGACCGTTGTAGGTCATGCACGCGCCGAAGCCCGCGACGATCGCGTGGATGAAGATCTCCAGCCATTTCTTGTAGGGCTGCGGGCAGATCGCCAGCAGCGACTCCATGCCGATGTGGCCGGCGTCGCGAACGCCGACCGCCGTGCCCAGCATGGTCACGTACAGCACCAGCAACAGGGCCAGCGCCTCCGCCCACGTCGGCGTGTCGTTCATGACGTAGCGGCCGAACACCTGGTAGAGCACGCAGAGGATGATCAGACCCAGGCCGAAGGTCGCGATCATCAGGCAGTACCGGGATAGTGTTGCGCAGATCTTTGTGTACATGTCTGCGATGTCCTTCCTGAGAAACCTGAGAAACAAAATGAAGGAACCCGGCCAGGTAGTCCTGCCGGGTTCCGTTTCAACTACTTACTTGACGTCCTGGATGCGCTTGACCAGATCCTTCATGCGCGGCGAGGTGACGAACTTCGCGTACACCGGTGCCATCGCGTCCTGGAAGGGCTTCTTGTCGACATCCACGAAGGTGGCGCCGCCCTTCAGCACGATGGCCTCCGAGGCCTTCTCGCGCTCTGCCCACAGCTTGCGCTGCACGTCGGTCGACTCCCGGGCGGCGTCGGCAATCAGCTTCTGGTCGGCCGGGCTCAGCTTGTCCCAGATCACCTTCGAGAAGATCACCATTTCCGGGCTCATCAGGTGCTCGGTACGGCTGTAGAACTTGGCCGACTCGAAGTGCTTGCCGCTCTCGTACGACGGGACGTTGTTCTCCGCGGCGTCGATCAGGCCGGTGCGCAGGCCCACATAGACTTCACCCATGGGCATCGGCGAGGCATTGGCACCCATCGCGCTGGCCATGGCGACCATCAGGTCGGACTGCTGCACGCGCAGCTTCATGCCCTTGGTGTCGGCCAGGGTCTTGACCGCCTTCTTGGCGTAGATGGAACGGGTGCCGCTGTCGTAGTAGGCCAAGCCGACGTAGCCCTTGGCGTTGCACGAGCTCAGGATTTCCTGGCCGGCGGCGCTGTCCAGCGCCTTGTGCATGTGCTCGGCGGAGCGGAACAGGAAGGGCAGGCTGGGAACGATCGTCTCTTCGCAGATGTTGTTCATCAGGTTGCCCGGCACGCGGGCCATGGCCAGCGCGCCCATCTTCACCTGCTCGACCACTTCCTTCTCGGAGCCCAGGGTGCCGTTCGGATACACCTTCAACTCGATGCGGCCGTTGCTGCGCTTGGCTAGCGTCTCGCTCATGTGACGCAGCGCCTTGGTGTTGGGGTAGTCCTCGCCCCAGATTTCCGACACTTTCAGTTCAACTTTGGACTGCGCGAAGGCGGTCCCCATGAATCCAACTGCCAGTAGTGCAAAAACAAGCTTGGTGGCTCGCATGTTGTTCAGTCTCCAATCATTGATGCCGTCGTACTGTCGGCTTCTCAGCCGGCGCAAGGAACGAGAAATGCTGCGTTGCATCACTACTACTTTGGTGCAACGCGTCCCGTTGTTGGCAGGAAACTATCACGCAGCGAAAACCAAGAAATCGTTTATTGGCGGTTTGGATTTCCTTATCCGGGGAGACCTGATCCCGCTCAAAAACCTTATATAACCATATGAATTTCTGATGATTTATGGCGAATCGCCGCATGCAAAAGGCGTCGCGACGGATTTGTCAAACATTCCGCACGGTTATTGATTGCGCTGCATCAAGCTTTGGTGATGCCGATCGCCAATTAATCCGCCCATGGAACTTATTGTGCATCGCAGCACAAAACCAGCTCCCGCCTGGCGAACTCATGCACAAAAGAGCGGGATGGGCCGTCGAAGGACTCAAATCGCCTCGCCGCAGCTACGGACACGCGTGTCTTGCGGCCCCTCGCAAAGCGGAAGGAACAGGGTGGCCGCCTTATAATGGCGGCCTCATGCCGGTCATCCAGCGCCTCCCCGAAGTCCTCATCAACCAGATCGCCGCCGGCGAGGTCGTCGAACGGCCCGCCTCGGTGCTGAAGGAATTGCTGGAAAACAGCCTGGACGCCGGCAGCCGCGCCATCGAAGTGCAGCTCCAGCAAGGCGGCATCAAGCAGATCCGCGTTGCCGACGACGGTTGCGGCATCGACCGCGAGGATCTGGCGCTGGCGCTGGAACGCCACGCCACCAGCAAGATCACCTCGCTGGAAGACCTCGAGGCAGTCGACACCATGGGCTTCCGTGGCGAGGCACTGGCCGCCATCGCCTCGGTGGCGCGTACCCGCATCCTCAGCCGCGCAGCCGGCAGCAGCCATGCCTGGAAGGTCAGCGAGCACGACCGCAGCCCGGCTCCGGCAGCGCTCAACGGCGGCACGGTGATCGAGGTGGAAGACCTCTATCACAGCACGCCCGCGCGCCGGAAATTCCTCAAGAGCGATGCCACCGAGTTCGGTCACTGCGACGACGTGTTCCGCCGCATCGCCCTGTCGCGCGCCGGTGTCGGCTTCCAGCTCGCCCACAACGGCCGCGTGTCCTTGCGCCTGGCGGCCGGCGGCATGGAGCGCCGCGTCCGTGAATTGCTGGGCGACGAATTCATGCAGCACGTGCGCGAGGTGGACGTGGAGGCCGGCAGCCTCAGGCTCACCGGTTTCGCCGCCCTGCCCGCCTACTCCAAGGCCAGCCGCGACGCCCAGTACTTCTACGTGAACGGCCGCTTCGTGCGCGACAAGCTGATCTCGCACGCGGTGCGCGAGGCCTATGCCGACATCCTGCACGGCAGCCGGCACCCGGCCTTCGTGCTGTTCCTCGACCTGGACCCGGCGACGGTGGACGTGAATGTGCACCCGGCCAAGACCGAAGTGCGCTTCCGCGAATCGCGCGCGGTGCACCAGTTCGTCTATCACGGCCTGCAGCGTGCGCTGGCGGCCTCGGTGCAGGTGGCGCCGCTGCCCGAGCCCATGTCCGTGGTGGCGTACAGCGTGCCGGAGCAACAGCGTCTCGCGGTGGAAGAGCCGGCGCTGGCAGGCTACTTCACCCGTCCGGCGGCGGCACCGGCGTTCGCGACGCCCGGCCCCTCGTTGCGCGACACCAGCTACGCCAGCACGCCGACACTCACGCCGCGGCCCTTCGGCAATCCGGCATCGATCCCGCTGCCGACCACGACGGAGGGTGCGCCGCTGGGCTATGCCGTGGCGCAACTGCATGGCGTCTACGTGCTGGCCCAGAACGCCAGCGGCCTGGTGCTGGTGGACATGCACGCTGCGCACGAGCGCATCCTCTACGAACAACTGAAGCAGGTGGTCGATGGCAGCCCCGCCATCCAGCGCCTGTTGATTCCCGCGGTGTTCGGTGCCAGCGCCGGCGAGATCGCCACGGCCGAAGAACACGGCGACGTCCTGGCGCAGATGGGCTTCGAAGTCGCCGCGGCCGGCCCCAACGAGCTGGCCGTGCGCACGGTGCCCAGCCTGCTGGCGCGCGCCAATGTCGCCGACCTGTTGCGTGCCTTGCTCGCCGACCTGCGCGACCATCCGGCCAGCGCGGTCATCACCGAGCGCCGCAACGAGTTGCTCGCCACCATGGCCTGCCACGGTGCCGTGCGCGCCAACCGGCAGCTCACCATCCCGGAAATGAACGCCCTGCTACGCGACATGGAAGCCACCGAGCGCGCCGACCAGTGCAACCACGGCCGCCCGACCTGGGTACAGCTGTCGATGAACGAGCTGGACAAGCTCTTCATGCGCGGCCAGTAATAAAGACAGACACAACAAACAGAAACGGCCCGCGGACAGCCCACGCCGGCCAATAGCCTCCATCCTTTCCGACATGCAACTCGATCGCATCCTCCAGTCCCAGGGCTTCGGCAGCCGCAAGGAATGTCGCGCCCTCGTGCGCGACGGCCTCGTGAAGATCGCCGGCCAGGTCATGACCGACCCCTTCGTCGAACTCGACACCAGCGGCCTCGTCTTCGAGATCGACGACTGGGAGTGGGAGTACGCCGACCAGGTCTACATCGCGCTCTACAAACCCGTCGGCTACGAGTGCTCGCACAAGCCCAAGCACAACGCCAGCGTCTACACCCTGCTGCCGCCGCCGCTGGTGAACCGCAACGTGCAGAGCGTGGGACGTCTCGATGTCGATACCACCGGCCTGCTGCTGTTCTCCGACGACGGCCAGTTCATCCACGCGATGAGCTCGCCACGCCGCCACATCACCAAGAGCTACCGCGCCACCACCCCGCAGCCCATCGAGCCGGGCCTGATCGAAAAGCTCATGGAGGGCGTGCAGCTGCTGGACGAACCTGAACCGGTGCGCGCGCTCGCCGCCCGCCAGACAGGCGAACAGGAACTGGAGCTGCTGGTCGACCAAGGCAAGTACCACCTGGTCAAACGCATGGTCGCCGCAGCCGGTGGGCACGTGGAAACGCTGCACCGCTTCGCCATGGGCGAGCTGTCGCTGGAAGCCGGTGTGCTGCCCGAACTGGAAGAAGAGGACTGGTGTTACCTGCGCCCGCAACATCTGTCGCTGCTGGGCTTCGTGGACAAGAGCGATCGGGCTGGCGCATGAGCGAAGGCAAGAAACTCTCCCTACCGCGCAAGGCCGCCACGCCGGACACCAGCAAGCAGCGCAGCGTCGGCCCCAGCGGCCCGCGGGCACGCAAGCTGCAGGAGGCACGGCAGCCGGCCAGGACGGCCCCCGCGGCACCGCCCCCTCGCCCCAGCCGACCGGTAGCGGCCGATCCGGACGGCCCGCAACGCCTGTCCAAGCGCATGACCGAACTCGGCCTGTGCTCGCGACGCGAGGCGGACGACTACATCGCCCGAGGCTGGGTGCGTGTCGACGGCGTGGTGATCAGCGAACTGGGCAGCCGGGTGCTGCCGCACCAGCAGATCGAACTGGACCGCGCCGCCCAGGCCATGCAGGCGCAACGCGCCACCGTATTGCTGAACAAGCCGATCGGCTACGTGTCCGGCCAGGCGGAAGACGGCTACGAGCCGGCCGCCGTGCTGGTCACCCCCGACAACCAGTGGGAAGGTGACGTCAGTGGCCGCCAGCTGCACGGCTTCCTGCGCAATCTGGCGCCCGCCGGCCGCCTGGACATCGACTCCACAGGCCTGCTGGTGCTGACTCAGGACGGCCGCATCGCCAAGCAGCTCATCGGCGACGACAGCGAGGTGGACAAGGAATACCTGGTGCGCGTACAGGGGCACCTGGACGACAAGGGGCTGCGCCTGCTCAACCACGGCCTGACGCTGGACGGCGTGAAACTCCGCCCCGCGCAGGTGAGCTGGCAGAACGAAGACCAGTTACGCTTTGTCCTGCGTGAAGGCCGCAAGCGCCAGATCCGCCGCATGTGCGAGCTGGTGGGGCTCACCGTCGTGGGCCTCAAGCGCGTGCGCATCGGCCGCGTGAAGCTCGGTATCCTGCCCCCGGGACAATGGCGCTTCCTCGGCACCGACGAATCTTTCTGACCAGCTTCTGACTCCCGAAAGACCCTACCCCATGAACGTCATTCCCACCGCCCTGCCTGAAGTCCTGATCATCGAGCCCCGTGTCTTCGGGGATTCGCGCGGCTTCTTCATGGAGAGCTTCAACGCGCAACGCCTGCGTGACGCCGCCGGCATCGACCTGCCCTTCGTGCAGGACAACCATTCGCGCTCCGGCCGCGGGGTACTGCGCGGCCTGCACTACCAGATCCAGCAGGCGCAGGGGAAGCTGGTGCGCGTCACGGCCGGCAGCGTGTTCGACGTGGCGGTGGACATGCGCCGCAGCTCGCCGAACTTCGGCAAGTGGGTGGGCGTGGAGCTGACCGGCGAGAACCATCGCCAGCTGTGGGTGCCTGCCGGTTTCGCGCACGGCTTCCTGGTGCTGTCCGAGAGCGCCGACTTCCTCTACAAGACCACCGACTACTACGCGCCCGAGCATGAGCGCAGCCTGGCCTGGAATGACCCCACGGTCGGTGTCGAGTGGCCCCTGCAGGGTCTGGAACCCCAGTTGTCCGCCAAGGACATCGCCGGCAAGCCGCTGGCGGACTGCGAGACCTATCCCTGAGCCGGGCCTGCTCCGCCACGGGCGCTGGCGCCGACTCAAGGGCAGCGCCAGTGCCGGGAACCGGGGTTAAGATTCAGGGGCTTTCCGCCCATCGACTTTCGCGCGATCCACAGCCATGAAACACATCCTTGTCACCGGCGGAGCCGGCTACATCGGCTCCCACACCTGCCTGGAACTGCTGGGCGCCGGCTTCGAGGTCGTCGTCGTCGACAACCTGTGCAACAGCAAGGCAGAATCCCTGCGCCGCGTCGAGGAACTGGCCGGACGCAGGATCGCCGCGTTCCACCGCGTGGATATCCGCGACCGCGCTGCCCTGCGCGAAGTATTCGCGGCCCACACGATCGATGCCGTGATCCACTTCGCCGCGCTCAAGGCCGTCGGTGAATCCGTCGCCCAGCCGCTGCGTTACTACGAGAACAACATCGCCGGCACCGTCGCCCTCACCGAAGTGATGGCGGAAGCCGGGGTGAAGAGCATCGTCTTCTCGTCCTCCGCCACCGTCTACGGCGACCCGGCCAGCGTGCCGATCCGCGAGGACTTCCCGACCGGCCCGACCAATCCGTACGGCCGCACCAAGTGGATGACCGAGTTCGTCCTCGGCGACCTGGCCGTCGCCGACAAGGACTGGCGGGTCGCCCTGC
>NZ_JAYXHR010000001.1:1824779-2095898 GCF_036017065.1 Uliginosibacterium sp. H1
CTTCGTGTCGCAGGTGGCCGTCGGCAAGCGTGCCCGGCTGAGCGTGTTCGGCAGCGACTACGCCACGCCGGACGGCACCGGCGTGCGGGACTACATCCACGTCGTCGACCTGGCCCGGGGCCACGTCGCGGCACTCAGGCGCCTGGCGGAACGCAGCGGCGTCCTCACGGTCAATCTGGGCACGGGCCGCGGCTACTCGGTGCTGGAAGTGGTGAAGGCCTTCGAGGCCGCCAGTGGCCGCCCGGTGCCTTACGAACTCGTCGCGCGTCGCCCGGGCGACGTTGCCCAGTGTTACGCCGAACCGGCACTGGCCGAACAGGAACTGGGCTGGCGTGCCAGCCTGGGGCTGGATGCCATGTGCCGTGACGCCTGGAACTGGCAGAGCCAGAACCCGGCAGGCTACCCGGACTGACAGATGCGGCAGCGCTGCCGTCACTACAACCAACAACACACAAAAAAGAATTCCCCCCTTCCCTCGTTTTCAGGAAGTACATCATGTCCCTGCAACCCGTGATCCTCTCCGGTGGTTCCGGCACCCGCCTGTGGCCTGCCTCCCGCGAAACCTATCCCAAGCAGCTGCTGGCGCTGGTCGAAAAGGACACCCTGCTGCAAGCCACGGCGCGCCGCCTCGACGGCCTGCCGATGACGGTGGCCAAGCCCATCGTCGTGACCAACGAGGAATACCGTTTCATCATTGCCGAGCAACTGCGCCAGTGCGGCCTGTCCGGTGGTGCCATCGTGCTAGAGCCGATCGGCCGCAACACCGCGCCCGCCATGGAGCTGGCGGCCCTGGCCGCGCGCCATGGCGGTGAGGACCCGGTACTGCTGGTCATGCCGTCGGACCACGTGATCCGCGATGCCGCGGCCTTCCGCAAGGCGCTGGAAGAAGGCTATGCGTTGGCCAACGATGGCGCGCTGGTGACCTTCGGCATCGTTCCGGATCGCCCCGAGACCGGCTACGGCTACCTGCGCATCGGCGGCCCCTTCGGCCGCGCGGCGACCGCCCGCGGCCTTGCCGCCTTCGTCGAGAAGCCGGATGCCGAGCGTGCCGCCCACTACGTCGCCAGTGGCGAATACCTGTGGAACAGCGGCCTGTTCATGATGAAGGCATCGGTCTGGCAGCGTGCGCTGGCGCGCTTCAACCCGGGCATGTCGGCCGCCTGTGCGAAGGCCGTCGATCTCGCCAAGAAGGATCTGGACTTCGTCCGCGTCGATCGCGAAGCCTTCGCGGCCTGCCCGTCGGACTCCATCGACTATGCCGTGATGGAGAAGATCGGCCAGGCGCCGGAACTGGGCGCCGCCGTGGTCGTGCCGCTGTCCGCCGGCTGGAGCGACGTCGGTGCGTGGGACGCGCTGTGGCAAGTCTGCGACAAGGATGAGGCCGGCAACGTGGCGCGCGGCGAAGCGCTGCTGGAAGACACCCAGGACAGCCTGGTGTTCGCCGAGAGCCGCGTGGTGGCCACCCTGGGCATCAAGGACACCATCGTGGTGGAGACCCCGGACGCCGTGCTGGTGGCTCACAAGGACCACACGCAGGACGTGAAGAAGATCGTCAACCGCATCAAGGCCAGCGGCCGCCCGCTGGCCCAGAGCCACCGCAAGGTGTATCGCCCCTGGGGCTGGTACGACAGCATCGACATGGGCGAGCGCTTCCAGGTCAAGCGCATCGTCGTGAATCCGGGCGCCAAGCTGTCCCTGCAGATGCACCATCACCGCGCCGAGCACTGGATCGTCGTCAGCGGCACCGCCGAAGTCACCAATGGCGACAACGTCCTGCTGCTGTCGGAGAACCAGTCCACCTACATCCCGCTGGGCACGACGCACCGTCTGGCCAATCCGGGCAAGGTGCCGCTGGAGATCATCGAGGTGCAGTCCGGCTCCTACCTCGGCGAGGACGACATCGTGCGCTTCGAGGACACCTACGGCCGTACCAAGTAACGGGCTCACCGGGGACGGCAATGATCGAGCTGACCACTCAGCGCAATGTTCTCGGCGGGCCGCTGCTCGCCTGCAGCTACGCCCCGCTGACCGGCTTCCAGCGCAACGGCTGTTGCGACTCGGACCCGGCCGACCTCGGCCGCCACATCGTCTGCGTGAAGACCAACGAGGAATTCCTCGCCTTCAGCGCGGCCTGTGGCAATGACCTCAGCACGCCACGGCCGGAATATCGCTTCGCCGGCCTGCAGCCCGGTGACCGCTGGTGCCTGTGTGCGGCGCGCTGGCTGGAAGCGTGGGAAGCCGGCGTGGCCCCGGCGGTGGTACTGGCCGGCACGCATGAAGACGTGCTGGACCTGATTCCGCTGGAAACACTGAGGCTGCACGCCATCGACGCCTGAATCCCGCTGCTGCAGCAAGCCCGCAAAGGGCCTTGAAGCCTCGCTTCAAGGCCCTTTTTCTTTCCTGAAGTCCCTCCATGAATCCCTGGCTCAAGCGCCACTTTGGTTTCTTATAGCAACTTTATAGTTGCTTTACGCAACCATATTGCGTAGCATGGCCGGCTCCAGAAGCACATGATCTGCCCCGAATGCCCCGCCAGCCCGATAGCGCACTGTTGCGCGAAACGATGATCCTTTTCGAAGTCTCGCAGCGACGCCTGCTGCTCGGCCTCGGTTCGCTGACCCCCAACCGCCTGCTCATCGTGCTGATGCGCAAGGGGGCCTTGACGCCCACCGATCTGGTGCGCATCACCGGCCTGGAGAAGAGCTGGATCAGCCGTGCCGTCGACGGCCTGGTGGAAGAAGGCTTCGTGCAGAAAGCGCCCAGCGCCACGGACCGGCGCAGCGTGCGCCTGACGCTCACCGACGCCGGCCTGGCGCAGGCGCAGCGCGTCGACGCAGCGCTCGAGGACAATTCCCGCAGCCTGCTGGCAGCGCTGGATACCGAGCAACGTCGCGCCCTGATTGCCGCGCTGGCTCCGCTGCGCGACGTCCTGAAGGACCGCGCACCATGAACGCCGCCCCGCGCACCCTCCGCCACTCCCTGCTGGCGATGATCGGCATCTGCCTGGTCATCATGCTGATCGCCGTGGACTCCACGGTGGTGGGCACCGCCCTGCCGCGCATCGTCGCCGAGCTGCAGGGCTTCGAGCTGTACCCGTGGATCGCCTCCGCCTATCTCATGACCAACGCGGTGCTGATCCCCATCTCCGGACGGCTGGGCGACCTCTACGGCCGCAAGCCATTCGTCATGGCGTCCGTCATCATCTTCACCCTGGCCTCGGTGCTGTGCGGCATGGCCGACAGCATGCTGCAGCTGGTGCTGGCGCGCGGTCTGCAGGGCGTGGGCGGCGGCATGCTGACCGGCGTCGCCTTCGCCTGCATCAGCGACCTGTTTCCCGACCGCCTGCAACGTGTGCGCTGGCAGGCCATGCTGTCTGCCACCTTCGGCATCTCCACCGCCATCGGCCCGGCGCTGGGTGGCTGGATGACCGAGCACCTGGGCTGGCGCAGCGTGTTCTACGTGAACGTGCCGATCGCCGCGCTGGCGATCCCCGTCGTGTGGCGCTACCTGCCGCAGATCGTCCATCACGAGGGCGAGGACCGCAGCATCGACTGGGTGGGCGCCATCCTGCTGGCCGTCGGCGTATGCACGCTGCTGCTGGCCACCGAGGAAGGGCCGACCATCGGCTTCACCAGCCCGTTGTTCCTGGGCCTGGCACTGGCGGCCATCGTGGTCGGCGTGCTGTTCGTCCGTCACCAGATGGGCTCGCGCTTCCCCATCATCCCGGCGCGGCTGTTCTCAAACCGTGCGGTGCGCCAGCTGAGCCTGCTGGGCATGATGACCGGGCTGATGATGTTCGTGCTGGTGTTCTACGCGCCGCTGCTGCTGCAGGGCGGCTTCGGGCTGTCACCGAAGGCCGCGGGGCTGGTGGTAACGCCGCTGCTGGTGTTCATCACGGTCGGCAGCATCGCCAACGGCCGCCTGCTGCCCCGCCTGCAGAAACCGGAACGCCTGATCGGCTGGGGCCTGTTGCTGCTGATGGTGGGCTGCCTGCTGCTCAACCTGATCCGTGCCGACAGCCCGCAGGCCCTGAGCATGCTGGCCTTCGCCATGTGCGGCCTGGCGCTGGGTTTCCAGCTGCCCAACCTCACCCTGCACATCCAGACGGTGGTGGAGGCGCGCGACCTGGGCATCTCGTCGGCGCTGATCCAGACCACCCGCATGCTCGGCAGCATGCTGGGCGCCAGCCTGGCCGGCGTACTGGTGCACCTGACCTACAGCAATCGCATCACCGCCGCGCTGGCGCAGGCCGGCGTGAGCCATGCCGAGGTCGCCCGCCTGCTGGCCACGCCGCAGATCCTCATCCGCGGCGAAGACCAGGCGGCCTTGCAGACGCTGGGGCAGCAACTCGGCTTCGTGCCGCAGGCGCTGCTGGACCAGGCCCGCGACGGGCTGATCGCCGGCGTGCACTACGCCTTCCTCGCCTGCGCGCTGATCGCGCTGGCCAGCTTCCTGCTCAGCCGGTCCCTGCCGCCGTTCGTGCTGCACCGACCCGCCGGCAAGCCGGCCTGAGCCGGACTGCGCGCCGGCCACGGCCAGTGCGCCCTCAACTGCCGTCGCTGGTGCCTACCGAGATGGGCGGCTCGTCTTCCTCGTCTGCCGGCGGCTGGATGCCCAGCTCGCCGGGCTTGTGACGCTTCTCGCCATAGCGCAGGCCATCCGGATTGCTTTCGGTCGCGAAGGCATCGTCCTGCCCGAAGTCACCGATCACCGTCGGGCGCTCCGCGTCGTTCGCAGCCTCCGGCGCCGGGCCGGGCTGTTGATTTGTCTTGGTCTGGGACATTCTGTCTTTCTCCTGGAAGGGGGCTCTCCGGTTCAGGGAACCTCTTCGTTTCAGGATAGGTCAGCAGCGTGTTAGTTCCCTCGGGAATGGCGCCGGCCCATCCGGCGACATCCCTTTCGCATCGCAGGAATCCGTAAAGCCGCTATAACAATCAGGTAACCACCAGGAGCGTTGGCGATGGGCAATGGACCCGCAGCAGGCAACTTGGCAGCAACCGATCCCGCTTTCTCCACCGCCCATGCACCCGCCGGGCCACGCGCGGTCCTCGGCCTCCACGAGGCCATCGCCATCATCGTCGGCATCGTCATCGGTGCCGGCATCTTCAAGGCCCCCGCCCTGGTGGCCGGCATGACCGGCAGCGCGCCCTGGATGTTCGGCGCCTGGCTGCTCGGCGGCCTCATCTCCCTCATCGGCGCGCTGTGCTATGCCGAACTGGCCACGGCCTACCCGCATGCCGGTGGCGACTACCACTTCCTGCGGCGTGCCTTCGGCCGGCCGCTGTCGCTGGTGTTCGCCTGGGCGCGCTTCTCGGTCATCACCACCGGTTCCATCGCCCTGCTGGGCTTCGTGTTCGGCGACTACCTCGCCAGCGTCGTGCCACTCACCGCCCTGACGCCGGGCTGGAATTCTGCCGTCTACGCCGCCGCCGCCGTGGGGGTGCTGACCTGGGCCAACCTGCGCGGCATCAAGACCAGCAGCACCGCGCAGGTCCTGCTCACCGCCGTCGAGGTCGGCGGCCTGCTGCTGATCGTCATCGCCGGCCTGTTCCTGGTCGGCGACGGCAGCCTGACGCCACGCGCGGCGGAAGCCGGGCCGGCTGCCGCACCCTCGCTGTCCGGCTTCGGCCTCGCCATGGTGTTCGTGCTGCTCACCTACGGCGGCTGGAACGAAGCGGCCTACATCAGCGCGGAACTGCGCGACCAGCGTCGCAACATGGTGCGCGCCCTGGTGCTGTCCATATTCATCATCACCCTGCTCTACCTGCTGGTGGCCTGGGCCTACTGGAAGGGGCTGGGCATCGCAGGCATGGCGGCCTCCAACGCGATCGCGGCCGACCTGCTGGCACGCGCCTTCGGCCCGACCGGCAGCACGGTCATATCGGTGCTGGTGGCAATCGCCGCGCTGACCTCGATGAACGCCACGATGATCGTCGGCGCCCGCACCAGCTACGCCTGCGGCCAGGACTGGCCGCTGCTCGCACGACTGGGGGAATGGGATGCCGCGCGCAACACGCCTGCCGTGGCGCTACGGGTGCAGAGCCTGGCCGCCCTGCTGCTCATCGCGCTGGGCGGATTCGTCGGCGGCGGCTTCCGCGCCATGGTGGAGTTCACCTCGCCGGTGTTCTGGCTGTTCTTCCTGCTCTCCGGCATCGCGCTGTTCGTGTTGCGCCGTCGCGAGCCGCACACGCCGCGTCCCTTCAGCGTGCCGCTGTACCCGCTGCTGCCCGCCATCTTCTGCGCCGTCTGCGCCTACATGCTGTGGTCCAGCCTGTCCTACGTGTACAGCCAGTCGCTCGGCGGCCTGAATGCCGCGTGGATAGGCGTGGCGGTGCTGGCGGTCGGCGTGCTGCTGGTGGTGTTCATGCGACCGCCATTGCCATCGGCGCAGCCTGCCACTTCCGCCCAGCAATCCTGAAAGATCCGGAACGACTCTCCAACCGCGTTCTCACCTGCGTTCCCTTCCACCACGAGGAGCCCGTCATGGAAACGTCATCGCAAACGCCGTCGTTGATCCTGCAGCCTGCCCGTCGCAACTTCATCGTCACTGGAG
The DNA here is from genome assembly GCF_036017065.1 of Uliginosibacterium sp. H1. NCBI lineage: Bacteria > Pseudomonadati > Pseudomonadota > Betaproteobacteria > Rhodocyclales > Zoogloeaceae > Uliginosibacterium > Uliginosibacterium sp. H1. Next base: position 1,831,333 of record NZ_JAYXHR010000001.1, read on the forward strand.
CCACGGCGCTGTTCGCCGCCATGGCCAGCGGCCGTGCGCTGGCCCAGTTCGGGCCGGAGGGGAAGCTCGACGTGCCCTACGTGCCGACGCCGATGCCGGTGGTGCAGAAGATGCTGGAGATGGGTGAGGTGACGAAGGACGACCTCCTCTACGACCTGGGCTGTGGCGATGGCCGCATCGTCAGCACCGCGGCCAAGGAGCGCGGCGCACGCGGCGTGGGCATCGATCTCGATCCCGACCGCATCAAGGAAGCCCAGGCCTACGCCAAGACACAGGGCGTGACCGATCGCGTGAAGTTCATGCAGGCGGACCTCTTCAAGAGCGACTTCTCGCCGGCCACGGTCGTCACACTGTACCTGCTGGATTCGGTCAACCAGCGTCTACGCCCTCAGCTGTGGAAGCAGCTGAAAGTCGGCACGCGCGTCGTCTCGCACGACTTCAGCATGGGCTCGCAGTGGCCGCCGGAACGCACCGAGCGCGTCGGCAATTCCACGATCTACCGCTGGACCATCACGGAAGCGCACAAGCGCGCCTGAGTGCAGCCGCTGGCACGGCATCGCGGCTGAGGCTCCATGAGCCTCGCCGCATCACCCCAGGTGCGAAATGCGGTGCCGCCCGCCATCGCCTTCCGGCAGCGGGCGCACGCCCTCCTCGTCCAGCGCGCGCGCCCAGGCCTGGATCTGCTCGGGGCTCGCACGCCCCACCGCCACCCCCACTGCCAGCACGTCGATGACCAGCAGGTGGAGGATGCGCGAGATCATCGCGATGAACTCCGCGCCATCCTCGCTGTGGTCCACCGGGATGCACACACTGGCACGCCGCGCCAACGGACTCTGGCTGGCCGTGATGGCGATGACCTTGGCGCCGGCATTCAGCGCGGCGTCCGCGGCGGCCACCAGTTCCGGCAACCGCCCCCGGCTGGACACCACCACCGCCACGTCGCCCGGCCCCAGCAGGCCGGCCGCGAGCTGCTGCATGGTCGGGTCGGGATAGGCCGCGGTCGGGATGCGGAAGCGGAAGAACTTGTGCTGCCCGTCCATCGCCACCACGCTGCTGTTGCCCATGCCGTAGAACTCGATGCGCCGCGCGGTGCGCAACAGCTCGGTGGCCTCGGCCACGGCCGCCGTGTTGAGGCTGTCGCGCAGACGCAGGATGGCGCTGGCGGTGTTGTCCAGCACCTTGGCGCTGATGTCCGGCGCGGTGTCGCCGTGGCGCACCTGGCTATGCCGTATGGGTACGGTGCCGGTCAGGCCGGACGCCAGCTTCAGCTTGAAGTCGGACAGACCCTGGAAGCCCAGCGAACGACAGAAGCGGATCACCGTCGGCTGGCTGACCGCCGCCTGCCGCGCAATCTCCCCCACCGGGTCGCCCAGCACCGCACGCGGCCGCGCCAGCACCAGCTCGGCCACTTGCTGTTCGGCGCGTGACAGCCGCTCCAGCGCGGCCCGCACGCTGTCCAGCAGCGGGCTGCTTTCGCTGCGCCCGCCGGCCCCCCGCAAGGCTTCGGCGAGGATGGCCGACACGCCGAGGAAGGCCGGGTACGGCGCGGTAATCAGGTAGCTGGGAATGCGTGCCATGTAGTCCGAGAAGCGCCCCTTGGCCTCGAAGCGGGCGCGGAACGGCGAGCGTGCGAACAGCTCACCCAGGCGCGGCACGATGCCGCCACCGATGTAGATGCCGCCGAAGGCCCCCAGTGTCATCGCCACGTTGGCGGCCACCGTGCCGAGCATGGCGCAGAAGCACTCCACCGTTTCGACGCACAGCGCATCGCTGCCGGCCAGCGCGGCATCGACGATCTGTGGCGTGGTGAGGGTGGCCGCGGGCTGCCCTGCCCGCGCCGCCAGCGCCTGGTAAGTCAGCTCGATGCCCGGGCCGGACACCAGGCGCTCCGCCGACACATGCGGGTAGCGGCGCCAGGTGTGCTGCAGCACGAACAGCTCGCGCTCGTCGCAGGGGGCGAAGCTGACGTGGCCCCCTTCGCTGCCCAGCGTGATCCAGCGGTCCTCGGTCGGAATCAGGCCCGACACTCCCAGGCCGGTACCGGGGCCGAGCAGGCCGATCACCGCGTTCTCGCGCGCGGCACCGCCGCCGATCTTCAGGCGCTGCGCATCGTCCAGCCGCGGAATCGCCATCGCCAGCGCGGTGAAGTCATTCACCACCAGCAGGGTGTCCAGCTGCAGCGCGATGCGCGTGGTCTCGATGGAGAAGGACCAGTCGCGATTGGTCATGCGCACCAGGTCGCCATCGATGGGATTGGCAATCGCGATCGCCGCGTGGCGGATGCCTTGCGTGTCCCCGGCCACCTGCACGCGCGACAGGTAGGCACGCACCACCGCCTCCACGCTGCGGAAGTCGTCGCAGGCCAGCACCTCGATCTGCTCGATGCGCCCCGGCGCAAACTCCAGTGCGAAGCGCGCATTGGTCGCACCGATGTCGGCCAGCAGGCGGGGGCCGTCTGGATGGTCGGTGCGCAGGACGGAGGATGTGCGGCTCATGATGCTTGGTCGATCGGCAGCGCTCACTGGATGCGCCGCTCCGTCTTCGGGTCGAAGTACACCGACTTGGTGAGGTCGAACATCAGCTCCATCTGCTCGCCGGCCTTCTTCGCGAAGTCCGGGCAGACCCGCGCCGTGACGCGCGCGCCGTTGATGTTCACCAGCATCAGCGTGTCCGGCCCGGTCGGTTCGGTCAGCTCCACGTCCAGCGTCTGGCGGATGACATGCGGGTTGGGGCCGTGGCTGTCGACCACTTCGGTGATCTGCTCGGGCCGGATGCCGAAGATGATCTCGCGGTCCAGGTAGGCGCCCAGGCCGTCGCCGTTCACCGCCGGCACCGTGAACGGCTTGCCGCGACTCTCCAGCGCCAGGGCGAAACCCGTGCCCTGCTGCTGCACCCTGGCCTTGATGAAGTTCATCGACGGCGAACCCATGAACCCCGCCACGAACAGGTTGGCCGGGTTGCGGTAGATCTCGTTCGGCGTGCCGAACTGCTGCAGCTCGCCGGCCTTCATCACCGCGATCTTGTCGCCCAGCGTCATCGCCTCGATCTGGTCGTGCGTCACGTAGACGATGGTGGTGCCGAGGCGCTGATGCAGTTGTTTGATCTCGGTGCGCATCTCGACGCGCAGCTTGGCGTCGAGATTGGACAGCGGCTCGTCGAACAGGAACAGCGTGGGGTTGCGCGCAATCGCGCGGCCCATCGCCACGCGCTGGCGTTGGCCGCCGGACAGTTGCGCCGGACGCCGGTCCAGCAGGTGGCCGATCTGCAGGATCTGCGCGACGCGATCCACCGTGGCGTCGCGTTCCGCCTGCGGCACCTTGCGGATCTCCAGGCCGAAGGAAATGTTCTCGCGCACCGTCATGCCGGGGTACAGCGCGTAGGACTGGAACACCATGGCGATGTCGCGGTCCTTCGGCGACAGGTCGTTCACCCGGCGGTCGCCGATGTGGATGTCGCCTGAGGTCACGTCGTCCAGCCCGGCGATCATCGACAGCAGCGTCGACTTGCCGCAGCCGGACGGGCCGACGAGGATGAGGAACTCGCCCTTGGCGATCTCGAGGTCGATCCCCTTCAGGATCTCCAGGCCCGCATAGGATTTGCGGACCTTGCGAATGGACAATGCACCCATGTTGTTCAGCCTTTGACGGCGCCGGCCGTCAGCCCGCGCACGAAGTATTTGCCTGCGACGACGTAGACGAACAGCGTGGGCAGCGCGGCGATCACCGCTGCGGCCATGTCCACGTTGTATTCCTTGACGCCGGTGGAGGTATTGACGAGGTTGTTCAGCGCCACCGTGATCGGCTGGCGCTCACCACTGGAGAACACGACACCGAACAGGAAGTCGTTCCAGATCTGCGTGAATTGCCAGATGACCGTCACCACGATGATCGGCCCCGACAAGGGCAGCACGATGCGACGGAAGATCAGCATGAAGCCCGCGCCGTCGATGCGTGCCGCGGCGATCATCTCGTAGGGGATGGTCACGTAGTAGTTGCGGAAGAACAGCGTGGTGAAGGCCAGGCCATACACGACGTGCACGAAGATCAGCCCCGCCGTGGTGTTGGCGATGCCCAGCACGCCCAGCGTCTGCGCCATGGGCAGCAGGATCGCCTGGAAGGGGATGAAGCAGCCGAGCATCAGTAGCATGAAGAAGGCGTCCGCGCCCTTGAAACGCCACATCGTCAGCACGTAGCCGTTGAAGGCACCGATCAGCGTGGAGATCAGCACCGCCGGCACGACGAAGCTCATCGAATTCCAGAAGTACCCGCTTAGTCCTTCGCAGGTGATACCGGTGCAGGCGCTGCTCCAGGCTTTCACCCAGGGCTCGAAAGTGATCTTGCTCGGGAAGGCCATGATGCTGCCGGCCTTCAGCTCGTCCAGATCCTTGATGCTGTTGAACAGCATCACAGTGAGTGGCAGCAGGTAGTACAGCACGCAGTAGAGCAACAGCGCGTACACCGTGACGCGCCACGGCGTCAGTCTTCTCTCATCCATGGCGCGCCCTCCTCAGCTCCGAGTACATGAAGGGCACGATGATGGACACCACGATCATCAGCATCACGATGGCCGAGGCCGCGCCGAGACCGATCTGGTTGCGCGTGAAGGCGTAGGTGTACATGAAGGTCGCCGGCAGGTCGGACGCGAAGCCGGGGCCGCCGCCGGTCAACGCCATCACGAGGTCGAAGCTCTTGATGGCGATGTGCGCGAGGATCATGAAGCTGGAGAAGAACACCGGCCGCAACGAGGGCAGGATGATGCGGCGGTAGATCATCGGCATGCTCGCACCGTCGATGCGCGCGGCCTTGATGATGGAGTCGTCGATGCCCCGCAGGCCGGCGAGGAACAGCGCCATGACGAAACCGGACGACTGCCAGATACCGGCGATGACCACGGTGTAGATCACCATGTCCGGGTCCTTGATCCAGTCGAAGACGAAGCTGGTGAAGCCGAGGTCGTTCACCACTTTCTGCAGGCCGATGGAGGGATCGAGAATCCACTTCCAGGCCGTGCCGGTGACGATGAAGGAGAGTGCCAGCGGGTACAGGAACACCGCGCGGATGAAACCCTCCGCACGGATCTTCTGGTCGAGCAGGATGGCCAGCAACAAGCCCATGGCCAGGCAGGCGAGGATGAACAGCCCGCCGAACACAGCGAGGTTCTGCAGCGCCAGCCACCAGCGGTCGTTGCCGAACAGTTCGACGTAGCGCTGGACGCCATCGAATTCGTAACGCGGCAGCAGCCGCGAAGGCGTCATCGACAGGACCGCGGTCCAGATGATGAAGCCGTAGAAAAACACCACACAGGCGACGAAACTGGGCGCGACGACGATCTTGGGCAAAGCCCGCTCGACCGCATCCGCCCAGCTCCCGCGACTGCTGGCGGGGCCCAGGGTTTGAGCTTGGGACATGACAGGAAAACTCCGGCAGGACAGGAGGTGGAGCGCACCGGCACGCCACCCCCACAACCCGCAAAGACTCAGGAAAGAACAGGAAGACGGGCCGCACCGGGCGGCCCGTCAGCTCACTTGGTCTTCGCTGCGGCCGCCAGCTTCGCCACGGCGTCCTTCGACGCCTGGTTCGAGTTGAAGAAACTGGTCACCACGTCCTGCATGGCACCGGAGGTGGAGGCCGGCACCGCCATCTGGTGCGCGATCGAGGGAACCAGCCCGCCGCCCTTCGCGGTGTCGGTGAAGTCCTTGGCGGAAGTCTTGGCGCAATCGTCGAACTTGGCCATCGACACACCGCTGCGCACCGGGATGGAACCCTTGTTCAGGTTGAACACCTCCTGGAACTCGGGGCTCATCACCGCGGCCGCGAAGTCGGACTGCGCCTTCGGCGCGTCCGCCGCCTGCTGCTTGAAGACGATGAAGCTGTCGATGTTGAAGGTGAAGGATTTCTCGGTGCCCGGCGCGGGCAGGCACAGGTAGTCCTTGCCAGGCACCTTGCCGGCGGCGGTGAACTCGCCCTTGGCCCAGTCACCCATGAACTGCATGCCGGCTTTGCCGTTGATGATCATCGCGGTGGCAAGGTTCCAGTCTCGGTTGGCGGCGTCCTTGTCGATGTACTTACGCACGCTGCGGAAGGTGTCGAACACCTTTTCCATCGTCGGGCTGCTCAGCGCCTTCGGGTCCAGCTTGACCATGCTGTCCTCGTAGAACTTGGCACCGCCCACGCCCAGCACGATGGACTCGAAAACGGTGAAGTCCTGCCAGGGCTGGCCACCGTGCGCCACCGGCACGAAGCCTGCCTTCTGCAGCTTCTCGGCGGCGGCCGGGAAATCGGCCCAGGTCTTCGGCACTTCGGCGCCGGCCTTCTTGAACACTTCCGGGTTCACCCACATCCAGTTGACCCGGTGCACATTGACCGGCACTGCGACGTAGCTGCCCTTGTACTTCATGACGTTCGCAACCACCCCGGGCAGCAGACCGTCCCAGTTGTTGGCCTTGGCGGTGCCGTCGAGATTGGCGAGCACGCCCTCCGCCCCCCATTCCTGGATGCTGGGGCCCTTCACCTGCGCCGCGGTCGGCGCCTTGCCGGAGACGACACGGCTCTTCAGCACGGTCATCGCGTTCTCGCCGCCACCGCCGGCCACGGCGAAGTCCTTCCACTTGTTGCCACGAGCCTCGACCATCTTCTTCAGCTCGGCAGCCGACTTCGCTTCACCACCGGATGTCCACCAGTGCAGCACCTCCACCTCGGCGGCGCCCGCCGCGTGCATGCCCAGGGTCGCCACCGCAATGGCGGCCAGTTTCAGCTTGAACATTTGTCACCTCTCCTTCGGGATCGAAACGCGGCCTCCTTGCCGCATCCATGCTTGCGCACGGTCTTTCATTCCAGTGCGGAGGGCGCCAGCGCCCGCCACACAACCGTCCCGGCTCCAGCCGGTGTTGTTGAGCCGCGCGCCCTGTGGCGCGCGTTTGCCGGCGACGGGGGAGTGCCGCCGGGAATCCCGTGTTCTCTTCTGTTCAAACTGCTGTGCGACACCGCGCGCAAATGGCGCGCCGGCACCGTCCGGTGTAGCGCGCCGGCTCAGTCCTCCAGCGACAGGAAGCTGGCGCCCTCTTCCGCCGGGCCGACGGCGTGGCGCATGTTGCCGAACAGCTCCCGACCCAATCCGTATTGCGGCGCCTGGATGTCGAAGCGGGCCGGCTCACGCGCTTCGAACTCGGCCGCGTCGACTTCCAGTTGCAGGCTGCCGGTGTCGGCGTCGAGTACCACCATGTCGCCGTCGCGCACGCGCGCCAGCGGACCACCGCAGGCCGCTTCGGGCGTGACGTGGATGGCCGCGGCTACCTTGCCGGACGCACCGGACATGCGCCCGTCGGTCACCAGCGCGACCTTGAAGCCCTTGTCCTGCAGGTTGGCCAGCGTCGGCGTCAGCTTGTGCAGTTCCGGCATGCCATTGGCACGCGGCCCCTGGAAGCGCAGCACCGCCACGAAGTCGCGCTCCAGTTTGCCGGCCTTGTAGGCGGCGATCAGGTCGTCCTGGCTTTCCACCACGACGGCCGGCGCACGGATCACGCGGTGCTGCGGCTTCACGGCGGACACCTTGATGACCGCGCGGCCGAGGTTGCCCTGCAGCAGGCGCAGGCCACCATCCGGGGCGAAAGCCTTGGGCAGCGGCGCCAGTACCGTCTCGTCGCCGCTGACAGCCGGGGCATCGCCCCACTGCAGCTGGCCGTCGACCAGTTGCGGCAGCCTGGTGTAGTGGTGCAGCCCCTCGCCTGCGACGGTCAGCGTGTCACCGTGAAGCAGCCCCGCGCCCAGTAGTTCGCGGATCAGGAAGGACATGCCGCCGGCATTGTGGAAGTGGTTCACGTCGGCGCTGCCGTTCGGATACACCTTGGCCAGCAGGGGCACCACATGCGACAGGGCCTCGAAGTCGCCCCAGTCGATGATGATGCCGGCCGCGCGCGCGATCGCCACCAGGTGCAGGGTGTGATTGGTGCTGCCGCCGGTGGCGAGCAGGCCGACGATGCCGTTGGCGATCGCCCGCTCGTCGACGACGCGACCGATCGGCGTGAAGGCGCTACCTTCCGCCGTGATCTCCACCGCACGCGCCGCGGCGGCACGCGTCAATACCTCGCGCAACGGGGTACCAGGGGGAATGAAGGCAGCGCCGGGCAGGTGCAGGCCCATCACTTCCATCAGCATCTGGTTGCTGTTGGCAGTGCCGTAGAAGGTGCAGGTTCCAGGCGCGTGGTAGGACTTCGCCTCGCTCTCCAGCAAAGCGTCCTGTCCCACCTTGCCAGCGGCATAGAGTTGCCGCGTCTTGGCCTTCTCGTCATTGGAGATGCCGGTGGGCATGGGCCCGGCCGGCACGAAGATGAAAGGCAGATGCGCGAAACGCAGCGCGCCGATCAGCAGACCGGGGACGATCTTGTCGCAGATGCCCAGGCACAGCCCGGCGTCAAACATGTTGTGCGACATGGCGATCGCGGTCGCCATGGCGATGGTGTCGCGCGAGAACAGCGACAGTTCCATGCCGGCCTGACCCTGCGTGACGCCGTCGCACATCGCCGGCACGCCGCCGGCCACCTGCGCCGTGGCGCCTGCCGCGCGCGCCGCGGCCTTGATGATGTCCGGGTACGTACCGTAGGGCTGGTGCGCCGACAGCATGTCGTTGTACGCGGTGACGATGCCAAGGTTGGGCGCCTTCATCACCTTGATGCGCAGCTTGTCGTCCTCGGGGCTGGCAGCAAAGGCGTGCGCCAGGTTGGTACAGGAAATCTGGCCGCGGTAGGGCGACCCGGGAATCGCGGCATCCAGGCGTGCCAGATAACGTGCGCGGCGCTCCTTGCTGCGGGCACGGATGCGCTCGGTGACGGCTTCAAGTTCAGGATTCAGGCTCATGAGGAACTCGGCGAAGAAACGGTTGGCGACCGCCGTGCGCGCAGACTTTTCGCTGAAAGCAGATTCAGGAGATTTTGCGTGAGTGTAGTATTGCTACACATCACCCGCAAGATGTATCAACCCTGAAGCGTATTCATGGAAGTCCGCAGCCGGCACCATGTCATTAACATCAACAACATAAGAGACATTACGGGCAATTCAATCCTGCTTTCCAGCGCTGAACGCTGGTTTCCCGGCATGTAGCATGACTACATGTTTACCCTGAGCGCCCGTTGCAGCACTGTAGTTTTACTCCCTATACTGGCAGTGCAGCAAATACCGCCGACCCGTCCTTTTCCGGAGATCCGCCTCGATGCCCGACACCTCCAACACGCCTGACATCGTCATCTTTGGCGGCACCGGCGACCTGGTGATGCGCAAGCTGCTGCCCTCGCTGTACCGCCTCCATGTCTACAAGCTGCTGGACCCGGCCACCCGCATCGTCGGCACCGCGCGCAGCAAGCTGGACCGGGACCAGTACCTGGCGACGGCCACCGAGGCGGCGCGCAACTTCCTGGGCAAGGACTTCAAGGACGACGTGTGGGCGGAGTTCGCGCAACGCATCGACTACGCACCGGTAGACGCCCGCGAGGCACATAGTTTCAACGCCCTGTCGCAAGCGCTTGCAGTGCGCCTGGCGCCGCGCGTGTTCTACCTGTCCACCGCGCCCAACCTGTTCTCGGACATCTGCCGCAACCTCTCCGACAACGGCATGATCACGCCGGGCAGCCGCGTGATCCTGGAGAAGCCGCTGGGCTTCGACCTCGCGTCCTCGCAGGCGATCAACGACGAGGTGGGCGCGCACTTCGCGGAAGACCACATCTTCCGTATCGACCACTACCTCGGCAAAGAGCCGGTGCAGAACCTGATGGCGCTGCGCTTCGGCAACAGCCTGTTCGAGCCGCTGTGGCGCCGCGAGTGGATACGCGACGTGCAGATCACCGTGGCCGAGCGCATCGGCGTGGGCTCGCGCGGCGAGTTCTACAACGAGACCGGCGCGCTGCGCGACATGGTGCAGAACCACATCCTGCAGACCCTGTGCATCGTGGCGATGGAACCCCCCGCCTCCATCGCGCCGGACGCCGTGCGTGACGAGAAGCTGAAGGTGTTACGCGCGCTGCGCCCCATCGCAGCCTCCGAAGTGCCCCAGGTCACCGTGCGCGGCCAGTACAAGGCCGGCGTCATCGACGGCCAGGCGGTGAAGGGCTACCTGCAGGAAGAAGGCATTCCTGCCGACAGCCGCACCGAGACCTTCGTCGCCATCAAGGCGGAGATCGACTCCTGGCGCTGGGCCGGCGTGCCCTTTTTCCTGCGTACCGGCAAGTGTATGCAGGACCGGGTGACCGAGATCGTCATCAACTTCCGCAGCGTGCCGCACTCCATCTTTGCGCACGGCGCGTTGAAGAACTACACCAATCGCCTGGTGATCCAGATGCAGCCCTACGAGACGGTCAAGCTGCACATGATGGGCAAGGAACCCGGCGACGACATGAACCTCGAGCCGGTGACGCTCGACCTGGACTTCCGCGAAGCCTTCCAGCGCCGCCAGCTGGAAGCCTACGAGCGCCTGCTGATGGATTCGCTGCGCGGCAAGCTGACGCTGTTCGTGCGCCGCGACGAGCAGGAGGCCGCCTGGCGCTGGGTGGAGCCCATCCTCGACGCCTGGGCTGCCTCGCCCGACAAGCCCAAGCCCTACAACGCGGGCACCTGGGGACCGGCTGCATCCAGCGCGCTGGTCGGCCGGGAAGGCCTATCCTGGCACGAGGAAAGCTGAGCAGCGGCTGGACAGGCCACTGCTGCACGGGCCATAACAAAGCAAAGCAGCACGGCGAAGCAGCGCAGCAACACGGCGTGAAGCAACACAGCGGGACAAACAGACAACCGGAGACCACGCGTTGTGCAGTGTCGCGCAACGCGTAGCGGAACAACTTTCGCGGATCACCACACAAACCGTCATGCGTACCAGCCTGCAAGTCCATCATCACAGCAGCGCCGAGGAGCTTGACCTGGCGCTCGCGCGCTTCGTCGCGACGCGCCTGTCCGAGGCCCTGATCGCCTGGGGCGAAGCTTCGCTGGTGGTATCCGGCGGCCGCACGCCCACCGGCTTCTTCGAGCAGCTGGCCCGCCAGCCGCTGGACTGGTCCGGCATCAACGTGACGCTGGCCGACGAGCGCTGGGTGGGTGAAGACGACGAGCAGAGCAACGCGCGCCTCGTCCGCCAGCATCTGCTGCAGGGGCCGGCCGCCGCGGCCCGCTTCATCCCGCTCTACCACCCCGCCGCCACGCCGCAGGACAGCGCAGCTGCCGCCTGCGAAGCGCTCGCACCGCTGGACGACGCCTTCGATGTCGTCGTGCTGGGCATGGGTGAGGACGGCCACACCGCATCGCTGTTTCCCGGCAGCCCGCAACTCGACGCAGCACTGCATGACACCGGCAAGCCCTGCCTCGCGGTCGAGGCCAGCAAGCCGCCACGCGACCGGCTCACCCTCACGGCGGCCCGGTTGCGCCATGCGCACCATATCGTCCTGCACGTCACCGGACAGGCCAAGTGGCGGGTGCTGGGCACCGCACTGGCCAGTGGCCCGATGACGGAGTACCCGGTGCGTGCCCTCATCCAGCACGAGCATCCCTCACGCCATGTCTTCTGGACTGCCTGACACCGCCCGCACCGGCGCCGCCACCTACCCACGCATGGTGGGCGACATCGGCGGCACCAATGCGCGCTTTGCCTTCATCGCCGGCCCTGGCGCCGCGCTTTCCAACATCGACACGCTGCCGGCCGCCGATCACGCCGGCCCGGCGGAGGCCATCCAGGCCTGGTTGAAACGGCATGGCCTGCCCGTGCCCTACGCTGCCGCCTTCGGCATCGCCAACCCGGTCAGCGGTGATGCCATCCGCATGACCAACCACTCCTGGGCGTTCTCGATCGAGGCCGAGCGCAAGAAGGTCGGCCTGCAGTCGATGCGTTTCATCAACGACTTCACCGCGCTGGCGCTGTCGCTGCCCTACCTCTCCGACGAAGAGAAGCGTGCGGTCGGCGGCGGGCAGGCCATGGCCGGCGCCGCCATCGGCGTCATCGGCGCCGGTACCGGGCTGGGCGTGTCCGGCCTGCTGAAGTGCGGTCACGACTGGGTGCCGATCGCGGGCGAAGGAGGTCACGTCACCATCGCCACGCGTACCGACGAGGAGGCCGCCACCGTGCGCGTCCTCGCCCGCCAGTATGGCCACGTGTCTGCGGAACGCGCCCTCTCCGGCCCGGGTCTGCTGGCCCTGTATGCGGCACTCGGCGAACTGCGTGGCCTCCCCACGCCATTCGACGAGGCCGCGGAGATCAGCGAGGCCGCCGTGCAGGGGCGCGACCCCCTGTGCGTAGACACCTGCAACATGTTCTGCGCCCTGCTCGGCACCGCAGCGTCGGACCTGGCGGTCACCCTCGGCGCCCGTGGCGGCATCTACATCGGCGGTGGCATCGTGCCGAAGATGGGCGAGTTCTTCCTCGCCTCGCCCTTCCGCAGCCGCTTCGAGGACAAGGGGCGCTTCTCCGCCTACACCGCGGCGATTCCCACCTGGATCATCACCGCGCCCTACCCCGCGCTCACCGGTGCCACAGTCGCGCTGCAAACGCTCGACGTCGCTGCTTGAGCACCAGCCGCGAGGCGCAAGCCTTCACCACGGAGCTTCGCCACGCGCTGGAACAGGCGGCCGACGCGGCGCGCGCGGCGGCCATGTCCGCCTACATGAAGCGCCACTTCGCGTTCTTCGGCATTCCCAAGCCTGCGCGTGCAGCACTTCAGAAGCCGGTGTTCGCCTTGCTGGGCCGCAACCCCGCGCCGTCCCTGCTGACCGCAATCGCGCAGGGCCTGTGGCAATACCCGGAACGCGAGTGCCAGTACGCCGGTTGTGACCTGCTCATCCGCCACGCCGCACGCCTGGAAGCCGGGGATCTGCAAGCGGTCGCCGACCTGATCACGCAAAGATCCTGGTGGGACACCGTGGATGCGCTGGCGACGCGCGTGGTCGGCGAGCTTGCGGCCCGCCATCCTGCCCTGCTGCCGACGCTGGACGCCTGGGCCGTCGATGACAACTTGTGGCTACGCCGCAGCGCCCTGCTCTACGCCCTGCACCACGGGCCGGCCACCGACAGGAACCGGCTGCAGGCCGCCTTGGACGCCAACCTCGGCCACGGCGATTTCTTCATCCGCAAGGCAATGGGCTGGGCGCTACGACAATTCGCCCGGCATGACCCGGACTGGGTGCGGCACTACCTCGCATCGCGCGGCGAGGCCTTGTCCGGCCTCACGCGCCGCGAAGCCGCCAGGCATCTGTAGGGGCCTCAGCCCGCGTCCAGCCCGGCCAGGCACAGGTATTTCATGTCGAGATATTCCTCGATTCCGTGCCGCGACCCCTCGCGTCCGAAACCGGACTGCTTGATGCCGCCGAAAGGCGCCACCTCGTGCGAGATGAAGCCGGTGTTGATGCCGACCATGCCGTATTCCAGCGCCTCCGCAACGCGCCACACCCGCGCCATGTCGCGGCTGTAGAAGTAGGCGGCGAGTCCGAATTCGCTGGCATTGGCCAGACGGATCGCCTCAGCGTCGTCATGGAACTTCATCACCGGCGCCACGGGACCGAAGGTCTCCTCGCGCGACACCAGCATCTCCGGCGTCACGCCGGTGAGCACCGCCGGAGAGAACAGGCGGCCGCCGATGCGCTGGCCGCCGGTCACGCATCGCGCGCCGTGCTGCAAGGCGTCGGCGAGGTGCCGCTCTACCTTCGCGACCCCTGCGTCGTCGATCAGCGGCCCCAGTTCGACCCCGTCGTCGAAGCCGTTGCCGACCTTCATGCCGGCAACCCGTTGCACCAGCCTGTCGACGAAACGGTCATGCACCTTGGCGTGCACCAGGAAACGGTTGGCGCAGACACAGGTCTGGCCCGCGTTGCGATATTTGGACACGATGGCGCCTTCGACCGCAGCGTCGATGTCGGCGTCATCGAAGACGATGAAGGGCGCGTGCCCGCCCAGCTCCAGCGACAGACGCTTCAAGGTGGGCGCACATTGCGCCATGAGGATCCGCCCCACTTCGGTGGAGCCGGTGAAGGACAGGTGACGCACCACGGGGCTGTCGCACAGCACCTTCCCGATCGCCAGCGAGCGCTCGGCGTCGGCAGGCAGCACGTTGAGCACGCCCGCAGGCATGCCGGCCTCCTGCGCGAGGACCGCAAGTGCGAGCGCGCATAGCGGTGTCTGTTCGGCCGGCTTGGCGATCACCGTGCAGCCGGCGGCCAGCGCGGGGGCGGCTTTGCGCGTCAGCATCGCGATCGGGAAATTCCACGGGGTGATCGCCGCGCACACGCCGACCGGCTGCCGCAACACCAGCAGGCGGCGGTCGCGCTGCGGAGTGGCGATCAGCTCGCCTTCAATGCGGCGTGCCTCTTCCGCGAACCATTCGACAAAGGCCGCACCGTAGCCGACTTCGCCACGTGCCTCGGCCAGCGGCTTGCCCTGCTCGGCCGTCATCAGGGTCGCAAGGTCGTCGCGGTTGGCGATGATCAACTCGTACCAGCGCCGCAGGATCGCGGAACGTTCCCGTGCCGGCAGATCACGCCATGCGGGCAAGGCCGCCTGTGCCGCCGCAATGGCAGCGCTGGCGTCGGCCTCGGAAGCATTGGCGACCCGCGCCACCTGCGTATCGGTCGCCGGGTCGGATACGACGAATGAATCTTCGCGCTGCAGCCACTCTCCGCCAACGAAGGCGGCGTTCTTCAGGAGATCGGGGCGAGCGAGCGAGGACAGGCGTGCATGCATGGGGCGCAACCGGGCGGCGTACGGGCTTCCGTTTTAGCGCGCCCTCGCACGCGGGGCAAGGCTGATGGCTCTGATGCGGCCGTAGGACTTCAGGAAAGTAGGAGAACAGTGCGGTGGTCAGGCCGCGATCGTCTCGCCGGCAAACTCGAGCAGGCGAACCAGCCGCTCGCGGCTGTTGGCAAGGTGCAGGCGCATGGCGGCGCGGGCCGCTTCGGCATCGCGCCGCTCGATGGCCCGGCAGACTTGCTGGTGCTCGAAGTTAACGGCCTGCAGCACCGCGCGCCGCGCTGCTACGTCGGCGCCGAACAGGTCGACGCGGACGCGGGGCACCATCAGCGGCGTGATGCTGTCCAGCACCCTCACGAAATACGGGTTGCCCGTCGCACGCGCCACCGCAAGGTGGAACTCGACATCGAGGCGGGGCACATGCGTGGGGCTCTGTTCGATATTGCGCAACGTATCCCGCAAGGCGACGAGATCGGACTCCTGCCGGTGGACCGCGGCCAGCGCGGCAGCTTCTGTCTCCAGCCCCAGGCGCATGTCCATGATGTAGAGCACGTCGCGCGAACTGGTTGCGTCGGCCTCCGGCAGATCGAAGCCCATCGCCGCCGGCGAGCCCAGCACGAAGGCTCCGCGCCCCTGCTGGGTTGCGATCCGGCCGGAGCTGCGCAGCATTGACATGGCCTCGCGGATCACCGTGCGGCTTACCCCGAACTCGGCCATCAGCTCGCGCTCGGTCGCCAGGCGCTGGCCGGGCTTGAGGCTGCCGCCATCGATGCGAGCGGCCAGCTCGCGTGCGGCCATGCTGCTCAGGCTGTCCCGTTGCCGTCCCGTCGCCGCCGCCTCACGATGATTCATGACACTCCCTGTCCTGTCTCCGCCCCCCTTCGCCAGCGGGGGTCTGTGTAAAGACACCTTAACAGTGCGGCCTTGTCGTACAAGTACGAGAAAACCCCTAGGCCTTGCCTGGCCTTGCAGCAAGCGGAGGTCAACAAAAAAGCGACCCGAGGGCCGCCTTTTCCGGAGTGAGGTGACGCTCAGGCCGGAACCTGGTCCAGCTCGAAAGCCTTGTGCAGCACGCGCACGGCCAGCTCCAGGTACTTCTCGTCGATGGCCACCGAGATCTTGATCTCGGAGGTGGAGATCATCTGGATGTTGATGCCCTCTTCGGCCAGCGTGCGGAACATCTTGCTGGCGATGCCGACGTGCGAACGCATGCCCACGCCGACCACCGACACCTTGGCCATCGAACGGTCGCCACGCAGCTCGCGTGCGCCCACGTGTGCCTTCACGCCTTCGAGGATGCCGAGCGCGCGGTCATGCTCGCCACGCGGCACGGTGAAGGAAAAGTCGGTGGTGCCGTCATGGCTGACGTTCTGGATGATCATGTCGACGTCGATGTTGGCGTCGGCGATCGGCCCCAGGATCTGGTAGGCGATGCCGGGGCGATCGGGCACGCCCAGCACGGTCAGCTTGGCTTCGTCGCGGTTGAACGCGATGCCGGAAATGATCGGTTGTTCCATCTTGATATCGTCCTCGAATGTAATCAGCGTGCCTTCGCCTTCGTCCTGGAAGCTGGAAAGCACCCGCAGTCTGACCTTGTACTTGCCGGCGAACTCGACCGAGCGGATCTGCAGCACCTTGGAGCCCAGGCTCGCCATCTCGAGCATTTCCTCGAAAGTGATGGTGTCGAGCTTGCGGGCCTCCGGCACGATGCGCGGGTCGGTGGTGTAGACGCCGTCGACGTCCGTATAGATCTGGCATTCGTCCGCACGCAGCGCGGCAGCCAGCGCGACACCCGTGGTGTCCGAACCGCCGCGACCGAGCGTCGTCAGATTGCCGGCGTCATCCACGCCCTGGAAGCCGGCGACCACCACCACGCTGCCCTCTTCCAGATCCTTGCGCATGCGGTCCTCGTCGATCTTGAGGATGCGCGCCTTGGTGAAGGAACTGTCGGTCAGGATGCGGACCTGCGGGCCGGTGTAGCTGCGTGCCTTCAGGCCCATGTTGATGAGCGCCATGCACAGCAGGCCGATGGTGACCTGCTCGCCGGTGGACACCACCACGTCGAGTTCGCGCGGATCGGGCTGGGCCTGGATTTCCTTAGCCAGGCCGATGAGGCGGTTGGTCTCGCCACTCATCGCCGATACAACGACGACCACCTGATGGCCCTGCGCCTGGAACTTCGCGATCCGGCGTGCCACGTTCTTGATGCGCTCCGGCGTGCCCATGGAGGTGCCGCCGTATTTCTGGACAATCAACGCCATACCGTCAAGCAATCCCGAATTTTGGAAAACCTCCATTGTAGCCCGGATCACGGACCGACGTCAGGCGCCGACCTCCCCTCCGGCACGCCTTGAAGCTTGTTGTTCTACCCCGCGGAAGCACTTGTGAAATTCGTGACGAAGTTGGCGTAAACCCCCCGTGAGGCCAAGGTTTGCGCGCTTGTATGTTATGGAAATATTGATCTATACTGGACTTAGCTATAACTAAAGTTATAGGAGTGCGCGGTCTGCTTTTTATAATTTTGCAGGCCCGCACCGTGGCTTATCGGTCAGCCTACCCCCTGCGCCGTCTGCCGCGCTCGCTGTCAAGGAGCCCACCTCACCACACTTGAAGGACTGACTCATGAAAACGATTGAAAATCTCGATGTGCGCGAGCTGCGTCGCAAGCTCGGTCTGAACCAGTCGCAGTTCTGGTCCAAGATCGGCGTCACGCAGAGCGGCGGTTCGCGCTATGAAAGCGGCCGCAACATCCCGCGCCCCGTGCAAGCCCTGCTCCGCCTGGTGCATGTCGAACAGGTCGACATCAACAAGCTGAAGAAGGAAGACATCGAGGTCATCGAGTATCTCCGCAGCCAGAAGGGCGAGCTGCTGAAGTCCCTCAAGAAAGACGCCAAGGCCGCCAAGAAGGCCAAGTAAGCACTGCCGTATGGCCCGCTCCTGCCCGGAGCGGGCAAGCTTCGCGGCGGGCCGCTACAATCCCGCCTCGCACACCACCCGGTGTGTATGCCCGATTCATCCGCGAAGCCCCGAAGGTATTCCACTTGTTGATCACCCGCCGCCTGGAATTCGATGCCGGCCATCGCATTCCCGATCACCGCAGCTTGTGCCGCCATCTGCACGGCCATCGCTATGCCATCGAAGTGACCGTGGCCGGCGATGTGACACTGCGCGATGGTGACCCGCGCAATGGCATGGTGCTGGACTTCTCCGAGGTCAAGGCCGTCATGCGCGAGGTGATCGTGGATCGCTGGGACCACGCCTTCCTTGTATACCAGGGTGATACGGCGATACGCAGCTTCCTGGACAGCCTGCCCGATCACCGCACCGTGGTTCTGGACGTCGTGCCGACCGCCGAGAACCTGGCCGCCGAAGCCTATCGCCTGCTGGCCGGACGCATCGCGCAGATCGGCGACAAGCGCCTGACGCTCGAGCAGGTCCGGCTCTACGAAACGCCGAACTGCTGGGCCGACGCCACCCGCGCGATGTTTCCGGGCTGACCTGCCTTCGCCGCCCGAGTCGCTCAGCAACCGGCCGGAGCACAAATGACAAAGGCCCCGCGGGAGGGCCTTTTGTTTTTGTTCCGTCGCCGGACTGGCGGAGGCGGTGAGATTCGAACTCACGGATGGCTTTCACCATCGCCGGTTTTCAAGACCGGTGCATTCAACCGCTCTGCCACACCTCCGTACCGCCTGACGCGGGGCGCAAGTTTAGCTCACTTGGCCGCCCACCTGTGCCAACAGCGCCGCAAACGCCTGCTCGAACTGTCCGAGCCCCTCCTGCTGCAAGGTCTGGCAATGCTCGTCGAGATCGATGCCAAGGCCTTGCAGGCTGGCCAGCGATGCCAGCGCCTCCTCCTGTCCGTCTGCGAGGCGGCTGGCCGCTTCACCATGGTCGCGGAAGGCATTCAGCGTCGCCTCCGGCACGGTGTTGACGGTATGCGGCCCGATCAGGCTTTCGACATACAGCACATCACGGTAGGCGGAATTCTTCGTGCCCGTACTGGCCCACAACAGGCGCGGAGGCTGTGCCCCGGCAGCGCGCAACTGGTCGAATTCGCCTTCGCGCTGGTAGCGTCGTTGCCACTCCGCGTAGGCCCGCTTCGCCGAAGCAATGGCGATCTTGCCGCCAAGCTCGGGAGCCGCTTTCTCGAGCAGGGGATCGAGCCGCGTATCGACGCGGGACACGAACACACTGGCCACGGCACGCACCTGCCCGACGTCTCCACCGCCGCCCAGACGACGCGCCAGCCCGGCGTCGTAGGCGTCGAACACGTCCAGCACGTGTTGCGGCGAGAACATCAGCGTCACATTGACGTTGATGCCCTCGGAAAGGCACTGGCGGGCGGCCTCGACACCCGCAGGCGTCGCAGGAATCTTGATCATCAGGTTGGGCCGCGCGATCTCGCCCCACAGGCGCCGCGCAGCCGCCACCGTGCCGCCGGCATCGTGGGCCAGCGAAGGCGACACCTCGAAACTCACGTAACCCGCGTCGCGCCCGCTCTGCTCGTACAGCGGGGTGAATGCGTCGCAGGCCGCGCGGATGTCCGGCAAGGCCAGCGCCTCGAATCGTGCCTCGGGCTCGCTCAGCGCTGCAGGCAGCGCCTTCAGCGCCGCCCCATAGGCGGGATCCCTGGCGATCGCCTGCTGGAAAATCGCCGGATTGGAGGTCAGTCCTGCAATCCCGTCGTTGCCGATCAGGGACGCCAGGCGGCCGGAGGCCAGCAACTCCCGGGACAAGGAGTCCAACCAGATCTGCTGCCCGTGGCGGGCAATTTCGCTTACTCGACTCATCTCATCTCCGCACCCATCGTCGGGGCTGCAATCGGCCGTCCAGTATGCCTCACGCAGATTGCGCGCGACGGTGACAGCCCGACAGCGGCTTGAGGTAGCATGCCGCTTCGGAACCGCTGCAAGGTCGCGCGGTCTTAGCCTGCATCGCGGGAAGATCGCGACCTTCCCCGCCCTTTTGGAGAGACAGATGGAACAACGCATGATGAACTCGACGACGCTGGACGTACGCCGCAGTGGCCAGAACCGCGTCCTGCGCAACACCTACGGCCTGCTGGCCCTGTCCATGCTGCCCACCATCCTGGGTGCCTGGGCCGGTGTGCAGATGGGCTTCCAGCTGACGGGCCTGATGGGTTTCGTCATCTTCATGGCCGTGGCCTTCGGCTTCATGTTCGCCATCGAGAAGTTCAAGAACAGCAGCGTCGGTGTCGTCCTGCTGCTCGCCTTCACCTTCTTCATGGGGTTGATGCTGTCGCGCCTGATCGGCTCCATCCTGGGCTACGCCAACGGAGCTTCGCTGATCGCGCTGGCCTCCGGCGGTACGGCGGTGGCGTTCTTCGGCCTGTCGGCCGTGGCCACCACGACGAAACGCGATCTGTCGGGCATGGGCAAGTTCCTGACCATCGGCACCCTGCTGGCACTGGCCGCCATCGTCGCCAACATCTTCTTCCAGATCCCGGCGCTGACCCTCACCGTGCTGGTCGTGGTCCTGGCCCTGTCCTGCGCGTGGCTGGTGTATGACATCAACCGCATCGTGACCGGCGGCGAGACCAACTACGTGACGGCAACCCTGTCGGTGTACATCAGCGTCTACAACATTTTCCAGACCCTGCTGTCCCTGCTGGGCATCTTCGGCGGCGACCGCGAATAAGCCGGCAGCCACCCGATAAAAAAAGCCCGCGCAATGCGCGGGCTTTTTTTATCGGCGCGGCAAATCCGTCAGACGCGCTCGAACAGCGCAATCGACTCCACGTGCGAGGTCTGCGGAAACATGTTGGCCACGCCTGCGCCCCGCAGACGGTAGCCCTTTTCAAGAATCAGCACGGCAGCGTCGCGCGCCAGGGTCGCGGGGTTGCAACTCACATACACGATGCGCTGCGGTGCGTCGTCAGTCAGCGCCTTCACCACCCCGATTGCGCCTTCGCGCGGCGGGTCGATCAGATACTTGTCCAGCCTGCCCAGCGCAGCCAGGCTCTCCGGCGTCGCCTCGAAAAGATTCGACACCTTGAATTCGCTGCGATCCGACAGCCCGTTCAGTGCCGCATTCTCTTCGGCACGCTTGACCAGGGCCGCACTCCCCTCCACCCCCACCACGTGCGCGCCGCGACGCGCAATCGGCAGGCTGAAGTTGCCCAGCCCGCAGAACAGGTCAGCGATCCGCTCGCCGGGCTGTGGGTCCAGCAAGCTCATCGCGCGCCGGATCAGCAAGCGGTTGATGTCCACATTGACCTGCGTGAAATCGGTCGGCCGGAAGTTCAGCGCCAGATCGAACTCCGGCAGCGTGTAACGCAGGAAATGCGACTCGTCGGTGCGCAATGGCCGCACCGTGTCGGGGCCACCCGGCTGCTGCCACATCGATACGCCATGCTCCTCGCCGAACGCGAGTAGCCGGGCCTCGTCCTGCGCGGTGAACGGCAACAGATTGCGGAACACCAGCACCGTGCGGTCGCTGCCTTCGGCAATCTCGATCTGCGGCATGCGATCCGGCACGGACAGGCTTTCCACCAGCGCGCGCAGGGGCAGCAGCAGGCGCGACACATGCGGCGGAAGAATCTCGCAGCTGTCCATGTCGGCGATGTAGCTGCTCTTCTTCTCGTGAAAACCCACCAGCACGCCGCCCTTCTTCGGCACCAGGCGCACGCCGATGCGCGCTCGCGAGCGATAGCCCCAGGCAGGGCCATAGATCGGCGGATAGAGCTCCTCCGCCTTCACGCGGCCGATGTGCCACAGCGCATCCTCCAACACCCGTTGCTTGGCAGCCACCTGGGCACCGAAATCCACGTGCTGCATGCTGCAACCACCACAGGTACCGAAATGCTTGCAGCGCGGCGTCACGCGCGTGCTGCTTTCCTTCAGCACCCGGCTCAAGGTCGCGTGTTCGAAGCTGGCCCGCTTGCGGTAGCTCGAGTACTCGACCTTCTCACCCGGCAATGCGCCTTCGATGAAGATGGCCTTGCCCTCGACACGGGCGAACCCGCGCCCTTCGTGGTCCAGGGATTCGATGACGGCTTGCGGCATGGTGGTGCTCAACGCGAAAAGGGCCGGATTTTAGCAGGCCCGACAGTACAATCCCGCAATGATTCAGATACTTCTGGGCGGCATCACGCCGCAACACTTTCTCAGGGAGTACTGGCAGAAAAAGCCGCTACTCGTCCGCAACGCGATCCCCGGCTTCAGCGGATTGCTGAGCCCTGCCGAAGTCCGCCAGCTCGCCTGCGACGAGGACGCCGAATCGCGGCTCATCTTCCAGCGCGATAACCAGTGGGATCTGCTGCGCGGACCGATGCAGCCACGCGATTTCCCGCGCAAGGGGCCGTGGACGACGCTGGTGCAGGGGCTGAACCTGCTGCGCGACGATGCCGACGCACTGCTGCAGCAATTCAGTTTCATTCCCTATGCGCGGCTCGACGACCTGATGGTGTCCTACGCCACCGATGGCGGCGGCGTAGGCCCGCACTTCGATTCCTACGACGTTTTCCTTCTGCAAGGCATGGGCCAGCGTCGCTGGCAGGTCAGCGCACAACGCGACCTGACGCTGGTGGAAGATGCGCCGCTCAAGATCCTGAAGCACTTCAAGCCCACCCAGGAATGGGTGCTCGATCCGGGCGACATGCTCTACCTGCCGCCACGCTATGCCCACGACGGCGTGGCGATCGGCGAGTGCATGACTTACTCGATCGGTTTCCGCGCGCCGTCCGCGCAGGAGCTGGGCACGGAGTTCCTCGGCTGGCTGTCCGAAAACCTCCAGCTATCCGGCATGTACGCCGATCCGGACCTTGCCTTGGCACGGCAGCCCGGCCGGATTCCCGACGCGATGATCGACCAGGTCACCGACATGCTGGGCAAGATCTGTTGGTCGAGAAAGGACGTCGCCCGTTTCCTCGGCGAATACCTGTCCGAACCCAAGCCACACGTCTTCTTTGATCCACCCGAAGAACCGCTGAGTGAAAAGCGCTTCCTTGCGCAAGCCAGACGTCATGGCCTGCGGCTGGACCGGCGCACCCAGATTCTTTACGCGGCCGGCGAAATTCATGTCAACGGCGAGCCAGGAATAAGCGTTAACCCCGCGTTCAAGCAACTGGCAGACCGGCGTGAGCTGGTTCCGCCGGCTGACCTGGACGACGAATCACAGTCGTTATTGCACGAGTGGTATAGCTGCGGTTTTATCCATATCCGCCAGCCTGGCACTTGATACAACGTCCGACGTGTAATCGTTCTCATCTGTTTGATATACTCTTGCGTCGGTTTTAGTCTTGACCGATCAAGATATTAGGTTCACTCCAGCTACTGCCAATTTTTCGCAAGGGATACCAAGAATGAAACAGTCTCTCCTCGTTGCCGCCCTGATCGCCCTGGCCATGTCCGCTTGCAGCAAGCAAGAAGAAGCCGCTCCGGCTCCGGCTCCCGAAGCCGCTGCTCCGGCTCCTGAAGCTGCTCCGGCCCCGGCTCCGGAAGTTTCCGCTCCGGAAGCTGCCCCGGCTGCTGACGCTTCGGCCCCGGCTGACGCTTCCGCTCCGGCTGCCAACTGATCAGTTGCGCATTCGCAGAAAAGCCGACCCACGGGTCGGCTTTTTTGTTGCCTGCTGCTGAATGCAGCGATATGCGGACATGTGCCACGATCGCGCTGCATTGCGCAACACGCTTGAATTGACGGTATCGCCCTCTGACGCTAAGATGCCGCCTCTTGACTGGAGAGGTGGCCGAGAGGTCGAAGGCACTCCCCTGCTAAGGGAGCATGCGGGCAAAACCTGCATCAAGGGTTCGAATCCCTTCCTCTCCGCCAAGAACCTTGCATAGAGGTTGAAACTAGACTATAGTCTCGCCTCTTCGCTGTGCGCCCGTAGCTCATCTGGATAGAGTACTTGGCTACGAACCAAGGGGTAGGAGGTTCGAATCCTTCCGGGCGCGCCAGAATGCCGAAAAGGCCTGAACCACGGTTCAGGCCTTTTCTTTTTGCCGCGCCGGAGTTCGTCATGACGACAAATGCGGCCCGGCATTTGCGAGAAGCGCCACCGGGCGCATGATGCGGGCATGACTCGCCGCAGCCGCCTCCTGCTCCGATCCATTGCGTCGCTTTGCTTGCTGCTGCCCATGCTTTGGGCGGTCGCAGCCCTCTCCATCGATGGAGAGTTCGCGCCATGGCCCGGCGTGGTGTGTGGGCTGGTGATGATCGGCCTGCTGACCTGGCTACGCCCGTTCCGCTACGCGCTTCTTGCCAACGGGCTGATCATCGCTGGCGTCCTCGTCTGGTGGTTTCATCTCACGCCGAGCAACGAACGCGGCTGGCAGCCCGACGTGGCCCGGCTGCCGCGTGCGCAGCTCGACGGCCACATGCTGACCATCGAGAACGTGCGCGACTTCCGCTACCACGGCGCGGACGATACGGATTTCGAGGAGCGCTGGGAGACCCGCCGCTACGACCTGTCGAAGATCGTGGGCCTGGACATCTACCTGTCCAACTGGGGGCCGAAGCACATCGCCCACACCATCATGAGCTGGCGCTTCGCGGACGGGCCGCCGCTGGCGATTTCGATCGAGACCCGCAAGGAGCGCGGCGAATCCTATTCAGCCCTGCTCGGATTCTTCCGGCAGTACGAGCTGTATTACGTGGTGGCGGATGAACGCGACGTCATCGGCGTGCGCACGGGCCATCGTGGCGAGACGATGCGGCTGTACGCCATCGCGGGACAGCGGGAAGGCGCGCGCCGCCTGCTGATGGGCTACATCGAGGACATCAATGCCCTCGCGGCCCGGCCCCGCTGGTACAACGCCTTCACCACCAACTGCACGACAGTGATCTTCGACAACGTGCTGCACGTGTTCGGCGTTTCCAAGCTATGGGACTGGCGCCTCTACGCCAATGCGCATCTGCCGGAAATGCTCTACGAGGAAGGCTTCGTGGATACCGACATGTCCTACGCGGAGCTGCAGGAACGCAGCGACATCACCGCGACCGCACGCGCGGCGGACGGCGCGGAGGATTTCTCCCGACGCATCCGCGCCCGCCTGCCCGCGGTGAAGATGCGCTGAGGCCGGCCTCACCAGGCGGCGGAGGTCTAGACGTACAGCGGCTCCTGCGCGACGCGCGAAACCTGCTCGTCCAGTTGCGCGATATGCCCGGCCCAGTAGTGTCCCGCACCGAACCAGGGGAATGCCGCCGGGAAGGCCGGATCCTCCCAGCGCCGTGCCAGCCAGGCTGCGTAGTGCATCAGGCGCAGGGCGCGCAGGGCTTCCACCAGATGCAGCTCACGGCGATCGAACTCGCAGAAGTCCTCATAGCCCGTCAGCAACTCCGATAGCTGCAGGCCCATGTCCGCGCGCTCGCCGGACAACAGCATCCACAGGTCCTGGACCGCGGGGCCAGTGCAGGCGTCATCGAGATCGACGAAGTGAGGACCGGCATCGGTCCACAGAATGTTGCCGAGGTGCACATCCCCATGCAGGCGTCGCGACCGCAAGGCGCCTGCGCGCTCAAAGGCCGCGTCGCATTCATTCAGCAGCGCCTGCGAGATGCTGGCGTACTGCTCGCGCAATTCGGGCGGCAACCAGTCGTTCGCCAGCAGGTAGTCACGCGCCGCGTAGCCGAAACTCCGCGTATCCAGGCGCTGGCGCTCACCGAAAGGCTCGACCGCGCCGATGGCATGGATGCGCCCGATGAAGCGGCCAATCCATTGCAGCACGTCCCCGTCATCCAGTTCAGGGCTGCGTCCGCCACGGCGTGGAAAGACAGCGAAGCGGAAACCTTCATGCGCAAGCAGCGTCGCGCCATTGAGCGACAGCGGCGCGACGACAGGGATCTCTGCCTCGGCCAACTGCCGCGCGAATGCGTGTTCTTCGAGGATCGCTGCGTCGCTCCAGCGCGCAGGCCGATAAAACTTGGCGACGACAAAGCCGCCTTCATCCAGCCCCACCTGGTAGACACGATTCTCGTAGCTGTTGAGTGCCAGCAGGCGGCCATCGACGCGCAGGCCCGCGGCCTCGACGGCATCGAGCACCAGATCAGGCGTGAGGGTGGCGTAGGGAATGGCGGACAAGGCGGCAGCTCCGAAGGGAGTCGCGATGTTACACGCCACTGTCCGGACGACCCGGACATTCCTTCATGCGCTCCCCGTGCACCCTCCGCGCATCCTCCGATCAGCCGGCGGGCTGTACCGGCTGCGGCGGCCCCAGTGCATAGCCCTGCGCACCCTGCACCCCCAGCCTTGCCAGCGCCGCGGCAGCATCCCGCCGGCCGAAGGAATGCGCCAGCACCGGCACCTCCAGCATACGGGCGACACGCACGATGGCCTCGACGAGGAAGCGCCCTGCATCGTGCTCGATGTCCTCGGCCAGGCTGGCATCCAGTTTCACGTAGTCCGGCAGCATGTCGCGCAGCATCGCCAGGCCACCATCAGACACGCCGAAGCGGTCGATGCCCACACCGAAGCCCACCATGCGCGCGGCCCGGGCGAAGTTGCGGGCAGCGTCGCGGTGATGGGCCAGATCGTCCTCGCGCAATTCGAACAGCACCGCATGGTCACCCAGGCGCAGGCGCCACAGCTCCAGGCGCTCGCCGATGTCATCGCGACTCCAGCTCGCGAAGCTGAGGTTGATCGCGTACGGCGGTGCATCGAGATCCACCGGCTCGCGTGCCAGCAGGCTGATGACCTGCTCGTCGAGCTCGCGCAGCAAACCGAAACGGCTGGCCATCGGCCACCACCGCGCGGCCTCCACCTCGCGCCCCTGCGCATCGAGCACGCGGGTCAACACTTCGCGATGCAGCACCTGGTCCATCTGCCCGGCATCCAGCGCCATCACCGGCTGCAGCATCAGCACCAGGCGGTCATGCGCCAGCGCCTCGCGCAGCAGCACCGCCCAGCGGCCACCGCCGGACACCTCGGCAGTTTCATTGGCCAAGGAGCTGACCAACTCGCTGGCCAGCGCGTCGACACGGCAGTGCCGGCCTGCCTGGCTGCGCGCCTGCTGCAAGGCCAGGTCTGCCGCGGCCAGCACCTCGGACGGCTCGCGTGCATTGACGGGCGTCCAGCCGATGGCGGCATCCACAAGGCGACCGCCATCGGCTGCCAGCCGCGTATCGAAACGCGTCAGCAAGCTCAGGCTCAGGCCCTCCGGCACGACGGCGTCCTCGGCACTCATCAGCACCGCGAAGGTCGCCGCACCGATGCGCGCGTGGCGCCCGTCTGTGAACACTTCCGCGACGTCGGCCGCGAGCTCGCGGATCAGCGCGTCGCCGGCGGAAAACCCGGCCGCACGGTTGACGACTTCCACGCCGCGGCATTCGATCAGGGCCAGCCACAGATCGGCCTCATGACGACGTTCTGCCAGCACCAGATTCAGCGCACGACGGTTGGCCATGCCGGTCAGCGCGTCGCTCAGCGCTTCACGCCGGAACTGCTCGGCTCGCGCCTCCTCCTCGGCCACGTTGCGCTGCGTGGCCGTGACGAGCTGGTTGAAGCCCGCGACGAAACGCTGCAGCTCCTGTGCCCTCGGCTGGACCTGCACCAGGCGGAAGCGCCGCTGCGACGCATCGATGGACGCCGCCGCCACCTCGGCCAGCGGCGCCAGCAGGGTCCGCAGCCAGCGACTGGCTCCCCACCAGGCCAGGCCCCACAGCGCGATGAGCCAGCCTGCCGTCTGCAGGCTGCCGTTCCACAACTGCACGTAGGCAAAGCGCGGATGACTCTCCACCTCGACATGGCCGAGCATGCGCCAGCCCGACGAGACCTTCGCCTGCGCCCGCGGCGTGCGCAAGGCCGCCAGCTTCGCAAACCAGCGCGGCACGTCGACCGCCTCGTCCTCGGCAAGCCGCAGTTCCACCACCAGGGCGCCGCGCGCATCGCGGATGGCGATGCGCCGGTAATAGCCGCGGTCGAACACCGGCAAGGCGACACCGCGCGCGGTGACGACATCGCCCTCCTTCCAGGTCTGGCCCAGCACCAGCGCCAGCGAGGTGGCGGCGTCCTGCGCGTGGGAGGCGAGCTGTGCCTGCACGAACGCCCGCGTGCCGAGCCACTGGCCGACGAACACGCCGACGATCGCCAGGGTGAAGATGGCCGCCAGGGCACGCAGCAACTGGCCGTGCAGGGTGGGGCTGGCAGCGCTGGCGCGGTGGCTCACAGCGATTGCTCCCGACGCACCCGCTCCTGCAACTCGCGCCAGCGGCGCACCTGGCTGGCACCGCCGGCCGTGGCTTGGCCGTCGCGCCACAGGTGTTCGTCGTTGAAGCTGAACACCGGGCTCAGGTCCTGTCGCTGCGAGGCAGGCAGCAGGCGCGGGTCGAGGTTGTCCAGCACCAGCGGGTCCGCCTCCGGCTGCGGGTAGTAGGCCAGCACCATGTGGTTGTCGATGCGGTCGCGCAGCTTCGCCCGCACGTACACGATGCGCAGCTTGTCGGCAGCCACCCCGCGCTCGCGCAGCGAAAAGTACTTGGCAATCGTGTAGTCCTCGCAATCACCGGCGTTGCGGGCCACGAACTCTGCCGGCGTCGCCCAGTGCTCGTCGACATGCCAGGCGTTGATGTCCTCGGCATAGGGCACACGGTTGGCCAGCGCGTTGCTGCGTTCGATCAGCGCAGGATCGGTGGCCGCCGGCAGGTTGCGCGCAGCCCGTTGCCAAGCCAGCACGCGTTCGCCCGCTGCCGGGCCGAAGCGCTGGCTCATGGCCTGCACGAGACGCTGGCTGGCCTCGGCCAGATAGGCCTGCGCCCCCCAGGCCCACATGGCCAGACCGAGGGTCATCAGGATGCGCGGCGGATTCATCCCTTCAATTACGGCAGACGGCAAGCCGGGGTTGAATGCTCAAGTCGGACGCTGCGGGTGACGTAACTTCATGTGGCGACCACGACACCTTATTTCCCGGCACTGCTTTCCACGATTTCACGACTCCACGAATTCACGACTCCACGATTCCCACGAATTGCTTCCCATGTTCCACACCGCATACCGCACCCTGCTTTCCCTCCTCCTGCTGATCGGCCTCAGCGGCTGTGAGCTGCTCGGCATCGAGGACCCCGCCAAGGAAGCTGCCCGTGTCGAAGCCGAAGGCAAGGCCATCGGCAGTGCCTGCCGCCATTCCGGCCGGGCGCTGGAGGATTGCTTCACGATGAATCCCTCGGCCTCCAAGTCCGCCGTCTTCGCCGGCTGGCGCGAGATGAACGACTACATGACCGAGAACAAGATCGAATCCATCCGCCCCGAGCTGCCGGGCGCCGGCATGCCGCTGCGCAAGCAGGCCGCCAAGGAAGTGGAAGCCGAACCGGAGGAAGCCGCCAGCGAACCGGCAGCGAGCGAGCCGGCCTCCCGCCGCCGCCCGCGCCGCACCGGCGGCAGCTGACCACACGCACCTGCCGCTCCCGGGGGGCGGCCCGCGCGCTTATCATGCGCGCTTCCTTTGTCACCCCGCCGCCCCGCCATGTCCACGAGCGGACACGCCCTGCTGCTGTATTGCCGCGCCGGCTTCGAGAACGAATGCCTCGCGGAGGCGAGCCACCTCGCCCACCAGGCCGGCCTGAGCGGCCACGGCCGCATCCAGCCGGACGCCGGATTCCTGCGTTTCCAGTTGCAGGACGCCCTGCCCTGGGACGAGGTCGCCCGTCGCCTGCCCTGGCAGGACTGGGTCTTTCCCCGCCAGCGCATCGTGCTGGTGGCGCGCGTCGACCATCTGCCGGCGGAAGACCGCGTCAAGCCCATCCTCGATGCCGTCAAGCAGCGCGGCATCAAGGCCGGCCGGGTGTGGTTCGAAACCGCCGACACCAACGAGGCCAAGGAACTGTCCAGCTTCCTGCGCAGCTTTGCGCCGCATCTCGAACGCGCTTTCGACAAGACCGGCGTCATGAGCAAGAAGCCCGGCGCGCCCACCTTGCACCTGTTCTTCGAGGACTCCGGCAGCGTCGAAATCGGCCTCAGCCCGGCCGACGATGCCGCGGACTGGCCGATGGGCATTCCGCGCCTGCGCATGCCGCGCGCCGCGCCCAGCCGCTCCACGCTGAAGTTGGCGGAAGCCTTCCTGTCGCTGATGACCGAGCGCGAGCGCGAGGCCAGCCTGCGCCCCGGCCTGCGCGCCTGCGACCTCGGTGCCGCGCCCGGTGGCTGGACCCTGCAACTGGCCGAACGCGGCCTGCGGGTGTACGCCATCGACAACGGCCCGATCGCCGACTCGGTGCTGGAAACCGGTCTGGTGGAGCACATCCGCGCCGACGGCTTCACCTGGCGGCCGCCGCACAAGCTGGACTGGATGGTCTGCGACATGGTGGAGCAACCCGCCCGTGTCGCCGCCCTGATCGGCGACTGGGTGGCCAGCGGCCGCTGCCGGCGCAGCATCTTCAACCTCAAGCTGCCGATGAAGAAACGCTTCGACGAAGTGCAGCGCTGCCGCGAGATCCTCGCCGGACGGCTGGCCGACACCGGCCAGCCCTGGGTGCTGCGCATGCGCCACCTGTACCACGACCGCGAGGAAATCACCGCTTATCTGGGGCCGGCGGCTTAGCTAAGTCCTTGATGTAGGGTACAATCACGGGCTTTGCTGCGTGCCGTCCTGGCGCCGGCTGTCCAAGGAATGTCATGAGTTTCGCCGAGCTGGGCCTGATCCCCGAACTGCTGAAAGCCGTTGCGGATGCGGGCTACACCGAACCGACCCCCATCCAGCGCCAGGCCATTCCGGTCGTGCTGGCGGGTCAGGACGTCATGGGCGGGGCCCAGACCGGCACCGGCAAGACGGCGGGTTTCACCCTCCCCCTGCTGAACAAGCTCACGCCCTGGGCCAACACCAGCACCTCGCCGGCACGCCACCCGGTTCGCGCCCTGCTGCTCGCCCCGACCCGCGAACTGGCGATGCAGGTGCACGAATCGGTACAGACCTACAGCAAGTACCTGCCGCTGCGCTCCGTGTGCATCTACGGCGGCGTGGACATCAAGCCGCAGCTCGCCGAGTTGCGCCGTGGCGTCGAGATCGTCGTCGCCACCCCGGGCCGCCTGCTGGACCACGTGGAGCAGAAGTCCATCCAGCTCGGGCAGGTGGAAATGCTGGTGCTGGACGAAGCCGACCGCATGCTGGACATGGGCTTCATTCCCGACATCCGCCGCATCATCTCCCTGCTGCCGGCAAAGCGTCAGAGCCTGCTGTTCTCGGCCACCTTCTCGGACGAGATCAAGAAGCTGGCCGACAGCATGCTGCGCAATCCGCAGCTCATCGAAGTCGCACGCCGCAACACCGTGAGCGAAACCATCCGCCACGTGGTGCACCCGGTGTCCACCAGCGTGAAGCGCGATCTGCTCGCCCACTTGCTGGGCGTCGGCGGTGACGGCATCGGCCAGGCACTGGTGTTCGTCAGCACCAAGTTCGGCTGCAGCCGGCTGGCCCGCCACCTCGAACGCGAAGGCATCCTTGCCGACGCCATCCACGGTGACAAGAACCAGCAGCAGCGCACCGAGGCGCTGGAGAAATTCAAGAGCGGCGAGATCCGCGTGCTGGTGGCCACCGACGTGGCTGCACGCGGCCTCGATATCGACGACCTGCCCTCGGTGGTGAACTTCGAGCTGCCGCCGAACCCGGAAGACTACGTGCACCGCATCGGCCGCACCGGCCGCGCCGGCAAGCAGGGCACGGCGGTGTCGCTGGTGGCGCCGGAAGAACAGATCCGCCTGTCCGCCATCGAAAAGCTGATCAAGCTGAAGATTCCGCAGGAAGTGGTGGAAGGCTTCGGCCCCACGACCTCGCCCGACGACCTGCCGCGCCGCCGCCCGCGCCGCGAATCCAGCCCCTCGCGCAGCGAACCCCGCAGCGAGGCGCGCTATACGCCCCGCCCCACGCCGAAGACCTCGATGGTCGCGGCCGACGGCTTCGACTTCAGCCGCCCCTACGAGGGCACCGCGAACGGCGAAGGCGCGGCCGACGCCAAGCCGGTGAAGCCGGAAGCCGGCAAGCGTGCGAACGCTCCGGTCGCCTTCCTGCTCGGCGGCTCCGGCCGCAAGTAAGGCTGTTGTCGCCAGCCATCGGCTGGCCACGCATCACCCGTTTTGCCGCCTGCGTGCAACGCGCAGGCGGGCTATGCTGGCGGCCCGATCGCATGTCCGGCCGCCATGACAGACAAGAAAACGCCGCACGCTCCCGCTTCGCCCCCTGCGCGCTCCACGCACGCCCCGCTGGACATCTTCGCGCTGTCCTGGCCGATCTTCGTCGAAACCCTGTTGATGACCATGCTGAGCACGCTGGGCCTGTGGATGGCCAGCCAGGTCTCGGTGGGCGCGGTCGCGGTGTTCGGCCTGGCTGCGCAACTGCGCGGCATCTTCGATCGCGTGTTCCGCGTGGTCGGCATCGGCACCAGCGTGGTCGTCACCCAGCACCGTGGCGCCGGCGACGTGGAGGGCGCGCGTGAAGTCGCCAAGGCCGGCGTCTCGGCAGCGTTCTGGATGGGCCTGGTGGTGATGCTGATCGTCAGCCTGCTGCCCGGCCCGGTGCTGCGTCTGCTGCAACTGCCGGCGGAACTGTTCGATATCGCGATCCCGTTCTTCACGCTGGTCGGCGTTTCCCTGCTGGCGGATTCGCTCACCATCACGATGTTCTCGGTGTTGCGCGCCTTCACCTTCACGAAGGATTCGATGCGCCTGGTGCTCATCATGAACACCACGCAGGTCTGCCTGAGCGTGCCGCTGGTGTTCGGCCTCTGGGGCCTGCCCGAGCTGGGCCTGATGGGCCTGGGCTGGGGCATCGTGCTGGCGCGCGTCCTGGTGCTGGTGCTGCTGGCGTTCATGTGGGCACGCCGCATTGGCACACACTTGCGCCTGCGCGAATTGCTGCTGCCCGCCCGTGGCCCGCTGGCGCCGATCCTGCACATCGGCTTGCCGAGCGCAGGCGAGAAGATCGCCTTCCGCGTGTGCTTCATGATGACCGTGGCCATGGCCGCCAGCCTGGGCACGGACGCGCTGGCGACACATGCCTATGCCTGGCAGATCGTCGCGCTGGTGAATCTGGTGATGATTGCGCTGGGGGCCGGTGCAGAGATCATCGTCGGCCACGACGTCGGGGCGGGCCAGTTGCGTCGCGCGCATTTCGTGCAGACCCGCGCGCTGCGCTGGGGGCTCGCCACCACGCTGGTCGCCACCATCCTCGCGTACTTCATCGCGCCGGGCGTGGTGCAGTCGCTGTCCGGCAATCCGCAGGTGGTGGCACTGCTGGTCAGCGTAATGCTGCTGGAGATCGTGCTGGAACCGGCCCGCTGCGTGAACACCATCATCACCGGCGGCCTGCGCGCGGCGGGTGACGTCCGCTTTCCGGTCAAGGTCAGCGTGCTGTCCAACATCGTGTTCGGTGCCGGCCTCGCCTGGCTGCTGGGCATCCATCTGGGCTACGGCTTGCCCGGCATCTGGCTGGGCTACGTGGCCGACGAGTGGGCGCGTGCGCTGGCGATGGCAGCACGCTGGTACGGTCTGGGCTGGACACCGTTCGCACGGCGCGCGCGGCGCCGCATCCTGAGGCGGCTGGCCGCCGCCTGAAGATCAGGCTGCCGCGAAGCCACGATCAGCGCGATCAGCGCGGCAGTTTCTCCAGCCCCGCCACGCGCGCGCCGCTTTTCAGCCCGCGTTTGGCGAACCAGCCCTGGTTCATTTCCAGCGCATAACGCACCGGAGCGGCCGCGCAATGCGACTGCTCGCTCTGCGGCTGCATGTCCGCGATATTGACGATGCCACCCTTGTCGTCGAGAAAAGCGATCGACAGCGGCAGCAAGGTGTTCTTCATCCAGAAACAGTGGCGGTCGGACTGCTCGAAAACGAACAGCATGCCGCTCTGCTGCGCCATTGCCTCGCGATACATCAGCCCCTTCTGGCGTGCCGCTGGCGTTGCCGCCACCTCGGCCTGCACCCGGTGCACACCCGCCGACAGCTCGACCACCGGAAGTTTGTCTGTCGCCACCACCAGTGACGGCAAGCATGCCGCCAAGAAAAGACCGCCGACCACACGCCACATGCCACGCTTCAACATCGCTCGCTCCATAGTCCGGCCGCGCCCGGGGTCAGTGCCTGTGCCCTTGCGCGCCGCCGCTTCACAGCGGCAGATCATCGCGCAAAACGGCGCGGCGCGCTCGCCGCGGCAGCGGGCCCTGGCACCTCGCACCACTGGCCGGGCTGCAGCGCGCCAAGGCGCCACTCACCGATCGATTCACGCACGAGGCGCAAGGTCGGTAGCCCCACCTTCGCCGTCATCCGCCTCACCTGCCGGTTCTTGCCTTCGCGAAGCACGATGCGCAGCCAGCTGGTGGGTATCGTCTTGCGGAAGCGGATGGGCGGGTCGCGCGGCCACAACCAGTCCGGCTCCGCGACGAGGCTGGCCTCGCACGGCCGGGTGGTGAAATCACCGAGATCGAGCCCGGCACGCAGGCGCTCAAGCGCGTCGTCCTGCGGCACGCCCTCCACCTGGGCGAAGTAGACCTTAGCCTCCTTGTGCCGCGGGTTCGCGAGGCGGTGCTGAAGGTTGCCATCGTCCGTCAACACCAGCAGTCCCTCGCTGTCGGCGTCCAGCCTGCCGGCCGCGTAGATGTGCGGCGGCAGGCCGAAGCCCGCCAGCGTGCGGGACGGATCATCGCCGCTGAACTGGGTCAGCACATTGAAGGGTTTGTTGAACAACACCAGCATGGGGAACCGCCAATGAAAAAGGCCCGTCGAAGTGACGGGCCTTGGAGTGCTTGAGCGCTAACGCGCCCGAGCCATCAGGAGGCGCGCTGGATGTTCGAAGCCTGCTTGCCCTTGGGGCCTTGCAGCACGTCGAACTGAACCTTCTCGCCTTCCTTCAGGGATTTGAAGCCCGACATCGTGATCGCCGAAAAATGGGCGAAGAGATCTTCGCTGCCATCGTCCGGCGTGATGAAGCCATAACCCTTTGCATCGTTGAACCACTTAACGGTACCAGTTGCCATCACTCTATCCTTCGCTTCCTTCGGTTGCAGTGCCAAACCTGTCCGGAGACAGGTGTGCTTCTTGGGGTAGTTGTAGGGAAAGACCGGCTGAAACAGTGCCGATTCCGCCCTTTGTTGGAGCACAGCGGGCTTTTACGATATGCGCGACCGCGTCGTCAAGGGTCTGTGGCATGCCAGTCATGCTGCAGGCCAGCAGAGCAAGCCACGCAAAGTCACATGAAAAGTATCGGCATGAAGCTTGCTGCGGGTTCTACACTGGGATTGAAAAGCTTCTGGGGACGTCGCATATAAAGCGTGCAATGCATCATGCAGCGCGCGCCGGATGTGCCGTAAATTGAATATGAAAAGACGCCGACTCCGCGTGTTGGAGTCTGGCGCTAACGAATACAATGGGTCGCATGGCTACCCGCAGGCAACAGGACGCGGTGCTCGAGGCAGAGCGCAGCAAAACGAAACCACCGCACCTGTACAAGGTTCTATTGTTGAACGACGACTTCACCCCGATGGATTTCGTCGTTCAGGTGTTGCAGCGTTTCTTCGCCATGGATCGCGAACGCGCCACGGCAGTGATGCTGCAGGTTCATCGGGAGGGTTCCGGGGTGTGTGGCGTGTTTCCGCGCGACATCGCCGCCACGAAGGTCGAGCAGGTGAGTAGCTTCGCGCGTCAGCATCAGCATCCGCTGGCGTGCGTGATGGAGGAAGAGTGATGATTGCCCAGGAACTGGAAGTAAGCCTGCACATGGCTTTTGTCGAAGCGCGGCAGAAGCGGCACGAGTTCATTACGGTTGAACACTTGCTGCTCGCGCTCCTCGATAACCCTTCGGCGGCAGAGGTCTTGCGCGCCTGCGCGGTGAACCTCGAAGAGCTGCGCCGCGAGCTCACCAACTTCATCAACGAGCACACGCCGACGGTGTCGGGCTCGGACGAGATCGACACGCAACCGACGCTGGGTTTCCAGCGTGTGATCCAGCGCGCGATCCTCCACGTGCAGTCTTCCGGCAAGAAGGAAGTGACCGGCGCCAACGTGCTGGTGGCGATCTTCGGCGAGAAGGATTCGCACGCGGTGTACTTCCTGCAGCGCCAGGGCATCACCCGCCTGGACGTGGTGAACTTCATCTCGCATGGCATCACCAAGGCGCCACAGGCCAAGAGCGGTGCCGAGCCGAGCCGCCAGGGCGAAGGTGAGCAGGGCGAGTCGGAGAGCGACAGCCCGAATGCCGGCGGTGCGCTGGAGAGCTACACGCAGAATCTCAACCAGCAGGCGCTGGTGGGCAAGATCGACCCCCTCATCGGCCGCGACAAGGAACTGGAGCGCGTCATCCAGACCCTGTGCCGCCGTCGCAAGAACAACCCCCTGCTGGTCGGCGAAGCCGGTGTGGGCAAGACCGCCATCGCCGAAGGCCTGGCGCGTCGCATCGTCGAAGGCCGCGTGCCGGAGATCCTCGAAGGCGCACAGGTCTATTCGCTGGACATGGGCGCGCTGCTCGCCGGCACCAAGTACCGTGGCGACTTCGAGCAACGTCTCAAGGCCGTGCTGAAGCAGCTGGTCGAGAACCAGAATGCGATCCTGTTCATCGACGAGATCCACACGCTGATCGGCGCGGGCGCCGCATCGGGCGGCACGCTGGACGCCAGCAACCTGCTGAAGCCGGCGCTGTCGTCCGGCCAGCTGAAGTGCATCGGCGCGACGACCTACACCGAGTTCCGCAACATCTTCGAGAAGGACCACGCGCTGTCACGCCGCTTCCAGAAGGTGGACGTGCATGAGCCGTCAGTGCCGGAAACCATCGAGATCCTCAAGGGCCTGAAGTCGCGCTTCGAAGAGCACCACGGCGTGAAGTATTCCACCGCGGCGATCACCAGCGCGGCCGAATTGTCGGCGCGCTACATCAACGACCGCCACCTGCCGGACAAGGCCATCGACGTCATCGACGAAGCCGGTGCGGCACAGCGCATCCTGCCGAAGTCGAAGCAGAAGAAGACCATCGGCAAGGGCGAGATCGAAGAGATCGTCGCCAAGATCGCGCGCATCCCGCCGCGCAGCGTGTCGACCGACGACCGCGCGGCACTGGCGAATCTCGACCGCGACCTGAAGAACATGGTGTACGGCCAGGACAACGCCATCGAGGCGCTGGCCAAGGCCATCAAGATGAGCCGCTCCGGTTTGGGCAACCCGCAGAAGCCGATAGGCTGCTTCCTGTTCAGCGGGCCCACCGGGGTCGGCAAGACCGAGGTCGCGCGCCAGCTCGCCTACACGCTGGGCATCGAGCTGACCCGCTTCGACATGTCGGAGTACATGGAACGCCATGCGGTGAGCCGCCTCATCGGTGCCCCGCCGGGATACGTCGGCTTCGACCAGGGCGGTCTGCTGACCGAGGCCGTCACCAAGAAACCGCATTGCGTGCTGCTGCTGGATGAAATCGAGAAGGCGCATCCCGACATCTACAACATCCTGTTGCAGGTGATGGATCACGGCAAGCTGACCGACAACAACGGTCGCGAAGCGGACTTCCGCAACGTCATCCTGATCATGACGACCAACGCCGGCCAGGAGACCATCCAGAAGACCACGATGGGCTTCACGGCACGACGTGAAGTCGGCGACGAGATGGTGGAGATCAAGCGGTTGTTCACGCCGGAGTTCCGCAACCGGCTGGACGCGGTCATCTCCTTCAAGCCGCTGGACCGCGAAGTCATCATGCGCGTGGTCGAGAAGTTCCTGATGCAGCTGGAAGGCCAGTTGCAGGAGAAGAAGGTGGAAGCCAGCTTCTCCGATCGCCTGAAGAGCTGGCTGGGCGAAAAGGGCTTCGACCCGCTGATGGGTGCGCGGCCGATGTCGCGCCTCATCCAGGACACGCTGCGTGCCGCGCTGGCCGACGAGCTGTTGTTCGGTCGGCTGGTCAATGGCGGCAAGGTGAGCCTGGATGTGGACGACGAGGGCAAGGTGCAGCTGGTGTTCGACGAGCAGGAAGAAGCCGCCGCCGTCTGACGTCGTTCTTCGCCTCCGGAAAAGGGCCGCAGCAGCGGCCCTTTTCTTTTGCTGCAAACGCACATGCGGATTACACCTACCGCTCCCGATCAGCAAATTGACATTTCGCATTACAAAACACGCATTTCAATTAATTGAAAAATAACGACTAAATAATTTATTCATCTTTTATAAGACAGTTTGCTGCTACGCATCACGATTTCTATACTGCCTCCACGGGTCACCCACCGCCGTATTTCCGGGCCCCGCGCCGCATTGCAACCGTAACCAAGTCGGGAGAGCAGTAATGAACCGTGACAAGCAGATTCAGCAGATCAAGGAAGATTGGGCAGAGAATCCGCGCTGGAAAGGAATCCGGCGCGGCTACACCGCGGAGGACGTGGTCAAGCTGCGCGGCTCGCTGCAGGTGGAGCACACCGTCGCCCGCCGCGGCGCGGAACGCCTGTGGAAGCAGCTCAATGACGAGCCCTTCATCAATGCACTGGGCGCCCTCACCGGCAACCAGGCCATGCAACAGGTGAAGGCCGGCCTCAAGGCCATCTACCTGTCGGGCTGGCAGGTCGCCGGAGACGCCAACCTGGCTGGCGAGATGTACCCCGACCAGTCGCTCTACCCGATCAACTCCGTGCCGGCGGTGGTCCGGCGCATCAACAACACCTTTACCCGCGCCGACCAGATCCAGTGGTCGGAAGGCAAGGGTCCGGGTGACGAGGGCTGGGTGGACTTCTTCGCGCCCATCGTCGCGGATGCCGAGGCGGGGTTCGGCGGCGTGCTGAACGCCTACGAGCTGATGAAGGCGATGATCGACGCGGGCGCCTCCGGCGTGCACTGGGAGGACCAGCTCGCCTCGGTGAAGAAATGCGGTCACATGGGCGGCAAGGTGCTGGTGCCCACCCGCGAGGCGGTCGGCAAGCTGATCGCCGCGCGCCTGGCCGCCGACGTCATGGGCGTGCCCACACTCGTGGTGGCGCGCACCGACGCGGAAGCTGCGGACCTGCTGACCGCGGACGTCGATGACAACGACAAGCCCTTCTGCACCGGTGAACGCACCATCGAAGGCTTCTACCGCACCAAGCCGGGCATCGGGCAGGCCATCTCGCGCGGCCTGGCCTACGCGCCCTGGGCGGACCTGGTGTGGTGCGAGACCGGCAAGCCGGACCTCGCCTACGCCAAGGCCTTCGCCGAAGCGATCCACAAGGAATTCCCGGACAAGATGCTGGCCTACAACTGCTCGCCGTCCTTCAACTGGAAGAAGAACCTGGACGACGCCACCATCGCCAAGTTCCAGCGCGAACTGGGCGCGATGGGCTACCGGTTCCAGTTCATCACCCTGGCCGGCTTCCACAGCCTCAACTATTCGATGTTCAACCTCGCCTACGGTTATGCCCGCCAGAACATGACCGCCTTCGTCGAGTTGCAGCAGGCGGAGTTCGCCGCGG
Source organism: Uliginosibacterium sp. H1 (assembly GCF_036017065.1). NCBI lineage: Bacteria > Pseudomonadati > Pseudomonadota > Betaproteobacteria > Rhodocyclales > Zoogloeaceae > Uliginosibacterium > Uliginosibacterium sp. H1. The sequence continues at coordinate 1,870,378 of NZ_JAYXHR010000001.1, forward strand.
CGGAACGCGGCTTCACGGCGGTGAAGCACCAGCGCGAGGTGGGCACCGGGTACTTCGACGTCGTCACCCAGGTGATCGAAGGCGGCCAGTCCTCCACGACGGCCTTGGCCGGCTCCACCGAGGACGAGCAGTTCTTCGACAAGCACTGAGCCGGCAACAAGGAAACGGCCCGCATGAGCGGGCCGTTTCGTGCAGGCGACGCAGGTGGATCAGCGCCGCGACAGCCACACGCCGAATGCCGCCACCGCCATGCCCAGCCAGGCCAGCGCCTGCAGCGTCTCGCCGAACACCAGCCAGGCGATGACCGCCGTCGTGGGCGGCGTCAGGTAGAACAGGCGGGTCACATTCACGGCGGTGCCGCGGCGGATCAGCAGGTTCAGCAGCGAGATGGCGCCGAGCGACAGCATCAGCACCAGCCACGCCAGCGCGAAGACCAGTTCCGGTGCCCAGTCCACCTGCATGGTCTCGGTCGCGAACGCCAGGGGCAACGTCACCAGCAGGCTGGCGGCGAACTGGATGACGCCGCCACTGCGCAGATCGAAGCTCGGGCAGAAGCGCTTCTGGTAGAGCGTCCCCGCCGTGATGCCGACCAGCGCCAGCACGGCGGGCCACATCGCACTCGCCTGCCATACCGAAGGCAGGCCCGGCGTCCGGCTGTGCAGCACCACCAGGGCGACGCCGACGAAGCCGAGCGCGAGTCCTGCCCACTGCGCGCGCGTGACGCGCTCACCCAGCAGCATGCCGGCGAACAACGCGGTGAGGATGGGTTGAAGGCCGACGATCAAGGCGGTCAGCGCCGCACTCAGCCCCTGGCCGATGGCGACGAACACGCCACCCAGGTACACCGCCTGCATCAGCACGCCGGCCACCGCGATGTGCATGACACTGCGCCAGTCGCGCGGCCAGGGCGCGCGGAACAGGCTCACCGCGGCAAGCAGCAACATCACGACGAACGCGTAGCGCAGGCTCAGGAAAGTAAGCGCCTCGACATGCGGAAGGCCGAGCTTCGCACCGATGAAACCGGTGCTCCACAGAAAGACGAAAAGGGGTGCCAGCGCGGGAGCCAGTGCGCGATCGAGCTGCATCGGGGAATCGGAAGAATGAAAGGTGCCGGCGTAGCACGGACAGGAGAACGCCGGCGACGGCAGATCATATTGTGCCGCAGGCGCGAGACGGATTGATGCGCGTCATACGCGGTCACCGCGATCGTGGAAGCCCGCATGGCGGCTGGCGTCCGTGCTGGCTATAACGGGATCGTCCGTGCCGCATGGAGATCTCGATGATCACCACTGATGTGATGAGCGACCGCGTGGAGTTGCGTGCCTTCGGCGCCTTCACGCTGGAAGACTGCCTGCAGTTCGAGGAACAGTCCGACTACCGCATCCGCTTCAACGGCCCCATCGATCTGCTGGTCGACCTGCGCAACATGACCGACTACAGCCTGGACGTCGTCGTGGAGGAGTTGCGCTACGCGCGCCGCCATGCCCACGACTTCCGGCGCATCGCGGTGCTGACCGACGACCAGTGGGTCACCTGGGGCATGATGCTGACCCAGGCCTTCGTCGACGCGGAAATCCGCATCTTCGACGAGGACGACGGCGCGAACGCCTGGCTACAGGAAGGCCGGCGAGGCAGCGGCCTGGATGCCGCCGCTATTGCGGACGATGTGCACTGACGCCTCAGATCTTTGAGTCCGGACCCGCGGCCCGTGCCTCAGGACGACGGGCCTGCGGGACCCGGGCGGAACCGCACTCGAACGCTCACGCGGATCTCGGGTGAAATCCCGGGCGGAATCCCGGGTGAAATCTCACGCGCGGAATTTCACGCGCGGAATCTCACGCGAATAGTCAGGCCGGAAGGTCCAGCAGCAGGATCGACACGTCATCGTGCGCACCCTCACCGCGCAAGTGTGCTTCGAGGCCGTCGTTGATGGCCGCGATGCGCGCATCCGGCGCGGTACCACGCAGGGCCATCGCCAGGCCGTCGTAGCCGTAGGCCTCTCCGTCGCCACGGTCGGCCTCCAGCACGCCGTCGGAGAACAGCAGCAACTGGCCCGGTGCGCTCCACGCGAAGGTCTCGCAGACGCACTCGTCCGTCGTCATCTCCGCGATGCCCATGGGCAATTGCGATGAACCGAAGCGCCGCCGGAAAGCACCGGCCTCGTCCAGCAGGACCACGTCCGGCACGCCGCCCACCCACACCTGCGCCTCGCGCGCAGCCAGGTCGAGGCATACCAGCGCGGCCGACATGAAGCGGCCGCTCGGCAGCAATGAACACAGGGAGTTGTTGATGTCGCCCACCATGCGTGCCAGCGGCATGTCCTGCGCCACCGCCTGGTAGAAGTAGGTCACCGTCGACAGGCCGCTCATCGCCGCGGCAAGGCCGTGTCCCGTCGCATCCGCCAGCAGCGCGTACAACCGCCCGGCGGGGGATCGCGCCGCCAGCACGATGTCGCCGGAGAAACGCGCGGTCGGCTGCACCCAGTGGTGCACGCCGGGGCCGGCGAGTCCATCGCGGCGCACGTGGCGCTCCATGATTTCCTTGGCCAGCTCGGCCTCGTCCTCCGCCTCGTCGTGATACTGCTGCAGGCGTGACGCGTTGTCACCGAGCTGCTGCTCCACCCGCTTGCGCTCTGAAATGTCGCGCACCACGCCGATGAACAAGGGCCGGTCGGTGACGGGCAGTTCGGTGACGCACAGTTCCATCGGGAAGGACTGGCCGCCGCCGCGCAAGCCGCTCACTTCGGCCAGGCGGCCGATGAAACTGTCCGCACCGGCGTCGAGGTGGCGACGCATGGCCTGCGCAAACGGCAGCCGGTGCGGCTCGTCGAGCAAGGCCGCGAAATGCTTGCCGGTCATCGCCTCCACCGGCTCGCCAAAGAGCGCCACGGCTGCGCTGTTGCAGTTGACGATGGTGCACATCGCATCGAAGGTGATGATGCCGTCCATCACCGCGTCGGACACGGCGCTGATGCGCTGCATGGCCTCCTCACGGCTACGCTGCAGCTCCAGCGTACGCACCAGGTTGCGCATCCGCGCGGAGAACACCTGGTATGACAGAGGCTTGGTCAGGTAGTCGTCGGCACCGGCCTCCAGGCCGCGCACGATGTCGTACTCCGCGTCGAGCGCTGATACGATCAGGATGGGCACCCACTGCGCCGTCGGCAGCGACCGGATGCGGCGCGTCGCTTCGCAGCCGTCCATGTTGGGCATCATCACGTCCATCAGCACGATGTCCGGCCGCTCGGCCTCGAACACCTCGACCGCCTGGGCGCCATCCTCGGCCTGGATGGTGTCGAAACCCAACCTGCCAAGGTACGCGCGCAGCAGCGTGCGGTTGGCCTGGGTATCGTCGGCAACGAGAACCTTGAAGGAACGCTGGGCCATCGCGCCTGACTCCTCAGGCCTGTCCACGCAGGCTGTCGGCCGCATCCGCCGCGCCGATATGCAACTCCACCCGGTTGCCACAGCCCAGGTAGTGCATCTGGCGGAAGGACATGCGTCGGGACAGCGCGATGCCGCGGCCGTTGGGCGCGAAGGCGCGGTCCGGCGACAGCTCCAGGAACGGCTCCCAGTCGAAGCCGGTGCCTTCGTCGCTGATCAGCACCCGCCAGCCCGTCGCCTCGCGCTGGATTTCCAGGCGCACGCGCTTGTGGCGGTTTTCGGGCAAAGCGAGGCGGCGCTCGATCTCGGCGTTCCAGCGTTCTTCATTCTTGAGCGCTGATTTTTCCGCGAAGTCGATGCCGAGGTTGCCGTGCTCCACGCCGTTGACCAGCAACTCCGCGAGGCCCATCGCTACCTCCTCGGGACGGTCGGACATCAACGCCACGAGGCCGGCCAGGGCCTCCGCCTCGGTCAGCGTCTGGATGGAGAAGCTCGCCGCGTCCACCAGGCTCAGCGCCGTGGTGTGCGAAGCAATGCGCTCGGTGAGCGCCACCCAGCGCGCGCGGTCGCCCAGCGCCGCGCGCACGATGGCGGTCAGCGTCTCCGGCTCGAAGGGCTTGATGAGGTAGTAGTAGGCGCCGGCTTCCAGGCCTTCGCTGATCTGCTCGGCACTGGCCGCCGCCGTCTGCATCACCACCGGCAGGTGGCGCAGGCGCTCGTCGTCCTTGATCCGCCGCAGCAAGGCCATGCCGTCGAGCACCGGCATCATGCGGTCGAGCAGCACAAGGTCATAACCGTAGGGGTCGCCATCGAGGCGCGCCCAGGCTTCTTCGCCACCGCCCGTGAGCGTCAGCGAATGCCCGCTGTCCGCCAGGTATTCGGCGATGATTTCCAGGTTCAGCGGTTCGTCGTCTACGACCAGCACCGATGCGCTCATCCACGTTCCCCAGTGTGGGCCGCATGCGTCTGCTGCGCTTCGGCCGGAATGCGTACCACGAACTCGGCACCGCCCCCGACACGGTTGCGCGCAAAGATGTGGCCACGATGCGCGAGGACGATCTCACGGCAGATCGCCAGACCCAGCCCGGTACCGCCGGAGCCGTCGCGAGTCGCGCTGCTTTGCACGAACTTCTCGAAGATGGATGCCAGCTCGGCTTCGGGCACGCCGGGTCCGCGGTCGGATACGCGAAGCTCCACGGCAGGCACGTCGCCGGAATCTCCCGCCCTGCGTCCCGCCGGCAGCACGGAGGCCACGAGCGCGACATGAATGCGACCGCCATCGGGCGAGAACTTGATGGCGTTGGAAAACAGGTTCCGCAACACCTGGCCCATGCGCGCGGCGTCGGCATGCGCAGGCGGATAGTCCTGCGCTTCCACTTCCACCGCCAGCTGCTTGGCCGCCAGCCAGGCTTCGTACTCGTGCAGCACCTCGTCGACGACGCGACGCAGGTCCAGCGCACGCAATTCTACAGGCATGTGCCCGGCCTCCAGCTTGGAAAGGTCGAGCACGTTGTTGAGCAGGTCCATCAGGCGTTCGCCACTGCTGCGGATGCGCGAGAAATAGTCGCGCAGCTTGTCGATGCCGCCTTCCGTAGTGCCGCCTCCGCTGGTGCCACCCTCGCCATGGGCGGCATGCGCGATCGCCTCGCCCCGGTTTTCCCCGAGCCGCGCGAAGCTGAGGATCGCATGCATCGGCGTGCGCAACTCGTGCGACATGTTGGCAAGGAACACGGACTTCGCTTCACTCGCGCGTTCCGCCGCATCCTTCGCATGCAGCAGCCCGGCCGTCTGGTCGGCCACCAGTTCCTGCAGGCGGTCGCGATGCCCGGTCAACGCCTCTTCGGCGGCGAGGCGGCGATGCTCCGCCCGGTGGGCGACGATCATCGTGGCGTAGCCGGCGAGCAACGGCTCCAGGCTTGCCGCGACGCTCTCGTCGTATCCACCGCTGCGGTTGGCTAGGCCGGCCATGCCCACCAGCTGGTCACCGTGCAGAATGGGAATGCCGAGGAACGAGCGCAGCGGCGGGTGGCCGCGCGGGGTGCCGCCGCGACGCGGGTCATGCGGCGGATCGTTGGCGATCACCAGCGCGCGACTGGTCATCACCTTGCCCAGCAGGGTGTCGGCGCGACGGAACTCCAGTCCATCCTCGACATTGAGCGCGTACAGGCGCCGCGTCTCCTCGCTCCAGGCGATGTTGCTGATGGCATGCGTCTTGAGCCAGGGCTGGTCGCCGTCGTAATGCACCTCGCCGATGAAGCCATATTCGCTGCCGGTGAAGTCGAGCAGCGAATCAAGAAGCCCCTCGAAGGCGGCGCGGGTCTGCGGCGTGCGCATGTACTGCGCCAGGAGCCGGCTGATGGCGGCCAGCTGGTCACGGTTGCGGCGCAGCTCGTCGTGCACGGCGCGGGTTTCGTCGATGTCGGCATGGGTGCCGATGAACCGCGATGCACGGCCGGCGGAATCCAGTTCGACGATCTTGCCGCGGGCGAGAAACCACTTGTAGTGCCCGTCGCGGCAGCGCAGCCGGTGCTCGCTGACGAACACCGGCGAGTGGCCCCGCAGATGCGCCTGCAACGCGGCCTCGACATGGGTCTGGTCGTCGCTGTGGATGCGGCTCAGCCACGCGTCGATGTGCGGCGCGATGATTTCGCTTCCGCTTCCGCTTTCGCTTTCGTTCTCGCTTTCGTTTCCGTCCCCTGCCCCGGCGACTTCCGCATGGCCCAGCAGGCTGCGCCAGCGCGGCGCGTAGTCGCAACGGTTGTCGCGCGGATCCCAGTCCCACACGCCGTCGCCGGCCCCCTCCAGCGCGAAGGCCCAGCGCGCCTCGCTGCGCCGGAGCGCCTCTTCAGTCTGCTCGCGCGCGGTCAGGTCCTGGACCAGTGCCCAGTTGCGGATCTGCCCGTCCTCCTCCAGCAGGCGCACGCCGCTGACCAGCACCGCCACCTCGCGACCGTCCTTGCGCAGATAGTGCTTCTCGAACGGGCCGCAGAGTCCTTCGGCCAGCATCTGCCGGTACATCGCGTCGTCGACGTCGCGATAGCGCGTCGGCGTGATGTCACGGAAGCTGCGTGCCTGCAGCTCCTGCTGCGTATAGCCGACCAGCGCGCACAGGGCCGGGTTGGCCATCACGAAGTGGGCGTTCGGGCCCAGCAGGGCAATGCCCAGTGGTGACTGGTCGACGAGTGCCGCGTAGCGCGTGAGGGTGCCGCGCAGATCACGCTCGACATCACGCAGCGAGGTGATGTCGGTATTGATGCCGATCAGCACCGCGGCGCCGTCCGGGTTACGGCACAGCGTCTTGCGCACGACGATGATGCGGGTGCGTCCGGCGCCGTCGACCAGCGGATATTCCTCCTCCCAGTTGTCCAGGCGGCCACTCGCAAAGATGTCGCGCTCGGCCGCCTCGACCTCCCGCGCCAGTTCCGCCGGCAGGAAGTCACCGGCCCGCTTGCCGATCACCTCCTCCGGCAGCCGCCCCAGCAACTGGCCATGCGCCCGGTTGGTCATCACGTAGCGATGGTTCTCGTCCTTGACGAACAGCGGGTGCGGCAGCGCGTCGAACACCGTCTGCAGGAAGGCCCGCATGCCTGTCTCGCGCTCCTCGCGACGGCGCAGCTCGGTGAGGTTCTCGTAGCAGCTCACCACCACCATCTGCTCGGTGGCGTCGCGGCAGGGCGTCTTGCTGGCACGGACGAAGGCGGGTTCGTCATGGCTGCGCTCGATCCAGTCGGTCAGCACCTGGCGCTCGCCGGTGGCCAGCGCGGCGGCATCCATGGCCTCCAGGCGACGTGCCGACTCCGGCGAGACCAGATCCCACACGCGGCGGCCGATCAGGCTGGTCACGTCGCGCTTGACGCTGCGGCAGTAGGCCACGTTCACCGCGACCATCTGGTAGGCCGCGTTCTTCACCGCCACGGGCACCGGCAAGGCATCCAGCACGCGTTGCAGGAAGGCGTGATGCTGCTGCGCCACGCGCGCGTTCTCCACCTGCTCGGACACGTCGGTCAGTGCCCCGCTGACCAGCACGGGAATGCCGGAGGACGACTGCGTCACCCGCGCGCGCAGGCGCAGCCACCGCTCCTCACCGTCCGGCCGCCGCACATGCAGCTGCTCGTCGATCGGCGACGCGGTGCCCAGTGCGCCACGGATCGCCACCACCAGCCGGCGACGCTGCGTCGCGTCGACGCACGACATCAGTCGCCGGAAGCCCGGCCGCGCCGGCAGGTCCAGCAAGGCCAGCAGGCGGTCGGAGCAATAGAGGTTGCGGGCCGCGATGTCATATTCCCAGATGCCGTCCTCGGTCACCGCCAGCGCGCGCTCCAGGCGGGCCTGGCTCAGGCGCTGGGCGTCGACCGCTTCTTCCGCGCGACCCTCGGCCCAGCGACGGCGACCACTGAGGAAACCCACCAGGGTGGCCAGCAGGACGCTGGCCAGGACACCCAGCGTGGTGCGCATCCAGGCGCTGTCGGCGAGCCGGCGCTGCGCGTCCGGACCCGCCGCCACCTCGATGCGCCAGGAGGCCGTGGTGTCGGCAAACAGGTGCTTGTACAGCGGCTGCCCGGCGGGAAACGCGGCGTGTTCCCCATACACCGGCTCAGCCGCCTCGCTGGCGGCCGCGTCGACGATGCGCAGGCGCACCCAGCCGGCATGCTGGCGCATGACCGCCGCCATCCAGGCGTCGAGGTCCACCAGCGCGACGGCTGCGCCGCCCTGGCCGTCGGGCGCAGCGAAGGCCAGCATGCGCCCGGATGCCGACAGCCGCTGCGGCCCCACGATGGCCGCGCGACGGGCCTTGAGGGCCTGCAGGGCCGCTGCCTTGAGCAAGCGGTCCCGCTCGGCCGCCGACAGCACCCCCTCCTCGCCACCGCGTGGCAGCTCGCGGGTCATCGGCAAGGCCAGGTTGAGGTCGTCGTTCCACACCACGTAGGACAGGCTGCGCACCGGCAGCGCCAGCCCGACGCGGCCGATGTCGTCCACCAGCGCGGCGAAACCGGCGGCCTGCCCCGAACGGCCGTGGGATGCCGCGATGCCCAGCGCCTTGAGGACGGACAGGGTTTCGCGGCTGTCGCGACGGACCCGCTCGAAAATGTCCTCGGCATGCTGCTGGACCTGCTGATCGAGCATCGCGCGAAGCTGGCGCTCCCGCGCATGCCAGTCCAGGGCGACCGCCACCAGGCAGGCCGCCAGCACCACCAGCGCCGCCGCTCCGCTGGCGCGACGACGCCCGGCACGCAGGAAGTCTTGGAAAGGCCTGGAAATTCGCAGGATGTTCGCGCCGAGGTTCATGGATGGGGCGGTGCGTTCCGGTGACGCGCGGCACCAGCCAGTCTAACGGCCGCCCGCAACGGCATCTTGAGACGCTCCAAGACCGGCCAGCGCCGCCTGCGCCAAGGCTTCCACGACCGACTGGGCCTCGCCCAGCGAGGGATGCACGGCCAGCTTCACGGCCGGGTGGCGTGCCGCCGCATCGGCCAGCATGGCCGGCAGGTCGCGTTTGACGTGCCCACCCTGCGCGAGGAACACGGGCGCCACGTCGACCTCGTGCGCACCGGCCGCCACGGCAGCATCGATGGCCTCCGGCAGCGTCGGCGCCATGAACTCCAGAAAGGCCAGGCGCACGTCCAGGTCCGGCCTGCGCGCCAGCACGGCCTCGCGCAGGCGCTCCAGCGGACGTGCCCATTCCGGGTCGCGGGCGCCGTGGGCAAACAGGATCAGGCTTGCCATCAGGCGCTGGCCTCCACCCGCTGGCGTCGTGCGATGACGGCTGGCAGCACGGCCAGCACCCGCGCAGCCGCCACGAAGCCGAACGGCGCCGTCATGCACACGCCGGATCCATAGCCCGCACAGGACAGGCCCTGCGGGCCGGCGTCTGCCGTTGATTCGCCCGTCGCATCTTCCGCCCCCTCCTCGTCGCCGGTGTCGCAGCGTTGCGGCATGCGCACCGGCTCCTCGGCAAATACGGCCTCGATGCCGAAGCGCTTCTTGAGGTCGCGCGGAAAACCGTGGGACTTGCGCAATTGCCCGCGCACCCGCGCCAGCAACGGGTCCTGCACGGTGCGCGACAGGTCGTCGACGCGGATGCGCGTCGGGTCGCTCTTGCCGCCTGCACCGCCACACATCACCAGCGGCAGGCCGGCGCGGCGGCAGTAGGCGGCCATCGCCACCTTGACGCGCGCCTGGTCAATGGCGTCCAGCACGACATCGCAGCCCGCCAGCATGGTGGCAAGGTTGTCCTCGGTGACGAAGTCCTCCACGGCGTTCACGCGACAGCCCGGATTGATGGCGAGGATGCGCGCGCGCATGGCATCCACCTTGGCCATGCCGTAGGCATCGCCCAAAGCATGGATCTGCCGGTTGGTGTTGGATTCGGCCACCATGTCGAGGTCGATCAGGGTCAGCGTGCCCACCGCGCTGCGGGCCAATGCTTCCGCCGCCCACGATCCAACGCCACCGATCCCCACCACGCAGACATGGGCGATGGCGAAGGCGTCCGCCGCATCCTGCCCGTACAGGCGCCCGACGCCACCGAAGCGGCGCGCGACGTCCGCCCCCTCACCCGTTTCCATACCTGCCCCGCTCATGCGTTGTTCTTCTTTCTCTGGTTCTCGATCCACACCGACAGGCCCTGCGCGTTGAGTTCGATATCGTCGGCGAGCAATTCCGCCGCCGCGTCGCCGCGCAGCGCCCAGCCGGAATGCCGGGACTCCTCGCGCACCAGTTCGCACAGTCCGGCGCGCAAGGCCGCCAGGCGAGGATGCTCCGGCAGGTCCTGCGCCGCATGCGCAATCGCCACCATGGCGTCGATGAGCCGTTGCAGGTCCGCCGCCAGCCGCGGCACGCCTTCGACGCGGCCGTAGTGGGTGAGGAACATGCACACCGGCTCGCGCGCGCTCAGCCTGTCGATGGACGCATGCAAGGCCTGCGGGTCGAACTGGATCGGCGTGGTGGTGGGAAAGACGAAGGCCCGCCCGCCGGCGTCCAGCTGGCGATAGGACAGGCCGAAGGTGTCGCCGGTAAACCAGCCGCGCGACAACGCGTCGTAGTAGCACACATGGTGGCGTGCATGTCCCGGCGTGTCGGCGACCTCCAGGACACGGCCCGCAAGATCGATGTGCAGGCCATCGGTGGCCTCGACCACGCGCGTGGCCGGCGCCGGCAGCACCTCGCCATAGGCGCGGCGCGCAAAATCCTGGCCATAGACCTGCACGGTGCTGGCCCACAGCACGGTGGGATCGATCATGTGGCGTGCGCCACGCGGGTGCACGGCAAGGCGGGCATTCGGCAGCGCCTGCATCAACGCGCCGGCACCGCCGGCATGATCCAGATGCACGTGGGTCAGGAGGATCCAGTCCACCGCCTCGGCAGCGAGGCCCAGCTCGGCCAGCGCCGACATGACAAGCGGCACGCTGTGGGTGGTCGCGGTGTCGACCAGGGCGACCCGGCCGGCATGCTCCACCAGGTGGATGGCGTCGAACCGCGGCCGGACGTAGCCTGAATCGAGGGTGTAGATGCCCGGCCCGGCGTGCTGGAGGATCTGCATGGCTGCTTGACCAGCCGGCCTGCCCCGCCGGCGCGACGAAAGAATGGCGGCAGTGTAATGCCTGGCGTGCCTGCCCAGTAGCCCCTGGCCCTCCCGGCTGGCCTGCCGGAACGCCGAGGCGCGGTGTGCTGCGGGGGCGCCTGTCCGGCCGACTCCCGAGTCTTGGTTCGGGTAGCGGAGCGGCACAACGCGGAAGGTGCCATCGTCATACGCTCCGCCGACCTTTCTCCACTCACCTCCTGCGCCCACCTCCTCCGTTTTCACTTCGCGGCGACGGGTCTTTAAAGGTCGCCGACATCCCGGTGTCCGGCACGCCTGATTGCGGCCGGAACGCACGGCAATCGACGGCTTCGCCACCGGCAAGCCGAAGACGCGGCATGCCGTCTGGCAAGTATTGAAATTTGTTGCTGCGAGCGCCCTGCACGATCTGCGGAAACTACTTAGCGCAGCTGTGGTTGCCAGCGCTGGTGCGGCTTGCAGCGATATTCGCGGGGATATCCCCTAATACCAAGGTATAGCTCTAGGGAAAACCCCATGCCTGTTGTCAGGCATACCGTTCCTAGAATCGGCTCATCAGGTCGGCGCCGTGGCGCTTCACGCTGCGGCCCGATGCGGGATTGACGGGGAGTACCTGCCAAGTACTCCACGCCGCCAGGTGGAACGGGTTGGCCGCCTCACGGCAACACGGTCCGCTGACCGGACAGGCTTTTACAGAGGTTTGTCCGGAGAGTTGTCTCCTATCTGTCCTCCGTTATGGCCGTCGTCGCGATGCGAACGACGGCCATTTTTTCTGTGCTGCCGCCGGACGCGGACAAGAAAAAGCCGCGAAGGGCATGACCCCTCGCGGCTGGATGACAGGGCAAGCGCTCAGCGCGCTGCCGTAGCCTGACTGTCGATGGACCAGCCGCCGCCCAGTGCCCGGAACACATCCACCGTGGCGCTCATGCGGTCCTGACGGGTCGTGATCTCCTCGGTCTGCGCCTCCAGCAGGGCACGCTCGGCGTCCAGCACCTGCAGGAACGGCACGCTGCCGGAGCGATAGCTGACGCGCGAGATGCGCAGCGCCTCGTTCAGCGCGGTGACGCGATCCGACAGCGGCCGCAGCGTGGCGTTGGCGGCCTCCAGCGAACCCAGCGCGTCATACACCTCCTTGAAGGCGTTCTGCACCGTGCCGACATAACCGGCCTCGACCTGCTGCTGGCGCGCCTTGGCGGCATCCACCTGGGCGTCGATCTTGTTCAAGCCGAAGATCGGCTGCACCAGGCCGGCGGCCAGACGCCACACCACGGCCGGACCGGTGAACAGGTCCGACAGGTCGGCGCTGGAACTGCCGTAGCTGCCGGTCAGCACGATGGTCGGGTAGTAGCGGGCGCGGGCGGACTTCACGTCGGCCTGTGCCGCGGAGAGTCGCGCTTCCGCTTCACGGATGTCCGGACGACGGGCCAGCAGGTCGGACGGCAGGCCGGCCGGTACTTCCGGCGGAGCCGGCAGCACCGTGGTGTCGGTCGCCGCGATGCGGGACTCGACGATGGCACGCGGCGAATCGCCGGCCAGCAGCGCCAGTGCACGCTCGGTACGGGCACGCGCCGAGCGCAGGCCCGGCAGGCGCGAGGCCACGACATCTCGCTGGGCTTCCGCCTGGCGCAGATCGAGGTCACCGCGCAGGCCGGCATCCACCGCCTTGCGCAACAGGCCCACCGCATCTTCGCGGGTCGCCACCGTGCGCTCGGCCAGCAGGATGGTCTGGTCCAGCGCACGCAGGTTGAAGTAGGTGCGCGCGACCTGTGCCGCCAGTGCGGACCGCAGCGCATTCACCGCCTCACGGTCGGCCACGAGGCGCGACAGTGCCGCGTTGCTGGCGTTGCGCACGCGCCCCCACAGGTCCACCTCGTAGGCGACGTTCAGGCTCACGTCATAGTTGTTGCTGAGGTAGGGCGTGCCGGACGGCCGCGACATGACGCCGGCAGCACTGGCACGCTCGCGCGCCGCAGTCGCCGAGACGTTCATGTCCGGCCACTGGTCGCCCCGCGCAAAACGCAGCTGCGCAGCAGCCTCGTCGACGCGGGCCACGGCCATGCGCAGGTCGGTGTTGTGCTGCAGGGCGCGCTCGATCAGGGCGGTGAGCGCCGGGTCATCGAAGCGCTGCCACCAGCGCGACAGGTCGGTCGCCGCCGCGGCGGTAGCCGGTTCGGGCAGCGCCAGCTTCGGGACTTCGGCCGGCTGGTACGTGGTCGCGCAGGCGCTCAGCAACACCACGAGGGGCAGCGCGGCCAGCAGGGACTTACGAGGCATGGCTGGCCTCCTTTCCTTCTTGGTCTTCATTGTGGTGGTGTTTCTCGCGCACCTTGGTGCGGTCCGCGATCAGCTTGAAGAACAGCGGCACGAAGAAGATGGCGAGGAAGGTCGCCGCGATCATGCCGCCCATGACGCCCGTACCCACCGACTGGCGCGCACCGGCACCGGCACCGCTGGAGAAGGCCAGCGGCACCACGCCGAGGATGAAGGCCAGCGAGGTCATCAGGATCGGACGGAAGCGCAGGCGTGCTGCCTCCAGCGCCGCATCGAAGGTGGACATACCCTCCTGGCGTTTCAGCATGGCGAACTCCACGATCAGGATCGCGTTCTTCGCCGCAAGGCCGATCAGGGTCACCAGACCGATCTGGAAGTACACGTCGTTGGTGAAGCTGCGCAGCCACACCGCCAGCAACGCGCCGAAGATGCCGAAGGGCACCGCCAGCAGGATCGACAGCGGGATGGACCAGCGCTCGTACTGGGCGGCGAGGATCAGGAACACCATCACCGCCGCCATGCCCAGCGCGAGGCCGGAGGTCCCGGCGGAGCGCTTCTCCTGGAAGGACGCCCCCGTCCAGTCGAGACTGAAGTCCGGCGGCAGCGTCTCGCGCGCGATGCGCTCCACCGCGGCGATCGCCTGGCCGGAGCTGACGCCTGGCGCGCCCTGGCCGAAGAACTTCACGGCCGGCAGGTTGTTGTAGCGGTCCAGCGAATCCGGGCCTGAGCTGTACTTCACCGTCGCGAAGGCCGACAGCGGCACCATGCGGCCATTGCTGGAGCGCACGTACATGGACCCTACGTCTTCCGGCTTGGTACGGTAGCTCTGTTCCGCCGACATCAGCACCTGCCAGCTGCGGCCGTACTTGCTGAAGTCATTGACGTAGTAGGTGCCCAGGGTCGCCGACAGGGTGTTGAAGGCGTCGTCCAGATTCACGCCCAGCGCGCCGGCCTTCTCGCGGTCCACGTCGACGTAGAGCTGCGGCGTCGACGCGCGCCACAGGGTCTGCATGAAGGCGAGGTTCTTGTCCTGCATCGCCGCGCCCATGAAGGCGTTGGCCACCTCTTCCAGGCGCTTGGCGCCACCCTCACCGCGGTTCTGGATGTAGACCTCGAAACCGCCGGCCGCCCCCAGGCCGAAGATCGCCGGCGGGTTGAAGGCCAGCACCAGGGCATCGCGGATGCCCGCGGTCTTCATGAACAGCTCCCCCACCAGCGCGGAGGTCGGCACGTCGCGTTCGTCCCAGTGCTTCTGCGTGACGAAGATGGTGGCCGCGCTGTTCTTGTAGCCGCCGCCCAGGAAATCGAAGCCGGTGAAGGCGATCACGTCCTCGTTGGCCGGGTTGGACTTGATGGCCTCGGTCACCTGGGCCACCACCTTGTCGGTACGCTCCAGCGACGCGCCATCCGGCAGGAACACCGCGGAGATGTAGAAGCCCTGGTCTTCATCCGGCACCAGCGATCCCGGCACCATGCGCCACATCTGCACAGTCAGCGCGACCATGCCGGCGAACAGCAGCAGGGATATCCACGCGCGGCGCGTCATCCAGCCCACGCCGCCGGTGTAGTGACGCGTCACCCAGCCGAAGCCGTTGTTGAAGCCGCGGAAGAAGGCGTTGGGCGGACGATGCTCCGAGCTCTCGCGCAGGATCATCACGCACAGCGCCGGCGTCAGCGTCAGCGCGACAAGGCCCGAGATGCTCACGGCGATGGCGATGGTCACCGCGAACTGGCGGAACAGCTCGCCGGTCAGGCCGCCGAGGAAAGCGATCGGCACGAACACCGCCACCAGCACCAGCACGATGGCGATGACCGGCCCGGTCACCTCGTGCATGGCCTCGATGGCCGCTCGCCGCACGTTGACGTGCTTCTCGTGGATGATCCGCTCGACGTTCTCCAGCACCACGATGGCGTCATCCACCACGATACCGATGGCCAGCACCATGCCGAACAGGGTCAGCGTGTTGATCGAGTAGCCCAGCATCTGCAGCCCGGCCATGGTGCCGATCAGCGACACCGGAACGGCCAGGATCGGGATGATGGTGGCGCGCCAGTTCTGCAGGAACAGGTAGACGACGATGAACACCAGCAGCATCGCCTCGCCCAGGGTCTTCAGCACTTCGCGGATCGACACTTCGACGAAGCGGGTCGTGTCGTACACCGTGCGGTAGGCCAGGCCCTCCGGGAAGGCCTCGGACATGGAGGACACCGTGCTGTTCACCTCCTGCGCCACCGCCAGCGCATTGGCGCCGGGCTGCAGGAAGATGCCGATCAGGGTGGCCTGCTTGCCGTTCACGCGGCCGACGAAGTCGTAGTCCTTCGAGCCCAGCTCGACGCGGGCCACGTCCTTGAGGCGGATCAGCGAGCCGTCCGGACGGGCGCGCACGATGATCTCCTCGAAGGCCGGCGCATCGCTCAGGCGACCTTGGGTGGTGATGGAATACACCAGCTCCTGGCCGTTCTGCACCGGTGCCTGGCCGATCTTGCCGGGCGCGAACTGCGCGTTCTGCGCGCTCACGGCGGCTGCGATGTCGCTGGCGGCGACGTTGAGCTGCGCCATGCGGTCCGGCTTCAGCCAGATGCGCATCGCATAGTCCTTGGCGCCGAAGATCTGCACGTTGGTCGTGCCGGGAATCCGCTTCAGGCGGTCCAGCACGTTCAGCGTCACGTAGTTGCTGGTGTACAGGTTGTCGTAGCGGTCATCCGGCGAATAGAAGGCGATCACCTGGAGAAAGCTGGACGAGCCTTTCTCCACGGTCACGCCCTGCCGGCGCACTTCCTGCGGCAAGCGGGCTTCCACCTGCTTGACGCGGTTGTTGACGTTGAGCGCCGCGGTATCGACGTCGGTACCGATCTCGAAGGTCACCGTGATGGTGACCACACCGTTCGAAGACGAGGTCGAGTTCATGTACATCATGTTCTCGACGCCGTTGATCTGGTTCTCGATCGGCGCGGCGACGGTCTGCTCCAGCACCTCGGCCGACGCACCCGGATAGGTGGCGATGACCTGCACGGTGGGCGGAGCGATCTCGGGGTACTGCGCGATCGGCAGCACACGGCTGGCCGCGAGGCCCGCCAGGATGATGAAGATGGATATGACGGCCGCAAAGATCGGCCTGTCTATGAAAAAGCGGGAGAACATGGCGTCTGCGCTTCCTTCCTGTTGTTATTGCTTTGCCGGAGCAGAAGCGGCGGCCGGGGCGCTTTGCTGGGCCTGCGCAGCGGCTGCGGCGGCGTCGATCGGCGCCACCGGCGCACCCGGACGCAGCTTGGCCAGGTTGTCGACGATCACCTGGTCGCCGGCATTGAGGCCCTTGCGCACAACCCAGGACCGCTCGCTACCACCGCCGTTGACCCATTCGCCGACTTCGATCGGGCGGGGCTGCGCCACCGGCGAGCCATCCTGCGCCTTGCCCACGACCATCACGATCTTGCCGCCGGGGCCGTCGACCACTGCCTTCTGCGGCACGACGAAGGCGTTCGGACGGCTCGCGCCGTTGAGCACCACACGCACGAACTGGCCGGCGCGCAACTTGCCATCGGCATTGGGCAACTCGGCACGGGTATCCACGGTGCCGGTCTGCAGATTCACGCGGGGTTCGCGGAACAGTACGCGACCGCCCTGGCCCAGCACCCGGCCGTCATTGCTGCGCAATTGCACGGCGAACCCGCCCTTGGGCAGCACCAGCGAGCCATCGGCCACTTCGCGGTCCACCCGCGCCTGCTCGGACTCGGCCACGCCGAAGTTCACCTGCATCGGATTCACCTGGACGATGGTCGTCAGCAAGCTGTCGCCGCTTGCCGGCGAAACGAGGCTGCCTTCGGACTTCACGCCACGGCCTGCGACGCCGGCAATTGGCGCGGTGACCGTGGTGTAGCCGAGATTCAGCTTCGCTTCGATCAGGCGCGCCTGCGCGGCCTTCAGCGCGGCAGCCGAGATCTGCTCGGTCGAGGTGGCGTCGTCAAAATCCTTCTGGCTGGCCACGCGCTCGGCCACCAGCGGCTTCAGCCGCGCGGCTTCGCGCTGGGCCTGGGCCTGGCGCGCCTGGGCGGTCGCGACTTCCGCTTCGGCGGCGGCAACCTGCGCTTCGTAAGGCTTGCGGTCGATCTCGAATAGCAACTGACCCGCACGCACGTAGGCACCTTCCTCGTAGGCGCGACGCTCCAGGATGCCCTGCACACGGCCACGCACTTCCACTTCCTTGGCGCCGACCGTCTGGCCGACGAATTCGAAGCTGACAGGCACGACGGCCGGCTGCACATTCACCACGGTCACCTGCGGCGGCGGCATTGCGCCATGGCCACCGCCCTCGCCTTGCCCGCCCCCCTTGCCACAGGCTGCCACTGCCAGCACAAGGGCGAGCGGCGATACACGAAGGAGCAGGCGCGAGGCCTGGGAACGGGGCAATCTCATGATTTTTTCTCCGGCAAAGGCAGCAAAGTCAAAGGCTTGAAGAATTTCAGCAATGCAAGGGCCACTCCCGCCATGTTGCACTGCGACGGACACGAATTTACATACATCCTTGAATGTATGTCAATCCTGCCGTAGAATTTCAGCAGACGAAATCACCCTGAGTGCTTCATGGTCAGGAAAACGAAAGAGGACGCCCTGGCGACCCGCCACCTGCTGCTCGACGCGGCCAGCCGCGTATTCAGCGAGGGCGGGGTCGGGCACACCACGCTCAACGACATCGCGGCAGCCGCCGGGCTGACGCGCGGCGCGGTGTATTGGCATTTCCAGAACAAGTCCGACCTCATCAACGCCCTGTGGGAAAGGGTTGCCCTGCCGATGCAGCAGGCACTCGACCAGATCCGCAGCGAGTTTGCCCACGACGTGCTGGCGATGACACGCGCCAAATCGCGCTGGGTTCTCCGTCAGGTCGTGCATGACGAGTCCACCCGGCAGTTCATGAGCATCCTGCTGCTGCGTTGCGAGTTTGTTGCCGAACTGGCCAGTGCGCGCGACTACATGCTTGCGCAGCGGGACCAGTGCATCGGACAACTGGCCGATGAATTCGCGCTGGCGATCGCCAGTGGCCAGTTGCCCGTCACGGTACGCGCGCAGGGCGCGGCGATCAGCCTTCTTGCCCTCATGGACGGGCTGTGCATGCACTGGCTGCTGAATCCCGAGGCCTTCGATCTCGAACAGGTCGGCGGCGCTGCACTGGATGCTTTCCTGGCCGGGCTGGCCATCCCCCGCTGAAGCCTGCCGTTGCCGACGCCCTGAAACACAAAGGCCTCTGCGATCGATGATGATCGCAGAGGCCTTTGTGTTTCAGGGAGGTCGGTGGAGAAGCTTCCGTTCAGGCCAGGAGCAGCCCTCCCCGCTTGCGGCCCGGCCCGCCAGGCTCATCGTCCTTCAAGGCATCCTGCGCGCGCAGGATCGCGGTGAGCAGGCGCTGGATGCGCTGCTGGAGCAACTCCATCTGCGCCTTGCGCGCGGTGCGCACGGAAGGATGACGTCGCCGTCCCAGGAAGCCGGCGATCACCGTCAGCCGGCTGCTGTCCCGGCCCAGCTCACGCTGCAGGCGGGCGACCCTGCGCTGCGCCTGCCGCATGTGGCTTTCCAGGCGATCGCGGCCGGCACGCAGGCGCAGGTCGTCACGGCGGCGATCCGCAGCCGTCATCGCCTGCAGGGCCCGCCATTGCCGCAGGCTGTCGTCGATGGCGCGCTCGGCCTGGTGGTCGACGAGCTCGCCATCGTTGAAGCGCAGCACCAGGCGGGCGCCCTCGCCCACGATCTCATCCACGGGCATCACGAAGGGCTCGTACACCTCGGCCACGATGGCGTGTTCCCCGGCACGCAGGTGGGCAGCCACTTCGTCCATCACGGCGACAGGCAGGCCGCTGCGCCAGGTGTCGTAGAGGCTGCCCGCGAGCGCACCGGCGGCAGCGCCCACCACGATGCCGACCGGCCCGGCCGCACCGGCACCGGCCAGTCCGCCGGCCGCAAGACCCAGCGAGCCGGCACCGCCATCGCGCCACAGTGGCGCTTCCAGGCGCAGCGCACGGTCGGGCTGGCGGCACGCCCTCACCACCGAGTACAGGGTCAGGTCTCCGGTGAAATGCAGGTCCTTCAGTTTGCGCATGCCGGCCTCGACGCCGGCCTCGTTCTCATAAACAACCAGCAGCAGCTTGTTCATGATTGCCCTCTCTTTCGGTCAGAGGCCGGTTGCCCGGCCACGTACCCAGCTTAGGAGGGTCAAATCATCATTTGAACTTTATAAATCTGATTTTAAATATTCACTGCAGTGATTTTCAGGCTTGCCAGACACCCCAGAGCATCTTGGCGGCAAGCACGACGAGCAGCACTGCGAAGGCCCTTTTCAGGGTGAGCACAGGCAGGCGGTGAGCCATGCGCGCTCCCAGTGGCGCCGTCAGCACGCTGGCGGCCATCAGGCACACCAGCGCCGGGATGTAGAGATAGCCCACGCTCCCCGTTGGCAGGCCCTGCGCCTGAACACCGTTCCACAGGTAGCCCAGGCTGCCGAACACTGCGATCGGAAAACCCATGGCGGCCGACGTGCCGATCGCCCGCTGCAACGGCAGGTTGCACCAGGAAAGCCAGGGCACGGTCATCGCGCCACCGCCGATCGCCACCAGCGCCGACACGGCCCCGATTCCCGTCCCCACGCCGGCCACCCCGAGCGGGCCTGGCAGGGTCCGGCTGGGCCTGGGTTTCAGGTTGGCCGCCATCTGGATGGCCACGAGCAGCACGAAGAAACCGAAGAACAACGCCAGCGCTCGCGTGGAGATGCGTGCAGCGATCAGCGTGCCGATGAAGGTGCCGGCAATCACCCCCGGTGTTAGCTGCCTCACCAGCGGCCACTCGATGGCGCCATGCGACTGGTGCGCGCGCAGGCTGGACAGCGATGTGAACACGATGGTCGCCATCGAGGTGCCCAGCGCCAGATGCAGGATGTGCTCATGCGCAAAGCCCTGGGCCGTGAACATCATCGCCAGCAGGGACACGATGACCACCCCGCCGCCGATGCCGAACAAGCCCGCCATGAAGCCCGAGAACAAGCCCAACGCGCCGTAGCCAAGCAGCCACGGAGACCACCACCCGGCCGATTCAAGCATCAGTCATCCAGACCTTGTGACGAGAACGATGCGGTGCCGCCCGCGTCGGCAGCCTGGCGTGCCAGCAGGCAGGCTTCCGTGACGGCGAAGGCGTCGTCAGCACTCACGAGGGAACCCTGTCCGCGCAGACCGGCTACGAAATCGGCAAAGCACTGTGGCGGCGCTTGCAGCGGAAGCGGCACGGCGTCGGTCTCTCCATTCCTCCACACCCATGCCTGCCCGTCGCGCACTTCCAGCACGCCGTCCGTGCCCACCACGCGTACCCGATCGTCATCATGGCGACGCTGGCTGTCGGGGCGCAGGTAGTCGAGGCTGACATGGCCGATCACGCCTCCGTGCATGGCGAACAGACAGGCCGCCGTGACCTCCACGTCACCCTGGCCACGATTGCCGGTCGTCGAATGCAGGGCCGTGACGCGCTCGAACCCGGTGCCGGCAAACCAGCGCACCCAATCCACCGCGTGGGCACCGACCCAGGGAATCGTGCCGCCGTAAGTGTCCCGAGCGTGATAGAAGGCCTCGCGATGGCCAAGCCGGTAGGATTTCTGCGCGCCGACCATCCGCACCGCGCCAATGCCGCCCGCGCTCACGTGCCGCCAGGCGCTGTACATCGCCGGGACGTAGCGCAGGCCGAACATGGCACCGAGCTGTGCGCCCAGCCCTTCGTCGTACACCGCGCGCAGGGTGCGCAGATCGTCCAGCGTCGTCGCCAGCGGCTTCTCGGCGTAGACATGATGGCCGCGGCGCAGGCAGGCCATGCTGATCGCCGCACAGGCGCCGAACCAGGTGTTCACCACCACCACGTCCGGGCGCAATTCGTCCAGCATCGCCTGCCACTGGCCGAAACGTCGCGCGCCGATACCTGCGCCTTGCAACGCGGCCTCCAGCTTGTCGAGCTTCTCGCCGCCCACGCCCGGCGCGTATCCGGCCAGCGAGGCCCGTGCTTCCGCCAGACCGGCCAGCACGTACTGGTAGTGGCCGGAGCCACCGATGATGCAGACCTTCATGCCTTGCCCATCAGGTTCTTCACGATGTACTGCCACTCTGCGGGGTCCACCGGCGTGATCGACAGGCGATTGGCCGGCTGCAGCAGGCGCATCTGCGCCAGGGCCTCATGCTTGCGCAGTTCCGCCAGCGGCACCAGCGGCGTCTTGCGCACGAAGGCGACGTCCACGTTCAGCCAGCGCGGATTCTCCTGCGTGGACTTGGCATCGTAAAAGCGGCTCTTCTCGTCGAACTGCGTCTCGTCGGGATAGGCCGGACTCGCGACCTTCGCCAGCCCGGCGATCCCCGGTTCCGGACAGGACGAGTGATAGAAGAACATCTGGTCGCCCACCTTCATGACGTCGCGCATGAAGTTGCGTGCCTGGTAGTTGCGCACGCCGTACCAGGGCACGGTCTGCTTCGGCATCGCCGCCAGATCGTCGATGGAACAATCGTCGGGCTCGGATTTCATCAGCCAGTAGCGCATGGGCGTTTCCTCGCATCGTCAATGCAGAAAACATCGCACAAAAAGCAAAGGGCGCGAAGCCGTGTGCTTCGCGCCCTGCATGGGGATCCCCCGCCTGTGC
Organism: Uliginosibacterium sp. H1; assembly: GCF_036017065.1. NCBI lineage: Bacteria > Pseudomonadati > Pseudomonadota > Betaproteobacteria > Rhodocyclales > Zoogloeaceae > Uliginosibacterium > Uliginosibacterium sp. H1. The sequence goes on from NZ_JAYXHR010000001.1 coordinate 1,892,244, forward strand.
CGTGTGTGCCGTCATCCTGAACCGGGGGTTCAGGGGGTCGCGACCGGCCCGCCTCAGGTGCGCCCGGCAAAGGGGCGCTCACAACAGCGGGTTGTTCGGCCAGCAACCATGTCGCGTAGACATTGGTTCAAGGAGTATGTGGCCCACACGAACACCGCAGGGGAAAACTGTTGGTCGCGCCATCGAAACCGCGTGACCTTGAAATCATTATCGACCTACGCAGCAGGGAATGAATGCCGGAAAGCTCTCATAACCGTGTAGTCGATCACTGCTTGCTCAGAACAACTTTTCCTGCTTGGCCAGCGCATCGTCGATGTGCTCGGCCATGGCGGAAATTCTACGCCTGCTGCCGGCCAGATCAACCCCGCCACCGGCCCGGCTTTGTATGAATTCGTGAGCGATGTTGAGGGCGGTCATCACCGCCAGCAATTCCCCGCCGCTGGTCGTTTTACCGGCGAGTTGTTGCATCTTTTCGTCTACGAGGGCTACGGCCGCCTGCAGGCTCTCGCGCTCCTCGGGCTTCACGGTGACGCTGTACTCGCGCCCCATCAGGTGGATGTCCAGTCGCTCCATCACGCGTCCTCCGATTCGGGCAGGCTGGCCAGCACTTCTTCCACCTTGCGGATGGCGTGCTGCACCTTGTCGGCCAGCACGCGGTTTTCCGCTTCCAGCGCGGCAATGCGTTCGAGCAGCACGCGCTTGTCGGCGCGCAGCTGGCCATGTTCCTCGATCAGCGTCGCGACGCGCGCTTCGAGTTGCGAGAGTTCGGCATCCATGACAAAGATGCTAAGGCGCCAACCCGGCGAGGGTCAAGGAAGCCGCGGCCGGACGGCGATCAGCGCGCGGCGCGCACGGCGTCCAGCGCGGTGCAGACCGCGTCGGCGGCGTCCAGGATGCGCGGGCCATGGCGGGCGATGAGATCGCCGGGAATGGTCCACACCTGGCCGTTCTTCACGGCCCGCATGCTCGTATAGCGTTGCCAGTGCGCGAGGCTCTGCGCCTGCGGATCGCGCAGCGGCGCCAGGTCGGCGTCGTCGCGGCTGCGATGGGCCGCCAGGATGACCTCGGGGTTGGCCGCTACCACGCTTTCGGTGGACAGTTGCGGCACCAGCATCGGCTGGTCGGCAAACACGTTCTCGCCACCGCACAGGGCCATGACATCCGAAATGAGGTGGGTGCCGTTGATGGTCATCAGCGGCTGCGACCAGATCTGGTAGAAGGTCCGCACCCTGGGCACGCCAGCGTGGCGCGCACGCTGGCTGGCGAGGCGCGCGCGGTAGCGCGTCGAGGCATCACGGGCCGCCGCCTCGGTCCCGAAGAGCCGCCCCAGGCGCTCGAACACCGCCGGCAGGTCATCGAGGTGCTTGGGCTCCAGGTAGAACATCGGGATACCCATCGCCCGCAGCCGTTCGATCTCGCGCTGGCCGTTGCCGTGGTACCACACGAAGATCATGTCCGGCTTCAGCGTGGCGATCCGCTCCAGGTCCAGCTTCTGGTTGCTGCCCACCCGCGGCAGGGCGCGCGCAGCGGCCGGGTAGTCGCTGTACTCCACCACGCCGACCAGGCGGTCACCGCCGCCCGTGGCAAAGATCAGCTCGGTGAGGCTGGGGGCCAGCGCAATGGCGCGCTGCACGGGCCGGGCCAGCGTGTGTTCGCGGCCCGCGTCGTCGCGCACCACGAAGGGCCGGACGGGCTCCTGGGCATGCACGGGCAGTGTGCAGGCGAGCACCAACCACCACGACACGAGTATTTTCACGCTCGACAATCTGTTCATTGTCCTGTCTTCCTCTGTTCGTTGCCGCCGTTCCCGGTTGCGGACAGATCCACCCGGAACCAGCGCGCATCGCCCTCCTCCAGCACGCTGACCGGTACGGCGTAGGCGTGCGACAGGGGGGCGGCCTGCAATATTTCGTCGCGCGTGCCGGCCGCGAAACCGCCCCGTCCGTCCAGGAGCAAGGCATGCGTGGCAAAGCTCCACGCCATGTTGAGATCGTGGACCGCCGCGAACACCGTGCCACCGGCGGCCGACCACGCCGTCAGCAAGGGTTGCAGCAATACCTGGTGCGCCCAGTCCAGGTGCGCCGTCGGCTCGTCCAGCAGCAGCAGCGGCGCGGCCTGCGCGCAGGCCGTGGCGAGTGCCACCCGCTGACGTTCGCCGCCGGACAGCGTGCGCACATCGCTGTCGGCCAGCGCACCGACGTCAAAGCGCTGCAACCAGTCGCGCGCGACGTCCTCCGCGCGCTGTGCGCTCACCGCTGGTTGCGTGGCCACGACGGCGCAGGCCACCGTCTCCCAGCTGCTTGCCGGAAAGGGGTCCAGCCAGAACTGCGGGCACCAGGCGCGCTGCCTGACCAGCTCGCGCGCCGGCCACTGCGCCAGCACCCGCTCGCCGATACGCAATTCCCCGCCAGCGGGAAGCGCCAGGCCGGCGACCGCCGCCAGCAAGGTGGACTTGCCGGCGCCGTTGGGCCCCAGCAACGCCCAGCGCTGCCCCGGCTCGATGGACAGCGACAAGCCGGACACCAGCAAGCGGCCCGCACCGCCGGCGCGCAGTGACAGCTCGCGCAGATGCAGCGGCAGGGGCGATGCATTCAGGTGGATATTCTGCTGGCTCATCGCCCCTGGCTCCTTCGCAACAGCAGGAACAGGAACAGCGGCACCCCCACCGCCGCCGACACCACTCCGACCGGCAATTGCGCGGGCGCGATCAAGGTGCGCGCCACCGTATCCGCCAGCACCAGGAACACCCCGCCGAACACAGCGGAGAAAGGCAACAGGGCACGCGCATGGCGCAGGCCCACCAGCCGGACGATGTGCGGCGCCACCAGTCCCACGAAGCCGATGCTCCCCGCCGTCGCCACCGCGGCGCCGGTCGCGATGCAGGCCGCCAGGATGGCCAGCCGGCGCCGTTGCGCGACCGGCACCCCGAGCGTCCACGCCCAGGCATCGCCACGCGTCAGCCAGTCCAGTTCGCGCGCCCGCGGCCAGGCCAGCAGCAAGGCGAGGCCGACCGCCGCCCACAGCGGCCACCACAGCGAGGCGCCGTTCAGGTCGCCCAGCAGCCAGAAGACCAGGCTGCGCAACTGCTGGTCGTTGGCCACGGCCAGCATGAAGGACACCGCCGCGCCGCAGGCCGCGCCGATCATCACACCGACCAGCAGGACCACCACCGTGCCGGGCTGGTTGGCGATGCGGCCGGCACTGTTGCCCATCGCGCGCCAGGTGAACAGGAAGGCGAGGCTGGTGGCCGCCAGGGCGCCGAGTACGGCGCCGACTTCCGGCGCCAGGAACAGGCCTGCGGGCAACAGCATGAGCGCCAGCAGGGCACCGACCGATGCACCGCTGCTGACCCCCAGCACGTACGGGTCGGCCAGCGGGTTGCGGGTGACGAGTTGTATCAGGGCACCGGCCAGCGCCAGGCCGGCACCGGTGCCGAAGGCGGACAGCACGCGTGGCAGGCGGATCAGCCACAGAATGTCGCCCTGCGGCCAGCCCCAGCCGGACGAACCCGCCATCAGGCCGATGCAAAGCGCGGCCGGCACGCACACGGCAGCGAGCAGCAAGGCCGCGGCGAGCGGCGGTGGCTTCAGGATCATCGCGGCCCCGGCGCCCCGGGCAGCAGCGGAAGCAGTTCCGCCAACACGGCGATCCTGGCGCGATGGCAAGGCACGAGATCGGTCGGCCACGCCAGGTGACGCTGCAGCCAGATGGCATGCAGCCCGGCCGCCGCGGCGCCCTGCACGTCGGCACGCGGATCGTCGCCGACGAACCAGGCCGCCTCGGCCATCACGCCAAGCTGTTCGAGGGCATGCGCGAAGATGCGGGCATCCGGCTTGTCGATACCCAGTTCGCCGGAGATCGTCACTGCATCGACCAGACCGCCCAGTGCGCTGTTGTCGATCTTGGCGCGCTGCGTGCGCGACTGGCCGTTGCTCACGATGCCGATCGCGTAGCCGCGCTCCTTCAGTTCGCGCAGCACCGGCACCGCATCGTCGAACAGGGGCGGCTCGTTCCAGGCGGTGGCGACGAAGGTCTCGGCCACCTCGATCGGATCGGCATGCGGCAGGCATTCGGCGCACAGGCGCTCGAAAAACACCGGGCGCTTGACGCGGCCGTTGCCGTCCAGCTCCATGAAGCGCGCCAGGAAGGCGGCACCATCCGTCATCGTCGTCCGGCCACTGTCCCACAGGCCCTTCGCGGAGCGCAGCAGACCTGCCCGGCGGTCGACCAGGGTTTCGTCCAGATCGAAAACAACGGCTGCCTTGCTCATGCCGTGCCCTGCACAGGCACTGCACCCGCGCTGGCCTGCAGTATCTGCATCAGTACCGCCGTGTCCATGTGCGCGGCCACCGTGTCGGCCAGCCGTTCGATGCTGGCTTCGCGCAAGGCGGCCAGGTCCGGCGCCCGCGGCGCGGCCAGGCCCGCCCAGTCCAGCAATGCGTCGCAGGCTGCGGGCTCGTCGAAGAGGCCATGCACATAGCTGCCTAGCACCTGCCCTGCCGCATCGATGGCGCCATCCGCGATGCTGTCCTCGCCCCCTGCAAGCAGCACGGCCGGCCGTGCCATCGCCGGCCCCTCGCTGGCGCCGGCATGGATTTCGTAGCCACGCAGCGGCGCGTCACGCAGGCACAGGCGCCCGCTCACGTTGCGCAATTGCTTCTGCGCCTGCAGCACGGTGCGCATGTCCAGCCAGCCCAGCCCGTCGCTGGCACCCGGTGCGCCTTCCAGGCCGAGCGGGTCGTCGATCTGCCGGCCCAGCATCTGGAAGCCCCCGCACACGCCGATGAGCTTGCCGCCATAGCGCAGGTGCCGCGCGATCGCCGCGTCCCAGCCCTGCGCGCGCAGCCACGCGAGGTCCGCTCGCACGGCCTTCGAGCCGGGCAGGATAATGAGGTCCGCCGGCGGGATGGGTTCGTCCGGGCCGATGAAGCGGAAGTCCACCTGCGGGTGGATGCGCAAGGCATCGAAATCGGTGTGGTTGGAGATGCGCGGCGTCACCGGGACGATGATCCGCAGCCGGGGCACGTCAGCCTGCGCGGCGGGTGTCGTTGCGGGACTCGTTGCAGGCACAAGGTCGCGCGCGATGGCGTCCTCCGCCTCCAGCTGCAGGCCGTGAAGATAGGGCAGCACGCCCAGCACCGGTTTGCCGGTGCGTTCCTCCAGCCAGTCCAGGCCCGACTGCAGCAGCGCGATGTCGCCACGGAACCGGTTGATGACGAACCCCTTCACCCGCACCTGCTCGCTCTCCGACAGCAAGGCCAGCGTGCCGACGAGGTGCGCAAACACGCCGCCGCGGTCGATGTCGGCGACGAGGATCACCGGACAGTCCACCGCCTCCGCGAAACCCATGTTGGCGATGTCGTTGGCACGCAGGTTGATCTCGGCCGGCGAGCCGGCGCCCTCCACGACCACGCAGGCATGGCGTGCGCGCAGGCGCGCGAAGGAGTCGAGCACCGCCGCGCGGGCGGTCTGTTTGTAGGCGTGGTAGTCCAGGGCATCCATGTTGCCGATGGCATGGCCCTGGATGATGACCTGCGCGCCGACATCGGTGTTCGGCTTCAGCAGCACCGGGTTCATGTCGACATGCGGAGCGATGCCGCATGCCGCCGCCTGCGCGGCCTGGGCACGGCCGATCTCGCCGAAGCCGCCGCGGCCGTCACTCGCCACCGCGGCGTTGAGCGCCATGTTCTGGGGCTTGAACGGCGCCACATCGACACCCTGCCGCAGCAGCCAGCGGCAGATGGCCGCCACCAGCGTGCTCTTGCCGGCGTCCGAGGTGCAACCCTGCACCATCAGCATCATGGCTGCCATGCCCCCAGCACGTCCGCGAGTTTCTCCCAGCCCGCCTCGTCCGCCGGCAGGCCGATGCGGATGCCGGTGTGCGGTGGCTCCGGGAAATGCCGGACGAGTATCGCCTTGCGCGCGCAGTGGTCGTGGAGTTCCCGGGCACGGCCCAGCGGCAACCAGCGGAACAGGGCGCAGCCGCTGGTCGATTCCAGGCCGTTTGCCGCCAGCAGGTCGGCGAGCCGCGCGCTGTCGCGCTGCAGTCGTTCCCGCGTCGATGCCTGCCAGGCGGCATCGGCCAGCGCCCGTTGCGCGACCCAGCGGGCGGGGTGGCTGAGCGCCCACGGCCCGACTTCATCGTGCAGCGCGTCGATGATGGTCCGCGGGCCCAGTACGAAGCCGCAGCGCAGCCCCGCCAGCCCCCAGAACTTGCCCAGCGAGCGCAGCAGCACGAGACCCGGCCGCCCGGCTTCGGCGATCAGGCTGTGCGCCGGCGTCGCGTCGATGAAGGCCTCGTCCACCACCAGGCAGCCACCGCGCGCGGCCAGCCCGGCACGCCAGGCCTGCAGTTGCGCCAGCGGACGCAAGGCGCCGCTGGGGTTGTCCGGATTCACCACCACCAGCACGTCCAGCATCGGCAGGTGGCGTTCGACATCGTCGAAACCGATCTCGCGCACGGCATGGCCGGCGCGCCGCCAGGCCTGCGCATGCTCCGCGTAGGTCGGCGACACGATGCCGACCCGGCTGGTCGCCCACAGGCGCGGCAGGGCCTGGATGGCGGCCTGCGACCCGGGCACGGGCAGGATCGGCGCGGTGCCGAAGTACGCGCTCATCGCCATCACGAGGCCGTCCTCTTCCTCGGGGAGCCGCTGCCACGCTGTGGGCGGCAGTTCCGGCACCGGCCAGCCTTGGGGATTGATGCCGGTCGACAGGTCCAGCCAGTGCTGCAGCGGAATACGCCAGTGATGGGCGGCCGCGCGCAGGCGGCCACCGTGCGGCAGGGAGCCTTCAGCCATTTCAGCCATACAGGCGCTCCGCCAGCCACAGCAGCAGCACCAGCGCGGCGCACCACAGCCAGGTGGTCCGTCGCACCAGCAGGACCGCACGCCAGATGTCGCCGGCATGCGGCGCGGCGCCGATGCCGAACACCGGCCGCTCTTCATGCTGGCCGTGGTAGGTGGCTGCACCACCGACGCGCAAACCCAGCGCGCCAGCCCCCGCCGCCATCACCGGGCCGGCGTTCGGGCTGTCGTGCAAGGGGGCCTGGGTGCGCCAGCAGTTGATCGCCTCGGTGAAGCGTCCGAACAGGGCGTAGCTGAATGCGGTGAGGCGCGCCGGGACATAGGCGAGCACATCGTCGATCCGCGCCGCCGCCCAGCCGAAATGAAGGTAGCGCGGCGTGCGGTAGCCCCACATCGCGTCCAGCGTGTTGGCCAGGCGGAACAGCACCGCACCCGGCCCCCCCAGCAGGGCGAACCAGAACAACGTGCCGAAGACGGCGTCATTGCCGTTCTCCAGCACCGATTCGATGGTGGCGGCCGCCACGCCGGATTCGTCGAGCGTCGTGGTGTCGCGACTGACCATGCGCGACAGTGCGCTGCGAGCCGCGTCCAGGTCACCGGCGGCAAGGGGCTGCATCACCGCCCGCGCGTGTTCGCCCAGGCTGCGCGCGCCCAGCGCGAGAAACAGCAACACCGCATCCACCCACCAGCCCAGGTGCAGGCACAGCCACATGCTGACGGCCACCGCGGGAACCACCGCCAACACCCAGGCCAGCACGCCGCCGCCCCGCTGGACCGCCGTGGTGGCGCCATCGACATTCAGGTTCGCCTCCAGCATCGCCGCCCAACGCCCGAAGCCCACCAGCGGATGCCAGCGCTTCGGCTCGCCGAGCAGGGTGTCGAGGAGATAACCGAGGATCAGGGCGAAGCTCATGCGCTGCAACTACGACTGCGTAAGAAAAGACACGGGATTGCGGCCTTCGCCGGAATGACGAAGGTGCAGACGAAGGCGCAGGTTCCCGACGCCATCACATCGAGCGGTTGCCGGCGGAGGAAGCGTAGCGAGCGCGCCGAGGTCGCGACGAGGCGCGGAGCTGTACGAAAAGTACAGCGAGCACCGGAATCGCGAGATCGACGTGCGCAGTCGCTTCATCCGCCAGAAACCTACCATTCGATGCCAGGCATGGCTTTCACTCCCGCGTGGAAGGCATGTTTCTCCAGCCGCATTTCCGTCACCGTGTCGGCAGCCTCGACCAGCCCATCCGGCGCGGCGCGCCCGGTGATGATGACGTGCTGCATGGCGGGGCGCGCCTGCACGGCGGCCAGCACTTCCTCCAGCGTCACCCAGCCGAACTTCAGCGCGTAGGTGAATTCGTCCAGCACCAGCAGGTCCACCTTGTCGTCGGCCAGGTACGCCTTTGCCTGCTCCCACGCGGCGCGCGCGGTCTTCAGGTCCTTGTCGGCGTCCTGCGTCTCCCAGGTGAAGCCGTCGCCCATGACGTGCCAGGTCACGTCGGAGTGCTTCGTGAAGAAGGCTTCCTCGCCGGTGTCCGTCCGGCTCTTGATGAACTGCACCACCGCACAGCGCATGCCGTGACCGAGGGCGCGGGCCAGCACGCCGAACGCGGCGCTGCTCTTGCCCTTACCGGTGCCGGTATTCACCAGCAGCAGACCGCGCTCGACGTCGGCGCGATCGATGGCGGCATCCACCACTTCCTTCTTGCGCTGCATGCGCTGGCGGTGGCGTGTGTCCTTGTCGCTATCGGTCGTCATGGCAGATGTGTTCCCGCGAAAATCGCCGCAGGCCCGCACCGGCGGACCTGCGGACGCGCATTGCTGCGCCTTCCTGTTGCACTTTCCCGTGCGCTTACTTCGGCTGATAGCGCAGGGTCAGCAGCCAGTTGATGCCGGCCTGGTTGTACCACTGCACCGTCTCGTACTGCTTGTCGAGCACGTTGCCCACCTTGCCCTGCACGCGCCAGTCGCGCGCCAGCTGGTATTCGCCACGCAGGTCGAGCAGCGCGAAGCCACCCAGCTTCTTCGTGTTGGCGAGGTCATCGTAACGCTTGCCTTCGCCGGACAGCGTGGTGCCGAAGCGCCAGGCGCCCCAGGTGTAGTCGAAGTCTACGCGACCGGCCAGTTGCGAGCGGCGCGGCAGCACGTTGCCTTCGTTGGCGCCGCTGCTGCGGTTCTCCGGGTCCAGCCAGGTCAGGCTGCCGCCCAGTTCGGCATTGCCGAAGCGGGTGGAGGCGGTGGTCTCGACGCCGATGATGCGCGCCTTGTCGATGTTGGCCGGAACGAAGCTGGCGTCGTTGCCGATCAGGTCCTTGATGTCGGTGCGGAACACGTGCGCGCTCCAGCGCGACTGCGACAGCTTGCCGTCCAGACCGAACTCGAAGCTCTTCGACGATTCCGGCCGCAGGTTGGGGTTGCCGAAACCCGGGAAGTACAGCTCGTTGAAGGTCGGTGCCTTGAACGCCGTGCCGTAGCTGGCGGTCGCGCGCAGCGACTGCAGCAGGTCCCAGCCCCAGGCGAGGCCGCCGGTGTTCTTCTTGCCGAACTGCGAGTTGTCGTCGTTGCGCAGGCTCGCCTGCAGGCTGTGCGCGCCGAAGTCACCCTGCCACTGTCCGAACACGCCGTTGTTGCTGCGCGAGTTGACCGGGTAGGCCGTGCTGCTGCGCACGTTGTCGCTCTGGATGTCGGCGCCCAGCGTCACCAGGTTGGCGCTGCCGATGGCGATGTCGTTCTGCACGCTCGCCGTTTCGCGACGCGTGTCGAAGCTCGTGCGGTACGCGCTATTGTAGTAGTTGTCGTTGCGCGTCTCGCTCTGGCCGGCATTCACCGACAACTTCCAGATGTCGGTCATCTGGCCGGCGAAACGGGCGCCGACGGCGTTGTCCGCCGTCTTGGACGAGTTCTGCGAGCTGCCATCGAATTCGCTGAGGCCCTCGCCGTACAGGAGGTTGGCCTCCAGCTCGTAGCGGTTGTCCACGCGGAACCCGCCACGCGCCGACACCGAGGTGTTGCGGTAGGCATCGTCGTCCGGCTCGAACACGAAACAGCCGGCACCACCGGGCGCCGGGCGGCCCTTGCAGGCGTTGAAGCCGCTGGTGCGCTGGCGCGACAGGTTGAGGCTGTACCACTTGCTGGCATCGCCACCGGAGAAGCCCAGGGTGCCCTGGTAGCTGTTCTGGCTGCCACCGGCGAGCGCGCCGTTCAGGTGGGGGGCGCCGTCGCCGCGACGGGTGAAGATCTGCACCACGCCGCCGATGGCTTCCGAACCGTAGAGGCTGGAGCGCGGGCCGCGCACGATCTCGATGCGGTCGATCTGCTCCACCGGCAGGTCCTGCCAGTTGAAGCCGCCGCTGGTGGCGGAGCCGGCCTTGATGCCGTCGATCAGCACCAGGGTGTGGTCGGATTCGGTGCCGCGCAGGAACAGCGAGGTGTTCTTGCCGGCGCCGCCGTTGGCGGCGAAGGACACGCCCGGCATGCCACGCAGCAGCTCGGGCACCGAAGTGGCCTGGCTGCGCTCGATGTCGGCGCGGCGCAGCACCGTCACCGGAGCCAGGGTGTCGTCCACGGTGCGGGCGGTGCGGGTGGCGGTCACCACCACCGGGTCGAGTTGCTGCTCGCCGCTCGCCTGGCTGGCGGGCAACGACTGGGCGTGGACGAGCGGAGACAGGGCCGCGCCGATGGCGGCCGCAAGGGCGGTCTTGGAGATGGACATGAAAGGACTTTCCGTCGGCTTCCGCAGCGTCCCCGCAGCGGAAGCGGTTTCTAATACCAGTCGGAGGTACGGACGGAACGGTCGCCGGCAGGACGGGATCGCCCGGCCGCACACCCCGCAGCCTGATCGCTTGTGTCCCGGGCCGGTATCCGGGCTCACGAGTCGATGCAGCATGCGGACATGTCATGCACCAGCCGACCACCGCCTTCCCGAAGCAGTGCTTCAGTGGCATCGGGCGCGATGAAACCTTGAGTCACGACACCTGGATGGTGCCGGCTTCATTGCGCCAGGGGTCGGCCCTCGCTTACCGTTGCGGGGGCAGCACAGGCTTTGCGGCATCCGGCCTTGCCGGACGGAGCGCGCACCTGTTTCCCGTTTAACCCTGCTCGCGACGAGCACGCAGGGCACCTGGAACGCGTGCCGGCAAGAGAGACGAAAGTGAGTCTTGACCTTGCCGGCACGGGCTGCGATGGTAGCACGCCCTCCCCTCGTCCCTCTCTCCCACAGCCTCCCGCAGCCTCCTGGCATCCCCGCCGACCTCGCCTTCCATGAGCCTCATTGCGCCAATCCAGCAAACCCAGCGAACCCTCGTCATCGGCGGTGCCCGTTCCGGCAAGAGCGGCCATGCGCAGAACGCGGCCATCGCCAGCGGGCTGCCCGTCACGCTGATCGTCACCGCCGAGATCCGCGACGCGGAAATGCAGGCACGCGTCGATCGCCATCGCGCCGAACGCCCGGCGAGCTGGACGGTGATCGAGGCTGCCGACAGCCTGCCCGGTGCCCTTCGCGAGCACGTCCGTCCCGGCCGTGCCGTGCTGGTGGACTGCGTCACCCTGTGGCTGTCGCGCCTGCTCTGCGACGCACCGGACGAACTGGAAGCCGGTTGCGACGCGCTGGTCGCTGCCGTGCGCGACGCGCAGGGCAGCCTGTGGCTGGTGTCCAACGAGGTGGGCTGGAGCCTGGTGCCGGAACATCCGCTGGGGCGCCGTTTCCGCGACGAGCAGGGCCGCCTCAACCAGCGCCTCGCCAGCGTGTGCGACAGCGTCGTGCTGGTAGCCGCCGGCCTGCCGCTGATGCTCAAGCAACCGGCATAATCCCCTCCCCGCAGATCCTCCCCCGTAGCGGCCCGTCTTGCCATGGACCTGAACATTCCCCCACTCGACCGCAGCCTCGCAGGCGCCCTGCAGGCCCGGCTCGACTCGCGCACCAAGCCGCCCGGCAGCCTGGGCCAGCTGGAGGCCATCGCCCTGCAGGCCGGGCTGATCTTCAACACCACCACGCCACAGCTGCGTGCGCCGCGCGTCGTGGTGTTCGCCGGCGACCACGGCGCGGCACTCGAAGGCGTGTCGGCCTTCCCTCAGGCCGTCACCCAGCAGATGGTGATGAACTTCCTGCGCGGCGGTGCCGCCATCAACGTCCTCGCCCGTCAGGCGGCACTGGCGATGACGGTGGTGGACGCGGGCGTGGTCGGCGACTTTCCCGCCCCGCCGCGCGGCGGCGATGTGGAATGGGTGGCAGCCAAGATCGCGCCCGGCACCGACAACTTCATCGAGCGCGCCGCCATGAGCCGCAGCCAGTGCATCGCCGCCGTGGTGCGCGGTGCCGGCCTGGTGCGCGGCTGGCACGCGGCCGGCTGCAATGCCATCGCCTTCGGCGAGATGGGCATCGGCAACACCGCCTCGGCCAGCCTGCTCACCCAGGCCATCACCGGCGTTCCGCTGGCCGACGTGGTGGGACGCGGCACCGGGCTGGACGATGCCGGCCTGGCCCGCAAGCGTGCCTTGCTGGCCAGGGCCCAGGCCCGCGTCGCGGGCCGCCAGATGGCACCGCTGGACCTGCTGGCCGAGTTCGGCGGTTATGAAATCGCCATGATGGTCGGCGGCTTCATCGCGGCCGCCCAGTCACGCATGCTGGTCGTGGTGGACGGCTTCATCGTCACTGCCGCCCTGCTGGTCGCCCACGCGCTGTCGCCCAACGTGCGCGACTACTGCGTGTTCGCCCATCGCTCCGGCGAGGCCGGCCACATCGTGCAGTTGCGCCACCTCGGCGCACCGGTGCTGCTGGACGCCGGCATGCGCCTGGGCGAAGGCAGTGGCGCCGCGCTGGCCTTTCCCATCGTGCGCGCGGCGCTGGCCCTGATGAACGACATGGCCGGTTTTGCCGACGCCGGCATCAGCGAACAGGCGCGATGACGGAGCGCGGATGAACGAGCTGCGCCGCTTCTTCCTCGCGCTGGCCTACTTCACGCGCATCCCGGTGCCCGCTTGGGTGGGCTGGCAGCCGGACGAGCTGAACCGCGCGGCGCGCTACTTCCCGCTGGTCGGGCTGCTGGTGGGTGCCGTCGCCGCGGCCGTGCTGTGGCTGGCGGCACAGGTGCTGCCGCTGACACTCGCCGTCCTGCTGTCGATGGCTGCGTCCATCCTGCTGACCGGGGCCTTCCACGAGGATGGCCTGGCTGACAGCGCGGATGGCTTCGGCGGCGGATACACGCCGCAGCGGGTGCTGGAGATCATGAAGGATTCACGCATCGGCAGCTTCGGTGCCATCGCACTGGTGCTCGTGCTGCTGGGCAAGCACCAGACGCTGCTGGCGCTGGACCTGCGCGGCGCCTGCATCGCTTTGCTGGTGATGCATCCGGCATCGCGCTGGGCCGCCCTGCTGGTCATGGGCACGATGCGCTACGTGCGCGGCGATGACGCGGATGCACGCGCCAAGCCGGTCGCCGAAGGCATCGGCTGCAGCGAACTGGTCATCGGCAGCCTGTGCGGCCTGCTGCCTCTGGCGGCGCTGGCGACACGCGACGGCCTGCTCGCCCTCGGCGTGCTGCTGAGCATCCTCGCCGTCACCGTGGTGGCGGGCGCCTGGTTCCGGCGCCGCATCGGCGGCTACACCGGCGACTGCCTGGGCGCCCTCCAGCAACTGGCGGAGCTGGCCGGCTGCATGACCCTGCTGGCGCTGGCCATCCGCTGAGCGCCAGCCATGACGACGTCACTGCTGCTGTTGCGTCACCCACCGGTCGCGGTCGGCGCCGGCACCTGCTTCGGCCGCAGCGACGTGCCGCTGGCAGACGACGTGGCGGCCGCGGCCGACCGGCTGCGCGCCCTGCTTCCCTCGCAGGTCCGCATCGTGAGCAGCCCGCTTGCCCGCTGCCGCCTGCTTGCCGAAGCCCTGGGGCCGTGCCGCCTCGACGATCGCCTGATGGAGATGGATTTCGGCGACTGGGAGATGCGCAGCTTCGATGCCATCGGCCGTGATGCGATCGACCTGTGGGCGGCAGACCCCATGCATTTCCGGCCGCCGGGCGGCGAAAGCGTCATCGACATGGCCAGGCGGGTGATCGCTGCCTTGCAGGATGCGCTCGCCGGGGACTCCTCGCCCCTGCTGCTGGTCTCCCACGGCGGCCCGATCCGCGCGATCCTCGGTCACCTGCTGCAGTTGCCGGCCGAGCTCTGGCAGCAGCAGCCCGTTCCGCACGCGGCCCTGCTCAGGCTGGAAGAGCAAGGCGGGCTGTGGCGCCGGGCAGCCTGAGCCGGCGCCACGCCAGGGGCCCGCTCTCGACACCCCCCCCGCGCGGCCCGCACAATACCCGCCTCTTCATTCCGGCAGCCCGCCACCCGGCCATGAAAATCAGCGGCTTCACCTTCCTGCGCAATGGCAGCCTGCTCGGCTATCCCTATATCGAGAGCCTGAAGAGCCTGCTGCTGGTGGCCGACGAAGTGATCGTCGCGGTCGGCGAGAGCGTCGACGACACGCTGGAGCAGGTGCGCGCCATCGGCGACCCGCGCATCCGCATCATCGAGACGGTGTGGAACGAATCGATGCAGGACCGCGGCTTCGTGTATGCCCAGCAGAAGATGAGCGCCCAGTTTTCCTGCACCGGCGACTGGGCCTTCTACCTGGAGGGCGACGAGGTGATCCACGAAGACGATGCGCCGAAGATCCGCGCCGTCCTGGAAAGGCACCTGAACAACCCGAAGGTGGAAGCGCTGGCCTTCGACTATCACCACTTCTACGGCGCGCCCAACAAGGTGGCGCGCTCGCCGGCCTGGTACCGCAAGGCGGTGCGCGTCATCCGCAACAGCGTGCGCAACTACTCGCCGGACGGCCTGTTCTTCGTGGTGATGGAGCACAACAAGATCGGCCGCTACCCGCGCGCCGCGCTGGCCGGCGTGCCGATCTACCACTACGGCCATGTGCGCAAGTCCGCCGCGATGCAGGAGAAGATCAACCAGGTGTCGCGCTACTGGAAGCACACGCCCAAGCAACACAACTACGGCGCGATCGACCCGCAGACGGTGGTGCCGTTCGACGGCAGCCACCCACGGCTCGTGCAAGCCTGGCTGGCCGAGAATGCCGAGCAGCACTTCGAGCCCGACCCCGGCCACACCCTGACCCGCCGCGAGCGCAAGCACCGCTGGGTCATGAAGGTCGAGCGCCTGCTCGGCGGCGCGGACTTCACGCGCAAGCACTATTCACTCGTCAAAGACTGATGCTCACCCTCGATTCCCGGGCCTTGCCGCAGGTGGCCGACGAACAGCTCGGCACCTGGCAGCGACGCCTCCTGCTGGCCAGTGCCATCTTTGCCGGTCTGGCCATTCCGCTGTCGACCGCCGCACAGAACATCAGCACCGGTTTCCTGCTGCTGTGCTGCGTTTTCATGCGCCCCTTGCGCATGCAACTGCCGCGACTGGTCCGCGAACCCTTTCCGCTGGCCTGCCTGTCGCTGTTCCTGCTGATGACCGTCGCGCTGGCGTGGTCGTCGGCCAGCTGGGACGCCCGCCTGGAAATGCTGCCGCGCTTCCGCGAGTACCTGCTGGTGCCGGTATTCATGGCCTGCCTGCTGCATGCCGGCGCGCGGCGCGCGCTGGTGATTTCGTTCGCCGCGGCGACCTTCCTGTCGGTGCTGATGTCCTTCGGTCTCAGCGTGATGGGCCTGCATTTCCTCAACACGCTGCCGGCCCAGAACAGCTGGCCGGTTTTCCATTCGCATACCTATCACAACCTGTTCATCGCCTGGCTGGGCAGCGGCATCCTTGCCGCGCTGTGCTGCAAGGCGCTGGAGACACCGCTGCAGACGCGGCTGGCGTGGACGGCCCTGGCCCTGTGCGTGGCCAATGCCTATTTCTGGGTCGTGGGGCGCACCGGCCAGGGCCAGTTCCTGCTCATGCTGCTGTTCATCCTCGTGCGGCACCAGCCGCGCCGCTGGCT
This sequence comes from Uliginosibacterium sp. H1, assembly GCF_036017065.1. NCBI lineage: Bacteria > Pseudomonadati > Pseudomonadota > Betaproteobacteria > Rhodocyclales > Zoogloeaceae > Uliginosibacterium > Uliginosibacterium sp. H1. Next base: position 1,907,964 of record NZ_JAYXHR010000001.1, read on the forward strand.
GGTGCCCGGAATCGTGGCGCTGGTGGCCTTGCCGGTCCTGCTCTACCTGGGGTCTGCCCACGTGCGCAAGGGCATCACGAACATGCAGCAGGACATCGTGCAGATGCAGGCCGGCAACTCGGACACCAGCATCGGGCTGCGCATCCTGTATGCCCGTAGCGCCGTGGCGCTGATCGGCGAAGCGCCCGTGTTCGGGCACGGCACCGGCGCCTACCCCGGGGAATACGCGAGGCTGACCGGCTACAGCAAGGGTAACCTCTCCAGCGGCCATCCCCACAACGACTACCTGTGGCTGTGGGCGGAGGCCGGCATCCTCGGCCCGCTGGCCCTGCTGGGCGTCCTGATCGGTCTGGTGCTGCAGGCCCGCAAGCTGCCGCGCCCGCAGCAGCTCTGGGTCGAGTCGCTGGCGCTGTGCATGGGAGTCGGCACCCTGCTGCATGCACTGTTTACCGACAACGTGTCCGGTGTCGGCTTTGCCGTGCTGGCGAGCGCGCTCAGCGCCGGGGCGCTGACGTCGTCACCCCCCCGGCCCGTGGCAGGCACACGGGCCTAGGCAGGCTCAGGCTGCTTCGGCCTCGCCCACGGTGGCGCTCAGGCGCCCCAGGCCGGCAATCTCGCCGACCATCGCGTCGCCCGCCACCACCGGACCGACGCCATGCGGCGTACCGGTGAAGATCAGGTCGCCGGCCTGCAGGCGGTAATGCAGCGACAGGTTGGCGATGATCTCCGGCAGCTTCCAGATCAGCTGCGAAATATCTGAATCCTGTTTCGTCTCGCCATTCACGGTGAGATGGATCCGCCCGCTCTCGATATGCCCGGTCTGCGCCACCGGATGCACCGGCCCGCAGGGCGTGGCGTGCTCGAAGGCCTTGCCCAGCTCCCAGGGCTGGTTCTTGCCGGCCAGCGCCTTCTGGACATCACGCTTCGTCATGTCCAGCCCGATGGCATAACCGAATACATGGGCCAGAGCCTGGTCCGGCGCAATGCCGTAGCCACCGGACTTCAGCGCCATGACCAGCTCCAGCTCGAAGTGCAGGTTCTGCGTGCCGGGCGGATAGGGCACGATGCCACCGTCCTGCACGATGCTGTCGGTCGGTTTCATGAAGAACACCGGTGGCTCGCGCTCATCGTTGCCCAGCTCGCGGATGTGTTCCAGGTAGTTGCGGCCCACACAGAAGATGCGGCGGACGGGAAAGCGGCCGCCACCTGCAACCGGCAGGCTGACGACGGCGGGCGGGGCGATGACGTATTCGGTGCTGCTCATGGCGGGTGCTCCGGTTGGACGAGCCACCATTCTCGCACCGCCGCCGACCGCGGCACCACCGACGGCGTCGGGCCAGGGCAACACGGCCCGTGGCGACGGGGCGGAGTGCGGCCGCGTCGGTTTCTCAAGCCCGCGCGGCCGGTGCCGTCAATACCGTTGTCCCCCGCCGAGGGGCGGGGAACCTGCTACACCGGATATTTGTCACGCGACAAACGATTGTGACCAGCCGGGACACCATCCGCGCAAGACGATTGGTAAAGTAGCCCCTACTCGAAAGGCTTGTGCCATGCCATTTGTCAGACGTTCTGCCGAAGGGAGCATCGTCGCCCTGCTCGACCGCGCAGGTGCGGATGCCGCGGAGGAGCTGCCGGCCAGCCATCCCGAAGTACGTGCTTTCCTGGGCCTGCAAGCCGAGGCGACGCACACGGAGCGTGGCTTCTCCGATCTCGATGCCGATTTCATCCGCGTCATGGAAGATCTCATCGACGTGCTGATCGAGAAAGGCGTACTGCGCCTGACCGACCTGCCGCCGCAGGCGCAACGCAAGCTGCTGGCCCGCAAGGACAAGCGCCGCCGCCTGCAAGGGGCTCTCAACCTGCTGGGCGGCGGCGACGTGATCTGACCCCGACCTGGTCGCCTCACCGGAAACCATCACTGGACGATGAACGATCCCGCCACTGCACCGTTGCAAGGCAAGACCGCCGGGCCCGCCGCCTGGCCTTCCGATCCGCATGCGACCCATGTGGATCCACTACTGGACTGCCTCGTCTTCCTGACCCGGGTGCATGGCAACCCGTGGACCGCCGAAGCCCTGTCCGCCGGCCTGCCACGCGCCGAGAACCTGCTGCCGCCGTCGCAGGTGCCGCGCGCCGCTGCCCGCGCCGGGCTGTCGGCGAGGCTGATCAAGGAATCCCTGCTCGACATCCCGCGCCACCTGCTGCCGGTGATCCTGGTGCTGAAGGACCGGCGCGCCTGCGTGCTGACCGAACGCCTGCCCAACGGCCTGCTGCGCGTCCACGACCCCGAGTCGCCGGAATCGGTCAGCGAGATGGCGCCCGAGCAGCTCATCGAGCACTACACCGGCACCGCCATCACGGTGCGGCCGCGTTTCCGTTTCGACACCCGCACCCAGCAACTGGCCAAGCTGCGCGGCAAGCACTGGTTCTGGAGCGCCATCTTCGCCAACTGGCGGCTGTACCGCGACGCCCTGCTCGCGGCCCTCGTGGTGAACATCTTCTCGGTGGTGTTCCCCATGTACTCCATGAACGTGTATGACCGCGTCGTACCCAACAACGCGGTCGAGACGCTATGGGTGCTGTCCATCGGCGCCATGCTGATGCTGCTCTTCGACTTCGCGCTGCGGACGATCCGCGCCCACATCATCGACAGCGCCAGCAAGCGCGTGGACGTGGTGCTGTCCGCCCGCATCATGGAGCGCGTGCTGGGTGTGAAGCTGGCCGCGCGGCCGGCGTCGGTCGGCTCGTTCGCCGCCAACCTGAAAGCCTTCGAGAGCGTGCGCGACTTCATCGCCTCGGCCACCGTCACCACGCTGATCGACCTGCCCTTCACCGTCCTGTTCCTGCTGGTGCTGGCGTGGATCTCGCCCTGGCTGATCCTCCCCCCGCTGGTGGGCATGTGCCTGGTCGTGCTGGGGGCGGCGCTGACGCAGCAGAAGATGCACGAGCTGACGGAGACCAGCTACCGCGCCAGCGCGCAGCGCAACGCCACGCTGATCGAGAGCCTGGTCGGCCTGGAGACGGTGAAGACCCTGTCGGCCGAAGGCGAGATCCAGCGCCGCTGGGAGCGCGCCACCCAGTTCATGGCACAGGTATCGACACGCGTGCGCCTGCTGTCGTCCTCCACCGTCAACTTCGCGCAGTTCATCCAGCAACTGGTGTCGGTCACCATCATCATGGTGGGCGTCTACCTGTTGTCGGAAGGCAAGATGAGCATGGGCGGCATCATCGCCGCCGGCATGCTGGCGGGACGCGCGATGGCACCGCTGGGCGCGGTGGCCGGCCTGATGATGCAGTTCCAGGGCGCGCGCACCGGCCTTACCGCGGTGGAGAACCAGATGGAGCTGCCGGTCGAGCGACCGGAAGAAGCGCCCTTCGTCCACCGCGCGGCCTTCCGCGGCGACATCGAGTTCAAGGAGGTCAGCTTCGCCTACCCGGGCCGTGACCAGAACGCGCTGCGCCGGGTGAGCTTCCGCATCAAGGCTGGCGAGAAAGTGGGCGTCATCGGTCGCGTCGGCTCCGGCAAGACGACCATCGAGAAACTGGTGCTGGGCCTCTATCACCCCACCGAGGGCGCGGTACTCATCGACGGCGTGGATGCCCGCCAGATCGACCCGGCAGAGCTTCGCCGCGCCATCGGCTTCGTGTCGCAGGACGTCACGCTGTTCTTCGGATCGCTGCGCCAGAACATCGCGCTCGGCGCCCCCTTCGCCGATGACCACGCGATCCTCACTGCGGCGGAGATCGCCGGCGTCACCGAGTTCGCCAACGCGCACCCGCAGGGCTTCGACATGCCGATCGGCGAGCGCGGCGAATCCCTGTCGGGCGGCCAGCGCCAGGCGGTCGGCATCGCCCGCGCGCTGATCAACGATCCGCCCATCCTGGTGCTGGACGAACCTTCCAGCAGCATGGACCACCAGAGCGAGGAGCAACTGCGCCAGCGGCTGCGCAGCTACGCAGCCTCCAAGACGGTGTTGCTGGTGACCCACCGCACCTCGCTGCTCGACCTCGTCGAACGCCTCATCGTCATCGACGCCGGCACCGTCGTGGCCGACGGTCCGAAGGCCCAGGTCATCGAGGCCCTGCAGCATGGCCGCGTCGGGAGGGCGAACTGATGAAGGCGCATTTCGACCGTTTCTTCGACCGCCTCTACGCACGCTTCTCCCCCGCTTTCGACCGCCTCATGGATGGCGTGGAGAAGAGCGAGCTGCACGACGACACCGACTTCGAACGCGATGCCGAATGGGCGATGCACGAGCAGCGCCAGCGCGGCGCCCGTGCGGCGGTGTGGATCACCGCGCTGGCACTGCTGGTGTTCTTCATCTGGGCCGCGTTCGCCGAGCTGGATGAAGTCACCCGCGGGGAAGGCAAGGTCATCCCCTCGCGTCAGATCCAGGTCATCCAGAGCCTGGATGGCGGCATCGTTTCCGAGATCCTGGTGCGCGAAGGCCAGTCGGTACAGGCCGGCCAGTTGCTGGCGAAGATCGACCCGACGCGTTTCGTCTCCAGCCTGAAGGAGAATCGCGCCGAATACCTGGCCCTGCTCGCCAAGGCCGCCCGCCTGCAGGCAGTGGCCGACGGCTCGGCCTTCGTCGCACCGGAAGAAGCATTGAAGGAAGTGCCCCAGCTCGTCGAACAGGAACGCGCGCTGTACGAATCCAAGCGCGCCGAACTGGGCGCCAACGTGTCCATCGCCGAGCAGCAACTGGCCCAGCGCAGCCAGGAACTCAACGAAGTCCGCGCCAAGCGCGAATCGGCCACGCGCAGCTTCGAGCTGACCCAGCAGGAGCTGGAGAAGACCCGCCCGCTGCTGCGCACCGGGGCCGTGTCCGACGTCGAACTGCTGCGCCTGGAGCGCGACGTGGCGCGCTACCGTGGCGAGCGGGACTCGGCCAACGCCACCATTCCGCGCATCGAGGCCTCGATCACCGAAGCGCGCCGCAAGATCCAGGAGGTGGAACTGAATTTCCGCAACCTGGCCCGCTCCGAACTCTCCGAGATCAACGCCAAGGTCGGTCGCCTGTCCGAAGGCAGCGTGGGCCTGGCCGACCGCGTGAAGCAATCCGAGATCCGCTCGCCGGTACGCGGCACGGTCAACCAGTTGCTGGTCAACACGGTGGGCGGTGTGGTCCAGCCCGGCAAGGAAGTCATGGAGATCGTCCCGACCGACGACACCCTGCTGCTGGAAGCCCGGGTATCGCCGCGCGACATCGCCTTCCTGCGGCCGGGGCAGCCTGCGCTGGTGAAGTTCACCGCCTACGACTTCGCCACCTATGGCGGCATGGACGCGGAGCTGGTGCACATCGGCGCCGACACCGTCACCGACGACAAGGGCAATGCCTTCTACATCGTGCGGGTGCGCACCAAGGAAAGCACGCTGGGCCAGCGCCACCTGCCGATCATTCCCGGCATGGTGGCGGAGGTCGATATCCTCACCGGCAAGAAATCCATCCTGGCCTACCTGTTCAAACCCGTGCTGCGGGCGCAACAGCGCGCGCTCACCGAACGCTGAAAAACGACTCACGGACCAATGGCTGTCACCGCCCTCTGCTTGCTGAGCCGCGACGAAACCCTGTTTGCCCGCCTGCGTGCCGCTGCCGGCAGCCGCCCCGCTCACCGCCTGTCCAACCCTGCCGCGCTGGACAGCCTGGCCGCCGGCACGCTGGTGGTGGTGGACAGCGCGCTGCCCGGCCTGCCGGCGCTGGGCGACGCGCGCTGGCGCCACTGGTGCGGGCACCTGAGCCTGATCCTCGCCAGCAGCACGCCGAGCGATGCGGAGGGGCTGGCGGCGCTGGAATGCGGCGCGGCCGGCTACTGCCATGCCTATGCCGCGGTGGAGACGCTGCAGCAGGTGATCGAAGTGGTGGCCAGCGGTGAGCTGTGGGTGGGCCGCAGCCTGCTGGGGCGTCTGATCGGTGGGCTGGGCCGCGGCCTGGAGTCCCGCCCCGCGCCACCGGTGGATTGGGCCGCTGCACTCACCGAGCGGGAGCGCGAAGTCGCGCGGATGGCCGCCATGGGCGACGCCAATGCTCGCATCGCCATCCACCTCGGCATCACCGAACGCACCGTGAAGGCCCACCTCAGCGCGATCTTCGACAAGCTGCAGGTCGACGACCGCCTGCAACTGGCGCTGAAGGTCCACGGCATCCGCTGAAGCGCAGGGCAGGCTCCGTCGCAAGGTACAATCGCCGCGACCCGAGCCCGCCCTTGTTCCCCATGTCTGCATCCACTCTCCTGCGCAGCCTCGTGCTGGCGCTGCTGCTCTCCCTCGCTGCCTGTGGTTTCAAGCTGCGCGGTGTGCAGCAGCTGCCCTTCGACAGCATCTACCTGGACATGAATGCCTATTCCGAATTTGCCGCCAGCATCAAGCGGCAGATCCAGGCCAATGGCAGCCGCGTGACCGAACGGCGCGAGGACGCGCAGGTGCGCCTGGTCGTCGTGCAGGACGCGCGCGAGAAACACATCCTGACCCTGAACACGTCCGGCACCGTGCGCGAGTACCAGCTGCGCCAGCGTTTCGGTTTCCGCCTCATCGACGCGCACGGCCGCGAGCTGATGCCACTGAACGAGATCTACGTGTTCCGCGACATCAGCTTCAACGACAACCAGACCCTCGCCAAGGAACAGGAAGAAGTCCTGCTCTACCGCGACATGGAAAACGATGTGGTGACCCAGTTGCTGCGCCGGCTCGGCAAGGCCCCGGCACCGCAACCCGCCCCGGCGGACGCCACCTCCGCACCCGCCGCCACGAAGTAGCAGCGCCGCCATGAGCCCTGACCAGCTCGCAGCCCAGCTCGGCCGCGACCTCGCGCCGCTATACGTATTGCATGGCGACGAACCGCTGCTGGTCATCGAGGCGGCCGACACGATCCGCGCCGCTGCGCGTGCCCAGGGCGTGCTGGAGCGCGAAGTGATGGTCGTGACCACCGGCTTCAAATGGCGCGAGCTGGAACTCACGGCCGGCAACCTGTCCCTGTTCGGCGACCGCAAGCTCGTCGACCTGCGCATCCCCACCGGCAAGCCGGGACGCGAAGGCGGCGAGGTCCTGCAGCGCTACGCCCGCAACCTCGACCCCAGCGGCGGCACCATCACCCTGGTGACCCTGCCGCAACTGGACTGGGCCGCCAGGAAGAGCGCCTGGGTCGTCGCCCTGCTGGAAGCCGGCACCGAAGTGGAATGCAACGCGCCACCGCTCGCGGAGTTGCCGCGCTGGATCGCCGGCCGCCTGGCACGCCAGGGGCAGCGCGCACCGCAGGACGCCCTGCTGTTCATTGCCGAGCACGTCGAGGGCAACCTGCTTGCCGCCCACCAGGAAATCCAGAAGCTCGGCCTGCTGCACGGCGAGGGCGAACTGAGCCTGGAGCAGGTGCAGGACGCGGTGCTGCGCGTGGCGCGCTACGACACCGAAAAACTGCGCACCGCCCTGCTGGACGGCGATGCCGCGCGCTGCGCACGCCTGCTGGAAGGCCTGAAGGGCGAAGGCGCCGCCACGCCGCTGGTGCTGTGGACCATGGCCAACGAGATTCGCACCTTGGCCCGCATCCGCAACGCGGTGGACGGCGGCTTGCCGCCGGATGCCGCCCTGAAGGCCGAGCGCGTGTTCGGCCCGCGCCAGGCGCAATGCCGCCGCGCCATCCAGCGCCTGCGCGGCGCCACGCTGCGCAGCGCCCTGATGCATGCAGCCCGCATCGACCGCATGGTCAAGGGGCTGGTGCAGGGCGATGTCTGGGACGAATTCCTGCAACTGGCCTTGCGCGTATCGGTGCGCTGAACGCGCCCGGTCAATCCCGGGCGGGATCACCCGCTCCCGAAGTGCCCCGCTCCCTTTCCCACGTTTTTTCCCGCGACTAGCGCAGCCGGCATTGCCCGAACTCGCAGCGAATGCTCAGGCTGCGCGCACCGCAGTTCGCCCGATATACCTCCACACCGGTTGATTGCTCGACCAGCTGCACCGTTGGTGGCGCGCCATTCGCGTCGCGACAGCCCTCGGCGCTCGCCACCCGTTCCGCCGCGTACTCCAGGCGCCCCCGCGGCAGCGGTGCCGCCGGGCTGACCACGGTCTCCTTCACCACCGGAGCCTGCTGCACCGGAACGGCCTGCGGCACCGGAGCCGGCACGACCGGTGCGGGTGCGGGTGCGGGTGCGGGTGCGGGTGCGGGTGCGGGTGCGGGTGCGGGTGCGGGTGCGGGTGCGGGTGCGGGTGCGGGTGCGGGTGCGGGTGCGGGCAGGATGGTTGGCGCCGGCGCAGACGACGTCAAGGGCAAGATGGCCGGAGCCGGAGCCGGAGCCGGAGCCGCCAGCACGGTCGGACGCGGCCGCAGGCCGGCGGCCACGTCGACGAGGCGACTGTCGCGCACGGCACGCATGCCGGCCTCCAGGTCGTCCTCGATCATCTGGGCACGCGGCGAAGCAAAGCCCTGCAGCAGGGTCTGCCGTACGAAGAGGCTCTCTCCCTGGATCGCCAGGAAGCCCAGCGAGGCGTCATTTTCCGCACGCGACAACAAGGTGTGGCGGCCTGGTTCCAGTTCGAGGGCCAGGTAGGTCCGCGCGTCCAGAAACCCCGCCGGCTGCCCGTCCAGCCACACCGCGACCCGCGCGGCAGCGGCCTGCGACGGATCTCGATAGACATACACATAGGATCGGGCGCCCGGCGAAGGGAAGCGCTTCAGTTGCGCGTCGAGCCCCTCGTCACGTTCCGGCAGGCCGCCGCAGGCCGCCAGCATCGCCGCCACCCAGACGACCAGCCAGCATGTCAGATGCTTTGTCATTTGAAGCCCCGTGTTTTTGCGTTTTCTTCGCCGGCCGCGCCGGTCCGTTCAAAATACTTAGCAATCATGCTCTTAGGGTTGCCCTCGCTTGCCGGCAGGCAGGCAAGCGCCGACAATCGGGCACGCCCACCCGAGCATTCAGGCACAGGCGCTGGCCGTATCGCTGGCCTCGCGATATCCTTTCTGCATATTTCGCAACATCGTTCCATGCTGCGTCACGCCCTGCTCCTGTTCGCTGTCTGGCTTCACTGCGCGCCCGCGCTGGCGGGTGAAACGCTGCGCGTGCTGGCCTGGCCCGGCTATGCCGACCGCGATCTGGTGCGGGTCTTCGAGATCCGCCACGACGTCACGGTCGAAGTCACCTTCATCGGTGACGACGACGAATTGTGGCAGCGGGCCTCGTCCAACGACGGCGCCAACTTCGACGTGATGGCCGTCAACACGGCCGAGCTGCGTCGCTACCTGGACAAGACGCTGCTGCAGCCGGTCCGTACGAAGAACATCCCGAACACGCGCAACCAGCTGCCCCGCTTCCGCGAACTCGGCGCGGTTCCCGGGCTGATCCACGAAGGCGAGCCCTACGGCATCCCCTTCGCCTATGGTGCCATGGGCCTGATCTACAACCGCCAGTTGGTGAAGCAGGCGCCCACGTCGATGAGTGCGCTGTGGGACCCTCGCTGGAAAGGCAAGGTCCTGGCCTACAGCGGCAGCAGCCACAGCTTCAGCTTCACCGCGCTGACGATGGGGGTGAAGAACCCGTTCCAGCTCAGCCAGAACCAGTTCGTCGAAGTCGTGCACCGCCTCAGCCGGCTGCGCGACAACGCCCAGCTTTTCTACAGCCGCCCCGAGGAAGTGGTCGACAGCTTCCGCAACAAGGAGGTGGCGCTGGTGTTCGCCAACTACGGCGACCAGCAGGTGCAGTTGCTGCGCCGCGCCGGTGCAGACGTCGGTTACGTCATCCCGCAGGAAGGCGCACTGGCCTGGCTGGACGTGTGGGCGGTGCTGCGCGGTGCGCGCGACCGCAATCTGGCCGAGGCCTGGATCAATCACATGCTGAGCTCCGGCGTCAGCGGCGCGCTGACCGAGCGTCAGGGCCTGGCCAATACGCTGACGTCCATGAGCGATGGCAGGCACAACCGCGACAAGCTGGTCTGGCTGGAGCCGGTGGAAGACGTTACCAAGCGCGCCCAGCTGTGGGAACGGATCATGTCGGTGGCGCCGCGCGCGCCACGCTGACCATCGCCGGGCGCGGCAGGCAGCGCGTCGCCAGCAGGCCCATCACCACGCACACCACCGCAAGGCTCATGAACACCGGCACCAGGCCGACACCGTCCGCCGCACGGCCGATGGCGATGGTGCCCAGCGGCGCGGGAATGATGGAGACGAAACGCATGCTGGTGACCATGCGCCCCAGCAGGGCGTCCGGTGTCACGGCCTGGCGCAGGCTCAGGTAGTTCACGACGTAGACGGCCGCGCCACAGTCGAACACCATCAGGCCGAGCCCCGCGCCCCAGGCGGCCAGGGCCCAATCCGCACGCGGCAGCGCGTACAGGCACAGGCCTGCGCCGGCGAGCAGCACCCCCGCGGCCAGCGCGCGGCGGATCCCGAAACGCCGCTCCAGCCAGTGCGCCAGCGGCGCCCCTGCCAGGCCACCCAGCGCACCCAGCGTGTTGATCAGTGCAATGTCGCCGGCCGCCAGCGACAGGTTGCGTGCGGCGTGCAACACGTACAGCGCGCGGAACGCATCCGACACGATGATCCACAGCGCCACGATCCACACCAGCGAGCGCAGCGTCGGCGTGCGCCACACCAGCACCAGCCCTTCGCGCATCTGTGCCAGCCAGGACACGCCGGCCGCCACGGCGTTGATCACCTCGCGATGACGGATGCTCGCCACCAGCATCGCCGAGCAGACGAAGCTCAAGGCGTCCACGGTCACCGCCATGGGCGCTCCCACCATCGCAACCAACGCAGCGGCAATGGCAGGGCCGATGACCAGGGCCACGGAAGAAGCCGCCGACAACTTGCTGTTGGCGAGCACCAGCCGCTCCCGCCCGACCAGTTGCGTGGTGAACACCTGCAGGGCGGAGCCGCCGATGGCCTCGGTGCTGGACACGACGAAACCGACCACGCACAACAAGGGCATCGACAGGAAATCGAACATGGCTCCCAGCGGCACCAGCGCCAGCCCGGCCGCCGCACTCAGGTCGAACAGGACGGCGATGCGACGCTTGTGCGCGCGGTCGATCCACACACCGGCGGGCAAGCCCACCGTCACGAAGGGCAACAGCTGGCACGCCGCCAGGATGCCCATGTCGGTCGCACTCGCGTTCAGCAACTGCACCGCGGTGAGCGGCAGCGCCATCTGCGAGATCGAGGTGCCCAGCACGGTCAGCGTGGTGGCCAGGAAGAGGCGCAGGAAATTGCGGTCACGCCACAGGCTGTCGGCGGGCAGGGACATCACGGGTGCGGCGGTGCTGGCGGAAAGGGCGCGCAGTGTGTGCCGGCCCGCCGCGGCGGGTCAAGGCCCGCCCCTGCGCCCGGCCGAAAAGTTAACTTGGCAATCCGGATGAAGGTGGTTACACTCCCGCCCCTCATCTTGCCGACCAATCAAGGAACCCAGAAATGCCGGGTGTACGCGTCAAAGAAAACGAGCCGTTCGAAGTCGCCATTCGCCGCTTCAAGCGCACCATCGAAAAAGCTGGCCTGCTGACCGAACTGCGCGCCCGTGAGTTCTACGAAAAGCCGACCTCCGAGCGCAAGCGCAAGAAAGCTGCTGCCGTGAAGCGCCTGCACAAGCGCCTGCGCAGCCAGCAACTGCCGCCGAAGCTGTACTGATCGGCCTGCGCCCCGCAATCGCGGCGGCGCTCAGCAAAGTACGAGGCAAAAAGCCTGAAATGGCCCGGCCCCCGCGAGGGTAGCCGGGTTTTTCTGTTTGTCGTTCCTACCTCGCAGCCAAGGAGCTTGCCGTGTCGCTGAAAGACCAGATCAACGAAGACATGAAGACCGCCATGCGCGCCAAGGAAACCGCGCGCCTGGGTGCCATCCGCCTGCTGCTGGCCGCGATCAAGCAGAAGGAAGTGGATGAGCGCGTGACGCTGGACGACGCGGCGGTGATCGCGATCGTCGACAAGCTCATCAAGCAGCGCAAGGACTCCATCAGCCAGTACGACAGCGCCGGCCGCCAGGACCTGGCGGATGCCGAGCGTTTCGAGCTGGATGTCCTGTCGGCCTACAAGCCGGCCGGCCTGTCCGACGCCGAGATCGACGCCGCCGTGGCCGCCGCCATCGCGCAGACCGGCGCCGCCGGCCCCGCCGACATGGGCAAGGTCATGGCCGTGGTGAAGCCGCAACTCGCCGGCCGCGCGGACATGGGCCAGGTGTCGGGCAAGATCAAGGCAGCCCTCGCCAAGTGACCTCACGCCCGCCGCGGCGATGATCCCCGAATCATTCATCCAGGAAGTGCTCGCCCGGGTCGACATCGTCGATCTGATCGAGCGTTACGTGCCGCTGAAAAAAGGCGGTGCGAACTACTCTGCCTGCTGCCCTTTCCACAACGAGAAATCGCCCAGCTTCACGGTAAGTCCCACCAAGCAGTTCTATCACTGCTTCGGTTGCGGCGCCCACGGCACGGCAGTGGGCTTCCTGATGGAATACGCCGGCATGAGCTTTCGCGATGCGATTCGCGAACTCGCCGGCCAGGTCGGCATGACAGTGCCGGAGGAAACCGGTGCGCCCACTGCGCAGGAGCGCGCGCAGACGCAGTCCCTGCTGCAGGTGATGGACACCGCGATGAACTTCTACCGCGCCAGCCTGAAGCGGTCCCCGCAGGCCATTGACTACTTCAAGTCGCGCGGCCTCACCGGCGAGATCGCCGCACGCTTTCAACTGGGCTACGCACCGGACGACTGGCAGCCCTTGCAAGGGGCCTTCCAGCGCTACGACGACAACGCGCTGCTGGAGGCTGGCCTGGTCATCCAGAACGACACCGGCCGACGCTATGACCGCTTCCGCGATCGCGTGATGTTTCCGATCCACGACCAGCGCGGCAACGTCATCGGCTTCGGCGGGCGCGTCATCGGCGCGGGCGAGCCGAAGTACCTGAACTCGCCGGAGACTCCGCTGTTCCAGAAAGGCAGCGAGCTGTACGGCCTGCACCAGGCACGCCAGGCGATCCGCGAGAGCGGCCTGGTCGTGGTGACGGAGGGCTACATGGACGTGGTGGCACTCGCCCAGTACGGCTTTCCGAATGCAGTGGCGGCGCTGGGCACGGCGACGACGCCGGTGCACATCCAGAAACTGATGCGGCAAGCGGAGCGCATCGTCTTCTGCTTCGACGGCGACAAGGCGGGTCGCAAGGCCGCACACCGCGCGCTGGACGCCAGCATCGAACAACTGGCCGACGACCACAGCATCGCCTTCCTGTTCCTGCCGCCTGAGCACGACCCCGACAGCTACGTGCGCGAACAGGGCCTGGAAGCCTGGCGCCGCGCGCTCGACGGCGCGATGCCGCTCACCGAATTCCTGATGCATACGCTGAAGGACGACATCGAGCTCACCACCGCAGAAGGACGGGCGCGGCTGGTCCACGAAGCCAAGGGCGTGGTGCCACGCATTCCGGCACCGATGCTGCGCCTGCAGATGATCCGCCAGATCGCGCAGGACGCCGGGCTGGAGGTCGCTGAAGTCGAACGGGCCTTCGGCCTCAAGCCCAGCGGCGGAAACGGGCGCGGAAAACAGGCACCGCCGCGCCTTCCGCGTGCGGCCGTACTCGGACCGGTACAGCAGATGTTGCGCCTGCTGAGCACCCATCCCGACCTCGTCGGTCGCCTGCCATCGGATGCACTGGCGATGCTGGGCGACACACCGGAAGCAACCGTGCTGCAGGCATTGATCGACGCGCACGACGACGGCTCGCTCGACTCCCGCAGCCTCGCCATCCTGTACGAACGCTGGCGCGACACGCCGCAGGAAAACGTCATCGCCGACCTGCTGCAGGCCAGCGAGGAACTGGCCGCCGATAGCGAGGCCGCGCCGGACATCCTCGAGGGCTTGCTGAACAACCTGCGTCGCGGCGATGTGGAGAGAGCGTTCGACACCCTCCAGCGGCGCCTGGCCTCCGGCGACGCGCTCAGCGCCGACGAGATGCAACAGTACAAGGCGCTTCTATTGCAAAAACAGAAACTTAAGTCTGGACAGTCAGACTGAAGTCGTATATAGTTATCTGTTTCCCCGCTCCACCCGCCCTGCCTCTTGAGGAATCCATGGCCAAGGAAAAAGCCGTCGCTACAGCCAAAGAAACCCCGCGCAAGGATCAACCAAAAGCTCCTGCCGGGCGCCGTGCCAAGGACAAGACGAAGGACCTGATCACGCCGGTGCTGAGCGCCGACCCCAGCAAGGATGCCGAGGTCCGCCGCACCCGCCTCAAGACCCTCATCGCGCTGGGCAAGGAGCGCGGCTACCTCACGTACGCCGAAATCAACGACCACCTGCCCGAAGACATGGTGGACGCGGAACAGATCGAATCGATCATTTCCACGTTCAACGACATGGGCGTGCAGGTCTACGACGAAGCCCCGGCCGCCGAAGAACTGCTGATGTCCGACGCAGTGCCGGCCGCTGCCGTGGACGAAGAAGCCGAGGAACAGGCCGAGCAGGCACTGGCTTCCGTCGAATCCGAATTCGGCCGCACCACCGACCCGGTCCGCATGTACATGCGCGAGATGGGCACCGTGGAGCTCCTCACGCGTGATGGCGAAATCGAGATCGCCAAGCGCATCGAGGAAGGCCTCAAGCACATGGTCATCGCCATCTCGGCCTGCCCCACCACCATCGCCGACATCCTCGCGATGGTCGACAAGGTGACCAAGGACGAGATGCGCATCGACGACGTCATCGACGGCCTGGTCGATCCGAACGCCGTGGAAGAACAAGCCGCTGCCGCTGCGGAAGAAGAGATCGAGCTGGAAGACGACGCCGAGGAAGAAGACGAAGACGGCGAAAGTAGCGCTGCCGCCATGTCGGCCTCGCTGCAACAGCTCAAGACCGATGCGCTGGAGCGCTTCGAGATCATCCGCGGCCTGTACACCAAGGCCCTGCCGATCCTCGCCAAGAAGGGTCCGCAGGACAAGACCTACGTCAAGTACCAGGGCCAGATCAGCGCCGAGCTGATGAACATCCGCTTCTCGGCACGCGTGATCGAGAACCTGTGCGACTCCGTGCGCCACATGGTCGAGAGCGTGCGCAAGCACGAGCGCAAGATCCTGGAGCTGTGCGTGGATCGCGCCGGCATGCCGCGCGCCCACTTCATCAAGAGCTTCCCCGGCCATGAGTCCGACCTGGACTGGCTGAAGAACGAGATCTCCGCAGGAGGCGCCTACGCCGCCACGCTGATGCGCCTGCAGCCGGCCGTGCTGGAAGAACAGCAGAAGCTGATCGACCTGCAGACCCGCATCCAGATTTCGCTGAAGGACCTGAAGGACATCAACAAGCAGATGTCCACCGGTGAAGCGAAGATGCGCCGTGCCAAGCGCGAGATGACCGAGGCCAACCTGCGCCTCGTGATCTCGATCGCCAAGAAGTACACCAACCGCGGCCTGCAGTTCCTCGACCTCATCCAGGAAGGCAACATCGGCCTGATGAAGGCGGTGGACAAGTTCGAATACCGTCGCGGCTACAAGTTCTCCACGTACGCCACGTGGTGGATCCGTCAGGCCATCACCCGCTCGATCGCCGACCAGGCGCGCACCATCCGCATCCCGGTGCACATGATCGAGACGATCAACAAGATGAACCGCATCTCCCGTCAGATCCTGCAGGAAACCGGTGCCGAGCCGGATCCCGCAACGCTGGCGATCAAGATGGAGATGCCCGAGGACAAGATCCGCAAGATCCTGAAGATCAGCAAGGAGCCGATCTCCATGGAGACGCCGATCGGCGACGACGACGACTCCCACCTCGGCGACTTCATCGAGGACACCACCACCGTGTCCCCGGGCGATGCCGCGCTGTACTCCTCGCTCAAGGGTGTGACGAAGGAAATCCTCGACTCCCTGACGCCGCGCGAAGCCAAGGTGCTGCGCATGCGTTTCGGTATCGAGATGAACACCGACCACACGCTGGAAGAAGTCGGCAAGCAATTCGACGTCACTCGCGAACGCATCCGCCAGATCGAAGCCAAGGCCCTGCGCAAGCTGCGTCACCCCAGCCGCTCCGAGAAACTGAAGAGCTTCCTCGACGGCGAAGGCTGATCCCGCCACACCGATTGATCCTGACGCGGCTACTCACGAGGTAGCCGCGCTCACATCGGGCCTCTAGCTCATGCCTGGTTAGAGCAGCGGACTCATAATCCGTTGGTGCCGAGTTCGACTCTCGGGGGGCCCACCAAATTCAAGAACCACAGCGTATCAGAACGACTCAAAAACCCGCCATATAGCGGGTTTTTTCTTGCCTTCGCCGAATCAGTACGTTGCAGGACATGCCCCTAAAGCGCATCATGAATGGGGGCACAACAGGGGGCAACCTTGTGCCCCACGCAATCCATGCCCCCACCACAGGAGGGAGCATGCCGCTAACCGATCTGCAGGCCCGCAAGGCCCTACCCAAGGACAAGCCCTACCGCCTGGCTGACGGCGCCGGCATGTACCTGGAGGTACATCCGAACGGCAGCAAGTACTGGCGCCTCAAGTACCGCTTCGCCAACAAGGAAAAGCGCCTCGCCCTGGGCGTCTATCCCGATACCTCGCTGGGCGAGGCCCGCGAGCAACGGGACGAAGCCCGCAAGCTGCTGGCCGCTGGCGTTGATCCCGGCCTCGCCCGCAGGGCGCAGAAGGCAGCAAGGGCGACGGCCCACGCCAACAGCTTTGAGGCTGTCGCTCGTGAGTGGTACGCCAAGCGTCTGCCGACCTGGAGCGAGAAGTACGCTAGCGGAGCCCTTGCCAAACTTGAGCAAGGTCTGTTTCCCTGGCTTGGATCGCGGCCGATTGCCGAAGTCAAAGCGCCTGAGCTGCTGCAGTGCCTGCGGCGAATCGAGGGGCGCGGCACCATCGATACAGCACACCGCACCAAGGGCATTGCGGGCGAGGTCTTCCGCTACGCCGTTGCCACTGGCCGGGCGGAGCGCGACCCCAGCGCAGACCTCAAGGGCGCCCTCGCCCCCGTGAAGGTGCAACACCTCAAGGCTCTGACCGAACCCGCCCAGGTGGCGCCTCTGCTGCGGGCCATTGATGGCTATAGCGGTGGTCCAGTGGTGTGCGCAGCCCTTCGCCTTGCCCCCATGTTGTTTGTTCGCCCTGGCGAGCTGCGCCGCGCGGAGTGGGTGGATATCGACCTGGCCGCAGAGGAATGGCGCTACACCGTGACGAAGACCGATACCCAGCACATCGTTCCCCTACCCTCCCAAGCCGTTGCGATCCTGCGCGAGCTGCAAGCTATCACCGGAGAGGGTCGCTATGTCTTCCCGTCCGGGCGAGGCGCGTCTCGCCCCATGAGCGAGAACGGCGTTACCGCCGCCCTGCACGCTATGGGCTTCGGCGACGTGATGACCGGCCACGGCTTCCGCGCCATGGCTCGCACGATCCTGGATGAAGTAGTTGGCGTCCGACCCGATTACATCGAACACCAGTTAGCCCACGCTGTCCGCGATCCGAATGGCCGCGCCTACAACCGCACCGCCTTCCTTGCGGAGCGCAAGAAGATGATGCAGACCTGGGCCGACTACCTGGACAGACTCAAGTCTGGAGCCGAGGTTATTCCGCTTCGCGGGGGTGTTGCGGCATGAGTGCGCTACCGATTCCCCCGTTTTTCAGCGGGCCAGATGGGCCGAGTGGGCCAGCGCCCGGCAAACCGCATGGCTACTGGGTTATCGTCTTGCCCGCATGCCGGGCCGGGGTGGATTTTGGCCGGGCCACGCTGGGCCAGCGCAACGGCCTGATGCGTCCTGAGAATTTGTAGAAGCGCGCGGTAGCCTTGGCGCATGTGTGACTCAGCGAACTACTGACGATGAGGCTTTATGAAAAAGCGAATCAGCAGTCTGGTGGGTGAGGTGGTTTCGATTGATGCTGGGCACGCCCGAGAAACTGCCGCTGCGCTCCGAACTCTGGCAGATCAGGCTGAACGGGGTCTCATCACCGGCGTTGGTTACATCGTCGCCAGTGCAAGCCGAAAAATGAAACAAGGGGCCGTTGGTTACGTTGCCGCGAACCCCGAGCAATGCTCTTATGCGGCACACCGTCTGCATGCCGCACTGTGCTGGCCCGACGTCGAATAGTAGTGACGTAGCAGATCTTTGCCCCGCCTAGGTTTGGCCGCCGAAAAGCCGGATACCTTCACCGGCCTGGCGGGGCTCCTAATTGAAGGCCAGCGACGAAGGCGCTGACGTGGAGAAGAACCGCAACTCGTACCTTTTCTCAAAGAGAACCCGTGGGCAGGACGATGAAGATGGCTTCGGTGATGAGTGGTTTCAGACCGAAGCGTGGCCTGTCGCCCAACTTTCGGAGCCGACAGATTTCAGCAAGTACATGGAGCGCATTGCTGATGGCACCGCAACGGAGCGACATCATGAAGAGTTCGCGCTACGCATGATCTTGCGCTTTTGCGAGAACGCGGAGTCCGCATCAGTTGAGCCCGTCGTGCTTCGTTATCTTGCGGAGCAACTTTTCAAGGTGGCTATGGGCGGCCGTTGGGAAGACGAGCTTCCCCTGCCATGGGCCAAGATGAGCCTGCCCTGGACGCGTGCAGAGTGGGACGCGCTGCAGATATATTGCTTCGTTTCCAGTACGCACTCTGCGGACTCAAGCCAGCCCATCACCAAGGCAATCGAAAAGGCTGCGGCCCACTTCTCGTGCAGCTACGAGAAGGCGCGCGCTGCCTACTACGATCTTCGTCACCTATGTCCAGACCCTTCTAAATCTGAAGGGGATTCTTAGAAAGACGTTTGCATCGCTGAGGCCGACAGTGGTGACTCCTCAACACAAGGAGTCACTACATGTCCTGCCGTAGCCCCGCGTCTATTCCCGATGCACTCAAGTGCTTCGACTCGCTTCCCGACTCGGCCAGCGTACGACAGCCCGTCGTCGAAGCCCTCTTCTCCTGCTCAGCCGCTACCGTTTGGCGCCGGGTTCGCGATGGCCGCATCCCCCAGCCTCGTAAACTCTCTGACCGGGTAACCGCCTGGAACGTTGGCGAACTGCGTGCAGCCCTCGCCAAGGTAGGAGTAGCCCAATGAGCCGGCACCAGCAGCCTTGCCTGGCGCTCTCTCACACCAAGCAACCCACCCGCCCCGCCTACCTCCTGCGTCGCGCGCTGCGCGCTGTCGAGCAAGCGCACGCACAGGGCAAGAGGAATCCAAGAGCGGCCCTTACCGAGGAGGAACAGGAAGTACTGGAGGGAGCGCTCGCCAAGGCTCGACAGCAGCTCGACATTCCACCGCATCGCTCTGTGGCCTCCCTGCCCTTCAAGCACCATGGCGTGACCATGCGGATGTGGTTTCACGAGGACGGGCACCTGTACCTGATGAGCGATCTAGGGCACCGGCTGTTTTCATGCCTCGACGCGTGGGCGTGAGGTGTCTATGGGAAACCGAGAGCACCTGAGCCTCGCCCAAGTCGAGCGCCGCTTTCTGGAGGCCATGAACACCGCAGGCGTTGCTTGCGAGGCCGAGCTGGATCTGTCCGGCAAACTGGTTCGCTTCCACGTGGCTGGCGACAAGAAGGGGCGCAAAGACGGGTGGTACGTGGCCCATGCGGACGGCAACCCCAGTATCTGCTTTGGATGGTGGGGCGCATCGAGGCGCAGACGTTATCGCTGTTCGATGCGGCCACCCTGACAGCAGAAGAGCGCAGCCAACATGCCATACGAATAGAAGCTGCTAAGCAGATACGTCGCCGAGATGAGGCGCAGCGCCGCAGCAAGGCGGCGGGTGTGGCCACGACCGTGTGGACCAAGGCGCGACCAGCCCCAGCCGACCATTCCTACCTCGCCCACAAGCGCGTGGCACCGTACGCCCTGCGCGTCACCACCTGGCGGAAATGGGTGCGTGATGATGCTGGCGAGTGGCAGGAGCGGCAGTATCCCGATGCCCTGCTAGTACCCCTCTACAACGCAGCCGGCGAGCTGCGGAACCTGCAGGCCATCCTTGGCGACAAGGCCCTCCCTGGTGGCCGCGACAAGGATTTTCTGTCCGGCGCGGAAAAGGCCGGCTGTTTCCACCTGATCGGCACGCCGGGCGCAGGCGTGCCGCTACTGGTGTGCGAGGGCTACGCCACAGGCGCCACCTTGCACGCTGCTACCGGGCACGCCGTGGCCTTGGCGTTCGACTGCGGGAACCTCAAGCCTGTGGCCCTCGCCCTCCACGAAAAATGGCCCGATGCGCTGCTGCTGGTCGCTGGCGATGATGACCGGCACACGGAAGGTAACCCCGGTGCCACGAAGGCGAGAGAGGCGGCAGAAGCCATCGGCGGGCGCTGGTGCGTGCCCGACTTTTCCGGGCAGGGCGAGGCCACCAAGGCGACTGACTTCAATGACCTTGCCGCACTGGCAGATGCTGCGGAAGTGGCCCGCCAGATTGCCGCCGCTTTGGCATTGCCCGCATGCGAGGCGCCAGCCTCGCCCAGTCCCGCACCTTCTATGCAGACGTCTGCAAAGCCTTCGGCACCTGCGCGCTTTTCGCTGAATCCGCCCGGTCTGGCTGATGGCGTGTATTTCACCGAGCTGGACCGTGAGGGCAACGCCAAGGCACCCCGCTGGATCGCGGCGCCGCTGGACATTCCTGCCCTCACGCGTGACGCCAACGGCACCGGCTGGGGTTGCCTGTGCGTGTTCGATGATCCTGACTACGTAGAGCACCGGATCATCATCCCAGCGGAGAAGCTGAGGGGCGATGGCTTGGAAGCCTTGGGCATGCTGCTGGACCAAGGTTTGCGCGTATCCCCTGCCGGCAAGCGCCTGCTGGTGGAGTACCTGCAGACAGCCATGCCCAAGGGCCGTGCACGAATTTCCAAGCGCACCGGATGGCAGGACGTGAATGGGGGCGGCCGCGTGTTCCTGCTGCCTTCTGGCGCCATTGGCGCAGGGGGCGAAGCGTGGATCTATGAAGGTAGTGCCGAGCACTACCGCAAAGCCGGCACGCTGGCGGAGTGGCGTGAGCATGTGGCCCAGCCATGCGGCGGTAACTCGCGCCTGGTGTTCTCGCTGGCCGTGGCTTTTTCCGCGCCGCTGCTGCGTCTGGCCTCCACCGAATCAGGCGGCGGCTTCCACTGGCGTGGCGATTCAAGCCTGGGCAAGTCCCTGCTGCTGGAGCTTTGCGCGTCGGTCATTGGCTCGCCAGAGAAGGTACCCAAGTGGAACGCCACAGGCGTTGGGCTGGAAGGGCTGGCCGCTGCCTACTGCGATGCAGCCTTGCCCTTGGATGAGATCAAGATGGTCGATCCCAAGCAGGCTGCCACCAGCGCCTACCTGCTGACCAGCGGACAGGACCGGGCGCGCGGCAAGGCTGAGGGCGGCTTGCGCGCGCGCCTCTCCTGGCGGGGTCTGATCCTCTCAAGCGGGGAAATATCACTGGGCCAGCATGTGCAGGAAGCAGGCGGCAAGAACTACGCAGGCCAGGACGTACGTCTGTGCGATCTGCCGGCCGCCGCCTCGCCCGAGCTGGGTGTGTTTGACATCCTGCACGATGCGACCAGCTCGAAATCGATGCATGACCGCCTGAGCCGCGCAGTGCGCAAGTACCACGGCACGGCCTTCCCTGCGTGGCTGGAGTGGGTAGCAAAGGCGGATGCCGTGACGCTCGCTGATGCCGTGCGCGCCATGACTGACAGGTTCGAGCAGGAGTACTTGACCGATGAGGCCAGCGGGCAAGCCAGGCGCGTTGCCACCCGCTTTGCGCTGATCGCTGCCGCTGGTGAGCTGGCAACTCAGCAGGGCCTCACCGACTGGGCCATGGGCGAGGCGCTGAAGGCGGCAGGCCGGCTGTTTGGCGAGTGGCTGCGGGCACGCGGCGGCGAAGGGCGAAGCGAGGACCGCGACATGCTGCGACAGGTGCGCCTGTTCCCGGAGGCGCACGGCGAGGCCCGTTTTACCGACATGGGCCGCGCTGGCGACGATCACGCCCCCAAGACGCTGCACCGTGCGGGCTACCGACGCATCACCGCAGACACGGAGAACAAGCCCAAAGAGGACCGACGCACCGAGTATTTCCTCTTGCCCGAGGTCTGGCGTGTAGAGGTATGCAAAGGCTTCGACCCTGCCGCCGTAGCTCGCTTGATGCTCACGCATGGATATATGCGAAACGGGGGCGAGGCACAACGCATCGGGCAGGTGCGCGAACACATACCGGGCCATGGGCGCCAGCGCGTGTATCACGTCCTGCCGGCCTTCCTGGAGGCCGACCATGACTGACACGACCCACCCCGCGGGCCAACTTGGCCGGCTCGATATCGATGCGTTGTTCGTTGCCGCAAGACTGCCACAGGGCGAGGCTTGCGATTCTCAGGACGCATCAGGCCGTAGCAATGGCCCAGCGTGGCCCAGCCCGAACCCACTTCGACCTGACATGCGGGCCAGCCACAAACCCAGCAACCATGAGGGTTTGCGGGATGCTGGCCCACTTGGCCCATCTGGCCCACCTGAGAATGAGGGAATCGAGCATGCAACCTCTCAACGTGCGCCGGGTAGCGGGTACGCCGAAGGTGAATTTCGCGCTGCAGAGAAGTCCGCAAACCTGAGCCGCCCTACCCTGCACTATCGCCTCAAGGGCGAGGCGGGCGGCTCGGGTGGCACCGTCATCGGTAAGCCATCCGACAGCTTGGCCGACCTGCTGACTGAGCTGCAGCAGCGCTACGGCTCACGCCTTGATGTGGAGTCAGTGCATGAGGCTTTCGATGAGCGCGCCGGCATCATGCAGTTCGAGGCAGGGCTAGGGGTCGTCGAGGCAGAGCAGAAGGCTGCAGAGGATATTCTGAGCCGGTGGGAGCCTGGCGTCTGATGCATGGGGTGGGGGCGGTCAAAAGTCCCTGTCCTTGCTGCTCCAGACCGGCCGCTTAGCGTCCTGTTCATGGGGAGTTTCTGAAACAGGGGGGAGGGGTTGCCGTGGCTGCCCTTCCCTTGGTCTATCTGCAGTCTCGATAGCATTTGCCCCATCCGGTTCGATTGGCTGGAGCAGCGAGCCGTTCAACACGCCCTATCCCTATACTCCGCCCAGGGGTCTCGTCATCCAGATTCAAGGCGTTGCCGAAGGGTGGTTGCCCCCAGCCCGGATGCTTCGGGGGCATATTTGGGGGCACATCACGAAGCCACCCCTCCGCAGCAGCTTAAATGTCAATGACATACAAACGGCATTCTTCTCCCGGGGGGCCAAGAACATCCAGCACTTCCTTCGGGCCCGCATCTCTGCGGGCCTTTTGCTTGGTTTCCTCGGGAGCCACGCGCGTCCACTACCCTCCCATCAGTACGTCCTTGCAACGGCAACGCCGCCTGCTAGTCTGCTCATGTCAGACAAATACAATATTAGCCGGACAAATGTAAAAGACCGTGGCCCGACGTCGTGCCACGTCAATCACCAAGGGAGGAGACTGGCGATGAACTGTTCGTTCTTGCGGGACAGGAAGAACCTCGTTCGCATGGCAGCACGCGGCGGACGGCTGGGCGGAGTGCTGGTGATGTCCTGTGCAATGCTCGGGCTGTCGCCCGGCGCGTGGGCCTATGCGGAAGCGCCGATGCTGGCGACGGCGGTCAAGGCGGGGAAGCTGCCCCCGATAGACAAACGCCTGCCGGAACACCCGGACGTGGTGACGCCGATCAACCGCGTCGGCAGCTACGGAGGGGTGCTGCGCTCTGCCCTGCGTGGCAATGGGGATGGCAACGCCATCCTGCGGATCATCAGCCCGCAGGGTCTGGTGCGCTGGTCGCCGGACTTCTCGAAGGTCGTCCCGAATGTGGCGGAGAGCTGGACGCTCAGTCCGGACGCGAAGGAGTATGTCTTCAAGCTGCGACGCGGAATGAAGTGGTCGGACGGGTCCACCTTCAATGCCGATGACATCCTGTTCGCCACCAACGACCTGATCGCCAACAGGCAGTTCTTCTCCACGCCGCCCGGCCGCTATGCGGCCGACGGCAAGATGATGGCGGTGGACAAGCTGGACGACTACACCGTCCGCTTCCGCTTCAGCGCCCCGTACCGCACCTTCATCGAGGAACTGGCCACGCCGCTCGGACAGCACCCCGTGATGTACCCGAAGAATTATTGTCAGAAGTTCCACCCGAAGTACAACCCGAAGGTGGATGACGACGTCAAGGCGGCCCGCCTGCAGGACTGGGCCGCGCTGATGCGGGTCAAGTGCGGCGATATCGAGGTGGCAACCCGCTGGAGCAACCCCGACAAGCCGACGCTGGACCCCTGGGTCATCAAGGAGCCCTATGCCGGCAGCGTCACCCGCGTGTCATTGCAACGCAACCCGTATTTCTGGGAGGTCGACACCGCCGGCAACCAGTTGCCCTACATCGACAGCATCCAGTTCTCGGTGATCTCCGAAGTGGAAACCATCGTACTGGCGGCGATGAACGGCCAGCTCGATTTCCAGGTGCGCCACATCCTCAACATCCAGAACCGGCCGGTGCTCAGCGAGAACGCGACGCGCGGTGGCTACACCATGCTCGCCCTGCCCGACATCAACGCCACCTCCACGGCGGTCTTCATCAACCAGTCGACCAAGAACGAGAAATTGCGCCCGCTGGCCCGCAACAAGGATTTCCGGGTCGCCCTGTCGCTGGCGATGAACCGCAAGGAGATCAGCGACATCGTCTTCCTCGGCCAGGGCACGCCCTGGCAGATCGGACCCGCGCCGGCCAACAAGTTCTACAACGAGAAGCTTGCGCGCCAGTACACCCAGTACGACCTCAAACAGGCCAACGCACTGCTCGACAAGATCGGCCTCACCCAGCGCGATGCCGAAGGCTTCCGGCTGTACCCGGGCGGTGGTCGCATCTCGATGGGGGTGATCGTCAGTATCGCCAGCAGCTACCAGGTGGAACTGCTGGAACTGGTGCGCGCGCAGTGGGCAAAGGCCGGCCTGGAACTGGTCATCCAGGCTTCCGAACGCACGCTCTACTACGACCGCGCCAGCAACAACGACTACGACCTGTCGGTCGACAGTCTGGCGGGTGGCTACGATCCGACGCAGAACCCGCGCGGCTTCCTGGCCGTGCATCCGCTTGAGTCACGCCAGAGCCTGCTGTGGGTGCGCTGGTACGAAAGCGGTGGCAAGCAGGGCGAGGAGCCGCCGCCCAGCATGAAGAAACGCCTGCAGCTCTACGACCAGTGGAAGGCGGCCACCACCGACAAGGAGGCCGATGAGCTGTTCCGCCAGATCCTCGCCATCGCGGCCGACGAGCTGGAAGTGCTGGGCACGGTGAGCCCGCCGCGCAACACCGGCATCCGCAACGCGAAGCTGGGCAATGTGCTGGACACCATGCCCTGGGGCTGGACCTATCCCTCGCCCGGCCCCAGCCTCGTGCAACAGTGGTACTACACCCGGTAGACACCCCGCCCTTCTCCGCCGTGCAGTGAGGTGGCGAAGGGCTTGCCGGCAGGCGCACCCACCCGGCCGAGAATGACAGGCGCGGCCATCGCGCCGCAACAAGCAGGCTTCGCGCTTGCCCCTACAATACCGCCCACTAGACCAACAAGGATGGGCGGAGAGACATGGGCAAGAAAGCAAAAATGCGGGGGGCAGCACTGGCGGCGCCCATGCCGCGGGCGCTGAGCGCAGGACAACGGCTGGACCGCCTGCTGGGCAATTACCTCAGCACGATGGCCTTCCTGCTCGGGGCCTATTTCATCTGCTTCGAGCTGTCGCCCTTCCACCAGCGCGAACTGACGCGCGACTTCAACTTCGCCTACATCGGCCTGCCGCTGGAGCCGCTGGGCTTCTCCACCAGCTTCGTGCCGGTGCAATGGATCTTCCGCCTGCTGATCGCCATCTACGCGGTAGTGCTGATCCGCTTCTACCTGAAGTATCCGTACATCCGCTCCAAGGCCTACATCTTCCTGCGCGGCCTGTGGCCCAGCATCCGACGCGAGAAGGGGTTCTCGCGCGACACCAAGCAGGCCGGCCTCGCGCTGCTGCTGAAGTTCTTCTTCGCACCGCTGATGATCAACTGGTGCTGGGGACATATCGCCGACATGGTGGGCAGCGTCGGCCGCACGCTGGAGATGTGGGGCCACACCGACACCTTCCGCACGCTCTTCGATGCCAGCCTGTTCTGGGCCTGCTTCCAGCTCATCCTGTTCATCGACACCTTCCTGTTCACGCTGGGCTACATCATCGAGACCCCGCGCCTGAAGAACCGCATCGTCACGGTGGAGCCAACCTTCTTCGGCTGGTTCATCTGCCTGGCCTGCTACCCCCCGTTCAACGGCTTCACCAGCCAGTTCTTCGAGTGGCACAGCAGCGACTTCCCGAACTTCGAAACCACCTGGCTCCACGTCGCCGCCGGCGTCGCCGCGTTGTCGCTGATGGG
This sequence comes from Uliginosibacterium sp. H1, assembly GCF_036017065.1. Lineage (NCBI taxonomy): Bacteria > Pseudomonadati > Pseudomonadota > Betaproteobacteria > Rhodocyclales > Zoogloeaceae > Uliginosibacterium > Uliginosibacterium sp. H1. The sequence goes on from NZ_JAYXHR010000001.1 coordinate 1,934,246, forward strand.
CATCTACTCCTGGGCTTCGGTCGCACTGGGCTTCAAGGCCAGCAACCTGACCAACCGCGGCATCATTTCGCACGGCCCCTACAAGTACGTGCGCCACCCGGCCTACACGGCGAAGAACCTCGCCTGGTGGATCGGCGCCACGCCGATCATCATCGGCGCCTTCAACAACGGCGGACTGCGCACCGGCCTGTACGCCGCCGGCTGCACCGCGGCCTGGAGCTGCATCTACGCGCTGCGCGCATGGACCGAAGAGCGTCACCTGCTGATGACCGACAACGGTTACGCCGAGTACAAGAAGAAAGTGCCGTACCGGTTCATCCCGGGCGTCGTCTGAAGACCCATCCGATCCAGCAAAAGAGAACGGCGCCTTGTGGCGCCGTTCTCTTGCCAGCTACCCCAACGCATCCAGGCGACGCGCCGGGCAAGGTACTCAACCGCGCCGTGCCGCCTCGATCGTCGCGATGTCGATCTTCTTCATCTCCATCATCGCGTCGAACGCCCGCTTCGCCGCCGCACGGTCCGGGTCCGTCGTCGCGGCGATCAGCGCGCGTGGGGTGATCTGCCATGACAGGCCCCACTTGTCCTTGCACCAACCACACTGGCTTTCCTGGCCGCCGTTCCCGACGATCGCGTTCCACAGGCGGTCGGTCTCGGCCTGGTCATCCGTCGCCACCTGGAAGGAAAACGCCTCGCTGTGCTGGAATTCGGGACCGCCATTCAGGCCCAGGCAGGGAATCCCCATCACCGTGAAGTCGACGGTCAGGACATCACCCTCCTTGCCCGCGGGATAGTCGCCCGGCGCGCGCTGCGCCGCGCCCACCTTGCTGTCGGGAAAAGTCTTCGCGTAGAACTCGGCGGCATCCAGCGCGTCGCCGTCATACCAGAGGCAGATCGTATTCTTGCTGACCATGTTCGTTCTCCGTGTGTGGGGAACTGATTGGAACACGGTCCGTAGCGGGCGTTCATGAAGAAACGGGCTCGCAATCCCACGATGGCGAGCCCGTTCCATATGGCAGTGTCTGCTCCGCCGGCGTGACGGAGCCGCGGGTGACTACAGCACCATCCCAGCGCCCACCGTGTTGTTGGTGCTTTCGTCGATGACGATGAAGGCACCGGTGGCACGGTTGTCGGTATAGGCATCGGCGAACACGGGTTGCGCCAGTTTCCAGCTCACTTTGGCGATGTCGTTCATCGACAGCTGGGTGGCGTCCACGTGTTCCTGCGAGTTCACGTCCACCTTGAAGGCAACACCGGTGAGCTTGGCCTTGCTGGTGCGCGTGGTGTGACGAATCAGGTAGGTGCGGGCCGGCGACAGCGGCGTCTCGGACAGCCAGCACAGCATGGCCTCGACTTCCTTCTTCTGCTCAGGCACCTCGCCGGATTTCACCAGCATGTCGCCGCGCGAGATGTCGATCTCGTCTTCCAGCAGGATGGTCACGGACTGCTCGGTCACGCCCTCGGCAATGTTCTCGCCGCCGATCTGCACCGCTTTCACGCGACTCTCGCGGCCATTCGGTAGCGCGGTCAGCAGATCGCCGACCTTCACCGAGCCGGACTCGATCCGGCCCTGGAAACCGCGGTAATCATGCAGTTCCGGATTCGCGGAATCCTGCGGGCGGCACACGAACTGCACCGGGAAGCGGAAGGCTTCGGTGCGCTCGCTGTGCGCGCCCGGCGCACGCTCCAGGATGTCCAGCATCGTCGGCCCCTGGTACCAGGCCATGGTCTCGGAGCGATCCACCACGTTGTCGCCGTTGAGCGCCGACAGCGGAATGAACTGGATGTCGGCACGGCCTTCGAACAGGCCCATCTTCGCCACGAAGGCCTTGTACTCGGCGATGATCGCCTCGTACTTCGCCTGGTCGTGGTCGATCAGGTCCATCTTGTTCACCGCCACGACGATGTGCGGAATGCCGACCAGGTGCGCCAGGTAGCTGTGGCGGCGGGTCTGGGTCAGCACGCCCTTGCGCGCGTCGATGAGGATGATGGCGAGGTTGGCCGTCGAGGCCGCGGTCACCATGTTGCGGGTGTATTGCTCGTGGCCCGGCGCATCGGCAATGATGTACTTGCGCGTACCGGTACTGAAGTAGCGGTACGCGACGTCGATGGTGATGCCCTGCTCGCGCTCGGCCTGCAGGCCATCGGTCAGCAGCGAGAGGTCAACCGCCTCCATGCCGCGCTTCTTCGAGGTCTTCTCGATGGCGGTCAGCGTGTCGGCCAGGATGGTCTTGGTGTCGAACAGCAGGCGACCGATCAGGGTGCTCTTGCCGTCGTCCACGCTGCCGCAGGTCATGAAGCGCAGCAAGCCGTTGTCGGTGATGTTGTCGTGGGCGGACATCTCAGAAATACCCTTCCTTCTTGCGTTGCTCCATCGAGGCGTCCGAGGTCTGGTCGTCCAGACGCGTCGCGCCGCGCTCGGTGATGGTCGTCGTCGCCGTTTCCAGCACGATCTTGCCGACGTTGTCGGCGTCCGACTCCACCGGCGCCGTGCAGGTGATGTCGCCGACGGTGCGGAAGCGCACCTGCAGGTCGATGACCTGCTCGCCCGCCTTCGGCACGTTCACCAGTTCGCCGTTTCCGGAAGCCACGTTCACCGGCACGATGGCACCGCCACGCATCACCACCGGGCGCGTGTGCGAGAAGTAGATGCTGGGCAGTTCCAGCTTCTCGCGCTCGATGTACTGCCACACGTCCATCTCGGTCCAGTTGCTGATCGGGAAAGCGCGGATGTTCTCGCCACGATGCGAGCGCGCGTTGTACAGGTTCCACAACTCGGGGCGCTGGTTCTTGGGGTCCCACTGGCCGAACTCGTCGCGGAAGCTCATCACGCGCTCCTTGGCGCGGGCCTTCTCCTCGTCACGACGGGCGCCGCCGATGCAGGCGTCGAACTCGAACTCGGCAATCGCCTCCAGCAGGGTCACCGACTGGTGCTTGTTGCGCGGTTCGTCCGGATGCTTCAGCACCACGGTGCCACGCTTCATGGAGTCTTCCACCGAGCGCACGATCAGGCGCTCGCCCAGTTCGGCCGCGCGCTTGTCGCGGAAGTCGGTGACTTCCTTGTAGTTGTGGCCGGTGTCGATGTGCATCAGCGGGAACGGGAATTTGCCCGGGCGGAAGGCCTTCTCGGCCACGCGCAGCATGCAGATGGAATCCTTGCCGCCGGAGAACAGCAGCACCGGGCGCTCGCACTGGCCAGCCACCTCACGCATGATGTGGATGGCCTCGGCTTCCAGCCAGTCGAGATGGGACAGGGTTTGTTTGGTCAGAGTGCTCATCGTCTTGGTGAAACGTGAAAGGTGAAAAGTGAAACGTGGAGGTACGCGCTTGCGTTTCACCTTTCACGTTTGACGTTTCACGAAGCTATTTCTTTACGTGCAGTCCGCATTCCTTGGAGGTGGGATCCTCCCACCACCAACGTCCAGCACGCACGTCCTCGCCCAGCGCCACGGCACGCGTGCAGGGCGCGCAGCCGATGCTGGGGTAGAACTGGTCGTGCAGGGCGTTGTAGGGCACGCCGTTGGCGCGGATGTAGGCCCACACTTCCGCCTCGCTCCAGTCCGACAGCGGGTTGAATTTCTCCAGCTTGTTGCCGGCGTCGAACTCGCGCACGGCCAGCTCGGTGCGCGTCGCGGACTGTGCCGCACGCATGCCGGTAATCCACGCGCCCTTGCCGGCGAGTGCGCGCCTGAGCGGTTCCACCTTGCGGATGCCGCAGCATTCCTTGCGCAGGTCCACCGACTCGTAGAAGGCGTTGATGCCCTTGATGCGCACGAACTGCTCGACCGCCTCGGATTGCGGGAAGAACACCTTCAGCTTGATGTCGTAGTGCTTCTCCACCTCGCCCATCAGCGTGTAGGTCTCGGCGGGCAGGCGGCCGGTATCCAGCGAGAAGATCTCGATGGGCAGGCCGCTCTTCACGATGAGATCGGTCAGCACCATGTCCTCGGCGCCGAAGCTGTTGGCAAAAGTCGCGCCACCCTTGGCGTCGAACTCTTCCGCAATCGCGTGCAGCAGCTCCAGCACCTGGCGCGACTTCACCTGCACGCTGGCGCGCAGCGCATCGGTCAGCTCGGGCCGGGTCGCCGGGTTGCCCGGTGGCGGACGCAGCATGGAGACGGCACCACTCACGCGGTCACGCTCCTCGCATGGCGACGCCACAGCGGACGCTTGTCATCCACCGCGCCCTGGTAGGGTTCGCTGAAGTCCTTAAGCGATGCGATGGCATCCTCGGCCGAGCGATCGGCGCGGATCAGGAAGGCATCGAAGCCGGTGCGCTTGAAGAAGAACAGCTGGTCGCGCAGCACGTCGCCCAGCGCGCGCAACTCGTTGCGGTAACCGAAACGGGTGCGCAGCAAGGCGCCGGCGGAATAGATGCGGCCATCGGCGAAGCGCTCGACGTGGACCGCAATCAGCGGCAGCACGTTGATGTCCGGCAGGCTGGCGACCAGGTCCTCGACCAGCTCGTGGGTCTCGACCCACACGCCGATCTCGTTGGCGGCAACACGCGCCGACAGTTCATCCTTGCGCGCCAGCCAAACTGTCAGCGGCAGCAGCACGCGGCCCTGGGCCGGGATGTCGGTGGCGGCGATCTCGTCCGCCGATGCCGTGGCATCGCCGGTCAGCTTGAACAGCACGACCTTGCCGGCCTGCTTCTTCACTTCCTCGGTCGCCTTGTTGATGCGTACCCAGGTCCAGTCGTCGGCGACGATGCGGCCGACACCGTTTTCCAGCTTGATGAGATTGGACGTGCTGGAGTTCACCGCATCAGACATTTGCTGCTTCCTTCTTCGCCGGCTGGCGATCCGCGTACACGCGGGTCTTGAACGGCGTGACGCCGAGGCGGCGCACGGTGTCGATGAAACGCTCTTCCGGCGTGCGGTTCTCGACGTACACATCGATCAGGCGTTGCACCACGCCGGCCACTTCATCCGCCGCGAAGGACGGCCCGATCACCGAGCCGAGGCTGGCGTCGTTGCCCTGCTTGCCGCCGATGGAGACCTGGTACCACTCCTCGTCGTTCTTATCGACGCCCAGGATGCCGATGTGGCCCACGTGGTGGTGGCCGCAGGAGTTCATGCAGCCGGAGATGTTCAGTTCCATCTCGCCGATGTCGTGCTGGTAGTCCAGGTCGTCGAACTGGCGCTGGATGGATTCCGCGATCGGAATGCTCTTGGCATTGGCTAGGTCGCAGAACGAACCGCCGGGGCAGCAGATGATGTCGGTGATGAGGCCGATGTTGGAGGTCGCCAGTCCAGCCGCCTTCGCTTCCTGCCACACGGCGTACAGGTCGCTGAGCCTGACGTCGGACAGCACGATGTTCTGCTCGTGGGTGGTGCGCAGTTCGCCGAAGCTGAACTTGTCGGCCAGGTCCGCCACGGTGTCCAGCTGGCTGTCGGTAATGTCGCCCGGCGCCACGCCGGTGGGCTTCAGCGACAGGGTGACGGCGCGATAGCCCGGCACCTTGTGGGCGTGCACATTGCGCTTCACCCAGTTGTCGAAGGCCTTCTCGGCCGCGCGCTTCGCGTCGATGCCGGCGTCGGCCTCCACCAGGGTTTCGTAGGGCGGCGCGGTGAAGTACTGCGCCACGCGGTCGAACTCTTCCTGGGTCAGCGTGGTTTCGCGATCCCGGGTGTGCGCCCACTCGTCTTCCACCTGGCGCTTGAACTCGGCAATGCCCAGCGCCTTCACCAGGATCTTGATGCGTGCCTTGTAGATGTTGTCGCGACGGCCATAGCGGTTGTAGACGCGGATGATCGCCTCGCAGTAACTGATGAGGTGACGCCAGGGCAGCGCGTCCTCGATCACTTCGCCGAGGATGGGCGTACGGCCCAGGCCGCCGCCGACCCACACCTTCGCCAGCAGCTCACCGGCGGCATCGCGGTACAGCTCCAGACCGATGTCGTGCATCTGCACCACGGCGCGGTCTTCCTTGGTGCCGCTGATGGCGATCTTGAACTTGCGCGGCAGCAGCGCGAACTCGGGGTGGAAGGTGCTCCACTGGCGGATGATCTCGGCCAGCGGACGCGGGTCCACCACTTCGTCGGGCGCGATGCCGGCGAACTGGTCGGTCGTGGTGTTGCGGATGCAGTTGCCGGAGGTCTGGATGGCGTGCATCTGCACGCTGGCCAGCTCTTCCAGGATGTCCGGCACGTCCTTCAGCTCCGGCCAGTTGTACTGGAAGTTCTGGCGCGTCGACACGTGGGCATAGCCGCGGTCGTACTTGCGCGCGATGTGCGCCAGCTTGCGGATCTGCGTCGAGTTGAGCAGACCGTAGGGCACGGCCACGCGCAGCATCGGCGCGTAGCGCTGGATGTACAGGCCGTTCTGCAGGCGCAGCGGCTTGTACTCGTCGCCCGTCAATTCGCCCGCCAGGAAGCGGCGGGTCTGGTCGCGGAACTGCGCGACGCGTTCATTGACGATCTGTTGGTCGTATTGGTCGTAGCGGTACATCTCGCTTCCTTCTCAGCTCAGCGTGCAATCAGCTTGGCGCCCACCAGCACCAGCATCAATGCAAGCAACGGGCGCAATACGCGCTCGGGAATCTTCACGGACACCTGGCTACCCAGCCAGATGCCCGGCAGCGAACCGACCAGCAGGCTGCCCAGCAGCTTCCAGTCGATCTCGCCCAGCCACCAGTGGCCCAGGCCCGCCACCAGCGTCAGCGGCACGGCGTGGGCGATATCGCTGCCGACGACGCGGATCGCCGGCAGCGCGGGATACAGCAGGAACAGCGCCGTCACGCCCAGCGCGCCCGCCCCCACCGACGAGATGGACACCAGCACGCCCAGGATGGCGCCGGTCACCACCGTCAGCACCTCGGTGCGACGCGGGTTGGGCGTGGCAGGCGCATGACGCAGCGCGAAGGCCTGGATCTTCTTGCGGAGCACCAGCGCCGCAGCGGTCAGCAGCAGGGCCACGCCCAGCGCGTAGGAAATGACCTGTGACGCACCTTTGAGACCACCCGGCGCGAAGTTCGTTACCAGCACCAGGGTGATCGCCGCGGCCGGGATCGAACCCGTCGCCAGCAGGCGGGTGATCTTCCAGTCCACCGTCCCCTTGAGGCTGTGCGCCAGCGTACCGCCCGCCTTGGTGATGGCGGCGTACAGCAGGTCGGTGCCGACGGCCACCGCGGGGTGGATGCCGAACAGCAACACCAGCAGTGGCGTCATCAGCGAGCCGCCGCCCACACCGGTGATGCCCACGATGGCACCTACGGCAAAGCCGGCGAGAGGGTAGGCGAAGTCCATGTCCTGTTCTGGTGTTATGCACACTCTCGGTCAGACTGCGGATGTTAAGAGCCGCCCATAGGGAAAAGAAGCCGCTATCTGTTAGGCACAAATAAGAAAAAGTAATATGAGGCCTTCACCCGCAGAAGGCCTTTCCATGGTTCTACCCATCGCGTGCTGGCGCCCTGACGGCACCATCAAGGCCGCCGCCGGGCAGGCGCACCCCACCTGGCCCCCCACGGAAGCGCCCGGCGGCCTCGTGGCCGGCCGCAAGCGCTGAGCCGGGACCCGCCATGTCCACCGCCATCAGCCGGGACGACTTCCAGCGCTACCTGCACCAGCACATCCCCCTGTCGCAGGCCATGCAGGTCGAGCTGGTCTCGCTCGCCGACGACCACCTGAGTGTCAGCGCGCCGCTGGAGCCCAACCTCAACCACCGCGGCACCTTCTTCGGCGGCAGCGCCTCCACGCTGTGCATCCTGTCCGCCTGGTCCCTGCTCTACACGCGGCTGCGCGCCGCCGGCCGCGACTGCCGGCTGGTCATCCGCCGCAACAGCATGGAATACACCCGCCCGGTGGAAGGCCGCGCCACCGCCACCGCGCGGCTGGCCGAACCCGCCGGCGGGGACACGGGGTGGGAAGCGTTCCTGCAGGCCTTCGACCGACGCGGCAAGGCGCGCATCCGTGTCGTTTCCGTACTGAGCTACGACGGCCAGGAAGCCGGGCGACTGGAAGGCGAGTTCATCGCGCTGGCCCATGACGACACCACCGGAGCCGGCGCATGAACCTGCAACAGCTCCGCTACGTGCTGGAAGTTGCCCGCCACAACCTGTCGGTGTCCGAAGCCGCCGACGCCCTGTTCACCTCCCAGCCCGGCGTCTCCAAGCAGATCCGCCTGCTGGAAGAAGAACTCGGCCTCGACGTCTTCGTCCGCCACGGCAAGCGCCTGGTGTCCATCACCGAGCCCGGCAAGAAAGTGCTGGCGATCGCCGAGCGCATGCTGCGCGAAGCCGACAACCTGCGCGCTGTAGCCGACGAATTCCACGCCGAGGACAGCGGCCGCCTGGTCATCGCCACCACCCACACCCAGGCGCGCTACGCCCTGCCCAAGGTGGTGGGCGAATTCATGCGCCGCTATCCCAAGGTACAACTCGAACTCCACCAGGCCAGCCCCAAGCAGATCGCCGAACAGGTGCTGGCCGGCGAGGCCGACCTCGGCATCGCCACCGAAGCACTGACCAACCACGCCGAGCTGGCCACCCTGCCCTGCCACCAGTGGAACCGCAGCGTCATCGCCAAGACCGGCCACCCGCTGCTGCGCGAGCGCGTTCTGACGCTGGAAGCCATCGCCCGCTACCCCATCATTACCTACGACGCCGCCTTCACCGGCCGCAGCGCCATCAACCGCGCCTTCCTCGCCCGCGGCCTCAAACCGAACATCGTGCTCACCGCGCTGGATTCCGACGTCATCAAGACCTACGTCGGCATGGACCTCGGCATCGGCATCGTCGCCACCATGGCGCTCGACCCGATGAGCGACCGCGGCCTGCAGGCCGTGGATGCCGCCCATCTGTTCGAGTCGAGTACCACCCGCGTCGGCCTGCCGCGCAATGCATGGTTGCGGGGCTATGTGTATGCCTTCATCGAGCTGTTTGCGCCCCAGCTGACGCGGAAGGTGGTGGATGCGGCATTGGGCGGGGAGATGGGGAGCGATCCGGGGCTCTGAGCGTCGCCGCCATGCCCGTGCACACCGATGTGTGGCATCGGACAATGATCAAGGCATGGCCGGACGGTCGGCATCGTGCAACCATGGCAGCGCACAATGGCAAGGACAGTGCACCTGCTCCAACTGCGGAAGGAAACACCATGCGCAACCCCTCCATCCTGTCGCTGCTGCTGGCACTGCACGCAGCCCCCTCTGCTGCCGCGCCCCTCTCCCCCGCGTGCGAAGCCAAGCGAACAAGAATCGAGACACAGATTGCCGAAGCCACCGCACGCGGCAACAAGCAGGAACTGGCCGGCCTGAACCGCGCCCTGCGCGCCACCACCGCCAACTGTACAGACGCGTCACTTGCGAAAGAACGCGACGCCCGGATCCGCAAAGCAGAGAAGGAGATTGCAGAGCGCGAGAAGGACCTGGCGCAGGCCCAGAAATCCGGCGACGCGGACAAAGTGGAAAAACGACGCGAGAAGCTGGAAGAAGCGCGTCGCGAACTGGTCGAGGCGCAGAAACCGGTCACGCCTTAGCGTCATGGCATGCCGCTGACCAGCGTAATCGAGCACTACGACCCGGCATGGCCACTGCGCTACGAGGAGGCAGTGGCCTACCTTAGGCCGACCGTCGGCTCATCGCTCCTGGCAATCCACCACGTCGGCAGCACAGCGGTCCCCCAACTGGCCGCCAAACCCGAGATCGACATCCTGATCGTCGTCACGCCAGCATCTGCGGATCACGACTGGTCAGGCAGGCTGTCAACACACGGCTATCGCCGTGGCGGTGATCTTTCGACGGGACATCAGTTCTACAAGCGCGATGCAGGCGGTGTCCGTACCCACAAGCTGCACGTGTGTGTCGAGGGCCATCCCGAGATAGCGCGGATGCTGCGCTTCCGCGATCTGCTGCGTGACGACGATCTACTCCGTGCAGAGTACGCAGCACTGAAGCTGATGCTGGAGCGCACGAAATCGGATGGCATCGACGAGTACCCTCGAAAGAAGGCGCCGTTCATTGACGACGCATTGGCGACGGACTCGTCGGCGAACTGACGACGCAGTGCCGGCCCTGCCGCTGGGACTTTGCTTCTTCGTTACGCTTGCCCGGGAGTTCGCCCCGGCGGGAGCTGGCAGAACGGCAATTCGTCAAAGGCAACAACACTGGATTCCTGCTGAGCAGGAATGACGGGTTCAGTCCAGTGCCGGATCGACGAGTCACTTCCGAGTAGTAACGCAAGAAATACAAAGCCCCGGCAGTGCCGGGGCTTTGCAGTCACGAACGGGAGCCCGTGTCGACGACGGGCCCTGTCATGACGCTTACGGCGTCAGGCTCACGCCGCTGAACACGCTGTATGTGCTCACCGTCGAGTTGGTGCCGGACGAGCCCGCCAAGCCGACCAGCACTTCGGCGCCGAGCGGCGAGGTCAGGCTGAAGTCCTTCGCGGGCGCATCGACCCAGGTCGAGCCGTCGTACGAGTACGACACCTGCACCACCTGCCCCGTGCGCGTCAGCTTCATCCACAGTGGCGACACGTTGGTCGGCATGCTGGGAATGGTGACAACGGCGGTGTTGCCAGCACTCGCGCAACTGGTGTCGCGGAAGTTGGTTCGCAGGCTCTTGTTTCCGCGCAGCATCATGCTGTAGTACAGCGAGCGCGGATTGGTGTCGTTGCGCAGCATGACACCGGCCACGATGTTCGCTGCGGAGAGCGTACCCGGCACCTCCATCGACTCCAGCTTCGCGACCAGCGTGAAGTTGCCGGTCACTTTCTTGTAGGCCATGGTCAGGCCATCCCCCGCACCGGCCAGTGCGCCACCCGCAGTCACCGTGTAAGTGCCCGCGCTATAGCTCGCCCCTGCGTTGGACGGCAGGTCGGTGGTGTCTTTCTGGAAAGCGTAGAAAGCCGGGAACGGCGTACCGCCTGCGATGCCGGAATCAACCGAGGTCCAGTCAGCCGGACAGGAGTTGGTCACTGGCGGCGGTGGCAGGATCGGGCCCGGCGTGGCGGCCGCGGCGGGCAGCTCGATCGCCAGCTTGCCGGCACCGGCATTGGCGTCGACATGCTTGCGCAGTGCCGTCACCGTCGGCGCGGGCGTGTAGTTGTACGGCGGCGTCCAGCCCAGTTCGTTGGTGTAGGCGGCCAGCGTGAAACCGTACGACGCGGATGCGGCCTGCGCGTCGCTCCAGCGCGCTTCCAGTTCTGCCTTGGCGGTGGCCTCCAGCGCGGCCGAGGACGGTGTGCCGTTGTACCAGGAGCCCACGTCCTTGAACTGGTAGCCGTTCCAGTTCTCGATCACGTAGCCGATGCTGGCCTTGCTGCCCGCGATGTCGAAGGCATTCGTCTCCGACAGGATGCGGGACTCGGCACCCATACCGATGTAGTAGCCGACCGCGTAGGTCGGCGCGTCGGTGTTGCCGCTGTAGTAGTTGTTGTAGACGTGGATGCGGCCGAAGCGGGCGCGCGGCGCGCGCTGAGCGGAATCCTTCCAGCGATTGTGGCTGAAGGTCAGGCGATTGACGTCGCGTTCCTTGAAGCCGTTGGAGTCGCCCGAACCACCCACCATGTTGGTCTTGTCGTGGTTCTTGAACTCGGTGTAGGACACGGTGATGTAGTCGGAGCCATCCTCGATGTCGAGCAGGCCGTCGTGGCGCTGCACCGGCATGGTCACGCCGTTGATGGTGAGCAGCTCGGTGTCCTGGTTCTGGCCGTCACTCAGGGTCACGTGGTCGATCCACACCTGCTTGGCAGTGCCGATGGAGATGGCGTCGTAGCGTGCGTTCCACTCCGGGTGCGCGCCACCCTGGTAGGCGGTGGCGAGGTCGGTCGGTGCCTCGAACTCGATGTTGCGCACGATGACGTTGTTCACCGAGCTGATGGCCAGGTAGCCGTCGATCAGCTTTGCGTTGTTGCCCACGCCGATGATGCTGGTGTTCGACGTCACCGGAAACTGGATCTGCGCCTTCTGCAGATTCATGATGGTGGTGCGGCCGGTCGACAGGTCGGCGATCCTCGTCTTGGTGGCGATCGCCGCAGAGTCGCTCGCGGCGACCTTCGCGTTCAGGTCGGCCATGAAGGCGTCGTCCAGGCTCTGGATGTATAGATCCCAGTCCCACTTGGCGGCATTGGCGGACTGGCTGCGGTACCAGGCCATGTCCGCCTTGCTGCCGTTGCCGAGATCGGTGCCGTAGATGCTGCCCACCACGTAGATGATCTTCGGCTCCGACTTCGCGGCCGTCTGGTTGGTGGCGTAGGTCGGGCTGCTGGTGTTGGCCAGCGCGGCCAGCAACTCGGTGCGGTTGGTCACCCGGTAGATGTTCGTCGCCGGTGCGTTGGCGCCGCCGGTCGTGCCCGCGCCCTGGCTGGCCCAGCCACTCACTTCGCCGACAACGGTCATCGTGGGTTCGGCGGGGGGCGTTACGGGAGGAGGATTGCCGCCGGCTGCAGGGGGTGGCGTGTCGCTACCACCACCACAGGCGGCGAGCATGCCGGCGAGAGAAACGGAAATGACGAATGCAGCCAGCCTTTGGCCAGCGGTCTCCTGAAAGAACATGGTGCTCCTTTGCGTGAATCTCGCGGCTTTCTGGATGCCGCAGGACGCACCGCGTGCGTTTCAGCCGACGCGCCCTGCTTTCACGGGCCGGCCGCGCACGGCCCGCAAATTCGTGCTGGTCGCGGAGAACTCCGCAACCGGAATGTGGGCGCAAAGGATAGGAGCGGAAAACACTTACGGCTTGTACGAATGCGACAAAGCCGCAGTGCGACACAGAATGATGCATCGGGCATACACGCCGACGCATTTCCGTGCGGACACGACGCAGCGGAAACATGTTTCCAGCAGATAGGGACAAGCCGGGATGGAAGATGTCACCCGACACCACCCGGTGTCGACCGGCGACGGCTACACCGGCACCAGGGAGGCGGAGGCTACAGCACCCACCACAACGCCAGCGGCAGGAACACCAGCGACATCAGGTTGCCGATGAGCACCATCGACGCCACCCGCTGCGGCTCCTGCTTGTAGCGCTCGGCGAAGATGAAGTTGAGCACGGCCGGCGGCATGGCGCCGAAGACGATGAGCAGCGCGGTCTCCCAGTCCTGCAGGCCGATCAACTCGGCGACGCCCCAGGACAGCAACATGCCGGCGATGGGCCTGACGCAGCCGGCGACGATTCCATCGCGCCAGTTGCCGAGATCCATGCCGATGAGGCGCACGCCGAGCGCGAGGATGTTGAGGGGAATCGCCACCTGGCCGAGCAGGCGGATGGAGTCGACGGCCGGTTCCCACAGGTGGATGCCCAGCAGGGACACCACCAGGCCGGCGATCATCGCGGCCACCGGCGGAATGCGCCACAGGGTGGACACGCGCGCCTCCCGGTTGAGCAGCCACGAGCCGAAGCCGAAGTGAAGCGTCACCGACACCATGAACAGCACCACCGCGGGTTGCAGCATCTTGTCGCCGAAGGCCAGCATCGCCACCGGGATGGCGAGGTTGGCGGAGTTGCCGAACATGATGAGCGGCGCCCAGGTGCGGCCGTCCTGTCGCAGCAGGCGCGCCAGCAGCCAGCCGGTGGCACCGCAGGCAAAGGTGGCGACGAACATGCCGAGCGCGAGCCGCCAGTACTGCGCAATGTGGAAGTCCTGGCCGGCCAGCGCGCCGAAGATCAGCGCCGGCACGAACACGTCCATCGTCAGGCGGTTGGCCTCCGAGAAATCCGGCCTGTAGCGCCAGGCGATCCAGGCGCCGACGCCGGTGAGGAAGAACACCGGGAAGACGACGGAGATGATGCGTTCGAACATGCAGTGCGCTTCAGTGCAGGGTGAGCGCCAGGGCGATGGGCAGCGACACGACGGCGAAGAGGTTGCCGATCAGCACGATGGAGGCGACGTGCTCCGGCTCCTGCCCGTAGCGCTCGGCGAAGATGTAGTTGAGCACCGCCGGCGGCAGGGCGCCGTAGATGAGCAGCATGGCCATCTCCTGCCCCTGCAGGCCCAGCAGGTGGCCGACAAGCCAGGACAGGCCCATGCCGATGACCGGCCGCGCGATGCCACCGATGACGCCCAGCCGCCAGGCGGAGAAGTTGATGTCGCACATGCGCACGCCCAGGGCGAAGAGCATCAGCGGAATGGAGATGTCGCCCAGCATGCGGATGGAGATCACCAGCGGCGGCCACAGCTCGATATCCAGCAACGACACGGCAAGGCCGGCGATGGTCGCGAGTACCGAAGGCACCTGCCAGACGCTCCAGATGCGAGCGCCCGGGCTCAGCATGTGCACGCCGTAGGTGAAGTGCACCAGGGTGGAGCTCATGAACAGGATGAGCGCCACCGGCAGCGCCTCCTGCCCGAAGGCCAGCACGGCCAGCGGCAGGCCGAGGTTGCCGGAGTTGCCGTACATCATCGGCGGCACGAAGGTCTTCGGGGCCACCTTGAGCATGCGCGACAGCCCCCAGGCCACGACGCCGGACAGGGCGACGACGATGATCATGGCAATGGCGGTCCAGCGGAATTGCGCCACGTCGAAGTCGCGGCTGGCCAGCGCGCCGAAGATCAGCGCCGGCACGAACACGTCCATGGTCAGCCGGTTGGCATCCAGCATGTCCGGCCGCCGCTTGCGCGCCACGAAGTAGCCAATGGCGGTGATGGCGAAGACCGGGAAGAGGATGGAGACGATGCGGATCAGCATGACGGCGGGGTCATGGAAAGCATCGATTGTAGCGGCCCGGCCCGCGCACGCCGGCGGCGGCACGGATATTCACTATGGCGCAGGCTGCAGACTCGAACGAGGTGGATCGAGAAGCTCCCTTCGACAAGCTCAGGAAGCGGAAGTCGTCACAGCTCGATCAGCTCTTCCAGCACGCCCAGCCGGCGTTCGGTGCGCGCCACGTAGGGGTTGGTGCGGTCCCAGGCGTAGCCGGCGAGGATGGAGGAGATCATGCGGCGCACGGCATCGGTCTGGCCGGGGTGGAAGATCAGCTTCTGGAAGCTGCCGGCGTACCAGGCCTCGACGAAGGCACGGAAGGTGTTGACGCCGGCCTTCAGCGCCTCGGCGTAGTCGTGCTCCCAGTCCACCGTCTCGCCGCGCGCTTCGCGCTCCAGGCAGGCGGTGGCGAGGCTGGCGGACTTGAAGGCGATGGTCACGCCGGAGGAGAACACCGGGTCGAGGAATTCCCCGGCGTTGCCCAGCAGTGCGAAGCGCTTGCCCCACAGCGACTTCACGTTGGCGGCATAGCCGACGATCTGGCGCGCGGGCGTGTCCCAGGTGGCGTCCTTCAGCAACTGCGACAGCGCGGGGTCCTCGCTGACCAGCGCGCGCAGGCGTTCGGTCTCGGTGCCGGCGTACTGCGCGAGGAATTCCTGCTTCGCCACCACGCCCAGCGAGCACCGGCCGTCGGAGAACGGGATGGTCCAGTACCAGACGTCCACATGCTCCGGGTGCACGGTGATGCGGATCTTCTCGCGGTCGAAGCCACCGGGCGGGATGTTGTCCTGCACGTGGGTGAAGATCGCGCCGCGTGCCGGGAAGGATGACGGCTCGTCCAGCTTCAGCAAGCGCGGCAGCAGGCGGCCGAAGCCGGAGGCGTCCAGCACGAAGCCCGCGCTGACGTGGTACTCGTGGCCGTCGGGGTTACGCACGGTGATCAGCGGGCGATCGCCTTCCACATCGATGGCCGTCACCTCGTGGCGGTAGCGGATCTCGGCGCCCATGCGCTCGGCGGCGTCCGCCAGCACCTTGTCGAAGCGCGCACGCTGCACCTGGTAGGTGGTGCCCCAGCCTTCGCTGAACTTCTCGCGGAAGTCGAAGTGGGTGTACCTGTCGCCCCACGCGAAGGCGGCGCCGTTCTTGTACTGGAAGCCGGCCTCCACGACATCGCGCAGCATGCCGGCCTCCTCGATGTACTGCATGCTCTGCGGCAGCAGGCTCTCGCCGATGGAGAAGCGTGGGAACTGCTCGCGCTCCAGGATCAGCACCTGGCGGCCCTGCTTGCGCAGCATGCCGGCTGCCACCGCGCCAGCCGGGCCTGCGCCGGCGATGAGGATGTCCACGTTCTCGACTTGCATGCGACCGGTTCCTGACACGGGGATCTGAAAAAGGAAACTGAAAAGCTGGAAAGCCCGCGCGCCAACCGGCACGCGGGTTGCCATTTTAGCGTGGCGCCCGCGGCTTTCGACGGCCGCCGTCCTGCGGTGACCGTCGATCGCCACAAGGAGCCTCAGCGGATCGTGCGGCCAGCCTCCTCCGCAACCTGGGCGGCAAGACCGTCAGGCCCGAAGTTGCGCAGGGGCTTGCCGTTGACGAAGAAGGTCGGCGTCTGGCGCACGCCCAGCGCCACGATGTCCTCGGCGTCCTGCTTGAGGCGCGCGGCGATGTCGGGGTCGTTCATGTCGCGCTTCGCCCGCTCGACATCCACCCCCACGCGCGGCAGGAATTCCCAGATGCGTTCCGGCTGCGACCGGCCGTGGTCAGCCCACACCGGTTGCGCCGCCAGCACCGCCTCGACGGCGCGCCAGTAGAGGTCCAGCCCCTGCAGGCGGATGGCCTCCAGCGCCTTCGACACGTACTCGGAGCCGTCGTGGAAGTTGGCGTAGCGCAGGCTCAGGCGCGCGCTGCCCTCGTGCTTCGCCATGATGTCCTTCACGTAGGGATAAAAGGCGCGGCAGGACTCGCAGGCCGGGTCGAAGAATTCCATGATCTGGACCTTCGCCATCAACGGGCCCATGGACGGCATGCCGGGGCGGCTGAAGGCATCGCGCGTTTCGCTGGCACGCTGGGCGGCAGCTTCCTTCGCCCGCGTGTCGTAGAACCATGCGCCCAGGGCAAAGACGCCGAGCAGCGCAAAGACGGTGATGGCCACGAGGGCCTGCCGCCGGGTGAGTCCCTTGCGGGCGGGTGAATGCTTGCGGGTGGATTGCTTGTTCATGTGTTTCTTTCCTTGTACCGGGACCGGCTGTGCGAGCCCCGACGTCGATGAAGGGATGCGGTGCGGATGACAGGACGCCTCATGCGTCCGGCAGCGCGCGCGATTTGCGGTGGATGGCGACGAGCAGGCCGACGATGGCGACGAAGGCCGCGAGCGACAGCAGCGGAATCGTGACGAAGCCGGCCAGCTCGACATCCACGTCGGCACACGAGACGCCCTGCGTGCAGGCCGTCATGCGTTCCGGAATCACGCCCATGTAGAGCAGGCAGTGGTACAGCGCGAAGCCGGTGCCGGCGATGGCCAGCGGCAGCGCGTAGCGCACGCAGCGAGGGTCGAAGCGCAGCAGACCCATGCCGAGGATGAGCGGCAAGGGAAACATGAAGATGCGCTGGTACCAGCACAGCACACAGGGCTCGCGCCCCATGACCATGCTGAAGAACAGGCTGCCGAGGGTGCTAGCGCTGGCAAGCACCCAGCACAGGAACAGCAGGCTCCAGACCCGCGCTGCGGCGGTCTGGTCGGTTGCCCCGGGATCGCCCGGTAGAGG
The DNA here is from genome assembly GCF_036017065.1 of Uliginosibacterium sp. H1. NCBI lineage: Bacteria > Pseudomonadati > Pseudomonadota > Betaproteobacteria > Rhodocyclales > Zoogloeaceae > Uliginosibacterium > Uliginosibacterium sp. H1. Next base: position 1,951,653 of record NZ_JAYXHR010000001.1, read on the forward strand.
ATGAAGCATGTTTTCTCCAGATCAGGATTGGCCGCAGCGATGCCTGCGCGCCGCTACGCGTAGCGGCACGGAGGCACGGCGGACTGGAAGGGATGAAGACGAGGCGGCGCGAAGTGCGCCGGGCCGGCTCAGGCCAGGGAAGATGCGATCCAGTCGGGGCGTTCGGGCCGGACCGGCAGCAGCAGTTGCAACAGTGGCGTGACGGCCGACGGCGCGGCATGGCCTGCGGGACGCAGCGCACTGGCAAGCCCCGGCAGCAATGCGGCGCCCTGGTGACCGTGGCAACTGCCGCAGTCGGCAGTGGACGAGGCGGCCTCGTCAGCACCGGCTTCCGCGGCATGCATGCCGTGACAGGGATCCGGGCAATCGCGGGATGCCTCAGCGTCCACCGCGTCGCCTGCAGGGCTGACGACTCCGGCGATGGTGACGGTCGCGACGATTGCGACGGCGCCGCAATACACGCCGACGGCAGCCCACACGGACTGGACCGACAGGCACATCAGCACGAGGACGCACAGGCAACGCTTCATGGCGCCGGCAGTGTAGGGCCTGCCTGCCGCGCGGACCAGCCGCAGTGCATCACCATCGGGCAAGCGCGAATCTGCCTACAGGTGGGTGTGCCGGTCATGGCGGGGCTCGCTCTCCATCTCGGCAATCGCGTGCAGGATGCCGCAGCTGTCCACCGCCTGCTCCGACTGGCAACGCCGGCGCATGCTGCCGAGGGCCTGCTTCAGTTGCTCCAGCTCACGGATGCGTTCATCCACATGCGCGATGTGCTGATCGAACACTTCGTTGACCGCGCCACAACCGAGCGCGGGCTGGTCGGCCAGCGCCAGCAGGCGGCGGATTTCCTCCTGGCTCATGTCCAGCGCCCGGCAATTGCGGATGAAGCGCAGGCGCTCCACGTGCCCGGTGCCGTACTGGCGGAAGTTGGCCGGGGTGCGTGCCGGTGGCGGCAGCAGGCCTTCCTTCTCGTAGTAACGCACCGTTTCCACGGTGCATTGGGCGGCTTGCGCCAGTTCGCCGATCTTCATGGCCTGCTCCGGTGGCGGGTGTTGACCCTATAGTAGCTTCAGGGTGTCAGATGCCGGAAACGTTCCGCAAGGCCTTCCGGAATCAACACCATGTCCGCTTCCGACAAGCACCACGATCACCTGCACGACGACCCCCACGGCCATTCACACGACCCGTCGCATGCCGGCGCCGGCTGCTGCACACCCGCCGCGAAGGCCTCCCCGCAGGGCACATTGCTGTCGCTGAGCGAGCCCTCCTCCACGGACGCCGGCTGCGCAAGCGGCTGCTGCGACGACCCGCCTGCCGTCACGCTGTATGGCATCGCCGAACCGGACAGCGGCGCAGCCTGCGCGACGGACTGCTGTGGCGACCACGATGGCGCCGTGGCAGCTGCGCCCGCCAAGCTCGCGCCCGCCGCACCGGTGGCCGGTGGCATCCGCACGCCCATCCGCATCATGCAGATGGACTGCCCGACCGAGGAAGGCCTGCTGCGCAAGAAGCTGGGCGGCATGCCGCAGGTGACGCAGCTGGACTTCAACCTCATGCAGCGCGTGCTGACCGTGACCCACGCGCCGGCCGCCCTGCCGGCGGTACTGGACGCCGTGCGCTCGCTCGGCTTCACGCCCGAAGTCGCGGATGGCGATGCAACCCCGCAGGCCCCGGTGGCCGAGCCCGCGAAGCCCTGGTGGCCGCTGGCGCTCGCCGGCGCTGCGGCGGTGGGTTCCGAAGTCGCGCACTGGCTGTCGGCGCCGGAGTGGCTGTCGGCGGCACTCGCCATCCTGGCCGTGCTGGCCTGCGGCATCACGACGTACCGGAAGGGCTGGATCGCGGTCCGCAACGGCAACCTGAACATCAACGCACTGATGAGCATCGCCGTCACCGGCGCCCTGCTCATCGGGCAATGGCCCGAGGCCGCGATGGTGATGGTGCTGTTCACCATCGCCGAGATGATCGAAGCGAAATCGCTGGATCGCGCGCGCAATGCCATCCGCGGCCTGATGGATCTGGCGCCGGAAAAAGCCACCGTACAGCAGCCGGACGGCAGCTGGCAGGAGCGGCCGGCGAAGGACGTGGCGCCGGGCGCGCATGTCCGCGTACGGCCCGGCGAACGCATCGCGCTGGACGGCACCGTGGTCAGCGGCAGCTCCACGGTAAACCAGGCACCGATCACCGGCGAAAGCCTGCCGGTGGACAAGGCAACGGGCGACGTCGTGTTTGCCGGCACGATCAACGAAGCCGGCTCCTTCGAGTACTGCGTGAAGGCCGGCGCCACCGACAGCACGCTGGCCCGCATCATCCACGCCATCGAGGCCGCGCAGGGTGCGCGTGCGCCGACGCAGCGCTTCGTCGACCGCTTTGCACGCGTCTATACGCCCATCGTGTTCCTCTTCGCGCTGGGCGTCGCCGTGCTGCCACCGCTGCTGTTCGGCGGCGCGTGGTTCGAATGGATCTACAAGGCGCTGGTGCTGCTGGTGATCGCCTGCCCCTGCGCCCTGGTCATCTCCACGCCGGTCACCATCGTCAGCGGGCTGGCCGCGGCGGCGCGCCAGGGCATCCTGATCAAGGGCGGCGTCCATCTGGAGGAAGGCCGCAGGCTGGACTGGATCGCGCTCGACAAGACCGGCACGCTCACGCACGGCAAGCCGGCGCAGACGGATTTCGCCGCGCTGGCGGACGTGCCGGAGCACGAGGTACGCAGCCTCGCCGCCAGCCTCGCCGCGCGCTCCGATCACCCGGTGTCGCGCGCCGTGGCGCAGGCTGCGCAACGCGATGACATCCCGGCGCAGGACGTGGACGGCTTCGAGGCCCTGCCCGGTCGCGGCACCCAGGGCCTCATCCATGGCGCCCGCTATCGTCTGGGCAACCACCGCCTCGTCCACGAACTGGGGCTGTGCTCCGATGCGCTGGAGTCCCGCCTGGCGGCACTCGAAACGCAGGGCAAGACGGTCATCCTGATCGCCGACGAGGCACGCGTGCTCGGGCTGTTCGCCGTGGCGGACACGCTGAAGGACAGCAGCCGCGCGGCCGTCGCCGAACTGCACGCGCTCGGCGTCAGGACAGTGATGCTCACCGGTGACAACAGCGCCACCGCGCGCGCGATTGCCACCCAGGCAGGCATCGACGAAGCGCAGGGTGAGCTGCTGCCGGAAGACAAGCTCGGGTTCATCGAGAGCCGGCTCGCGGAGGGACTTGCCGTCGGCATGGTGGGCGATGGCATCAACGACGCGCCGGCACTGGCCCGCGCCGACATCGGCTTCGCAATGGGCGCAGCCGGCACGGGCACCGCCATCGAAACCGCCGACGTGGCGCTGATGGACGACGACCTGCGCAAGCTGCCGCGCTTCGTCCGGCTGTCGCGCCGCACGCATGCGGTGCTGCTGCAGAACATCGTGTTCGCGCTGGGCATCAAGGCCGTGTTCTTCGCCATCACCCTGGCCGGCATCGGCACGATGTGGATGGCGGTGTTCGCCGACGTGGGCGCCAGCCTGCTGGTGGTGGCCAATGGCCTGCGCCTGCTACGCAGCCCGAAGGACTGAGCGGCCACGCGCAGTGCGAAAACGGTGAAGGGGTGAAGGCGAAGGGGAAGCGAAGAAGTGAGGATGCAAATGCAGCCGCAAACAAAAAGGGCCGGAGAAACTCCGGCCCTTTCCTTTACTGCCTTGCTGGCTGTTACAGCTTGCCGACACCTGCACCGCCCGTCACGATGGTCGGGACGTTGGCTGCGCTGTCAAGGCCGTACGAGTAGGGAATGCTGATCGAGGTGGTGGAGCTCACGTTCGGGCCAGCCGGATGCTCATCGGCGCTCGACACCCAGGTGACGCCCGTGCCGAAGATGTTGCCGCTCACGTCCCAGTAACCCATGTCGTTGGTGTAGAAGGTGCCGAGCGGGTTACGGGCATTCACGAAGTAGTTGTTCTCCGCCTTGATCTTGCCGCCGACGCGCGGGTTCATGCCCGATTCAACAATACCGTTGTAGTAGTTGTTGTAGGCGTGAGCCGTCGCGAAGCGCAGCAGGGGCACGCGCGAGTTCAGGTTCTGGTAGTGGTTGTGGTGGTAGGTGATGAAGTTGTTGGCGCTATCGCTGTCACCCGAACCGACCAGGCCACCGCGCTCCGAGTTCTTCAGGTGCGCCCACGACAGGGTCACGTACTTGACGTTGCTCTTCATGTCGAAGAGACCGTCGTAGCCCTGCGCTTCGCCACCGGAAGCTTCCAGCGTGACGTGGTCGACCCACACGTTCGACACGTTGGTCTCCATGCCGATCGCGTCGCCGCCGTTGGAGGTCGGGGAGCCCGACTTCTTCACGTTACGCACGTGCACGTTCTGGATGATGATGTTGCGTGCGTCGCGGATGTGGATGCCGATCTGGTCGAACACGGCGCTGGCGCCGACACCGATGATCGAGATGTTGCTCACGCCCTTCAGGTCGATCACGTCGGCGGCGGTGCTGCAGCTACCGCTGGCCTTCACGGTGTTGCCATGAGTGATGGTGCCGTTCACGCGGATGATGATCGGGGTGCTGGTGCTGGCGCGGTTGCAGAGCGCCGAGTTGAGTTGCGCACCGGTGCTGACGGTGACCGTCGCGCCACCCAGACCGCCCGTGGTGCCACCGTTCTGCGTGGCGTAGCCCACCGGGCCTGCACCCAGCCATGCGCCCGACGACGAACCGTTGCCCGACGAAGACGAGCTGGAGGACGACGACGAAGAGGACGACGAGCTGGAGCTGCTGCTCGAGCTGCTCGACGACGAGCTGGACGAGGAGGAGCTGCTCGACGAGCTGCTGGAAGAGCTCGACGAGGAAGAAGAGGACGAAGACGAGCTGGAGCTGGACGACGAGCTGCTCTGCAGCGGGCCGTAGGAACACCAGGTCGAGGTGCTGCCAGCGTACGGGCTGGACGGGAAGTTGCTGGCCTGGCAGACCACGCCGTTGGTGTAGGTGGCGTAGACGAAGCTGTCCGACTTGCCGAAGGCCACGGAGCGCGTGCCGGAGAACGCGCACTGGGCGCCCTTGTTCTGCGCACACTTCGTGAAGCCGGAGGGGTAATCAAGAGCTTGCGCGCTGAACGCAAGCGAAGACATGGCTGCAGCAACAGCCAGGTAGCGGAACTTCATTGTGTGTCTCCTCGTATGTTTTTGTGTGCGTGCAGGACAGGTCTGCCCGGGCCGCGGTAGGAATATGGATGACAGGGTTAGCCCCCGCAAGGCGCAAAGCAGCATGAAATAACAGGGACTTGCGTCGGCCGGCGCCGACAGCGCCTGGCGTTTTCCAGACACCGCAACGCTCGCAGCGCTGTCGGGAAACCGCGACTCGCCACGCTGCGCCGCAATATCGATTTGTTCGGACGCCTTCTGAACCTATTCGAAACCGGGTTTCCGCTGTCCGCGCATGGTCATGCCCAGCAGTACTTTCGGACCATTCGCCGGGCGCCTCGCCTCGTACCCCGGTAACCGCCGCCGCGTAAGGTCTGGCGCATCGACGCGTTGCCGGTTTTCGCGGGTTTCTGCAGCCGGAAACGTCGTCGATGTCGATGGCCATGTCCGCCTCATTGCGCATGGCCGTCGAACGAATTCCTCTGAATCGTCGATGTCCAGGAGTCGAGTCATGTCCCTATCTGCAATCAAGTTGAAAGTTCTCGCCAGCCTTATGCTGGCCTTCGCCGGCAGTGCTTCCGCCGTCACCTACACCAACGTGCCCGGCGGGGCGAGCAACGGCTTGCCGTTTGCCTACTTCGGCAACGCGGCCAACCCGGCCGGTGATTCGCCGAAAGTCGGCGAAGTCTTTGCGCTGACCTCGGACTCCCTGCTGTCTTCGTTCAGCTTCCATGCCATCGGCAACTACACGGCGCTCCCGCTGCAACTGACCGTGGCGCAGTGGAACCCCGATACGAACGCCAAGAACCAGGCAAGCAACGTGGTCGGTCCGGCGCTGCTGACGACGACCGCCGCAGCCATCGAGACCTTCAACGCGGCGGGCGGATTCACCACCATCGAGTTCGCCAACCTGGGGCTGAACCTGGACGCCGGCACCAAGTACATCGCCTACCTGAGCAGCAACGACCCGACGGTGACCGGCATCCAGCTGTCGCGCACGCAGACGGCGGCGGACACCTCCGGCTTCGGGATCGGCCACGCCTACCTCAGCAACGTTCCCGGCAGCGGCTGGCAGCTCCCGTTCAACGGCAACGGCTTCCTGAGCCTGCAATACACGGCGGTGGCCGCCGCCGTGCCGGAGCCCGAGTCGTACGCGCTGATGCTCGCAGGCCTGGGCCTGATCGGCGCTGCGGCAAGGCGACGCAAATCCGCCTGAGCAGCTTGCTCGACGCACGGATGCCGGGAGTCCGCGCTCCCGGTATCCGTCCGGCAACGCGGTGCAGGCCGCCTGCGCGGCCGCCCCTGCTGGCACGATGACCACTCCCCTCAATGAAGACCAGCAGAAGACCTTGCGCAGCTACGCGTGGGGGCATTTCGTCCAGCATGCCGAGCAGCGTCTGAAGACCTTCAACTTCTACGTCGTCTTCTGCACCGTCCTCATCGGTGCCTTCTCGACCCTCGCGTCCAAGGACGGCATCTCGGCAAACTTCGTACTCCTGCCGCTGCTGCTGAGCGTCCTCTCTTTCGTGTTCTGGAAGCTGGATGAGAGAACGAAGATGCTGATCGCCGTATCGTCAGATGCGCTCAGGTACCTGGACCGACTCGCGCTCGCCGACGCCCCGCCGGAGGCACAGGTGCTCGGGCTGTTCGCGATGGACGACTCGAACACATCCCGGCAATCGAAGTACCCGCTCCTGTCCGGCCACTTCAACTATTCACGCGTGTTCAACTGGGTGTTCGGCCTCATGGGCCTGGTCGGCCTTGCCGGAACGCTGGCCTGCCTCCTTCTCCCGCAGGCCTGAGCCGGCCGGCTCACGCATCAGGGCCTCACCCCCGAGGCCGGCCGACAGTACCCCCCCCCGGTGCAACCCGAAGCAACACCGCGTCGGCGCTCGCCACGCGGCTTACAGGAAAACCCCAGCCTTGACTTTCAGGCATTCTGGCTTAGCATTCAAACGAACGTTTGATTGCAATGTGGCAATCAGAACCTTCGCCGGACACCCGCATGCCCCAGCCCGTCGCCGACAACCGCAACAGCCCCGACACCCGCGAGCGCATCCTCGACGCGGCGGAATGGCTTTTCGCGGAGCATGGTTTCGACGGCACCTCGATGCGCCAGATCACCAGCCAGGCCTCGGTGAACCTCGCCGCCGTGAATTACCACTTCGGCAGCAAGGAAGCGCTCTTCCATGAAGTCTTCCACCGCCGCCTCAACCAGCTGAACCTGCTGCGCCTGCAGGAACTCGACAAGCTGGAACAGGAGGTCGGCGACGCGCCGCTGAAGCCCAGCCAGGTGCTGGAAGGCTTCTTCGGCCCGGCGCTGGAGATGGCTGCCGACACCACCCACGGCGGCCACACCTTCATGCGCCTGCTGGGCCGCACCTACACCGAGCCGGCGGAGTTCGTCCGCAAGTTCATGGCCGAGGAGTACGCCGAGGTGATGGAGCGCTACACCGTGGCGCTGTACCGCTCCCTGCCTGACGTGCCGCGCGCCGAGATCGTCTGGCGCCTGCACTTCATGATGGGCGCGGTGTCCTACGCCATCTCCGGCATCGACGCACTGGCCCTGGTGACCGGTCGCTTCGACGACGACCCCGCATTGCTCAAACCCCGTCTCACCTCCTTCCTGCTCGGCGGCCTGCGCGCACCGCTGCCCGAGCAGGTCATGCAGGACACCAAGCCGGCCCGCTGAGGGCCGCCCAAGAACACCCCCGATATTTCCCTGGAGAACCTTTCATGATCTGGCTGACGATTCTTGCCCTGCCCGTCGTACTCATGGTGCTGGCCGTATGGCGCGCACCCTGGGTGTTCTGGGTGGCGGCCAAGGCCCTGTGGGTCATGGCGCTGTGCGCGGTGGCGGGCTGGCCGGATGCGGTGAGCATGGCGCTGGTGCTGCTGGTGGTCGCCGGCGGCATCCTCTTCGGCCTCAAGCCGCTGCGTCGCGCGCTGGTGACGAAGCCGGTCTTCCGCGCCTTCCAGAAGATCCTGCCGCCGATGTCCGAGACCGAGCGCACCGCCATCGAGGCCGGCACGGTGTGGTGGGAAGGCCAGCTCTTCTCCGGCAAGCCGGACTGGAACGTGCTGCTGAAATATCCGCAGCCCGTGCTGACGCCGGAGGAACAATCCTTCGTCGACAACGAGACGGAAGAGCTCTGCCGCCTCACCGATGACTGGCAGACCACCCACGTCCATAACGACCTGTCGCCGGAAGCCTGGCAGTACATCAAGGACAAGGGCTTCCTCGGCATGATCATTCCGAAGGCCTTCGGCGGCAAAGGCTTCTCCGCCTATGCCCACTCGCAGGTCGTCACCAAGCTGGCGACGCGCAGTTCGGCGTCTGCGGTGAGCGTGATGGTGCCCAACTCGCTAGGCCCGGCCGAGCTGCTGCTGCACTACGGCACCGACGAGCAGAAGGCCCACTACCTGCCGCGCCTCGCCCGCGGCGAGGAGATTCCCGCCTTCGCGCTGACCAGTCCGCAGGCCGGCTCCGACGCCGCCTCCATCCCGGATTCCGGCGTCATCTGCAAGGGCACCTGGCAGGGCCAGGAAGTCATCGGCATGCGCGTCACATGGGACAAGCGCTACATCACGCTGGGCCCCATCTGCACCATCCTCGGCCTCGCCTTCCGCCTGTACGACCCGGACGGCATGCTCGGCGACACGGAGGACCTCGGCATCACCTGCGCCCTGGTGCCGCGTAACCACCCGGGCGTGAACATCGGCCGCCGTCACTTCCCGCTCAACGCCGTCTTCCAGAACGGACCGAACTGGGGCACGGACGTGTTCATGCCGCTGGACTTCATCATCGGCGGGCCGAAGATGGCCGGCCAGGGCTGGCGCATGCTGATGGAATGCCTGGCCGCCGGCCGTTCCATCTCGCTGCCCGGCTCCAACACCGGCATGATGAAACTGACCGCCCGCGCCGTCGGTGCCTACTCCCGCGTGCGCAGCCAGTTCAAGACGGCCATCGGCCGCTTCGAAGGCGTGGAGGAGCCGCTGGCGCGCATCGGCGGCAACCTGTACATGAGCGACGCGGCACGCGTGATGACCGCCGGCGCCATCGACCTCGGCGAGAAGCCCTCGGTCGTCTCCGCCATAGTGAAGTACCACATCACCGAGCGCGCCCGTCAGGCGGTGAATGACGGCATGGACATCCTGGGCGGCAAGGGCATCTGCATGGGCCCGAGCAACTTCCTCGGCCGCGCCTACCAGCAGATCCCCATCGGCATCACCGTGGAAGGCGCCAACATCCTGACGCGCAGCCTGATCATCTTCGGCCAGGGCGCGATCCGCTGCCATCCGTACGTGCTGAAGGAAATGATGGCGACGCAGGAGGCCGACAGCCAGCGTGGCCTGCGCAACTTCGACGAGGCCTTGTTCGCCCATGTCGGCTTCACCGTCAGCAACGCGGCACGCAGCCTGTGGATGGGCCTGACCGGCTCGCACTTCGTCGGCACGCCCAAGGTGGCGCCGGAAACCCGCCGCTACTACCAGCAGCTCACCCGCTTCTCCGCCGCGCTGGCCTTCGTGGCCGATGTGTCGATGCTGGTGATGGGCGGCGACCTGAAGCGCCGCGAGAAGCTGTCGGCCCGCCTGGGCGACATCCTGTCGATGCTCTACCTGTGCTCGGCCGCGCTGAAGCGCTACGAGTCGGAAGGCCGCCAGCAGGCCGACGCGCCGCTGCTGCACTGGTCCATCTGGGATGCGATGTTCAAGGCGCAGAACGCCTTCGAGGGCGTCATCTCCAACTTCCCGAACAAGTTCATCTCCACGCTGCTGCACCTGATGATCTTCCCGTTCGGCCGTCCCTACGTGGTGCCGTCCGACCGCCTCGGCCATGAAGTGGCGCGGGTGCTGATCGAGCCGGGCCCCGCACGCGACCGACTGGTGGCCAACAGCTACGCACCGGCTGACGAGGACGACGCGGTCGGCGTGCTGGAAGCCGCCCTGCTCGCCGCCGTGGCTGCCGAAAGCGTCGACGCGAAGGTGCGCGCCGCGCAGAAGGCGAAGCAACTCACCTCGCGAGGCGACGCCGCGCTGGACGAAGCACTCGCCAAGGGCATCATCAACGCGCAGGACAAGGCCGTGCTGGAGCGCCGCGAGGTGCTGCGCCAGAAGGTCATCCGCGTCGACGACTTCCCGCAGGACTTCGGCATCGGCGACGCCAACGCCCATGTGCGCGGCGAGGACATCGGCGACGTGCTGCACGTACGCGGCAACAGCAAGGCGGTGGCCTGAGCATGGCGTTCAAACCGGTCTACATCATCGACGGTGCGCGCTCGCCTTTCCTGAAGGCGAAGAATGCGCCGGGGCCGTTCGCGGCCTCGGACATCGCTGCCATCACCGGCCGCGCGCTGCTGTCGCGCCAGAAGTTCACGCCCGAGCAACTGGACGAGGTCATCCTCGGCTGTGCCTCGCCCTCGCCGGACGAAGTGAACATCGGCCGCGTGGTGGCGCTGCGCATGGGCTGCGGCCTCAAGGTGCCGGGCTGGACGGTGATGCGCAACTGCGCCTCCGGCATGCAGGCCATCGACTCCGCGCTGACCAATATCCAGGCCGGCCGCGCGCACCTTGTGATGGCCGGTGGCGTCGATGCGCTGTCCCGCGCGCCGCTGTTGTTCAATGACGCGGCCGTGCGCTGGCTGTCCCGCATGAGCACCGCCAAGACCCTTGGGCAACGCATCGCAGCGCTCAGCCAGATCCGACCCGGCTTTCTCTTCTCGCCGGTGATCGGCATCGTCAAGGGCCTGACCGATCCGGTGGTCGGCCTGATGATGGGCCAGACTGCCGAAAACCTCGCCTGGCGCTTCGGCATCACGCGCGAGCAGATGGACGAGTTCGCCGTACGCAGCCACCAGCGCGTGGCCGCCGCGCACGACTCCGGCGATTTCAAGGCCGAGCTGGTGCCGTTGATCGACGCCAAGGGCAAGGTGTACGCGGAGGACGACGGCCTGCGCCGCGACGCCTCCATGCCCAATCTCGCCAAGCCACGTCCCGTCTTCGACAAGCGCCACGGCAAGGTCACGGCCGGCAACAGCTCGCAGATCACGGACGGTGCAGCATGGACCATCCTCGCCTCTGAAGAGGCGGTGGAAGCGCTCGGCGTGCGTCCGCTCGGGGTCATCCGCGACGCGCAGTGGGCCGGCCTCGCGCCGGAGCAGATGGGCCTGGGTCCGGTGCATGCCGCTACGCCCATCCTCGAACGACATGGCCTGAGCCTCAACGACCTGGATGCCTGGGAGATCAACGAGGCCTTCGCCGCGCAGGTACTCGGTTGCCTGCGCGCCTGGGAGGACGCCGACTACTGCCGCGAACACCTCGGGCTCGACGGCGCGCTCGGCACGCTGGACATGAAGAAACTGAACATTGATGGCGGTGCCATCGCCATGGGTCACCCGGTGGGCGCCAGCGGCGCGCGCATCGTGCTGCACCTGTTGCACATCCTGCGGCGCGGCGAAGGCGATCCGGCCGGACGCCGTGGCATCGCCAGCATCTGCATCGGCGGCGGCCAGGGTGGCGCCATGCTGGTGGAGGCCCTGTGATGAACACGTCGAACGCCACAAACGCCACGAATGCCATGAGCACCGCACTCCGCCACTGGCACCTGGACCGCGACGCCGCCGGCATCGCCTGGGCCGCCATCGACGTCGCCGACAGCGGCGCCAACACGCTGGGCAGCGACGTGCTGCGCGAGTTCGGCCTGCTGCTCGATCAACTTTCCGCGCAGCCGCCCAGGGGCCTCGTCATCCTTTCCGGCAAGAGCGCGGGCTACATCGCCGGCGCCGACCTGGAGGAATACACCCGCATCGAGACGACCGAGGGCATCGCGGAGATCATCCGCCGCAACACCGCGCTCTTCGACCGCCTGGAAGCCCTGCCCTTCCCCACGCTGGCGCTGATCCGCGGCCACTGCATGGGCGGTGGCCTGGAGCTGTCGCTGGCCTGCCGCTACCGCATCGCGGTGGACGAGCCGGGCACCCGCCTGTCGCTGCCGGAAGTGATGCTCGGCATCGTGCCCGGCTGGGGTGGCATGAAGCGCCTGCCACGCCTGATCGGCCCGGCGGCGGCGATGGACATGATGCTGACCGGCAAGGGCATCGACGCCCGCCGCGCGAAGAAGATGGGCCTGGTGGACGACGCCGTGCCGCCACGCGTGATGGAAGCCGCCGCGCGCAACGTGGTGCTGTCCGGCGCGCCGGCGCATCGCCCGCCTTTCCTGCAACGTCTGCTCAACGGCCCGCTGAAGTTCGTGGTAGCCAGCGGTGCCCGCAAGCAGGTGGCGAAACGCGCGCGCCGCGAACACTACCCGGCGCCTTACGCGATCATCGACACCTGGCAGCGTTACGACGGCGACTGGCTGCAGATGCCAGCCAGCGATCCGAGCTCGCTGTCCTCCATCTTCGCGCAGGGCACCGCACGCAACCTCGTGCGCGTGTTCTTCCTGCAGCAGCGCCTGAAGGGCCTGGGCAAGCAGGATATCGCCGACTTCAAGCCACGCCATGTGCATGTGATCGGCGCCGGCGTGATGGGCGGCGACATCGCCGCCTGGTGCGTGCAGCGCGGCATGACCGTGACGCTGCAGGACCAGACGGTGGAGCGCATCGCACCGGCCATCGCACGCGCGGCGGAAGGCTTCGGCAAGAAGTGGCGCAACGACCGGCGCGAAGTGCGCTTCGCGCTGGATCGCCTGATCGCCGACCCGAGTGGCGGCGGCGTGGCGCAGGCCGACGTCATCATCGAGGCCATCTACGAGAACCTCGAGGCCAAGCAGGCGCTGTTCCGCGATCTCGAACAGCGCGCGAAGCCGGACGCCGTGCTGGCCAGCAACACCTCCAGCCTGAAGCTGGAAGACATCGCGCAGGCCATGGCACAACCGCAACGCCTGGTGGGCATCCACTTCTTCAACCCGGTGGCGAAGATGCCGCTGGTCGAGGTGGTGCGGGGTGCCGACAGCGACGACGGCCAGGTGGCGCGTGCCACCAGCTTCGTGCACAAGCTGGACAAGCTGCCGCTGCCCGTGAAGAGCGCGCCCGGCTTCCTCGTCAATGCCGTGCTCGGCCCCTACCTGCTGGAAGCCATGCGCTGCGTGGATGAAGGCATCGCGCCCGAAGTGGTCGACGAAGCCGCGCTGGCCTTCGGCATGCCGATGGGGCCGATCGAACTGGCCGACACCGTGGGCCTGGATGTCGCCATGGCGGCCGGCAAGGGACTCACCGACGCGGCCGCGCCGCCGCGACGCCTGCAGGCCCTGTTCGACGCCGGCAAGCTGGGCAAGAAGACCGGCGAAGGCTTCTACACATGGCTGGACGGCAAGCCACAGAAAAAGGCAGTAACACAGGCCGCCGCGCAGGTGCCGGCGGGCCTCGCCGACCGCATGATCCGCCCGCTGCTGGAAGCGACCCAGCGACTGGTCGCCGAGGGCGTGGTGGCGGACGCGGAACTCGCCGACGCCGGCGTGATCTTCGGAACGGGCTTCGCGCCTTTCACCGGCGGCCCGATGAACTATCTCGCAGCAAGGAAGTAACGATGGGCAACACCACCACCCTGCCGGACAAGCAACCGGCATTGCGGGTCATCCCGATGCCGAAGGACCTCAACGCGGCCGGTGACGTATTCGGCGGCTGGATCATGGCGCACGTGGACATCGCCGGCTCCATTCCCGCACTGCGGCGCGCCAAGGGACGCGTCGTCACCGTTGCTGTCAATTCCTTCGTTTTTCACGAACCCGTCTTCACCAGTGACCTCGTCAGCTTTTATGCCGAGGTGATACGTGAAGGCACTACTTCCATCACCGTGGAGGTAGAGGTCTACTCCGAGCGCAATCCGGCGGACCCGAAGGTCTACCGGGTCACCGAGGCACAGCTGACCTATGTCTGCATCGATGCCAAGGGACAGAAGCGCCCATTGCCCCCCACATAGAAACCTGTTCGCCCTGTCAGCATGTTGCATGTCGGCGTTCCGGCCACCGGCGCAGCAGATAAAACCCACAACCGGAATCCAGCTAGAGGAGAAACCCAAACCATGAAACAGAAGAACATCACCCTGATCGTGGCCGCCGCCATTGCAGCCATGACCGCCGGCACCGCCGCCGCGTCCGGCTTCCAGTTGCTGGAGCAGAACGCCAGCGGCCTGGGCAACGCCTACGCGGGTTCGGCTGCCGTCGCGGAAGACGCCAGCACCATCTACTTCAACCCGGCCGGCATGACGCAGCTGAAGCAACGCGAGTTCTCCCTCGGCGGCGCAGCCATCAAGCCCTCGTTCAAGTTCACCAACAACGGTTCGAACGTCGCCCCCGCCACCAACAGCGGCAACGGTGGCGACGCCGGCGACTGGGCCGTGCTGCCGAATGCCTACCTGTCGTGGGGCGTCACCAAGGACATCTACCTCGGCCTCGGCCTGGGTGCACCGTTCGGCCTCAAGACCGAGTACGACGACGACTGGGTCGGCCGTTACCAGGCCACCCTGTTCGACATCAAGACCTACAACCTCAACCCATCGATTGCCTGGCGGGTGAACGACAAGGTCTCGCTGGGTTTCGGCCTGAACTACCAGCGCATGGAAGCCACCTACGAGCGCTACGCCGCAGTGGTGAACTCGGCCACCCGTAGCACCAAGGTGTCGCTGGATGCGGATGGTGACGCCTGGGGCTGGAACATCGGCGCGCTGTTCAACGTCAGCCCTTCGACCAAGGTCGGTATCTCCTACCGTTCGGAGATCGAGCATGAACTGGAAGGCGACCTGACCTCGAACAACCAGCTCGTGGCACCGAACGCCGCCGCGAGTGCCGACGTGACCCTGCCGCAGACCTTCATCCTCAGCACCACGCAGAAGCTGAACAACCAGTGGGAAATGATGGGTGATATCTCCTGGACGGGCTGGAGCTCCATCCAGAAGATCGACATCAAGCGCACGGGCACGACGGTGCAGTCGCTGGACGCGGAGTTCCGTGACACCTGGCGCGTGGCGCTGGGCGCCAACTACCAGATGAACTCCTCCTGGAAGCTGCGCGGTGGCGTGGCATGGGACCAGTCGCCGGTGCGCGGCGCTTCCACCCGCCTGGTGTCGCTGCCGGACAACGATCGCGTCTGGCTGTCGGCAGGGGCGCAGTGGAAAGCCAGCGAGGCCTCGCGCCTGGACTTCGGCCTGTCGTACCTGATCATCGGCGACACCGAGATCGACAACAACCAGCTGGCCGCCGGCCGCGGTCGCGTCACCGGCACTTACGAAGGCAGCGTCTTCATCGTCGGCGCGCAGTACTCGCAGGCTTTCTGAGCCCTCACCCTGAACGGGCGGTCCCGGCCGCCCGTTTGTCATCTGCAGCATTCATCTGCATCACGAGGAGTCCGACGTGAGCAAATTCCGCATCCGCAAGGTGGCCGTGCTGGGCGCTGGCGTCATGGGCGCGCAGATCGCCGCCCACTGCGCCAACGCCGAAGTACCGGTCATCCTCTTCGACTTGCCGGCCAAGGACGGCAAGCCCAACGGCATCGTGCAGAAGGCCATCGACGGCCTGAAGAAACTCGAGCCCTCGCCGCTCGCGACCAGTGACCGCGTGCAGTACATCGAGGCCGCCAACTACGACCAGCACATCGCTCGCCTCGCCGAGTGCGACCTCATCATCGAGGCCATCGCCGAGAAGATGGAATGGAAGCTGGACCTGTACAAGCGGGTGGCACCGCACGTGCGTGCCGACGCCATCTTCGCCACCAACACCTCCGGCCTGTCGATCAACGCGCTGTCCGAGGGTTGCCCGGATTCGCTGCGCCCGCGCTTCTGCGGCGTGCACTTCTTCAACCCGCCGCGCTACATGACGCTGGTGGAACTGATTCCCTGTCGCGGCACCGACGCCGCGCTGCTCGACCAGCTGGAAGAATTCCTCACCACCACGCTGGGCAAGGGCGTGGTGCGCGCGCTGGACACGCCCAACTTCGTGGCCAACCGCGTCGGCGTGTTCTCGATGCTGGCGGTGATGCACCACACGCAGCGCCTGGGCCTCGGCTTCGATGAAGTCGATGCGCTGACCGGCCCGCTGATCGGCCGTCCCAAGAGCGCCACCTATCGCACTGCCGACGTGGTGGGCCTGGACACGCTGGCGCACGTCATCAAGACGATGACCGACAACCTGCGCGACGATCCCTGGCACAAGCACTACCAGGCACCGGAGTGGCTGTCGTCGCTGATCGCGAAAGGTGCGCTCGGACAGAAGACCAAGGCCGGGGTGTATCGCAAGGACGGCAAACAGATCAAGGTCATCGACCTGGCGAAACAGGATTACCGCGACAGCGCCGGCGAAGCCGCCGAGGAAGTCGTCGCCATCCTGAAGAACAGGAACCCGGCTGAGCGCTTCACGCAGCTGCGCGCGAGCACGCATCCGCAGGCGCAGTTCCTGTGGAGCATCTTCCGCGACGTGTTCCATTACGTCGCCTTCCATCTGGCGCACATCGCCCATAACGCGCGCGATGTAGACCTCGCGATGCGCTGGGGCTTCGGCTGGGCGCAGGGCCCCTTCGAAACCTGGCAGGCCGCGGGCTGGAGGCAGATCGCCGAAGCCGTGCGCGATGAAATCGCCGCCGGCAAGGGCATGAGCGATGCGCCGTTGCCGGCCTGGGTGTTCAGCCACGACCGCGTGCATGGCGAGCCGGGCTCCTTCTCTGCGAAGAGCGGCCTGTTCGAGCCACGCTCCACGCTGCCGGTCTATCAACGCCAGTTGTTCCCCGAGCGGGTGTTCGGCGAGAGCGGCGAATTCTCCCTGCAACACACCGGCAAGACAGTGTGGGAGAACGACGAGGTCCGCCTGTGGACGCTGCCCGATGACGATGGCAAGCGCGTCCCCGTGCTGTCCTTCAAGAGCCAGATGTGCGCGGTGGGGCCGGTGGTGCTGGACGGCATCATCGAAGCGGTGCAACGCGCCGAGGCCGACTACGACGGTCTGGTCATCTGGCAGCCGAAGGCGCCCTTCTCCGTCGGCGCCAACCTGAAGCAGATCCGCCCGGTGCTGGAGGCGGGTGACTTCGTCGGCCTGGAGAAGATCGTCGCGCGCTTCCAGGAGATGAGCCAGACCATCAAGTATTCGCAGGTGCCTGTCATCGCCGCGGTGAACGGCATGGCGCTGGGTGGCGGGTGCGAGATCGTCATGCATTCCACTCGCGCGGTGTGCGCGCTGGAGAGCTACATCGGCCTCGTCGAGGCTGGCGTGGGGCTGATCCCGGCCGGTGGCGGCTGCAAGGAGTTCGCCATCCGCACCGGCGCCTGGGCTGCGCAGACCGCCAGCAACGACGCGATGATCTGGTTGCAGAACATCTTCCAGACCATCGCCATGGCCAACGTGTCGAAGAGCGCCAAGCAGGCGAAGGAACTGTTCCTGCTGCGCGAATCGGACACGGTCATCTTCAATCCGCAGGAACTGCTGTACGTCGCGCGCAAGACCGCGCTGGGCATCGCCGCGGCGGGCTACCGCCCCAAGCTGGCGCCTGCCGGTGTGCCGGTGACCGGCCGTGCCGGCATCGCCGTGCTGGAGATGATGCTGGTGAACATGCACGCGGGCGGCATGATCTCCGACCACGACTACCGCGTGTCGAAAGCCGCCGCCACTGCGTTGTGCGGCGGCGAGGTGGACGCCGGCACGCTGGTCAGCGAGAAGTGGCTGCTGGACGTGGAGCGCGCGCAGTTCGTCGACCTGCTGCGCACCGAAGAGACGAAGGCACGGTTGATCCACATGCTGGAAACCGGCAAGCCCCTGCGCAACTGAGTAGGAGACTGACATGAGCAAACAGATCCAGGACGCCTACATCGTCGCCACCACCCGCACGCCGGTGGCCAAGCGTCGCGGCGCATTCCGCAACGTCCGGCCGGACGACATGCTGGCCCACGTGATCCGCAGCGTCGTCGCCAAAGCGCCGGGGCTGGACCTTCACGAGATCCGCGACGTCATCGTCGGCTGCGCGATGCCGGAGGCCGAACAGGGCATGAACGTCGCGCGCATCGGCCTGCTGCTGGCCGGCCTGCCGGACACGGTGCCGGGCATCACCATCAACCGCTTCTGTTCGTCCGGCGTGAATGCGGTGGCGGATGCGGCGAAGGCCATCCAGCTCGGCGAGGCGGACGTGATGATCGGCGCCGGCACCGAGTCGATGACGGTCATGCCGCAGATGATGGGCAACAAGGTGTCGATGAACCCGGCCGTGTTCGAGCGCGACGAGAACCTCGCCATCGCCTACGGCATGGGCCTCACCGCCGAATGCGTCGCCACGCAGTACAAGGTGTCGCGCGAGGACCAGGACGCCTTTGCGCTGGCCTCGCACCAGAAGGCCGTCGCCGCCATCGCGGCGGGCGCATTCCGTGACGAGATCACGCCCTACGCGGTGATGGATCACCTGCCCGACTTCGCCACCAGCACGGTGCGCGTCGCCGAGCGCCTGGTGGACACCGACGAAGGCCCGCGCCCCGAGTCCTCGCTGGAGGCCCTGGCGAAGCTGCGCCCGGTGTTCGCCGCAAAGGGCAGCGTCACCGCCGGCAACAGCTCGCAGATGTCGGATGGCGCGGCCGCCGTGCTGCTGATGAGCGAGGCGGCGCTGAAGCGCTACAACCTGACGCCGATCGCATGCTATCGCGGCTACGCGGTGGCCGGTGTGCCGCCGGAGGTGATGGGCATCGGCCCGGTGGAGGCGATTCCGCGCGTGCTGAAGCAGGCAGGCGTGGCACAGGACGCGCTGGACTGGGTGGAACTGAACGAGGCTTTCGCTGCGCAGGCACTGGCGGTCATCCGCACGCTGGGCCTCGACCCCGCGAAGGTGAACCCGCAGGGCGGTGCCATCGCACTGGGCCACCCGCTGGGGGCCACCGGCGCGATCCGCACCGCCACGCTGATGAGCGCCATGCAGCGCGACCCGAAGCTGAAGTACGGCATGGTGACGATGTGCATCGGCACCGGCATGGGCGCGGCAGGTCTGTTCGAACGCGTGTGACGCGAACAGCCCGTCGACAAGAAAGGCCGCCTGCGGGCGGCCTTTCTTTTTCTTGCGGTCGGGATTAGCGGGCTACGGCATCCGCGTCGTTCCCGCTATTCGTATCACCATCCGCACCACCATCCGTACCGCCCAGCATCCGCAGCTTCTGCGCCAGCAGGCCCAGCGACTCGTGCAGGACATAGAAGCCCGCATACGCCGTGGTGGCCGATGGCAGGTAGTCGAAGAACTCCTCTCCATTGGGCCCCTGGTTGAAGTACGCCGTCGGCGCCGCGTACACCGTGAAGCCCTGCGCCTCGAACTCGCGGCGCGCACGCGGCAGGTGCGCGGCATGGCTCACCAGGGCAATCCGCTGGACGCCCGCTGCGCGCAGCATGGGTGCGCTCAGGCGCGCGTTGTCGTAGGTGTCGAGCGATTCGGTCTCCAGCCAGCGCGGACTCACGCCGTACTCTTCCAGCGCGGTCTTCATCGCCAGCGCCTCCGGGCGAACGCCGGTGGGTGCACCACCGGAAGCGAGCACCGGCAGCCCGGTCTGCCTGGCAAGCAGGGCACCGTAGCGCACGCGCTGCAGGGTGATGCGGTTGACGCTCGAGGTACGGCCCAGCTCGGGCGCGTTGCGCACCTGGCCACCGGCCAGGATGACGATGGCCTGCGCTTCGCGCAGTTCGGCCGCACTTACCGGCGGATCCGACTCCAGTTCCCGCGCCGCCCAGCCGACGCTGACCGGCGTGCTGACCAGCAGCCCGAGCACGACGCCCGACCACGCCAGCGCCCTGCCCAGCCGCGGTTTCCTGCGCAACAGCAGCAGGCCGGCAGCAGTCAGCCACAGGGGCAGCAGTGGAGGTTGGAGCATCACGCTCAGTATTTTCTTGGCGACAAACAGCCAGCTCATGGAGTCTCCCGATGCGCGAAGGCGCAGCAGCCAGTATTATCGCGACCATCCAGGCCCCCGCCGAGGGCTCACCATCGAGAGGAGATGCATTGAGCGCACGCACGATCATCGTTGGCCTGATCGTTTTGCTGGCGATCTACCTGTGTTTCCTGCTGCTGCGCTACCTGCGCCTCGGCCGCCCGTCACGCAAGACGTCCCCTTCCCTGCAGTTCCGCGAGCCCTCGCTGCCCGTCGCCGCACGGGACCCGCTGGCCGACGACGACATGGCCGATGCCAGGGTCAGCCTGGGGGGTCGCGATCCGCTCGCGGCCGTCTACGGCCGGACCGAGCCGGATGACCACGATGGCGAGGACGACGACGCCGACAACAGCATCCAGGCCGCCGTCGAACGCCAGCGGCCACGCCCGCCGGCCGAACCCGACGCGTCCAGCTTCGGTTTCGACGCCTTGCTGGAAGTGCGCCAGATGCGCCACATCATCGACGGCCTGAAGGCCCGCCTCGATAGCCAGGACGCCTACATCCACCAGTTGCAGGAACAGATCGACAAGATGCGGGCCAGCCAGCGCGTCGCGCCGCAGTACGGCGAAGCGGTGGCCCTGGCGCGCGATGGTTACGATGCCCTCAGCATCGCCGAACGCTGCGGCATATCCGTGTCGGAAGCCGAGATGGTGCGATCCCTGGCCAATCCCGATCCCAAGGACGATCAATGAAAGAAGAATCCCGCGACACCGCGCCGGCCGGCGGCAACGAGAACCGCCGCCAGTTGATCCTGCGCGGCGCCATTGCCACGGCGCTCATCGTCGCCCTGCTGGCGGGCCTGCTGATGGTGGAAGGCGGGTCCGACGAAGAACCGGCGCCGACCGCGCGCGTCGTGGCCGGCCCGGGATCGTCCATCTCCCAAGGCGCGCGCGACGCCGTGCGCCAGTCGCCCGATGCACCGGAGGTGCGTACCGCAGCCGATGCAGCGGAGGCCAGCGCGCCCGCGGCCGCACCGGAAGTCAGCGCGCCCCCCCTGCCCCCTGCCGGCAGCGCCCCGGTGGTCGCCGAAGAGAGTGCCGACCCCGCTGCGGGCAGCATGCTGGGTGTGCCGCCCACCCCAGCCGGCGCCAAAACCGCGCCCGCCCCGCAGCCGCCCCCCGCAAGACCTGCTGCGCCGGGCGACGTCAGCCGCCTGGTGCTGCAATCGGCTCCGCCAGCACCGCGCCCTGCACGGCCCGCCGAGGAAGGCTTCACCCTGCAGGTGGGCGTGTTCTCCAGCCACTCCAATGCGCAGGAGCTGTTCGACAAGCTCAAATCCAACGGCATACCCAGCCAGCTGGAGACACGGGTCAGCGTCGGCCCCTTCAAGACCCGCGAGGAAGCGCAGGCCGCCCAGCAGAAGCTCGCCCGCCTGGGCGTCGAGCGCGGCATCCTGGTCGCGCCCCGCAAGTGAGCCCCGTGGGCCACGGCAGGAAAGGCGCAGGGAAGATGGCCAGGGAGCCAAGGAATTGGCAAGGGTTTTCCCCGCTCCTCGCCGCAACCCGCTTGGCGTACAAGGCTTAGGCTGGCTTCACTGGACACAACCGCCTGCCGGCCCCTACCCCCGGAGAATGCCCCATGAAGATCGACAGCCCCCGCTTTGGCAGCCTGGAAGTCGAAGCAGACAAGCTCATCAACTTTCCCGCAGGCCTGCCCGGCCTGGAGGACTGCAAGCGCTTCACCCTGATCGAGGTCGGCGACAAGCTGCCGGTCCTGGCCGTGCTGCAGAGCGCCGATCAGCCTGACGTCGCCTTCTCCGTGACCAGCCCGGACGTGCTGGGCCTGCAGTACGAGCTCACGCTCAACGAGGAAGAAGAGGAACTGCTGCGCACCGACACCCCGGATGACATCACGGTGCTGCTGATCCTGCGCAACGAAGAGACGCCGCATCGCCGCCAGGGCGACCTGTCCGTGAAGGCCAACCTGATGGCGCCGCTCGTCATCAACACGGCGAGTCGCATCGGCCTGCAGAAGATCATCGGCAAGCTAGGCTGCGACGTCACGCTGCGCGCCGCCGAGTAGGTCAGGCGCATCCCGCCGGCCGGCACCGCGTGTCGGCCTACAATGGAGGCTCGCAACAAGGAGTCCTCCATGACCAAGCAGATCATCGCCACCCCAGCGGCTCCAGCCGCCATTGGCACTTACTCCCAGGCAGTACGCGCCGGCAATACCGTCTACCTCTCCGGCCAGATCGGCCTGGATCCGCAGACCATGACGCTGGCCGAGGGCTTCGAAGCCCAGGCCGTGCGCGTGTTCGAGAATCTCAAAACCGTGGCAGAGGCCGCCGGCGCCTCGCTGGCCGACGCGGTCAAGTTCAACCTGTACCTGACCGATCTCGGCAATTTCGCGCAGCTCAACGAGATCATGGCGCGCTATGTCAGCGCCCCTTTGCCGGCTCGCGCAGCCGTCGGCGTGGCAGCGCTGCCACGCGGTGCGCTGGTGGAAGCAGATGCGGTACTCGTCACAGGCTGAGTAGTCGCCCCCTCAGGCGACAGCCCATAAAAAAGCCCGGCCGAAGCCGGGCTTTTTGCTGTCAGGCGATGCCTGGCTTACAGACGGCCGGCACCAGCCTTCGCCTTGGCCGTGGCCTTCACCTGGTTGCTGGGCAACAGGGTGTAGTTGTAAGTCTGCGACGGCACCCAGATGGTGTTGGTGTCCACCAGCGCCGGCTTGCCTTGCGTCACTGCCGTTGCCTGGGCTGCAGCCGTGATGCTGCGCGGCTGACCGTTCAGGATCGTGCCGGAGTCGTAGAAGTAGGTGTATTGCGTCACACCACCCACGGCTGCGTTCGCACCGTACCAGTTGAAGAACATGACGGAGTCATCCACCGTCACGCCTGCACCGCCCTTGATCTCGTACACGTTGTTCTCGGCATAGATCTTGGCGAAGTTACCGATACCGATACCGTAGAGGAAGCGGTTCTTCGGCATCGGCTGGTCGCTCATCGGCGCGTACTGACCCAGGTAGCCCGCGGTGCCGAAGAAGAAGTTGTTGTAGACGTGCACCTTGCCGAAACGCACGCGCGGCAGACGCTGGCCGGCGTTTTCGTACCAGTTGTTGGCAACGGTGATGGACAGCGCGCCCCAGCCGTTGGCGGCGGTGGCGGTGTTGGAGCTGCCCAGCAGGTTGGTCTTGTCGTGGTTCTCGAACACGTTGGACGAGATGGTCACGAAGTCCGAGGTGCCGGTGACGTCGACAGCGCCGTCGTGGCGGACCACCAGGTAGTCCACGCCGCGGTGCGGCGCTTCGAACACGGACGGGTACTTCCAGTCATCGCGGCCACCGTCGTCGAAGGTGCAGTGGTCAACCCACACGTTCTTCGAGTTGTGGATGGCAACCATGTCGAACTCGGTGTTCCAGCGGCCGCCCGGGCACTTCTGCGGGCCGGTGCTGGCATCCACGTAAGTGGCCTGGCAGCCGGGCGAAGCCGGGGTGGTCAGCGAGAACGAGTCGGTCGGATCCCATTCCGGGAAATGGTCGAAGGCATCTTCGAAGGTGATGTTGCGGATCACCACATTGGTCTTGCCATCGACACGCAGCGTGCCGTTGATGATGCGGGCGTCGCTACCCACACCGATGATCGAGGTGTTGGAGCCGACCGGGATCACGATGACCGCAGCCTGATTGGCCGACGAACGCTTGCGGGCGTCTTCAATCGGGCCGGAGGGCAGCAGCGGACGATTGGTCGTGGCGTTCCAGTTGGCGGGGTTGGCGGTCCACACGCTGGGCTTGTAGGCTGCAACGTAGGCGTCGAAGTCGTAGCCCGGATCCTTGAAGTGTTCGTACTTCAGTTCGCGGCCGCTGCCGTCGTGGGACAGGTTGATCTTGCCCTTGACGTAGATAATCTTCTTGGTGGCGTCCGGACCGGCTGCCGAGGTGAAGGTACCGTTGGCGGCGATGACTGCATCCGGCATCAGGGCCTTGATCAGTTGCGCGCGGGTGGTGACGGTGTAGGTCTGCGCAGCAGCCGCGCCGTGACCGCCGGTAGTGCCGCCATTCGTGGCTGCCCAGCCATAGGCACCCAACGAGTCGGGCGTCTTGGCCGCGAAAGCGCTGGTTGCCGCCAGCGCCATGGCTGCCACCATCGGCGCGAGCATGAAGCGTTGAACTTTCTTGTGCATCTTATGTGTCCCCCAGAAGAAGGTGTACGTCAGTTACCACTACGAGATGGATGGACAGGCCTGGCCGTCTCTGAGCCCACGCACTGTCCACGCTGACTGCCACTTCCAGACTCCGGTGTTCCTCAACCTGAAAAGGTTTGTGCAGTGCAGGAGTCCGGCGCTTCGCCAGCTTTGGCAAAACGCCGGGCGATTCTGGCGAGGCCAATTGGGTTGCGCAACGTACAAATGTGCGGAGAATCACGCAGTCTTACAACTAACTGACGACCGGCAGCGAATCCCAGAACCAGCGGCAACAGGTATGGCAGTTGGATTCCGTAAAGAGTTGTGGTGTCGTATATGCCTTTGCTGTAGCGCGCTGTTGCGCTGAAATAGCGACCTGCGCAGCGGCCCGGATTGCCGCTCTCCCGATACCGGTCACACGCCTCCACTCCGTCCGCCTTGAGCGCTCCCGCCGCCAAACCCGCCTCGGCTCTCGCTGGCCGTCTTGCCAAGCTCGGCGTCTTCAACGACAGCGACCTGCTGCTGCACATGCCGCTGCGCTACGAGGACGAAACGCGCGTCACCCGCATTGCCGATGCACCACCTGGCGAGCCGGTGCAGGTCGAAGGCGAGGTGGAGCACAGCGAGATCGTCTTCCGCCCGCGGCGCACGCTGGTGGCACGCCTGCGGGACGACAGCGGCACGCTGACCCTGCGCTTCCTCAATTTCTATCCGGCGCAGCAGAAGCTGTTGACACCCGGCGCGCGCCTGCGCGCATTCGGCGAGGTGCGCACCGGCTTCTGGGGCGACGAGATGATCCATCCGCGCCTGCAGGCGACGGCTGCCGAGCAGCCGTTGCCGCAGGCGCTGACGCCGGTGTACCCCACCACCGCGGGGCTTGCGCAAAGCGCGCTGCGCAAGCTCGTTGCGCGGGCGCTGGAGCGTGCCGGCGCGCGGGGCGACCTGGGTGACCTGCTGCCGGAGGACATCCGCGCCCACGCGCGCCTGCCGGGGTGGGAGCGCAGCCTGCGCTTCCTGCACCAGCCGCCACCCGAGGCGCGCCTGGACAGCCTGGAAGACCGTAGCCACCCGGCCTGGCGCCGCATCAAGTTCGACGAACTGCTGGTGCAGCAGTTGTCGCTGCGCAGGGCCTGGGAAGAGCGCCGTCAGCATGGCGCGCCAGTGCTGCTGCCGCGCGGCCATCTGTGCTCCGGCCTGCTGGCGGGCCTTCCCTTCGCGCTGACCGGCGCACAGCGTCGCGCGGTGGACGAAATCGCCCGCGAACTTGCCCTGCCTTACCCCATGCAACGCCTGTTGCAGGGCGACGTGGGCAGCGGCAAGACCGTCGTGGCGGCGCTGGCGATGCTGCAGGCGGCCGAGAACGGCCATCAGGCGGCCTTGATGGCACCCACCGAAATCCTTGCCGAGCAGCATTACCGCAAGCTGGCGGACTGGCTCGCCCCGCTGGGCATCGAGGTCGCCTGGCTGTCGGGTTCGCAGAAGAAGCGCGAACGCGAGACGATGCGCGCGAAGCTCGCCAGCGGTGAAGCCCTGCTGGCTGTCGGCACCCATGCCCTGATCGAGGACGACGTCGCCCTGCATCGCCTCGGACTGGCGGTCGTGGACGAGCAGCACCGCTTCGGCGTGCGCCAGCGCCTCGCCCTGCGCGAGAAGACGATCGGCGGGCTGCCGCACATGCTGATGATGAGCGCCACGCCCATCCCGCGCACGCTGGCGATGAGCTACCTCGCCGACCTCGACGTCAGCACCCTGGACGAGCTGCCGCCGGGCCGCACGCCGATCGTCACCAAGCTCGTGGCCGACACGCGCCGCGACCAGGTGGTGGCCCGCGTGCGCGATGCCTGCCAGGAGGGCCGGCAGGCCTACTGGGTGTGCCCGCTGATCGAGGAAAGCGAAAGCCTGCAGTTGCAGACGGCCGTGGATACCTGCGAGCACCTGCGGGCCGAGCTGCCCGAACTGAAGGTCGGCCTCGTGCACGGCCGGCTGAAACCCGCGGAGAAGGCCGCCGTGATGGATGCCTTCGTCCGCAACGAATTGCAGCTGCTGGTGGCCACCACGGTCATCGAGGTAGGTGTGGACGTCCCCAATGCCAGCCTGATGGTGATCGAGCACGCGGAGCGCTTCGGCCTGGCGCAGCTGCACCAGTTGCGCGGCCGGGTGGGTCGCGGCGCGGCGGCGTCGAGCTGCGTGCTGCTGTATGCGACGCCCCTGTCGCAGAACGGCCGTGAGCGGCTGAAGGTCATCTACGAACACAGCGATGGCTTCGAGATCGCGCGGCGCGACCTGCAGTTGCGCGGGCCCGGCGAGTTCGTCGGCGCGCGCCAGAGCGGCGTGCCGCTGTTGCGCTACGCCGACCTGGAGGCCGACGTCGATCTGCTGGAACTGGCGCGCCAGGCGGCGGACGAGATGCTGCGCCACCATCCCCGCCAGGCCGAGGCCTTGCAGGCGCGCTGGTATGCCGGCCGCAGTGCCTACCTGAAGGCCTGATCGAAGGATTGATCGCCTGGAAGCATCAAGGCTTCAGTGCGCGTGCGATCGCCTGGTTGATCTGCTGCAGGGTGGCCGGCGGCACATGGCGGTTGCAGTAGAAGTAGCGCATCTCGCCCTCGGCGAGATCGGCCAGCTGCACGATGCGCACATCGGTCACCGGCGCCGGCAGGCCGCGCAGGGACAGCTCTGCTTCGTCCTCGTGCATCAGCACGAAGTCGATACGTCCCGCGCCCAGCAGCGCGACGAAATCCTCGTTGTCGCGCGAGAAGCCGAGGACATGGGCACGCGCAATCCGCAACTGGCGCCTCACGTAGTCGCTGTAGTGGAAACCGCTCTTCACGCCCCAGCGCGCCTCTGGCGCGGCAGCCCAGTCGAGCAGGCGCGGCGCGCGCTCCTCCTTGCGGAAGCCGTCGCGCACCAGGGCGACATAACGGCGCGACACGAAGAACGGCGAGCTGAAGACGCCGATGCGCGCCCGCTCCTCGTTGTGCACACGGCCGACTGCGCAGACCGGCACGGTGCCATGCTCGATCATCGACAACTGGCGCTGCACCGGCGCCGGCTTCAACTGGTAGCGCAGGCCGCTGGCCGCCAGCGCGCGCTGCGCGCGCACGCCCATCTCGCCGACCAGCTTGCCGTCCTGCACGTCGAGCAAGGGCGGACGGGGGTCGTACAGCATCACCAGCGGATCGGCGGCGTGGGCAGCCATCATGGCCACGGCCAGGAAGACGGTCGCGCAGAGCTTCCGGAAAACGTCGGCAACCGGCATACAGGGCATACGGCGACTCAGACCAGGCGGGCCACTTCGTAGCGCAGTGCGGCGCCACGATGGATCGCCAGCAGCAGGCTCGCCTCCTGCAACCCGAGGTCGCGCCACAGGGCTGCCGGCAGGTAGCCGATGATGATCCCGGCGGCCTCGTCGTCCTCGCAACCCAGGGCGATCTGCGCCGCGAGATGCACGAGGCCCGCACAGGTACCGGCGCCCTCCTGCATGGGGTCGGCGTAGTGGCGCAGGGCCTGGTGTACGCAGGACGGAAAGTGCCAGCGCCGGGCCAGCTCGGCGCCCACGGCGCAGTGGTCGAAACCGAGCAGGTCGTGCTCCGCTGCGACCACCTCGCCCACCGGCATGCGGCGCCAGTCCCGCTCGATCCGCGCGATCACGTCGGGGTGGCCCAGCGCGATCAGCAACTGGCCGATGCGATGCATCAGGCCGGTGCTGTACGCCACCTCGCGTTGCACGCCGGCGGCCGGCGCCAGTTCGCCTGCCAGCCCGGCGGTGAGCAGCGCGTGCGTCCAGAAGGCGTTGAGGTTCATGCCCGGCACCCGCGACAACGCGCCCATCACGCCCGACGTGACCACCAGGGTGCGCAGTGCGTTGAGCCCGATCATGGCCACCGCGTCGTCGATCGAGCCGATGCGGCCACTGGAACCGTAGTAACTGGAATTGGCCAGCCGCAGCACGCGCGCGGACAGCGTCGGGTCCTGGCGCAGGTCTCGCGACAGGCTGCCGAGTTCGACGTTCTCGTCATTGAGACCGACTATCAGCGACTGTACGACCTTGGGCATGCTGGGCAGCGTGCCGAGGGCGTCGAAAAGGCGGTTCATCGTCATGAAGGTGCTGCAGAAAACCACGCGTTACATCTACGCGTTACATGCTAGCAGGCCATTGGCATGGCCGAACCGCCGACCTGCCGGATGGCGGGAGGCAGCTGCAACACCGCTTACCGGCCCGCTTTCCGGCCCGCATGCCTGCCACGACCCCGACAGGACAGCGGGCCGCATCGGTCGGGTGTATCGCCGGTTTGTAGGACAGCCTGTAGGACGATTCTTACGCCGCCTTCAGCACGCACCGATAGGGCGACCAGACCACGCCACGTAGATTGCAGCTCAGGTGGTCGCCCTGTGCGGCCCATTGAACGGTGGCCGGCAGCAAGGCGCCCGCGCCGGATGGCTCGTCCAACGGTTGCGAGAGGAGACAAAGCATGCTGGACTACACACTGACCTTCCTTGCACTTGCCGTGGTCGCAGGCCTGTTCGGGTTCGGGGGCGTCGCGGCAGGTGCCGAGAGCGTTTCCCAGATCCTGTTCGTGATCTTCCTGCTGCTGGCACTGATCAGCTTCGTGGTCGATCATCTGCAGGGGCGACCGCGGACTGACTCGAAGAATGACCCCCAACCGCAGTGATGCGGAAACTGCCCAGAGGTAACTGTCGTGATTCATGTCGGCATTGTGGATGACCACGAAATCGTTCGCGCAGGCTTCCGCGAACTCATCAACCGCGAGACGGACATCATCGTGTCCTTCGAGGCGCCTTCCGGCGACGACACCATCAAGCAGCTGCGCGAGGTGCGCTGCAACGTGCTGCTGCTGGACCTGTCGCTGCGCGGCGAGAACGGCGTGGACGTCCTGCGTTCGGTGCGCCAGCGCTTCCCGGACACGCAGGTGCTGGTGCTGTCCAGCTACCCCGAGGACCGCTACGCGATGGCGATGATCCGCAATGGCGCCTCCGGCTACCTGTGCAAGGACTGCGACGGCAGCGAGCTGCTGCGCGCGATCCGCACCGTGGCCAGCGGCCGTCGCTACCTGAGCGAAGCCGGCATGCAGCTGATGGCCGGCCAGATGCTCGGCGAAGTGACGCAGGCGCCGCACGACGCCCTGTCGGAGCGCGAGCTGCAGGTCTTCCTGCGCCTGGCGGCCGGTGAAAGCGTGTCCGAGGTGTCCAACCACCTCAACCTCAGCGTCAAGACGGTGAGCACCTATCGCTCCCGCGTGCTGGAGAAGCTGGACATCTCAAGCAATGCCGAAATGGCGGTCTACGCGCTGCGCCACGGCCTGATGACGGATGGAGCGCCGCACTGATGGAAAGCAGCACCCTGACGGCCTTGCGCGTCTTCCTGGTCGAAGATTCGCCCCTGCTGCGCCAGGTGCTGTCTGAAACGCTGTCCACGATTCCCGGCGTCCAGGTCATCGGCGCCGCCGACACGGAAAGCGAAGCACTGGACGAGCTGCAGGATTCGCCTGCCGACCTGGTGGTGGTGGATATCGAACTGCGCCACGGCAGCGGGCTGGGCGTGCTGAAAGCCCTGAAGACCGACCCCGGCCGCTTCCACGCGGTGCGCCCGGTCGTGCTGACCAATTTTGCCCACGCGACGATCCGCCACCGCTGCACTGAACTCGGTTGCCCGACCGTGTTCGACAAGTCGATGCAGGTGGATGACCTGATCCGCCACGTCGAGCAGCAACGCACGCAGCACCTGCGCACCTAGACGCACGCTTCCAGGCCTGGACCTGCTGAACGGCGCAGGTTGGCTCCTGCTTCCGCGCTCAGCGAGCCCGGTTCCTCAGCAAGTCCTTCCCGAAGTTCCTTCCCGCAGCGCCGCGTTCACACCGCCTCCACCGGCTGGACCGCGATGCACACCGTCAACGTGCAGCCCTGCCCCGGCGCGCTGACGACTTCCAGCGACCCTTCCAGCATGTCGGCACGATGGCGGATGCCGACCAGTCCGTGCCGCTTCGCGCTGATCGCTGCCGGGTCGAAGCCCTTTCCGTTGTCACTGATACGCAGGCACAAACGGCCATCGTCCAGCACGTCGAGGCTCATCACCACCTGGGTGGCCTGCGCATGCTTCTGGATGTTGGTCAGCGCCTCCTGCGCGATGCGGTAGAGCGCCAGCGCGGCCTCTTCGTCCACCAGGGGCAGGTCGGGGTCGGCCTGGAAATCCATGCCGATCTCCTTACGACGCTGGAAGTCGTCCGCGAGATCGCGCAAGGCCTCGGCCAGCCCCAGGCTGTCGAGCAGCGGCGGACGCAGGTCGTCAATGACGCGACGCTTGATCGCCACCCCTTCGCCCAGCCACTTCATCAGCCTTTCCAGGCGAGCGTCGAGCTGCTCGTCACCACGCCCCGCAAAGCTGCGCTGCAACCATGCGGCCTCCATGCGGGCGGCGGTCAGGATCGCGCCCAGTTCGTCGTGCAACTCGCGCGCCAGGCGGAACTTCTCTTCCTCCTCGACACGGCCGAGGTGGCGCGACAAGGCGGTGATCTCGCGCGTGCGCGCAGCGACCTCCACCTCCAGGCTGCTCTTCCGCTCGTTGAGGGCGGCGGTCAGTTGCTCACGCAAGCGCATCTGGCGTTCGGTCAGTAGCAGCACGAGGCCGACCAGCAGCGATGCGCCGATGCCGAAGCCCAGCACCGCGACGCGGGTCCGCTGCAGTTCCGACTGGGTCAGTGCGCGGGCCCGGGTGGCGGTGAGCAACAGGCTTTCACGCAGGGGCTCCAGGTCGGCACGCAGCTTGTCCATCACCGACCTGCCGGCGGCGATGTGCTCGGCCAGGGACTCACCCTCCATGGTGCGCAGGGCGATGGAGTTGCGCAGGATGGTCAGCTCATCGTCCACGAGCGCCTGGATGCGGCGCGCAACCACGCGCCCCGCTTCGTCCGGCACTGCCTCGACCAGCGCGGCCGCGGTGGGACGGATGGCGCTCACCGCCTCTTCATAGGGTTCCAGGTAACGCGGCTCGCCGGTCAACAGGAAGCCGCGCACGCCGGTCTCTGCATCCGTGAGGCCCTGGTTCAGGCGGCTGGCCAGCAGGCGCGCCTGCGCCACCTGGTCGACCTGCTCGATCGACCGCAGGCTGGTCTCCACGAAGCTCAGGCCACCCGCCACCATCATGACAATGGCAACGAAACCGGTGACGAATCCGAAGCGTAGCCAGGTGCGCGCGCTGAGGACCCCGAGGCTCTCAGCGATGGTCATGGTGCTCTTCATTGCGCTCCCCGAAATTGCCTTCCGGCCTGCCCGGAATGATGCACCCGCGGGAAGGTCCGGGGGTGCAGGAATAGTCTGACATGCCTTTCCGCTGGCTCCGACAGGGCGGGCAAGGGCCGCTCCTTAAGCTGGCGTCCATGCACTGGCCGTTCCGGTAAGTGCGGAAACGCAAACTTCCATCAGAAAAAAGGAGTCATGCCATGAAACTCATTTCCTCCCTCATCGCCGCCATGCTCATCGTGACCGGCTGTAACACCATCCAGGGCGCCGGCAAGGACGTCGAGCGCGGCGGCGAGAAGATCCAGAACGCGGCCGATCGCGCGAAGTAAGTCGAAAGCACGCCGCTGCCGAAAGCGGGGTAGCGCTTCGCCACCTCGCCTTTCGCCACCACCGGCCCCAACCCCAACCTACCGCACGGAGCTAGCCATGAACGGACCTGACACTCCCTCTTTGTCACCGGCACCGTCCGGCCCCTTCCTGTCCGACGTGTATGCGCTGCGCGAGCGCGCACGTGCGCACATCGAGCAGGGGCCGGTGACCGAAGACTATCCGCTGGAACCGCAACGCGCGGTCGCCATCCTCAACGTTGCGCTGGCGACCGAGCTGGTCTGCGTACTGCGCTACCGACTGCACTACTTCATGGCCGAAGGCATGCAGGCAGGCAGCGTCGCCGCCGAGTTCCTCGAACATTCCAACGAAGAACTGTCGCACGCCGACCTGCTGGCAGCCCGCATCGTCCAGCTGGGTGGCGAGCCCAACTTCGCCCCCGACACCTTGTCTGCGCAGAGCCACGCTGAATATGTACGCGCCACTTCGCTGCGCGACATGATCCGCGAGAACCTGATTGCCGAACGCATCGCGGTCGAAAGCTATCGCGAGATGATCGTATACTTCGGTGAAGACGATCCTGTCACCCGCAGGCTGCTCGAAGACATCCTCGCCACGGAAGAGAAACACGCCGACGAGTTGCGCAGCCTGTTCGCACAGTAAATCTTCACCCGCTTCCCGCAATAACAACAGAAGAGAGGAAAAACCATGCTCGGCGAATACGGCGGCATATTCGGAATCATCATCCTGGCCCTCGACATCTGGGCCATCCTGAAGATCGTCCAGAGCGGTGCGAGCACCGGCAACAAGGTGCTGTGGATCCTGCTGATCGTGCTGCTGCCGGTGATCGGCCTGATCATCTGGGCACTGGTCGGCCCGCGCAGCAGTAGCTGACGCGCACCGGAGCGAACGGCGTGTCAGCCCCCTTGCCACCAGGATCCGTGGTTGACGCGCTGCAGAGCACCGCAGCCGAACAGACGCCCCAGACGCCCGAACCCGAGTCAGCCACCCCGGTCCGCCACTGGGCGGTCACCGGGCTGTTCCTGCTGGCGCTGGTGGCCGGGTTGCACGCGGCCAAGCACGTCCTGCTGCCGGTGGTGCTGGCAATCCTGCTGTACTTCCTGCTGTCGCCGGCCGTGCGTGGCCTGCGACGTTCAGGCATTCCGGAGCCCGTCGGGGCAAGTGTCATCCTGCTGATGGCGGTGCTGATCTTCGGTGCCGGCCTGGCCACCCTGGCGCAGCCCGCCAGCGAATGGCTGCAACGCGCGCCGCAGGCGATGGCGGAAGCCGACCGCAAGCTGCGCACCATTAAGCAGACCGTCGTGGACGTGAAGCGCGCCACCGACAGGGTGGAGAAGCTCACGTCGCTGGACGGCAGCAGCACGCGCAACCCGGTGGTGGTCAAGGAAGCGCCCAAGCTCAGCGAGCTGATCATGAACAGCACGCACAAGTTCGTGCTGAGCACCTTCTCCACGCTGATGCTGACCTTCTTCCTGCTGGCCTCGGGGGATCTCTTCCTGCGCAAGATCATCGCCGTGTTGCCGCGCCTGCGCGACCGGCGCAGGGCCGTGGAGGTGGGGCGCACGATGCAGAAGGAGATCGGCCGCTACTTCCTGCTCATCAGCGCGATCAATCTCGGCCTCGGTTTCACGACCGCTGTGTTGATGTACATCCTGGGCCTGCCCAATGCGGCGCTGTGGGGCGCCCTGGTCGCGGTGCTCAACTTCGTGCCCTACCTCGGGCCGTTGATGAGCCTGGGCGTGCTGACCGGCGCCGCCCTGCTGTCCTTCGACAGCCTGGACATGATCTGGCCCGTGCCGCTGTCCTTCGCCATCCTGGCCCTCGTCGAAGGGCAGTTCCTGCAGCCCGTGCTGGCGGGGCACACGATGGCCCTCAACCCGGTGTTCATCTTCATCAGCTTCCTGTTCTGGGGCTGGCTGTGGGGCCTGCCCGGCATGCTGATCGCCGTGCCCATCCTCATCGTGCTCAAGGTGATGTGCAATCACCTGCCGGGCCTGGGCGGGCTCGGCCTCTTCCTCGACAAGCGCTAGGCCCGGCGCCGTTCCCGGCCTGCTGCAAAGAGTTGGTTTCCCCCGCCGCCACAGGCGGGTAGAATGCCCGGTTTTTCAATCGCTTAAGCCGCAGCCATGACCGCCCGCATTCTTGATGGCAACGCACTCGCCGCGCAGGTGCGCGAAGACATCGCGCAACAGGCCGCCGCCCTGATCGCACAGGGTGTGCAGCCCTGCCTCGCCGTGATCCTGGTTGGCGACAACCCGGCCTCCGCCGTGTACGTGCGCAACAAGGTGGCCGCCTGCGAGAAGGCCGGCTTCCGTTCGCTGAAGTTCGACTACCCGGCCGACGTGTCGCCCGAAGTCGTGCTGGCGAAGATCGACGAACTGAACCGCGACCCGCTGGTGCACGGCATCCTCGTGCAACTGCCGCTGCCGAAGCAGTTCAACGAAGAAGAAGTGCTGGAAGCGATCTCGCCCGCCAAGGACGTCGACGGCTTCCACGCCGAGAACTTCGGTCTGCTGCTGCAAGGCCGCAAGAGCTTCTACCCGTGCACGCCCTGGGGCGTCATGAAGATGCTGGAAGTCGGTGGCGTGTCGCTGAAGGGTGCCGAGGCCGTGGTCATCGGCCGCAGCAACATCGTCGGCAAGCCGATGGCGGTCATGCTGCTGTCGCAGGGTGCCACCGTCACGGTGTGCCACTCGCAGACGCGCGACCTCGCCTTCCACACGAAACGCGCCGACATCGTGGTGGCCGCGGTGGGCAAGCCGAAGTTCGTCACCGGCGACATGATCAAGCCGGGCGCCACCGTCATCGACGTGGGCATCAACCGCCTGCCTGATGGAAAACTGTGCGGTGACGTGGACTTCGAGTCCGCCAAGGAAGTCGCCGGCCTGATCACCCCGGTACCCGGTGGCGTCGGCCCGATGACCATCACCATGCTGCTGTCGAACACCCTCGAATCCGCACGCCGCGCCGCGGCCCACTTCCAGAGCACGCCATGAGCAACGTTTCGTCTTCGCCGCTGGTCGGCATCATCATGGGCTCCAACTCGGACTGGCCCACGCTGCAGGCCGCTGCGAAGCTGCTGGAAGAGTTCGGCGTGCCTTTCGAAGCGCGCGTCGTGTCCGCCCACCGCACGCCGGACCTGATGTTCGAGTACGCCGAGAACGCCCGCGGACGCGGCCTCAAGGCCATCATCGCCGGCGCGGGTGGTGCCGCCCACCTGCCGGGCATGGTCGCCGCCAAGACGACGCTGCCGGTGCTGGGCGTGCCCGTGCAGAGCAAGGCGCTGTCGGGCCTGGATTCGCTGTATTCCATCGTGCAGATGCCCAAGGGCATCCCGGTCGCCACCTTCGCCATCGGCGAGGCCGGTGCTGCCAACGCGGCGCTGTTCGCCATCTCGCTGCTGGCCAACAACGATCCGGTGCTGGTGACGAAGCTGGAAGAATTCCGCACGCGTCAGACCCAGACCGTGCTGGACATGAAACTGGACTGACGCACTGCGCAGCCCGCCGGGCTGTGCGCTGCGATCCGCCCCCCTCTCCGCATTCACGCGCCACGGTGCATTGATGGCCGCTCAAGACAACACCACCAGCACATCCTCTTCGCCCATCCTGCCGCCCGCCACGCTGGGCATGCTCGGTGGCGGCCAGCTCGGCCGCTTCTTCGTGCTCGCGGCCCACGAGATGGGCTACAAGGTATGGGTGCTGGACCCGGACGCCAACAGCCCGGCCGGCATCGCCGCCGACCGCCACCTGAAGGCCGACTACGACGACCTCGGCGCGCTGGATGAACTGGCGGCGCACTGCGCCGCCATCACCACCGAGTTCGAGAACGTGCCCGCCGGCACGCTGGAATACCTCGCAAAGTTCCTGCCGGTGCGCCCCGGCGCGGATGCCGTCGGCATCTGCCAGAACCGTGTCGCGGAGAAGATGTTCCTGCGCAACAGCGGCATCCCGCATGCCGACTTTGCCGCCATCAATACCGAACAGGACCTGCGCGACGCGCCGGCACACCTGTTCCCGGGCATCCTCAAGGTGGCCCGCTTCGGCTACGACGGCAAGGGGCAGGCGCGCGTCGCCAGCCGCGAAGAGGCGATCCACGCCTTCCACGGCTTCCGCAACGAAGCCTGCGTGCTGGAAGAGCTGGTCAAGCTGGATTACGAAGTGTCCGTCGTGCTGGCCCGCGACGAGCAGGGCAACACGCGCTGCTTCCCGGTCGCCGAGAACATCCACGCGCGCGGCATCCTCGACGTGTCCATCGCGCCGGTGCGTGCCTCCAGCTGCCAGCAGGACAGCGTGCAGGAAATCGGCGAGCGCATCGCCGACAGGCTCGGCTTCGTCGGCACGCTGGGCGTGGAGTTCTTCGTATCGCGCGGCAAGCTGTACGTGAACGAGATGGCACCGCGCCCGCACAACAGCGGCCACTACACGGTGGATGCCTGCGTCACCAGCCAGTTCGAGCAGCAGGTACGCGCCCTGTGTGGCCTGCCGCTGGGTGAAGCCCGTGCGCACAGCGCCGCGGTGATGGTGAACCTGCTGGGCGACATCTGGTACGACGCCAGCCAGCCCGGCCCCGACAGCCACGGCGCCTACCGCGAACCGGACTGGTCGAAGCTGCTCGCCTTTCCGACGCTGAAGCTGCATCTCTACGGCAAGCACCACGCCCGCCCGGGCCGCAAGATGGGCCACTTCACGGTGGTGGACAGCGACCCGCAGCGCGCCTACGACGTGGCGATGGCCGCCCGCGCCGCCGTCGGCATCCGCGACGAGTGAGCCGTCGCCACCGCCCATGATCGTCACGCCCGACGCCGACCACATCGCCCGCGCCGCCGCCCTGCTGCGTGCCGGCGAACTGGTGGCCCTGCCCACCGAGACGGTGTACGGCCTCGGGGCGGACGCAGGCAACCCGGCCGCGGTGGCGAAGATCTTCGCCGCCAAGAACCGCCCGGCCGATCACCCGCTGATCGTGCACCTCGCCGACGCGGAAGCGCTGACACAGTGGGCGCGCGAGATCCCCAAAGAGGCCATCGCCCTGGCCCGCGCCTTCTGGCCGGGCCCGCTGACGCTGATCCTCAAGAAGGAAGAGGATGTGCCGCCCGAAGTCACCGGCGGCCAGGACACGGTGGGCCTGCGCGTGCCGGACCATCCTGTCGCACTGGCGCTGCTGCGTGCCTTCGGCGGCGGCGTGGCCGCCCCGTCGGCCAACCGCTTCGGCCGCATCAGCCCGACCACTGCCCGGCATGTATTCGACGAACTGGGCGAATCGGTCGCCCTGGTGCTTGACGGCGGCGCATGCCAGGTGGGTATCGAATCCACCATCCTCGACCTGTCGCGTGGCGAACCGGTGATCCTGCGTCCCGGCATGATCGGCGTGGACGCCATCGCCGCGGTGATCGGCCGCCGCCCGCGCATGCCGCAGCGACAGGAAGACGCGCCACGTGTCTCCGGCGCCCTCGCCGCACACTACGCACCCAGCACGCCGATGAAGATGGTCGATGCGCTGGCGCTGCTGTCCGCGCCGGCCGAGGCAGCGGTGCTGGCCCGGGAGGCGATGCGGCCACGTCACTTCACTGGCCGCTGGATCAACGCCCCGCAGGACGCCGCCGGCTTCGCTCACGACCTGTACGCCAACCTGCGCGCACTGGACGCCGCGGCAGCGGGCAGCATCCTCGTCGAGTCGCTGCCCGAGGACGGCGACTGGGATGCCTTGCGCGATCGCCTCGGCCGCGCCGTCGTGGGCTCCGGCGAGCAGGACGAAACCTGACTCACGCCTGATCCCCCGGGAAGCATCCGGGGGCCGACGAAACCTGTGGGTCGCGCTACAGTCACACCTGTACCGTCTCGATGGCGGAATGACCCCAACGGCATCATGGATCCCACCACCCGTCACAGTGCGCAGCGCTGGACCAGCGAACGCATCACCACCGTACAACGCTGGGCACCACACCAGTGGTCCCTGCGCATCACACGACCCGCCGACTTCCGCTTCCAGCCCGGGCACTACGCCAAGCTGGGCCTCGCCCTGCCGGACGGGCAGGAAGTGTGGCGGCCCTACTCCATCGTCTCCGCGCCGACGGAGGACGAGCTGGAATTCCTGCTGACCCTGGTGCCGGGCGGCGCCCTGACGCCAGCACTGGACGCGCTGGGCGTGGGCGATGAAGTGCGCTTCGAGCATCTCGCCATGGGCTTCTTCATCGAGACGCAGCTCGCCGCAGGCGATCGCCTGTGGATGCTGGCGACCGGCAGCGGGCTGGGGCCTTACGTCTCGATGCTGCGCGACGGTGCGGCACTGGCCCGCCACGGGCAGATCGTGCTGGTGCATAGCGTTCGATATGCCAATGAGCTGGCCTACGCCGACGAGTTCCGTGCGCTGGCCGATCGCCTTGCCGGCCGTCTGCATTACGTTCCGGTAGTGACCCGCGAGCCGCAGGCTGGTGGGCTGTCGCGGCGGATTCCGGCAATGATCGAGGACGGTGCGCTGGAAGCGCATGTCGGCATGCCGATGGACGCGCAGGGCAGTCGCGTGATGGTCTGCGGCAACCCGGATTTCACCACCGAGATGCGCCGCATCCTCAACGGCCGCAGCTTCGTGCCCTGCCGCCGCGGGCTGTCCGGCAGCATGCTGTTCGAGAAGTACTGGTAGCCCACACGGCTGCTGGCGCGCAAGAAAAAAGGCCGCAGATCGCTCTGCGGCCTTTCACCTTCTACGGCATTGCGACTCAGGCTTCCTGCACCACCTTGGCGGCGTGGAAGTGGCCGGCCTGGTAATCGCGCAGGGTCTGCTCGATCTCGGCACCGGTGTTCATCACGAACGGGCCGTACTGCGCGATCGGCTCGTTCAACGGCTTGCCGGCGATGAGGATCAGGCGGGCATCCTCCACCGCGCGCACGCTGATGCCATCCGCATCCGCCTCGTTGGCGAGGATCGCCATGTTCTGCACCGGCACGCCTTCGTTCTCGCGGCCGACGGTGACGCTGCCGCGATAGACATACACGAACGCGTTGCGGTCCGCCGGCACCACCTGCTCGAAGCTCGCCCCGGCGGGCAGATGCACGTCGAGGTACAGCGGCTCGGTGTCCGGGCGCTGGACGGCACCCTGCACGCCGTGGCTTTCACCCGCGATCACGCGCACCGTCACGCCGGCTTCCGTGGTGAGCTCGGGAATCGCCGAAGACGGAATGTCGCGGTAGGCCGGCCGCACCATCTTGTTCCTGGCAGGCAGGTTGACCCACAGCTGGAAGCCTTCCATCACGCCCTCTTCCTGCTCGGGCAGCTCGGAGTGGATCAGGCCGCTGCCGGCTGTCATCCACTGCACGCCACCGTTGGTGAGCAGGCCTTCGTGCCCGGCAC
Source organism: Uliginosibacterium sp. H1 (assembly GCF_036017065.1). Taxonomy (NCBI): domain Bacteria; kingdom Pseudomonadati; phylum Pseudomonadota; class Betaproteobacteria; order Rhodocyclales; family Zoogloeaceae; genus Uliginosibacterium; species Uliginosibacterium sp. H1. The sequence continues at coordinate 1,990,706 of NZ_JAYXHR010000001.1, forward strand.
TGTCGCGGTGGCGCATGCGGCCGGCGAGCATGTAGGTGACGGTCTCGAAGCCGCGGTGCGGGTGATCGGGGAAGCCGCCGATGTAGTCGCCCGGGTTGTCGCTGCCGAAGGCATCCAGCATCAGGAAGGGATCGAGCCGGCGCTGCAGCGGTTGTGTCAGCACGCGGGTGAGACGCACGCCGGCACCGTCCGAAGTCGGACGGCCGGTGACGCGGCGCTCGACGCGACGAGCGTTCTTCACTGTGTTGCTCACGATCTTGCTCATGGTGTTTCCCTTTCTGCGCCAACCCTTGTGGCGCCTTCCATGATGCGGCCAGCCCCATGCCGGCCGCGTCCGTTGCCTGCGGTAAGTGCTCAGGCGGCCACCGCCTCCACCACAGCCTCGATTTCCTGCCGCGCGGCGTCGAAGGCCTTCGTCACGGCCTCTTCACCCATGCCCAGCCCTTCGGCAAACACGAAGCGTACATCCGTCATGCCAAGGAAGCCGAGCATGGTCTTCAGGTAGGGCACGATGTGGTCGGTGGGCGTATCGCGGTACATGCCACCACGCGTCAAGGCCACGTAGACCTGCTTGTCCTTCAGCAGCCCCTCCGGCCCCTTGTCGGTGTACCGGAAGGTCACCTTGGCGCGCGAGATCGCATCGATCCAGGCCTTGAACTGCACCGACACCGAGAAGTTGTACATCGGCACGCCCAGCACCACGACATCCGCCGCCTGGATCTCGGCAATCGCCCCGTCGTCGATGGCGACGCGTGCAGTCTGCTCCGCACTGCGCTGCTCAGCGGGCGTGAACAGCGCCCCCAGCGCGGCTTCGTCGAGCACCGGCATCGGGTTGCGGGCCAGATCACGCAGCACGAAGCCTGCGGTCGGGTTCTGCGCACGCAGCCGGTCGGTGATGCTGTTGGCCAGGCGGGTGGACTGGGCGCCTTCGCTGCGGGCGCTGGCGTTGATCTGCAGGATGTTCATGGTCGCGGGTCCTTGTCGTTGAGACTGTGGGAGCGACTGTATTCCTTGCAATCCAGCACCAGAAGCCATACAAACAGATAAAATTGTTCCAATTTTGGAACACTGAACAGGAGCCGCCATGTCGGTACCGCTGGATGCCAACGACCTGCTGCTGTTTGCCCGCGTCGCGGACACGGGCAGTTTCAGCCGCGCCGCCGAACAACTGGGGCTGCCGAAGTCTACGGTGTCACGGCGCATCGCCGCGCTGGAGGCACAACTCGGCGAACGCCTGCTCACCCGCAGCACGCGTTACCTGGCGCTGACCGATTTCGGCCAGGGCGTGGCGAGCCACGCCCGCCGTCTGGCGGAGGAAGCGGACGCTGCCGCAGCCTTCGCGCAGGCCCGCCAGGAGACGCCGCGCGGGCTGCTCAAGGTGTCGCTGCCACCGTTCGCCGACCGCGACCTGGCGCATTTCCTGCGCGCGTTCACCGCCGCCTATCCACTGGTCCAGCTGCGCCTGGACATCTCCGCCCGCAACGTCGACCTGATTGCGGAACAGTTCGACGTGGTGATCCGCGTCGCGCGCCAACTGCCCGACGACGCCACGCTGGTGGCGCGTCGCCTGCGCGACCAGATAGCCGCCATCTACGCCAGCCCGGCCTACCTGGCCGGGCACGGCACGCCGGCGATGCCGGAAGAGCTGCTGCAGCACACGGCCATCCGGCTCGTCGCCGGCAACGGCGAAACACCGGCCTGGGTGCTCATTCGCGGCAAGGACACCTGGAATGGTCTGCCCGATGCCGGGCTCAGCTGCAACTCGATCGGCCTGATCGGCGAGATGGCGGTGGCTGGCGCCGGTCTCGCCAGCCTGCCCGATCACTACGCAGCCCCGCTCGTCACCAGCGGCCAGCTGGTGCGGGTGCTGCCGGACTGGCATTCGCCGGTGTCCTCCATCTGGGCGGTCATGCCCAGCCGGCGGCATATTCCATCGCGCACGCGGGCATTCATCGACGCGGTGGAGCAGCACCTGCTGCCGCGATGCGATGAGCTGCCCGGGCAGGACGCGCCAGCATTGCGCTGACGCTCCGCCCGCCAGGGATCAACGCGACTGCATGATCTTGATGACCGTATCGAGGTCCGCCGGATCGGTGATGTAGGTGGTGTAGAGCTTGGTCGCCGCGCCTTCGATGCCGGTCAGCGACATCTGCTTCTTCTCCACGATGGTCACGCCCGCCTTGCGCGCCGCATCCAGCGACTCCCGCTCCTTGGCCGCCCAGAGCTTGCCCATGAATTCGGCGGACGCCTCGGCCGCACTGGTCAGATGCGCCTGTTGCTGCGCACCCAGCCTGTCCCAGGCTTTCTTCGAGATCAACAGCACTTCCGGCACCATGGAGTGCTCATCCAGGCTGAGGTAGCGCGCGTACTTGTAATGCTCGCTACCCACATAGGACGGCAGGTTGTTCTCGGCCGCATCGATCTCGCCGTCGCGCAACGCCCCCACCACCTTGTCGTACGGCAGCGGTACCGGCGTCGCGCCCAGGCCGGTGATCAGATCCCTGTAGACCGGCGAGGGCTGCACGCGGACCCGCATGCCCTCGAAATCCTGGCGCGTGCGGATGGCCTTCTTCACGCTGTAGAAGCTGCGCGTGCCGCTATCGTAGAAAGTCAGCGCCACCGCGCCGGTCGCTTCCAGCTCGCGACCGAGGCGCTTGCCGAAGTCTCCCTTCAGGACCTTCCACATGTGCTCGCGCGAGCGGAACAGGTAAGGCAGGGACATCAGCTTGGCGGCCGGCACGGTATCCGCCAGCACGCCCATGTTGATACGGGCCATGTCCAACTCGCCTTTGCGCACCTTTTCCAGCACGGCGGACTCGGTCCCCAGCTCGCCACTGTGCTTGACGACGACCTGCCACTCGCCCTTGGTACGCTCCGCGAGCGATTTTGCGAGGAACTCCTGCGACTGCACCACCGGGTGATCCGGCTTGTGAACATCGGCCGTCACCAGCGTCGCCGCCAGCGATACGGCGCTCATCGAACCGAGCGCGATGACACCCCATATCCGCAGACAAACCGTTTGCGAAAACATCCCGAGAACCCTCCTAGATAGCTGAAACGCCACCCTCGATTGCCTCTCATGCATGCCAACCGGGGCGCCGGGCTGCAAGCACTTTGTCATATTGTTTGGTGGCCGCATTCTAGCCGCAGATTAGCGCCAGGCAATGACACGCTGCACCAAGTGCCGACCGCACCAGGTTGGCATTCAAACAGCAGCACCCTATAATCGGCAACTCGCGTGGGGGGGGTAGCTCAGCTGGGAGAGCGTCGCGTTCGCAATGCGAAGGTCGGGAGTTCGATCCTCCTCCTCTCCACCACACGAACAATTGGAAAGGGTTGGCACATGCCAACCCTTTTTTCTTTGTCGACCCCGACAACAAACATTGCTTCAAAACAAAAAAACGGCACCCGCGGGTGCCGTTTTTTCTGTCTGGACTCAGATCACACCTGGCGGCGCTTGCGCAGGCCTGCAAGTGCGGCCACCGACAGGCTCACCAGGAGAAGGCTGCCCGGTTCCGGCACCGTGCCACCGCTGGAGCTGCTGGACGAGGAAGACGAGGTGCTGTATTCGCCGAACAGGTACTTCACCTTGACGTTGTCGTCGCCCTGCGAGTAAGCCGCAGAACCGCCCAAGGGGTTGTAGGCGCCGAGCAGCCAGTGCTGGGAGCTGATCCCGCCAGCGTTCACCACGGTCTTGTTCGACTGCACATTCGAGTAGCTGTTGACCAGCACCCAGCCATTGGTCAGCAGGCTGCTGTAGGTCAGGCCGATCAGCTTGCTGCTGGGGATGGAGCCGTCCTGGTTCAGGGCGCCGGTATAGGCCAGCAGCGTGATGTCGGAATCACCAGACCACCAGCCCATCTGGACCGCGGTCAGCTGGATGGCGGACGTGAAGCTGAACAGCAGGGAGTCGTAGCGCTGGTTGTTGTCCAGCGAGTGCTCGGGGTTGGAGCCTTCCGAGGTGTCGATGATCTGACCGCTACGGGAGGTGGCGTCGTAGTTGGTCACGCCGAGCTCGCCCGGATTCGACGAATACACGCCGACATAGGCCTGCTCGATCGTCTGCAGGTTGCTGCGCGACGGGTTGGTCGCACCGTTGGCGGAATCGGTGCCGGTCCAGCTGTTGCCGCCGGTATTGGAATAGGCACGCGCCGTCACGTCGGGCGCCGAGCTCGGGCTGCCCGTCGAGGAGCAGGAGCCGTACAGGCTGTTGCCCACGCCGTTGGAGCAGCTGGAAGACGAGAACGACCACGAGACTTCGGCCGATGCAGGCATCGAGGCCATGAAGCCAAGCGCCACAGTCGCCGTCACGATGATTCGATTCATGAACATCTTGGACCTCTCACTCTTTGAATTCTTGCCGCAGGACGATTGCCTTGGCGGTCTGTCGGGGGTTGTAAAGCAACCGGCGGGCCAGGATTGTTTACATCATTAAATTCATCGACTTGCCATGGCGTTTCGGTAGGCGCTCAAGGGAAACGTAAGAATCGTCGACATCCCTTTTCAGCGCCCCAGCTCGGTTGCCAGCACACGAGCGTCCGCCAGACTGTCGAAGCTGCGGCCATCCTTCAGCACGGCCCCGATCTCGTCCCGCGCTTCGGCCTTGCGGCCAGCCGCCGCCAGGGTCCATGCGAGGTGGTAGCGGATCTCGTCGCTCTGCGGCGCTCGCAAGCGAGCGTCGCGCAGCAGGCGCAGCGCCTGATCGTGGCGACCGGCGCGGGCCAGGGCCCAGCCATAGGTATCCATGAACATGGGAGTGTTCGGTGACGTGCGATAGGCCTTTTCCGCCGTACTGACGGCGGCCGGATCCTGCAGCCGGACCAGCACGACGGCCAGGTTGTTCACCAGATTGGGAGATTCGCCTACTTCCCGGATCAAGCCCTCCAGCGTCGTCCGTGCGCTTTTCCAGTCGCCGGTCATCATCTGGCCTTCGGAAATGGCAGCCTTGAGGCGCGGGTCGGGATACTTGCGTAGCCACTCCTGCAGGAACACCAGGCCCTTGGCGGGCTCTCGCGCCACCAGGTGAGCGCGCCAGACCCGCAGCGCGGACTCCACGCCGGGCTCCCGTGTCAGTGCGCTGCGGTGCTGTGCCAGTGCCACGGCGGTCTGTCCACGGCTGGCGGCGACATCCCCCAGCACGTGGTAGCCGGCCGCCTTGTCCGGATAACGGGCCACCAGGGTCTTGCCGTACTGCTCAGCCTGGGCGGTTTCGCCACCGCGCAGCGCGCTGTCGGCCTGCAGGACAAGCGCCTCGAAGTGTTCCGGCTTGGCTGACAGCGCCTTGGCCAGGCTGTAGCCGGCGCCCGTGGGGTTCTCGGCGGCGAGTTGCAGGCGGGCGATTTCCACCTGCAGGTCAGCGTCGTATTCGGCGAGCCGGGTCATGCTGGAAAGTGTCGTCCGGGCGCCAGTCAGATCCTGGTTGGCAAGTTGCGCACGGACATGGGCCGCCATGACGGTCAGGTTCTCCGGCTGTGCAGAAAGTGCGCTGCGCGTAGCCTCAAGCGCCTGCGCGGGCTGGCCATTGCGCAGGAGGATTTCGGCCAGGGCGAGCGCGGGGCGCGTGCCGCGGCTGTCGATGGCACGTGCCTTCTCCAGCCAGCGGATGGCGTCGGGCAGACGCCCCGCCGCTTCATCGAGCTGGGCAAGCTCGAACATGGCATCCAGATTGTTCGGCTCCACCTTCAGCAGTTCGTTGAGCCGGTTGCGAGCGCTGTCCCGCTTGCCCTCGGCGGCATCCAGGCGCGCCAGATTGAGGCGGGCTGCATTCAGTTTGGGATCGACCGACAGCGCTTTTTCATAGGCTTGGCGCGCTGCCGGGAAATTGCCCGCCGCACCCTGCGCCACGCCCAGCATGTTGAAAGCCAGCGGGTTGCGCGGGTTGCGCGCGGCCACCTGTTCCAGCACGCCGACGGCCTGCTTGCTTTGCCGCTCCTTCAGATAGATGGTGGCCAGCGCCATGCCGGTACGCGCATCACCGGGCGAGCGCGCGAATGCGGCCTGCATCTGCTGGGCGGCGGCGGCCGTCTTTCCCATGCCGACCAGGCTCAAGCCCAGGTTGGCCATGACGTCGGGAGAATCTCCGGCACCAAGCTGGGCGGCCTCCTGGTAGAGCTGCGCCGCGCGCTGGTAGTGCTTCAGCGCCAGATGGGCGTTGGCGGTGAGGATCAGGAAAGACGCATCGTTGCGGGCATTCGGGCGGATGCTGTCGAGCAGGGTCAGTGCCCGCGCCGGTTCGCCCGCGATCAGCGAAGCCGAAGCCAGCAGCTTGATCGCGCCGACGTTGAAGGGTTGCTGGCGCACCAGGATTTCGAGGTACTCGCGCGCCTTCTGCATGTTGCCAAGGCCGTAGTGCGCCGTGCCGCCGAGCATCAGCAACTGCGGCCGCCGTGCACGCGACTCGGGCGACATCGGATCAATGGTTGCCACGACCTCGCCCAACGCCAGTTGCACCGCACTGCCTTCGCCACGCCTGGCAGCTAGGTTGGCGCGCAGCATGGCGACGCGCGGATCATCCGGTGACAGCTTGCCGAGTTCGTCGATGTCCGCCTTCGCAGGAGCGTCCTGCCCGGCGTCCAGCAATACGGTGGCGCGGGCAAGGCGCGCCTCGATGTGCTTGGGCTCCGCAGCCAGCGCCCGGCCGTAGGCAGCCAGCGCCTCCGGCACCTGGCGCTGGGCCAGCAGCACGCCGGCCTTGGCGGCCCAGGCGTCGGCATTGGCCGGAGCGATGGACAGTGCCTTGTCGGTCAGCGCCAGGGCCGCATCGACACGACGCAGTTTCAATTGCAGCGAAGAGTCGGCGAGCAGCACGGCCACCGAGTTGGGATCAAGGCTGCGTGCTTCGTCGAGACTGCGGGCTGCGGCCTGGTTGTCACCCAGTTCGCTATAGGCAGACCCGCGCAGGACCAGCACTTCCAGTCTGGCCGCGGCGGGCAGGTCGGTCGGCTGCACCCGCTCGATGACCTGCTGGAACTTGGCCTGGCCGTAGAGCGCCCTGGCCATCAACGGCGCGATCTCGCTGCGCGCGACACCCAGCGAGGACGCCGTGACCAGCGCCACTTCGGCAGTCGACAACTCGCCCATCTGGATCAGCGAGCGGGCTAGCAGCAGGTGGGCCGCCAGCATGCGGCTGTCCTGCTGCAACGTGTTCTTGAGCTGGATCACAGCGCCCGCGTAGTCGGCGCGGTTGAATCTCACCAGCGCGTCTTCGTAGAAGGCTGCAGCCTTGTCCGGGTTGCCCGCCGCCTGCACCGCTGCTGGCACCGACGCCAGCACGGTCGCCGCCATGAGGAGCGGCAGCAAGGAACGGATCGAACGCTGCACTTTCATATGTTTGCCATGTCGCACGCTTTGTAAGGCCCGGAGTATAGTGCTTCGGCCCCAAGCGCCCCGTGACAGGATGCGCCCTTTGCCCAACAGAACGAAGGGCCACTTTCCCTAAGTTATTTCACCGATTGGACGACGCTCCGATCTGGTGCAATTTGTGCAGGTAGTTCTGCTGGGCCAGGGTGGTCCGGCAGGCATTTCAGTAGCTTGGAAAGGAACAAAAATGTCTGGTAACTGGAAAATCGGATGTGTCGCGGTAGCAGTACTGGCGGCCGGCATTCAATCGGCGTCGGCTCAGGAACTCACCGGCACCCTCAAGAAAGTCAAGGATTCCGGGGCGCTCACCCTGGGCATCCGCGAGTCCTCCTTCCCGTTGTCCTACCTCGACGCCAACCAGAAACCGGTGGGCTACCACATCGACATCTGCAACAAGATTGCCGATGCGGTGAAAACCCGTCTCGCGCTGAAGGCGCTGACGGTCAACCAGCAACCGGTCACCTCGCAGAACCGCATCCCGCTGACGGTCAACGGCACCATCGACCTGGAGTGCGGATCGACCACCAACGACGCCTCGCGCCAGCAACAGGTTTCCTTCGCGCCGACCACCTACGTGACCAACGTGAAGATGGCGGTGAAGAAGGCCTCCGGCATCACCAGCCTGTCGCAACTGGGCGGCAAGCCGGTCGCGACGACCACCGGCACCACCAGCGTCCAGCTGATGCGTGCCAACGAGAAGGGCAAGGGCGTCGACTTCAAGGAGGTGTATGGCAAGGACCACGCCGACTCCTTCCTGATGCTGGAGACCGATCGTGCCGTGGCTTTCGTCATGGACGACAACCTGCTGCTGGGCCTGATCGCCAGTTCCAAGAACCCGGCGGATTACGCCGTGGTCGGTGAATCCCTGTCGGTGGAGCCGATCGCCATCATGCTGCGCAAGGACGACCCGCAGTTCTACGGCCTGGTGCATGCCACCGTGAAGGACATGATGAAGTCCGGCGAAATCGACAAGCTGTACCAGAAGTGGTTCCTGTCGCCGATTCCGCCCAAGGGCGTGAATCTCGCCTTCCCGATGAGCGACGCACTGAAGAACGCCATCGCGAATCCGAACGACAATCCGAAGGAAGCTTACGTCAAGAAGTAAGCACTGAACGGGGCGGCGCCAGCCGCCCCGTGTTCGTCCCCCGCCCTACCTTTTACCGCGTGTTTACCGCATTCTCCCCTGCCATTCGGTGGGCGCACGGCGCCCTCGAGCGAGGAGCCCGCACAGCATGAACTATCAGTGGAACTGGACCTTCTTCCTCGACACTGCGATGAGCAGTGACGAGACCTATCTTGACTGGCTGATATCCGGCCTCGGCTGGACGGTGGCCATCGCGCTCAGCGCATGGGTCATCGCGCTGGTGCTCGGCAGCATCGTCGGCACGCTGCGCACGGCACCCAACAAATTGCTCGCCACGCTGGCCAATGCCTGGGTGGAAACCTTCCGCAACGTGCCGATCCTGGTGCAGTTGTTCCTGTGGTTCTTCGTGTTCCCCGAATTGCTGCCGCGCGAGCTGTCACTGTGGGTCAAGCAGGACATGCCGGCCAAGGAATTCTTCACGGCCACCATCGCGCTGGGCCTGTTCACTTCCGCGCGCGTTGCGGAGCAGGTCCGCGCCGGCATCCAGAGCCTGCCGCGCGGCCAGCGCAATGCCGGCCTGGCCCTTGGCTTCACCCAGGCCCAGACCTACCGCTTCGTGGTGCTGCCGATGGCCTTCCGCATCATCATCCCGCCGCTGACATCGGAGTTCATGAACGCCTTCAAGAACTCCGCCGTGGCCTTCGCCATCGGTGTCATGGACCTGACCTTCGTGTCGCGCCAGATGGTGGAAGAGTCCGGCCGCGTCATCGAAAGCCTGCTGGCGGCGACGCTGCTGTACTTCCTGTGTGCCTTCCTGGCCAACCGCATCATGGTGTTCATCGAACGTCGCGTGCGTGTGCCCGGCTTCATCATCGCGAAGTAGGAGGCCGGCATGCTCAGCAATCTTGACTTCAGCGTCATTCCGGTCAGCCTGCCTTTCATCCTGGAAGGCCTGCGCTACAGCCTGAAACTGACCATCACCGCGATGTGCGGCGGCATCATCCTCGGCACCCTGTTGGCGCTGGCGCGCCTGTCGGGCGGCCCGGTGCTCAGCCGCTTCGCCGCCGCCTACGTGGACACCCTGCGCTCCATCCCGCTGCTGATGGTGATCCTGTGGTTCTTCTTCCTCATCCCGCTGGTCACCGGCAAGCCGATGGGGGCGGAGAACTCGGCGCTCATCACCTTCACCCTCTTCGAGGCGGCGTTCTACAGCGAGATCATGCGCGCCGGCATCCAGAGCATTCCGAAGGGCCAGGTCAATGCCGGCTACGCGCTGGGCATGAGCTACTGGCAGACCATGGTCACCGTCGTGCTGCCCCAGGCCTTCCGCAACATGCTGCCGGTGCTGCTGACGCAGACCATCATCCTGTTCCAGGACACCTCGCTGGTGTATGCCATCGGCGCCAAGGATCTGCTGAAGGCCGCGGAGAACACCGGCAAGAACTACAACCGCCCGGTAGAGATGTACCTCTTCTCGGCCCTCATCTATTTCGTCATCTGCTTCTCGCTGTCCATGCTGGTCAAGCGGCTGCAGAAACGCATCGCCATCATTCGCTAGGTCAACGACATGATCGAGATAAAGAACGTCTCCAAGTGGTACGGCAACTTCAAGGTGCTGACCGATTGCACCACCAACGTCGCCAAGGGTGAGGTCGTCGTGGTGTGCGGCCCGTCAGGCTCGGGCAAGTCCACGCTCATCAAGTGCGTGAACGCGCTGGAGCCGATCCAGCAGGGCGAGATCATCGTCAACGGCACGGTCGTCAGTGACCCCAAGACTGATCTGCCGAAGGTGCGCGCGCGCGTCGGCATGGTGTTCCAGCACTTCGAACTGTTCCCGCACATGAGCATCACCGAGAACCTGTGTATCGGCCAGGTGAAGGTCCTCGGCCGCAGCAAGGACGAAGCACGCGAACGCGGCCTCAAGCTGCTCGACCGCGTCGGGCTGAAGGCCCATGCCAGCAAGTTCCCCGGCGAGCTGTCCGGTGGCCAGCAGCAGCGAGTGGCTATCGCCCGCGCGCTGTCGATGGACCCGATCTGCATGCTGTTCGACGAGCCCACATCGGCGCTGGACCCCGAGATGATCAACGAGGTGCTGGACGTCATGGTCGAACTGGCGCAGGAAGGCATGACCATGATGGTGGTGACCCACGAAATGGGCTTCGCCCGCAAGGTGGCGCACCGCGTGGTGTTCATGGACGCCGGCCAGATCGTCGAGGACGCGAAGAAGGATGACTTCTTCGGCAAGCCGCGCTCCGAACGCGCCCAGCAGTTCCTGTCGAAAATCCTTTCCCACTGAACGATGAAGCTCGCCCTGCTCGCCACCGGCGGCACCATCGCCGGCGTGGGCACGGCGGCGCGCTACACGGCCGCCCGGCTGGGCGTCGAGTCGCTGCTCGAAGCCGTGCCGCAGCTCACCGGGCTGTGCGCCTGGCAGGCGGAGCAGGTGTTTGCGCTGGACAGCCGGGACATGACGCCGGCGCACTGGGTCCGGCTGGCCAGGCGCTGCCAGGCCCTGCTCGACGACACCGGCATCGATGGCATCGTCATCACCCACGGCACCGACACGCTGGAAGAGACGGCCTATGCGCTGTCCTTGCTGCTGGCAACGGACAAGCCGGTCGTACTGACCGCCGCCATGCGTCCCGCCACCGATCCGCAGGCCGACGGCCCCGCCAATCTGCTGCAGGCCGCGCATGAGGCCCTTACCGGCCTGCCGGGTGTGCGCGTTGCGGTGCATGGCAGCGTCATTCCCGGGGCGCGGCTCACCAAGCTGCACACGCAGGCCCCTGGCGCTTTTGCCGAAGACGAAACGCCCTTGCCGGCGATACGCATTCCGCTGCCCTCCGGCGAGGCTTTGCCACGCGTCGATCTGATCCACGTCTTCAGCGGGATGGAACGGGGCGTGGTGGACCACGCCATCGCAGCCGGGGCACGGGGCCTCGTCATCGCCGCGGCTGGCGACGGCAGCCTGCCCGCGGCATTGCTGCCCGCCCTGAGGTCAGCGCGCGACGCCGGTATCACCGTCGTCCGCGGCAGCCGTGTGCCGCATGACGGGGTCCGGCGTGATCGCAATGCCGACGACACGGCAGAGGGCTGGATTCCGGCCGGAACCCTGGCGCCCCTCAAAGCGCGCGCTGCCTTGCTGCTGAGCCTCGCCGCCGGACTCGGCCCCTTCGAAACATTTGCCGCGCTCACCGGCGACACGCTCTAAATACCGGAAAAACAAAGATTTTTCTTGCATGCAACGCAGCAATCCGATAAAGTGCGCGGCTTGCTCGTGACCCGCCTTTCGTTTCGCGAGCCTTTGGTTCATCGTCCCTGACCCCTCCGACGCGTTTCCGTCCATCCGGAATCCCTAGCGTTCGCAAGTAATGGTTGGCGCCGATGTTTTATGCGCCGACTCACGCCTCTCCGTCCTGCCTGCCAGGACGCCCCTGCGTTGATTCGTGCCTGATTTGCGCCAGCCCGCCGCCTGTTGATGGCCGTGGCGAAGCTTGCGTCGTTTCCGATTGGAACCGTGATGTCGTTTGAATCCCTGGGCCTCAGCCCTGCCCTCGTAGCCGCCGTGAACAAGTCCGGCTACACCGAACCCACTCCCGTGCAGGCCGCCGCCATTCCGCTGGCCCTGCAAGGCGGCGACCTGATGGTCTCGGCCGCCACCGGCAGCGGCAAGACCGCCGCCTTCATGCTGCCCGCGCTGCAACGCCTGAGCGAAGCCCCCACCGTCAACAGCATCGGCCCGCGCGTGCTGGTGCTCACCCCGACCCGCGAACTGGCCCAGCAGGTCAGCCACGCCGGCTCCACCTATGGCAGCGCGCTGCGTCGGCTGTCGGTCGTCACCGTGGTCGGCGGCATGCCCTACCCGGTGCAGATCAAGATGCTGCGCCAGCCGGTGGACATCCTGGTGGCCACCCCGGGCCGCCTGCTCGACTACATCACCCGCGGCCGTATCGATTTCTCGCGTTGCGAGATGGTGGTGTTCGACGAAGCCGACCGCATGCTGGACATGGGCTTCAAGGAAGACATCGAACAGATCGTCGCGGCCCTGCCCCCGAAGTACCAGACCATGCTGTTCTCGGCGACCTTCGGTGGCGCCGTCGGCCGCCTGGCCGAATCGATGCTGAACAACCCGCAGCGCCTTGAACTGGCCACCCACCAGGACAAGCACGCCGACATCGAACAGCGTGTTCACTACGCCGACAACGTCGGCCACAAGAACAAGCTGCTGGACTACCTGCTGCGCGACGCCGGCATGGAACAGGCCATCGTCTTCGCCGCCACCAAGCGCGACGCCGACTCCCTGACCGAGACCCTGGCCGACCAGGGCTTCGCCACCGCCGCCTTGCACGGTGACATGCCGCAGGCCAAGCGCAACCGCACCTTGCAACACCTGCGCCGCGGCCACATCCGCGTGCTGGTGGCCACCGACGTCGCCGCGCGCGGCATCGACGTGCCCACCATCAGCCACGTCATCAACTACGGCATGCCGATGAAGCCGGAAGACTACGTGCACCGCATCGGCCGCACCGGTCGCGCCGGCCGCAGCGGCATCGCGGTGACGCTGCTGACCGCCGCCGAACGCGGCAAGCTGCGCGCCATCGAGCGCTTCACCTCCCAGCAGATCCCGGTGCATGTCATTCCGGGCCTGGAGCCGACCGCCCGCGTCGAAACCCGCGAGCGTCGCCCCTACGCGGGTGACCGCCCCGGCTACGGCCGTGGCCGTGACGGCCAGCGCGGCGGTTATCGCGAAGGCGGTGGCTATCGTGGTGGCAACGGCGGCTCCGGCGGCAACAGCGGCAGCAGCTATGGCCAGCCGCGCCGCTTTGAAGGCGACGCCGCACCGCGCCGTGCCGAAGGTGAAGCCGGCGCACCGCGTCGTTTCGATCGTGACGCCCGCCCTGCCCGCGCCTTCGGCGACCAGCCACGTCCGGCCCGTACGGAAGAAGCTCGCACCACGCGCACCTGGAACACCCGTAGCGGCGAGGCCCGCACCACCGAGCCGCGCAGCTTCGGCGACCGCCCGCAGCGCAGCTTCGATCGCCAGGACGGCAACCGTCCGCCGCGCTTCGAAGGCCGTGGCCCGGCAGGCAAGCCGAACGAAGGTTTCGCCCGCCGCAAGCGCGACGAGTAAGCCGACGCCCGGCAATTCGCCAGCCGCACCCCAAGAAACCCGCCACCTGGCGGGTTTTTCACATTTTCGTCAGTCAAAGTGTGATTGCTGCGGCGCATACAACCCACTTGGTCCGCCGCCCTCGCTATGATTCGCCGACACAAGAACCGCCCCCGCATGGCGGTCACAAGAAAAGCCTGAACGAACGGCCCCTGAGGAGACATCTTGTTGTCGCGGTTCACTTCATGTTTCGACCACCTGCCTCGCGAAGAACGGCAGGCGCTCTTGCTGCGCGCACTGTTGTACGCGCTCATCGGTATCGCACTCGGCTACCGGGTCTGGCTGGTGTTCACCTTCAATCCGGTCGACCACATCTGGAGCGATCCGGAACGCCACTGGGACCAGGGCATCGACGTGTTGCGCAGCGACCCGATGTCGCTGATCGATCCCATCGTGTACCAGGTGTACATCGGCGCCTTCGCCAAGCTGACGTTGAAGAGCCACGAGCTTGCCGCGTTCTACACGGCCCTGCTGTCGGTCGGCATGACCTGGCTGTGGTACCGCTTCCTGCGCGAACTGCTGCCGTCGAAGAACTGGGCGCTGCTGGGCTGGGCGCTGATCGCCTGGTCACCGTCCAACTCGGCGATCTATTCCTACTTCATGCAGGAAACGCTGATGCTGCCGCTGCTGGGCGCCTCGCTGTGGGCCACCTGGCGAGCGCGTCGCAAGGGCACGCTGAATGCCTTCCTCGGTGCTTCCGCGTTATGGATCCTCGCTGGCCTCACGCGCGGTATCTGCCTGCCGCTGGGGCTCGTGGCGCTGGCCTGGGTGTGGTTCGAGCAGGGCGACAAGCCGCGCCGTGCCGCCTGGGGCATGGTCGTCATGCTGCTGATGCTGGGCCCGCTGACCTACCGCAGCTACCAGCAGGCCAACATCTTCGCCCCGCATGGCATCGGCGCCCTGGTGCAGGCCTACCACCGTTCCGGCGCGCAGGAGATCCTGATCGGCTACGAACTGCGTGGCGCTCGCTGGGAGTTCGGCTTCACCTCGCCGGGCATCCTGCAGAAGCCCTTCGAGCCCTTCTCCGACTGGATGAGCAAGCGCCAGGGTTCGGTGCGTTTCTTCGTCAACATGGACGCCGGCGAACGCGACTGGAAGGCTGCCGTCGCCAACACACCGCTGACGCTGGACCGCTACCTGTGGCTGACCGGTGACAACCTGATCCACCTGTTCTTCGCCGAATCCTGGCCCGACACCGACCGCAGCCGCGACATCGGCGAGCTGAACCACTGGCTGCGCTGGCTGTGGGCACCGTTGTTCATCCTGTGCGCCACCGGCACCATCTGGTTGTGGCGCGAGCAGCGCGAGCGCCTGCTGCCGGCGCTGCTGCTCACCTGGTTCTGCGTGCAGGGGCTGTTCCCGCTGTCGGTGAATGAAGGCCGCTACCGCAAGCCGATGGAAGGACTGCTGATCGCGCAGGCCGTCCTGCTGGCGAGCACGCTGGCAGTACGCCGACGGCGCGAGGATGTGGTGGAGCCGGCCCCGGCGGCACCGGAAACCTTGATCGTATCGAGCACCTGACGATGGCGCTGGCGCGGCAGATCAAGCATTTCCTCGTCGTCGGTGCCGGTGCCACCGCACTGCAGTACATCCTGCTCGGGCTGTTCGTCGAAGCCTTCGGCATGAACGCCGTGCTGGCCAGCGCGCTGGGTTACGCCCTGTCGTCCCTGGCCAACTACGCTGCCAACCGGCGCCTGACCTTCCAGTCGGACGCCCGCCACCGCGACGCGCTGCCACGATTTGCCGTGGTCGCCCTCAGCGGCCTGCTGCTCAATACCGTCGTCATGTGGGTGGCACACAACCTGCTGGACTGGCACTACCTGGTCGCGCAGGTACTGGCGACCGCCGTGGCGCTGGTGTGGAATTTCATCCTCAACCGCTGCTGGACCTTCGCGCCGGCACGTCCCTGAACAAAGCACGAAGAGAAAGACCGACATGAAGCTGAGCATCGTGGTGCCCTGCTACAACGAAGAGGAAGTGCTGCCCGAAACCTCGCGCCGTCTCATCGAACTGCTGGACGACCTGGTGGCACGTGGCAAGGTGGGGGACGACAGCCACGTGGTGTTCGTCGACGACGGCAGCCGCGACAAAACCTGGTCGATGATCGAAGACCTGTCGCGCCAGCAGCGCCGGATCCGCGGCCTCAAGCTGTCACGCAACCGCGGCCACCAGAACGCGCTGCTGTGCGGGCTGATGAATGCCGAGGGCGACGCGCTGATCAGCGCCGACGCCGACCTGCAGGACGACCTCGGTGCAATCGAGCAGATGGTCGACGCCCATGCCAAGGGCAGCGACGTCGTCTACGGCGTGCGCAAGCGCCGTGACACCGACACCTTCTTCAAGCGCTTCACCGCCGAGGGCTACTACTGGCTGCTGGCGAAGTTCAAGGTGCAGGTGGTGTTCAACCATGCCGACTACCGCCTGCTGAGCCGCCGCGCCATCGAGGCGCTGCGCGAGTTCGGCGAGGTCAACATCTTCCTGCGCGGCATCGTGCCGCAACTGGGCTTCCCTTCTTCCATCGTGTACTACGACCGCGCCGAGCGCTTTGCCGGTGAATCGAAGTACCCGCTGCGCAAGATGCTGTCCTTCGCCTGGCAGGGCATCACCTCGTTCTCGTCGGTGCCGCTGCGCTTCATCACCACCATGGGCGTCACCATCTCGATGGGCAGCTTCGGCCTGGCGCTGTGGGCCCTGTTCGTGCGGCTATTCACCGAAGAGGCTGTCCCCGGCTGGGCGTCGGTCACCGTGCCGATCTACCTGCTGGGCGGCATCCAGTTGCTGTGCATCGGCATCCTCGGCGAGTACCTCGCCAAGATCTACATGGAAACCAAGAGGCGTCCGGCCTTCTTCCTGGAAAAACGCGCCGGCTTCGGCGACGCCGAGACGCGCTGAGAACCACTCACCGGC
This sequence comes from Uliginosibacterium sp. H1, assembly GCF_036017065.1. Taxonomy (NCBI): domain Bacteria; kingdom Pseudomonadati; phylum Pseudomonadota; class Betaproteobacteria; order Rhodocyclales; family Zoogloeaceae; genus Uliginosibacterium; species Uliginosibacterium sp. H1. The sequence continues at coordinate 2,007,226 of NZ_JAYXHR010000001.1, forward strand.
ACGCCGGAATCCCGGCGTGCCCTGCCCGGACGTGTCCTGCGTCACGGCTGCTCCCTGCTCCCCGAGTCGCCACCATCAGATTGCGTGATGGATTCATCAACAAGATGAATCGTCCGCTTGGCGTCGCCGCGTCTGTCGAAAATAATAAATTCAACAAAACAACAAGCCAGCCGGTTTGATCCGCTGGCAACGGAGCACCGCTCCGGAGAGAGCACAGGCAGCCCGCCTCGGGCGGGTCGAACACCATCAGGGAGACAGCAACATGAAGAGAATTCTGGTCGGTCTGTGCATGAGCTTCGCGGCAATGGCGTCCCAGGCAGCGACGGACTACCCCTCGGGCTATACGAAGTGCGTTTCCGAGGGCAAAACCTGCACCTTCAGCGGCACCCGCTCGGTCGCCTTCGGCAAGGCCGGTTCCTTCGTGTATGCCATCCACACCGGCAGCGTCGTCTGCGCGGCAGCCAACTTCCCGTCCAGCAGCGTGACCGGCACCCGTTGGTGCTCGTACGCCGGCACGACGACCAGCTCCTCTTCGAGCTCCAGCAGTTCATCGACCTCGTCGTCCTCGTCCTCTTCTTCGTCTTCCAGTTCTTCTTCCAGCAGCTCGTCGAGTTCGAGCGGTTCGTCCGGTGGCAGCAGCAGCGGTAGCGGCGCCTGCACACCGGGCAGCACCATCAGCGGCACGGTGGATTGCGGCGGCGCCTCGGTGGGTACCAGTTGCAGCGACCAGAGCGAGAGCCAGCAACCGGTGTTCACGCTGGCCGACGGCGCCACGCTGAAGAACGTCACCCTGGCTGCCGGCAAGGCCGCCGACGGCATCCATTGCTCCGGTAGCTGCACGCTGCAGAACGTGGTGTGGGCGGATGTCTGCGAGGACGCCGCGACGATGAAGGGCGGCTCCGGCAAGGTCATGACGGTGAGCGGCGGCTCGGCGTCCAACGCCAGCGACAAGGTGTTCCAGCACAACGGCATCGGCTCCACGGTGAAGATTTCCGACTTCACGGCGACCAGCATCGGCAAGCTGTGGAAGAGCTGCGGCAACTGCTCCAACAACGGCGGTCCGCGCAAGGCCGAGATCAACAACGTCAGCGTCAATGGCGTGAAGGAGATCGCCAGCCTCAACGCCAACTTCGGCGACGTGGCGACCATCCGCAACCTGCGTGTGAAGGGCTACAAGTCCGGCAGCCCGACCATCTGCGTCGAATACAAGGGCGTGCAGAAGGGTTCGGAACCGAGCAAGGTCGGCGAAAAGTGGAACACCAGTGCCTGCAACGTCAGCACCAGCGACGTGACCAGCTACTGACAACAATAAAAGCAGGACGGAGGAGGCAGCCAGCGCGGGGCAGGCAGTACGCCCCCGCGCTCCCGGAGAAGGGGGAGTGTTGGCTCGAAGCGGGTTCGCCAACGGCAGCGTCAGCAGACGGACGCCACGCAAATCAACCCGCACCGGTCAGGTCCGTGCCCTGGCCCGCAGTACAAGCCCGCCGCCCAGAGGCGGGCTTTTTCCTTTCCGCGTCCTATTCCTTCACTCGGTACCAAGGCGGCGAAGCGGCGCGCCGACACGGAAGCCGTGCCGGTGCGCCATCGCTAATGCATGGCGAGCATCAGCGCCAGCGGCGTGGTGATGGCGGCCAGCCCGGTGGACAGCACCAGGCTGGCCGCCACCGGGCCTTCCAGTACGCGGAACTGGCGTGACATCAGATACACGTTGGCCCCTGCCGCCATCGAAGCCAGCAGCACGACCACCTGGGTTTCTACCGGCGGCAGGTGCAACAGCTTCGCCAGCCCCCACACGATCAAGGGGTGGGCGATGAGCTTCAGGGCACAGATGGCCAGCGAGATGCGCCAGCCGGCGCGCGGGTCGTAACCCACCAGCCCCATGCCCAACGACACCAGCGCGAGCGGGCCGGCCGCCTGTCCCAGCAAGGCCATCGGCATTTCGATGAAGCGTGGCAGGGCCCAGCCGAAATGACCGGCGATGAATCCCCAGGCACTGCCGAGCAGGATGCTGGCTACCACCGGGTTGGTGGTCACCTTGAACGCCGTCTTGGCGAACCCGGCCGCCGAAAAACTGCCGTGCCTCGCCCACTCCACCGACACCGTGACCAGCGTCCACAGCGTCAGCGCATTGAACACCAGCACCAGCGCCACCGACGGCAACGCCGCGTCGCCGATGGTCAGTCGTGCCAGCGGCAGGCCCAGCAGCACGGTGTTGGCGAACACCCCGCCCAGCGCCAGGATGGAGCCGGCCACTCCATCCAGCTTCAGCACTTTCGCCGCCACCACGCGGCCCAGCACGAAGACGATCAGGCAGCCGCCGAAGTAGGCCAGCAGCAGGCGGCCGTCCACTGGCGGCAGGTTCGACAACCCGCTCATGAGGTGGAACAGCATCACCGGCATCGCCACGTTGAAGACGAAACGCGCCAGCGGGCCGCCCAGTCCCCTCGCCCAACCGGCCCAGCGCGCCAGCCCGTACCCGACGAAGACCAGCGCGAACAATGGAGTGACGACGAGGACCAGCTCGAAGAAGGTACGCATTGCAACGAAAGACGTTTGCGGGGGAAAGCGGCGCCGCGAACCACCCGCGCGGCGCTGGTGCTACGGGAGACGCGTCACTGCCACTCGGTCAGCGACAAGCCGATGCCAATGGCATTCATGTAGAGGTTGTAATCGATCATCGACTGCCCGTAGCCGCTGAACAACTGCAGATGGCCCTTGAGCCCGCCGTTCTCGGTCAGCGGGAACGCCCAGTCCAGCTTGGCCGAACCACGGCTGCGGTCACCGCCGCGCAGGCTGTGGCGCAACTGCAACGAGAACACGTGACCACGCGGGGAGCGGTAGATGCCCAGCGCCTCGCCACGTCCCATGTAGTCCTCGATGTCCGGGTTGTCGTCCTTGCCTGCGTCTTCCTCGATGCGGTACCAGGGCTTGATCAGCAGGGAGTACGGGCCGGACTCCAGGCCGAACAGCAGGAACAGCCGGTTCCAGCTGCGCGACAGCGGGTCGGCACGGCCGTTGGACTGATGCACGATGCCGCCGTTGAGCATCTTCCATGGCCCGAACGAAGCCGGCATGCGGAAGCTGGCATAGGCTTCCGGCTCGTAGTTGGTCTCGCGGAACGGCGCGGACTGGTCGCGGTTGTAGAGCTGCCAGTTCGACTGCTGGGTGTAGCCGAACCAGATGTCACCGTTGTCCGCCGTGAGGTTCTGCCACAGCTTGGTCTTGAAGCTGAGCTGGAACTTCACCTCGGTCTGCTCGTACGGCACGCTGGCCGAGCTGCCGCCACGGGTCGGCGAGCTCGGGTTGTCGTTCACCGGGCTGGCGTAGAACGCCGGCAGGATGTAGGTCGGCTTGTAGGGCAGTGGCACGAAGGTGCCGCGCTTGTCGTCGCCGTCCAGCTCCCAGCGCTGCGACAGCGTCTGCGTGCTGCGCCCGGAGCGTACGAACAGGCCGCCATCCGGTGCAGTGGCCTGACGGTCCACGTTGGCGTCCAGGCCTCGCTCCCGTGGTGCGGCTTCCGGCGCGACGGTGGCCGCCGGCGGCGTCGCCGGCAGGGCCGGTGCTGCAGGCTGGCGGCCGGAGAGCGCGTCGTAGCAGCGCAGGCGTGCGGCATCGTCCGCCTCGGCAGCACAGCGGGAGAGATCCTGCGCGGCCACCGGCAACGACAATGCCGACAACATCAGGCCGGCAGCCCAAGGCGCCCTCCCGCCGAGCAGTCCTTGCTTCACACGGCCTTGCTTCACACGGCCTTGCTTCACATAGCCTTGCCTCATACAGCCACCTCCACCAGTTCGGGCGACAGCACGGCAAGCACGGCCTGCGGGTCCAGCCCCACCAGGTACCCGCGCTTGCCGCCGTTGATGTAAATCCTCGGCAGGTCGAGGATGCTGCGCTCCATATACACCGGCATGGCGCGCTTCGTGCCAAAGGGGCTGGTGCCACCCACGACGTAGCCGCTGTGACGGTTGGCGACCTCCGGGCTGCACGGTGCAATGGTCTTGACGCCGATATGCCGGGCGAGATTCTTGGTGGACACCTCGCGGTCGCCGTGCATCAGCACCACCAGCGGCCGCTTGCCGTCGTCTTCCATGACCAGCGTCTTGATGACGGCATGCTCGTCCACCCCCAGCTCCCGGCTGCTGGTGGCCGTGCCGCCCCGCTCTTCGTAGGCATAGAGGTGATCGCTGAAATCGATCTTGTGTTGGCGCAGCGCACGTACGGCCGCGGTGACAGGAGCCTTGTCCTGGGACATGGTCGGTTTTGCAGCAACAGGAACGGCTGCATGATGACATGCCGGCGCGGCTGCACACCATCGCGTTCGCTGCGGCGCAGCGAGCGTGTTCAGTGCGTCAGCGCGAGCATCAGCGGCGTCGTGACCGACGCCAGCGCGGTGGACAGCACCAGGCTGCTGGCCACCGGCCCTTCGAGCGCACGGAACTGGCGCGCCATCAGGTACACGTTCGCCCCCACCGCCATCGAGGCCAGCAGCACCACGGCCTGCGTCTCGATGTCCGGCAGGCCCAGCGCCAGCGCCAGCAGCCAGACTACCAGCGGCTGCAGCAACAGCTTGATGCCGGAGATCGCCAGGCTCACCCGCCAGCTCGCCACCACGCCGAATTCCGCCAGGCTCATGCCCAGCGCGACCAGCGCCAACGGCCCGGTGGAGTCACCCACCAGTTCAAGGCCGCGGTCCAGCGTCAGGGGCAACTGCCAACCGGTCATGCCCCAGCCGCAGCCCAGCAGCACGCCGATCACGATGGGGTTGGCCAGCACGCGGCCGCCGGTGCGGGCGAAGCCGATCCACGAGAAGCTGCCGTGCCTGGCCCACTCCACCGACACCGTCACCAACGTCCACAGCACCAGGGCGTTGAACACCATCACCAGCGCCACGGCCGGTATCGCTGCGTCGCCCAGCATGATGCGCGCCACCGGCAGGCCCAGCATCGCGTTGTTGGAAAACACGCCTCCCAGCGCAAAGACCGAACCGGACACCCCGTCCAGGCCGAAACCACGCGCCGCCACCAAACGCCCCAGCAGGAAGACGAGCAGGCATCCGCCGAAAAATGCCAGCAGCAGGCGCATGTCCACCGGCGGAAAGCCCGCCTGGTTGCTCATCAGGTGGAACAGCATGACCGGCAGGGCGATGTTGAACACGAAGGCCGACAAGGCATGCCCGATCCGTTTCAGGTCCCCTGCCCAGCGCACCAGCGCATAGCCCGCGAACACCAGCGCGAACAGCAGGGAGATGAGGACGAGCCTTTCCGTCAGCGCACTCATGCCTGATGGTCAGCCTGTAAAAACACGCCATATTGTCGGACAACTTTCGACATGAGAAGACTCGCGAAATTCTCCCTAAACATCAGAATTAAAAGGCTTTGTCAGATAGTGCGGCGGCCGGTCATTCTAAAAGGCCTGACAAGAAAAAGGGCGCTGCCGTCCATCGCCTACACTGCATTCATGAGAATGCTCACACTCCTGCCCGCGATTCACGGGGCCTTGCTTGCCGCCGCACTCCTGACGGCCGGGTCGGTGCAGGCGCAGACCTACAAATGGGTCGATGCGCAGGGGCGTACGCATTACGGGGATTCACCCCCGCCGGGCGTCCGCGCCCGTGTCGTCGAAGGCGGCGTGAACGTGGTGACCCGCCCCCCACAGCCCGCTGGCGGATCAGCGCCGACGGCCAGCCCTGCCCCCGCCGCGGCCCCCCAGCGCGCGGCCCAGGCCCCCGCCGCCGCAGCGGCCACCGACGACGATCGCGCGGCCCAACGCCAGCGCATGATCGAACGCTGCGAGCGCAACCGCGGCGTGGATTGCGAGGACGAAGTGGACGCCATGCTCGACGGCGTGCCCGACGACAGCTACGCCGAATGGCCGGTGTATGCCCGACCGCCCCTGTGGCCGGGCGGACGGCCGCCTCCCAAACCCAGGCCGCCGCGGCCACCACGGCCCAAGGCCGAGGAACCGCCTCGTCCGGCGCCGGTGACGAGACGCATCGGTGACTCGTAACAGCCCCCCGGGAGGCGCGTCATCGAGCTTTTTGCTGCACTGCATAGCATTTGCTGATGCATATATCCAAACTAACGATTGGCAAGGTTTCGATAGCCTGACTAACTTGAAGTCAGGGCGCTTCACCGTGAAGCCCAGACCGACAAGGAGTCCGCCATGTATGCCACCAGTTCCCGCTCGTATGCCCATGCCGCCGCCGACGGCGAAACCCTTCGCCTCGCCGGCGCCAGCCCCCTGGCCCTGCTGCTGCTCGCAGCCCACGGCGCCCTGCGCCGCCTGCTGAGTCGCTGAACCGGCAGGACAGCCGGCCCGAGCGGCCGGCGCCTGTACCGCGGCCCCGGCACTGTTTCAGTGCCGGGGCCGCACCACGCTGGAAGCCCGACTGTCCACAGCCCCAACCGGCGTGTAAGAAGCGGTCCTACAAAATCCGGCGCGTTTTCACCCGCAGGCGGCATTTGCGGGCGGGTAGCGTGAGCCGCCCCGTGGCACGCAATTTGCGGAAGGAAGTCCAGGCACTTCGTCCTTCCGCCCCATGCACACCCCCGATCCGACTCCCGGCACCGTAGCCGCACCCTCCGCAGCAGCGATCGCGGGACGCCAGGCCAACACCCTGCTGCGCGCCAGCCTCGCGCTTGCCGGCGCCTTCCTGCTCGGTGCAGCCTGGCAGGGAGCCGGCACGATGGCAGCGGCGTCCGGCGCCATGCTTGTCGGGGCCAGCCTGGCCTGGCGGTTTGCCTTGGCCCGCCAGCAGCGACGGCAGGCGGTGTTGTTGACCCACTTCGCCGAGCGCCTGGCGGAAGGCGACCTCACCTGCCGCATCGCCAGCACCGCGCCCGGCAGCGACAGCGCGGGCATCAATGAGCGCTTCAACGCCATGGCACGCAACCTCGCCCGCCTGCTGCTCGGCCTGTCGCGCGCCTCCCGCGAGCTGTCCAGCGTCGCAGCGGAATCGAACAGCAACGCCTGCAACGGTGACGACGGCGTGCGTGCCCAGCGCGACATCACCGTGTCCTCCGCCGCAGCCCTGGAAGAACTCTCGCAAAGCCTCGCGATGTCCCGCGAACTGGCGCAGGACGCCGCCAGTTTTGCCGACGCCGCCGAGACCGCCGCCCGCGACGGCAACGACCGCGGCCAGACGCTGGCCCGGCGCATGCACGACATCGGCGACAGCCTGCAGGCCACCGCGCAGTGCGGCGAAGAACTGGTCGCGCGCAGTGGCGAGATCGAGCACATCGCCACCCTCATCGCGGAGATCGCTACCCAGACCAACCTGCTGGCGCTCAACGCCGCCATCGAGGCCGCGCGCGCTGGCGAGGACGGCCGCGGCTTCGCGGTGGTGGCCGACGAAGTACGCAAACTGGCCGAGCGCACGAGCGCCGCCACCCGCGACATCCAGGCCCGCATCCAGGTGGTACGCAGCGGCGGCAGCGAGCTGATGCAGGCGCTGCAGCACGCCGGCCTGCAGGTGCGGGAGGGCAGTGGCGACATGCAGGACATGCTGGGCGCGCTTGCCGGCATCCGCGACACGGTGGGCCGCAACCTCGGCGCGATCCGCGAGATCGCCACCGCCAGCCACGAACAGAGCAGCGCGAGCCAGAGCCTGGCCCGCGACATCGAGCAGGTAGCCAGCCTCGCCGAGCGCAACGAGGCGCTGGTGCGCGACAACCGCGAACTGTCGCGCTACCTCGACCAGATGGCCGGCCAGCTCAACGACACCCTGCAGGCCTATCGCTACGAGTGAGCGCGCCCCACCCGCGGCCCACTCGTGCCACCCACCCTCAACCACACCCCACGCCCGACCCGATCCGATCCGCGAGCCAACGTGCAACCCGACCTGCAAACCAGCGCTCCACACCAGCCCGCATGAAACCTCCACACCACCCCGCTCACTCCCTGGATCGCTCCGCTGCGAGAGGCCCGCGCCCGTGCTGACCCTTCTCCTGCTGCTGGCCGTTCCCGTCCTTGCCGCCGCCGCCCTGTTCTGGTGGCAGCGCAGGCAGCACGTCGCCGTGCAGTCCCGCGTCGGCATGGCCCGCCAGGACTGCGAGCAGTTGCTGGAACTGGTGAAGCTGCTGCAACAGCACCGCGGCATGAGCAGCGCACGCTTGGGCGGCGACACCAGTTTCGAGGCGCCCCTGCGCGAGCGCCGTCGCGACATCGATGCCGCACTCGGCAGCCTTGCCCGCACCGTGAAGGCCGAGGCCGACATGCCGCGGCCCTGCATCACCCACAACGAACTGGTGCTGTTCCGCCACCGCTGGAACGAGCTGATCGAGAAGCTGCCCACCCAGTCCATCGAACAGAGCATCGCCCTGCACACCCAGCTGATCGGCCGCGCGCTCGACTGGCTCGCCGCCCTCGGCGAGGCGCGCATCGAACTGCCCTCGCAGGACCGCCTGCCCGCACCGTTGGTGCGCAACTACACCAACCACCTGCCGGCACTGGCGGAATGCCTCGGCCAGATCCGCGCCATCGGCGCCGCCGCGGCCGCGCAACGGCACTGCTCGCCGGTCGCCCGGGTGCGCCTGATGTTCCTCGTGACCCGCGCCACGACCTTGATCGGACAGGCCGGCGGCGGGTCCGTGGAATCCGTTACCGTACTGGCACGCCAGGCGGTCGACAGCCTGCTGGGGACGGTGCGCCGCGACATACTGACCGGCAGCGAAGTGAGGATAGGCGCGGAGAGCTACTTCGCTACCGCCACCTCGGCCATCGACGCGGTGTACGCGTGGGCCCGCCACTGCGGCCACCAGATCGGCGAGATGCTGGACCAGCACAGCCGCCTCGCCAGCAACGAAACGGTACAGCCGGGCTGAGAAACCTATCCATGCAAGACGCGATCAGCCTGCACAGGCTCTTCACCCGCCATCGCAGCAATGACCTGGCCGGCACGACTGCCGAGCTGCGCGCGGGCGTGGACCACCAGCGCATGCTCAGCACGCTGGAGCGCAACCTCGACGGCATGGTGTTCCGCTGCGCAATCGATGCGCACTGGACCATGCAGTACGTCAGCGAAGGCTGCCGCGTGCTCACCGGCTACGGCGGCGAGGCGCTGGTCGGCAATCGCGAGATCAGCTACGAGACCATCACCCATCCCGAAGACCGCAACACCGTGCGCGAGCAGATCGAGGCCGCGCTGGCGGCCGGCGACCGCTACCGCGTGGAGTACCGCATCAACCATCGCGACGGCGGTGTGCGCTGGGTCGTCGAACGGGGCACGCAGGTGCGCGACGAACATGGCCAGATGGTGCTGGAGGGCTTCGTGCAGGACATCACCCTGCAGGTCGCCGCGCTGCAGCAGCAGATCGAGACCGAGCTGCGCTACCACAGCATCTTCGACAACTCGGCGATCGGCATCTTCCAGACCAGCGTCGACGGCCACTACCTGGCCGCCAACCCGGCGCTGGCCAGGCTGTACGGCTACGCCTCGCCCAGCGAGCTGATGGCATCGCTGCAGGACATCGGCACCCATCTGTACGTCGACCCGAAGCGGCGCGCCGAATTCAAGCGCCGCATCCGCGAACATGGCCGCGTCGTCGCCTTCGAGTCCGAGGTCATGCGTCGCGACGGCCAGCGCATCTGGATCGCCGAGAACGCGCACGCCGTGGTGGCCCCCGACGGCAGCGTGCTGTATTACGAAGGCACGGTGGAAGACGTCAGCGAGCGCCGCCGCGTACAGGCCCAGCTGGAGTACCAGGCCAACCATGACCTGCTGACCGGCCTGCCCAACCGCCACCTGCTGGACGAGCGCCTGGAGCATGCCATCCGCGTCACCCGGCGCCATGGCGGTGGCGTCAGCGTGGCCTTCATCGATCTCGACAACTTCAAGCTGATCAACGACAGCCTCGGCCACGCCGCCGGCGACGGCCTGCTGGTCGAGGTCTCGCAACGGCTGGCGCACTGCCTGCGCGACAGCGACACGGTGGCGCGCTACGGCGGCGACGAGTTCGTGCTGATCCTCACCGACCACGGCACCGACGGCGAGACCGAACGCATCCTCGACCGCGTGCTGGCGAGCATCGCCGAACCACTGGTGGTGGAGGAGCAGGAGTTGCGCGTGTCATGCAGCATCGGCGCGGCGCGCTACCCTGCGGATGGCGACGACCTCGACACCCTCATGCGTCACGCCGACGCCGCGATGTATCTCGCCAAGTCGCGCGGCAAGAACCAGTACAGCTTCTTCACCGGCTCGCTGAACACCGCGGCCACTGAACGCCTGCAACTGGAGTCCTCGCTGCGCGGCGCGCTGGAGCGCGACGAGTTCTGCGTGGTGTTCCAGCCCAAGGTCGGCGCCGATCGCCGCGTCACCGGTTTCGAGGCGCTGCTGCGCTGGACCAGCGAGGAATGCGGCGCGGTGTCACCCGCCAAGTTCATTCCGATTGCCGAGGAAATCGGCCTCATGCCGGCGCTGACCACCTTCGTGCTGCGCGAGGCCTGCCTGCAGGCACGCGCCTGGCCACGCACGAAGGGCAGCACACCGGGAAGCGCACCGCTGCATGTCGCGGTGAACCTCTCCGCCCGCCTGTTCCAGGAGCAGGACATCGCCAGCCTGGTGCGCGACACGCTGGAGACCACCGGCCTCGACGGACGCGCGCTGGAACTGGAGATCACCGAGAGCATGCTGGTCGGCGACGTCGCGCACACCGCAAGGGTGCTGGCCGACATCAAGGCGCTGGGCGTCGGCGTGGCGGTGGACGACTTCGGCACCGGCTACTCGTCGCTGGCCTACCTGGGCCGCCTGCCGCTGGATACGCTGAAGATCGACCGCTCGTTCGTCAGCGGCTGCGACCGCGGCGGGCAGGGCCTGCTGATCCCGCGCGCAGTCATCTCGCTCGGCCACGGCCTCGGCATGAAGGTGGTGGCCGAAGGCGTCGAGAACGAACTGGAACTCGCCACCCTCATCGGCCTGGGTTGCGACGAATTCCAGGGCTACCTGTTCGCCCGCCCGATGGCGGCGGACGCGGTGCCAGCCTACCTGGCCCGCGCGGCGGCCTGATCCGCTGAATCGTTCTCCGCGCCACCAGACCCTTCCCCGCCCGTGCGGGTGATCCAGCCGGCTCCACAGGCTGGCTGTCGTCAGCCGCGCACGGCCCACATTGGCCACGTGCAAACCACGCGCACCAGACCTGCCCATGAGCTGCGGCAAACCGGCTCGTATGCGGGGCAGAGGCAGGGCCAAAATCACCAAAACAGGGCATTGATCGCAATGCACAAGCACCATGAAAGTGCATTCCAGCCGAGCGGCGGCTACATAAGCGACTGAATAATAACCAGAAAAATCTGGCTCGCTTTCTGCTTCATCCACCGCCGTCAATCATCACGGAGCCCCAAAGTGGAGCAGACACACAGCCCTAACGACGTTCTTTTCATCCTGCTTGGCGCCATCATGGTGCTCGCCATGCACGCCGGCTTTGCCTTCCTGGAGGTCGGCACCGTCCGCAAGAAGAACCAGGTGAACGCGCTGGTGAAGATCCTCAGCGACTTCGCCATGTCCACCATCGCCTACTTCTTCATCGGCTACAGCATCGCCTACGGCGTCAATTTCTTCAGCGGCGCCGAAGTGCTGGCGCAGAAGAGCGGCTACGACCTGACCAAGTTCTTCTTCCTGCTGACCTTCGCCGCCGCCATCCCGGCCATCGTGTCCGGCGGCATCGCCGAGCGCGCGAAGTTCTCACCGCAACTGGCCGCCACCTTCCTGCTGGTCGGCTTCGTCTACCCCTTCTTCGAAGGCATCGCCTGGAACGGCAACCTCGGCCTGCAGGCCTGGCTGGAAGCCAGCTACGGCGCCAGGTTCCACGACTTCGCCGGCAGCGTGGTGGTGCATGCGGTGGGCGGCTGGATCGGCCTCGTCGCCGTGCTGCTGCTCGGCGCGCGGCGCGGGCGCTACGGCAATGACGGCGCGATCGCCGCCCACCCGCCCTCCAGCATCCCCTTCCTGGCCCTCGGCGCCTGGATCCTCACCGTCGGCTGGTTCGGCTTCAACGTGATGAGCGCGCAGACCGCGCAAGCCATCAGTGGCCTGGTGGCGGTCAATTCGCTGATGGCGATGGTGGGCGGCACCCTGGCGGCCCTGCTGGTCGGCCGCAACGACCCGGGCTTCGTGCACAACGGCCCGCTCGCCGGCCTCGTCGCCATCTGCGCCGGCTCCGACCTGGTACACCCGCTGGGCGCACTGGTCATCGGCAGCATCGCCGGCGCGCTGTTCGTCATCCTGTTCACGCTGACGCAGAACCGCTGGAAGATCGACGACGTGCTGGGCGTATGGCCGCTGCACGGCCTGTGCGGTGCCTGGGGCGGCATCGCGGCCGGCATCTTCGGCAGCCAGGCACTCGGCGGCCTCGGTGGCGTCAGCCTGATGGCGCAGATCATCGGCACGCTGGCGGGCATCGCGGTCGCAGTCGTGGGCGCCGGCATCGTCTATGGAACGCTGAAGCTGATCAGCGGACTGCGCCTGGACCCGGAGGAAGAATTCGCCGGCGCCGACCTGACCATCCACAAGATCGGCGCCACGGCGGAACGCGAGACCCTCTGGTAAACGGAAGGCTTCAGTACCGCGGTACAAAGAAAAACGCCGGCCAACAGGCCGGCGTTTTCTTGTCCGTCACATCAAGCGGTGGCGTCATCACGCTCGGACAACCACTTGTTGGCGCGCAGGGCCAGCAGGGTGCAGGCGCAGCCGGACAGCAGGTACACCGTCACCGCGATCAGCCCGAAGCGCGACGACAGGCCCAGCGCGACCAGTGGCGCGAAGGCCGCGCCGATCAGCCAGGCGAGGTCGGAGGTCAGCGCCGCACCGGTGTAGCGGAAGCGCGGTGCGAAATTGGCTGTCACCGTGCCCGCTGCCTGCCCGTAGGACAGGCCCAGCAGCACGAAGCCGACGAGGATGAACAGATCCTGGCCGAGCACGCCGCCGTCGAGCAGGAAGGGCACCAGCAGGCTGAACACGGCGATCAGGATGGCCAGCAATGCCAGCGTGCTGCGCCGTCCCACGCGGTCGGCCACCAGGCCGGACACCGGCATGGCGGCAGCGGCCAGCAAGGCGCCCACGATCTGCACGCCCAGGAAGTCGCCGATGGCCTGGTCGGAGTAATGCAGGATCCATGACAGCGGGAACACCGTGACGATGTGGAACAGCGCGAAGCTCGCCAGCGCCGCGAAGGCACCGATCAGGATGTTGGTGCCCTGCTCGCGGAACAGCTCGCTCTCGTTGCAGGGCTCCAGTTCGAAGTCCTCGAGATCGCGCTCGTACTCATGCGTCACGACCAGGCGCAGCCGCGCGAACAGCGCCACCACGTTGATGGCGAAGGCGGCGTAGAACGGATAGCGCCAGCCCCAGCCGAGGAAGTCGCTGGTCTGCAGGTTGCCCCACAAGTAAGCGAACAGGGCGCAGGCGATCAGGAAGCCCAGCGGCGCGCCCAGTTGCGCCAGCATGGCGTACCAGCCACGCCGATGCGGCGGGGAATTCAGCGCCAGTAGCGACGGCAGGCCATCCCAGGACGCGCCCATGGCGATGCCCTGGCCGATGCGACACAGCGCGAGCAGTGCGATAGCCGCCACGCCCAGGCTTTCATAGCCGGGCAGCAGGGCCATGCCGGCGGTGGAGCAACCGAGCAGGAACAGCGCGGCGGTCAGCTTGGTGCTGCGGCCGAAGCGGCGCTGGATCTCCATGCCGATCAGCGTGCCGAAGGGCCGTACCACGAAGGCCGAGGCGAACAGCAGGAATGCATACAGCGTGCCTTGCAGGCGATCCACGAACGGGAAGAAAACCGCCGGGAACACCAGCACCGAGGCAATGCCGAAGACGAAGAAATCGAAGTATTCCGAGGCGCGGCCGATCACCACGCCGACGGCGATGTCCCCCGGTGCGACCCGCTCGTGCTCCTGCTGGGTGCGCTTCTCGGAATCGTGGATGCTGCTTGTCTCTCTCTGCGGCACCGGGCGGTAGATGACCGGCGTCGCGGGACTTGTTGTATCTGTCATGGCGAAAGCTCTGTGTGGCTCTGGGGTTGGGAGGGTAGGACAAAATGTCCTATCGTTGATCCAGGTCAATAAGGCTATATTGCACCGCCGCGCACAAGTAAGGATTTCCCGTGCGCCCGGAAGTTCAATGTCTTCGATACACTCCATGCCTCACGCCTCCCGCCCGCCCCTCCGCGGCTGCAGCAATCCCGGGATCGTGCTGCCTGCTCTGCTGTCAGCGCTGTTCCTCGGTGGTTGCGACATGGTGGTCATGAATCCCTCGGGCGACATTGCCGCCCAGCAGGCGGATCTGATCGTCACCTCCACGCTGCTGATGCTGCTGATCATCGTACCGGTGATCGCCCTGACGCTGCTGTTCGCCTGGCGCTACCGCGAATCGAACAAGGAAGCGACCTACAGCCCGGACTGGGACCACTCCACCCGCCTGGAGCTGGTCATCTGGGGCGCACCGCTGCTGATCATCATCGCGCTGGGCGCGCTGACCTGGATCAGCACCCACAAGCTGGACCCGTGGCGACCGCTGGAGCGCATCGACGCCACCCGCGCGCTGGACCCGCAGGTCAAGCCGATGGTGGTGCAGGTCGTGGCGCTGGACTGGAAGTGGCTGTTCCTCTACCCGGAGCAGGGCATCGCCACGGTGAACGAGATGGCCGTGCCGGTGGACCGCCCGATCCAGTTCCAGATCACCTCGTCGACGGTGATGAACGCCTTCTACGTGCCGGCGCTGGCCGGCATGATCTACGCCATGCCGGGCATGGAGACCAAGCTGCACGCGGTGATCAACCGCCCGGGCGTGTATGACGGCTTCTCCGCCAACTTCAGCGGCGACGGTTTCTCGCACATGCGGTTCAAGTTCCACGGCCTGTCGGATGCCGGCTTCGAGCGCTGGGTCGAGGCCCACCGCAAGGATGGCGAGGAACTGAACCGCAAGGTCTTCCTGCAGCTGGAACAACCCAGCACGCGCGAGCCGGTGCGCCGCTTCGGCAATGTCGATCCGAAACTCTTCGAGGCCATCGTCAACCGCTGCGTCGATGCCAGCAAGATGTGCATGTCCGAGATGATGGCCATCGACGCCGCCGGCGGCATGGGTCGCGCCGGCCTCGCCTACCTCGAAAGCACGCAGTGGCGCGGCGGCACCCGCCTGTACGTCGGCGCGGCCCTGTGCACGCCCGACAACCCGAGCGGCGCGCCGCTGCCGGTGACCGCCGGCCCGCTTTCCGCCAACACGCTGTCGGCCGACCCGATCCCGGCCGACCAACTCCCCGCCGCGACCGCCCTCAACTGAGGCGGCCGCTCACGCGAGCGCTCGACAGATGCCCACAGAATCCCTCGACCTATACAAGCTCGTGTTCGGCCGCCTCGGCCCGGACGCGATTCCCCACGACCCCATCATCTGGGCCACCTTCGCCATGGTGGTGCTCGGCGGCGCCGCCATGCTCGCCCTGATGACGAAGTACCGCGTGTGGGGCCCGCTGTGGCGTGACTGGCTGACCAGCATCGACCACAAGAAGATCGGCATCATGTACATCATCCTCGGCCTGGTGATGCTGCTGCGCGGCTTCGCCGACGCGCTGATGATGCGCCTGCAGCAGGCCGTGGCCTTCGGTGACAACCTGGGCTACCTGCCGCCGCACCACTACGACCAGATCTTCACCGCCCACGGCGTGATCATGATCTTCTTCGTGGCGATGCCGCTGGTCACCGGCTTCATGAACTACGTGGTGCCGCTGCAGATCGGCGCGCGCGACGTGGCCTTCCCCTTCCTGAACAACTTCAGCTTTTGGATGACCGCCGGCGGCGCCGTGCTGGTCATGGCCTCGCTGTTCGTCGGCGAGTTCGCGCGCACCGGCTGGCTGGCCTACCCGCCGCTGTCGGGCATCCTGCAGAGCCCCGGGGTCGGCGTCGATTACTACTTATGGTCATTACAGGTCGCGGGGGTCGGCACCACCTTGTCGGGCATAAACCTGATAGCGACCATCATCAAGATGCGCGCGCCCGGCATGACGATGATGAAGATGCCGGTGTTCAGCTGGACGTCCCTGTGCACCAACGTCCTGATCGTCGCCACCTTCCCGGTGCTCACCGCCGCGCTGGCGCTGCTCACCGCTGACCGTTACCTCGGCACCAACTTCTTCACGAACGACCTGGGCGGCAACGCCATGCTGTACGTGAACCTGATCTGGATCTGGGGCCACCCCGAGGTGTACATCCTGATCCTGCCCTGCTTCGGCATCTTCTCCGAAGTGGTGTCCACCTTCAGCCGCAAGCGCCTGTTCGGCTACGCCTCGATGGTGTACGCCACGGTGGTGATCACCATCCTGTCCTACCTCGTGTGGCTGCACCACTTCTTCACGATGGGCTCGGGCGCCAGCGTGAACTCCTTCTTCGGCATCACCACGATGATCATCTCGATCCCCACCGGGGCGAAGATCTTCAACTGGCTGTTCACGATGTACCGCGGGCGCATCCAGTTCGACGTGCCGATGCTGTGGACCGTGGGCTTCATGGTCACCTTCGTCATCGGTGGCATGACCGGCGTGCTGCTCGCCGTGCCGCCGGCCGACTTCGTGCTGCACAACAGCCTGTTCCTGGTGGCGCACTTCCACAACGTGATCATCGGCGGGGTGCTGTTCGGCCTCATGGCAGGCATCGTGTTCTGGTTCCCCAAGGCCTTCGGCTTCAAGCTGGACCCGTTCTGGGGCAAGTGCTCCTTCTGGTTCTGGCAGATCGGCTTCTTCTTCGCCTTCATGCCGCTGTACGTGCTGGGGCTGATGGGCATCACCCGCCGCATGAGCCACTTCGACGATCCCTCGCTGCAGATCTGGTTCCAGATCGCCGCCTTCGGCGCGGTGCTGATCGCGCTGGGCATCGCCTCCTTCCTGATCCAGCTGGTGGTCAGCTACCTGCGCCGCGAGCAACTGCGCGACATTACCGGCGACCCGTGGGAGGGCCGCACCCTGGAGTGGTCCACCTCCTCGCCGCCGCCCGCCTACAACTTCGCGTTCACGCCGGTGGTGCATGACAACGACGCCTGGCACGACATGAAGCGTCGCGGCCACCGGCGCCCGGTCAGCGGCTTCAAGGCCATCCACATGCCGAAGAACACCGCCGCCGGCATCATCATCGCCGGCCTGTCGACGGCGCTCGGCTTCGCCCTGATCTGGCACATGTGGCTGCTGTCCGCCCTCGCCCTGGTTGCGATCGTCGCAGCGACGATCATCCACACCTTCAACTACAAGCGCGACTACTACATTCCCGCCGAGGAAGTGACGCGCAGCGAAGACGAGCGCACCCGTGCGCTGGCCGCCGCGCAAGCCTGAGGCGACACGACATGAGCCTTCAACCGACTCTTGCCGCCGCCAACGGCGCCGACGCAGCAAGCCACGAGGAGCCGGTGTTCTACGACAACGGCGACCATCACCCGCAACAGGGCACGCTGCTGGGCTTCTGGCTGTACCTGATGAGCGACTGCCTCATCTTCGCGGTGCTGTTCGCCACCTACGCGGTACTCGGCCGCAGCTACGCGGCGGGCCCGTCCGGCGCCGACCTGTTCGACCTGCAGCTGGTGGCCTTCAACACCGCGCTGCTGCTGCTGTCGTCGATCACCTACGGCTTCGCCATGATCGGCGCGCAGAACAAGCGCAAGGCGCAGGTGCTGGGCTGGCTGGGCGTCACCGGCCTGCTGGGCCTGGGCTTCCTGGCCATCGAGATCTACGAGTTCGCCCACCTGATCCACCAGGGTGCCGGTCCGCAGCGCAGTGCCTTCCTGTCGGCCTTCTTCACGCTGGTGGGCACCCACGGCCTGCACGTCACCTTCGGCTGCATCTGGCTGGTGACCCTGATGTTCCAGGTGAAGAAATACGGCCTGATCGCCGAGAACAGGCGTCGCCTGATGTGCCTGTCGATGTTCTGGCACTTCCTCGACGTCGTGTGGATCGGCGTCTTCACCTTCGTCTACCTGATGGGAGTGCTGCCATGAGCGCCACCGGACACCACCACGAGCACGACCATCAGCACGGCCATGCGAGCCGTGACGGTCATGGCGACCACGCTCACCACGACCACCATGACCACCATGACGACGGCGATCACTACCACTTCTCGGTGAAGGGCTACGTGCAGGGCTTCATCTTGTCGGTGATCCTCACCGCCATCCCGTTCTGGCTGGTGATGGGCAACGTGCTGCCGACGCCGGGGCTCACCGCCTTCGTGATCCTCGGCTTCGCCGCGGTGCAGATCGTGGTGCACATGATCTACTTCCTGCACATGAACTCGAAGATCGAGGGCGGCTGGTCCATGCTGGCGCTGATCTTCACGATCGCGCTGGTGGTCATCATGCTGGCCGGCTCCATCTGGGTCATGTACCACCTGAACACCAACATGATGCCCACGCACGACATGAGAGCCATGCCATGACGACGACATCGCCAGTCACGGACCCACGCGAAGACACCCGGCGGCGGCCGCTGGCCTGGGCGGCGCTGCTGCTGACCGGCCTGTTCGCCTTCGCCACCTTCGTCGCGCTGGGCATGTGGCAGCTCGACCGCCTGGCCTGGAAGACCGACCTGATCGGCCGCATCGCCGAGCACCAGAAGGCCGCGCCGATCGCCGCGCCGGGCCCCGCGGACTGGGAGGTGCAGGCCGACGCAGACGCCGAATACCGTCGCGTCACGCTGCGTGGCCGCTTCGCCAACGACCGGGAAACCCTGGTGCAGGCCTCCACCGCGCTGGGCACCGGTTACTGGGTACTGACGCCGCTGCAGACCGAGCAAGGCTACTGGGTGATCGTCAATCGCGGCTTCGTGCCGGCGGACAAGCGCGACCCCGCACAGCGCGACCAGCCCGCACCCGAGGGGGTGCAGACCGTGTCCGGCCTGCTGCGTCTCAGCGAACCCAAGGGCCGCCTGCTGCAGGACAACGCACCGACCGAGAACCGCTGGTACTCGCGCGACGTCGAGGCCATCGCCCAGGCCCGCGGGCTGGGCGGCGGCACGCAGCCCGGCGCAGGTGCGTCCTCGATCGCCCCTTCGATCGCCCCCTATTTCGTCGACGCCACCGCCGACAACGATGCGCCGCTGGGCTGGCCGCGCGCCGGCCTGACCGTGCTGCACTTCAACAACAGCCACCTCGGCTACGCACTGACTTGGTTCGTGCTCGCCGCCATGACCGCCGTGGCCCTGGCCTACGCCGTCGCCATCGAACACCGGGCGCAGCGCCGTCGCGCCGCGGCAAGCCTCGCCACCGAGCGCAGCTGACCCCTCCCGCATGAGCGCCGCCGCGCCGCGCACCGCTCAGGGAGAGGCCACGCAGGCCGCCGACACCCTCGCGGGCCGCAGCAACCTGCTGCAGCTCATCCAGCTACGCTGGCTGGCCGTCGGCGGACAACTGCTGACCATAATCGCCGTGCACGTCGTGCTCGGCATCGACCTGCCGCTGGGGGCGATGCTCAGCACGCTGGGCGTGCTGGCCCTGTTCAACGCCGCGTGCTGGCTGCGCAGCCGCAGCGCGTCACACATCGGCGACCGCGAGCTGCTGGCCGGCCTGCTGGTGGACGTCGGCGTGCTCAGCGCCCAGCTCTACTATTCCGGCGGCATCACCAACCCCTTCATCTTCCTGTACCTGCTGCAGGTCGCGGTGGCCTCGGTGCTGCTGCGTCCGCATCACACCTGGACCATCGTCGGCGTCACCGGCCTGTGCTTCGCCGCGCTGACGCAGTGGTACCAGCCCCTGCCGGAACCCGAGATCCAGAACGGCGCGGTATCCACCCACTACGCGGGCGGCCTGCTGCTGTGCTTCCTGCTGAACGCCGCACTGCTGACGATCTTCCTGGTACGGATCGGGCGCAACCTGCGCGCGCGCGACGCGCGCCTGGCCGACTTGCGCCAGCGTGCCGCCGAGGAAGAGCACATCGTGCGCATGGGCCTGCTGGCCACCGGGGCAGCGCATGAACTGGGCACCCCGCTGGCGACGCTGTCGGTGATCCTCGGCGACTGGACGCGCATGGCCCCCTTCGCCGGCGAGCCGGAACTGCGCGAAGAGATGGAAGAGATGCAGCTACAGCTGCAGCGCTGCAAGACCATCGTCAGCGGCATCCTGCTATCGGCCGGCGAGGCGCGTGGCGAGGCGCCGGTGGTCACCACCCTGCACGCCTTCCTCGACGAACTGGTGGCGCACTGGCGACGTACCCGCAACGCCGTCTTCGGGCTCAACTACGACCGCAGCAACACGCCGGACTTCCCGATGATTTCCGACTTCGCGCTGCGCCAGATGATCGACAACATCGTCGACAACGCGCTGGACGCCTCGCCCCACGCCGCGCCCAGCCTGCTGGCGCATTGCGAGGGCGATGAGCTGGTGCTGCGCGTGCTCGACGAAGGCCCGGGCTTCGCCCCCGCCATGCTGGAACGCTTCGGCAAGCCCTACCAGTCCAGCAAGGGCCGGCCGGGTGGCGGGCTCGGCCTGTTCCTCGCCGTCAACGTAGTGCGCGCGCTGGGTGGCAGCATCGCCGCGCGCAACCGCAACGTGGGGGGCGCCGAGGTGGAAGTCCGTTTGCCTCTTGCAGCGCTGGCGCCGCCGCACGAAGATGACGCGGATGACCACCGCTGATCCCGCCCAGCGCCTGCTGCTGATCGTCGAAGACGACGACGCCTTCGCCCGCACCCTGATCCGCTCCTTCGAGCGGCGTGGCTACGAAGTGTTGCGCGCGACCAACCTGGATGAAGTGCACGGCCTGCTGCAGAAGCATCGCCCCGGCTATGCCGTGGTGGACCTGCGGCTGGCGAATGGCGACTCCGGCCTGGCCTGCGTGCAGGCCCTCCACCAACATGACGCCGCCATGATGATCGTGGTGCTGACCGGCTACGCCAGCATCGCCACCGCGGTGGAGGCCATCAAGCTGGGCGCGCGCCACTACCTGGCAAAGCCCGCCAACACCGACGACATCGAGGCGGCCTTCGCGCGCGTGCAGGGCGACGCCGGCGTCGAACTCACCGAGCGCACCACCTCGCTGAAGACGCTGGAGTGGGAACGCATCCACGAAACCCTCGTGGCCAGCGACTTCAACATCTCCGAAACCGCCCGCCGCCTGGGCATGCACCGCCGCACCCTGGCGCGCAAGCTGGAGAAGCAGCGCATCAAGTAGCGACCGGCGCCTGGCAGGCCGAGCGGTCCGTTCGCGGAGTCGTGCTCAGCCCTGCGTCTTGTCCACCGGCGTCTCGGTATGCATGACGCAACGCCAGGCGCCGTCCCTGCGCGTCCACACCGACGAATCCGCCATGTTCTGCTGGACCTCTTCTGCGTTGTCGCGCATCGACAGCGTCTGGCTGACGCGATAAGTGAGCACGGCAGTATCCGCGTTGGGGAAAACCGCCTGCATGTCGCTGAGCCGGTACTCCTTGACGGTCATGCTGCCCATCTCCGCCATCTTGCGGTAACCGGCGTGGTCGAACTTCATGGCGCCGTGCGAGCTCACCATCAGCGCCGGTTCGTCGAGCAGGGACACGGCGGTGTCGGCGTCCTCGTCCATGATGGCCTGCCAGAAGCGGTTTTCGAGGGCGATGACTTCTTCGCTTGCGGTCTGCATGGCGATCTCCTTGGTAGAACTTCGGGAGCTTCCAATATGGCTGCTCCCAGGTGAGAAGCCTGTCAGACGGCACGGCAACGGGCGTCGGCGGATGCCTACCTGTACTGCGTCGGAAGGGTGCAGCAGCCACGGGCGCGCCAGTGAGCTCCTGTCTCTTTGTGCGACCGGCCTCGGTGACCCGGCCACCGTCGCGCGCCTGATGCACTGGCCCGCTGCGCGTCGCGGGGGCTCACCCAGCTACGTGCGCGCCGTCTCCGCGTGCGGCGCCTGCCACCCCGCGTTCTTCCCTCCCCATAGGCGCGCCACAGCCTCCAGCGCGCCTCCACCCGACCTCCATCCCACGACCGCCCGTGTCGGCCGGACAAACTTCATGCGTCCGTCCGGAACCCTGCTTCGCCCTCTCCACTCAAAGATATCGTTGCTAATGCGAATAATTCGTATTTAAATAGCAATAGTTTCTGCCGCATGCAATCGCCCGCCAGCCTCGCAACGCCAGAAGCACGGAGAACAACCCATGTATCCCCTGATCCGCCAGATGAAAACCACTGCCCGTGTCCGGCACGCCTTCGGCCTGAGCATCGTCGTGGCCGGTGCCGTCATCCTCCTCGCCCACGCCTGGCAGGCGATCGCGGTCGTGCCCGCGATGCGTGCCGCGCTGGCGTCCGGCAGCATCGCCGCCCTGGCCACCGCGCTGGGCGTGTTGCCGATGCTGCTGGCCCGCGCGCCCGGCCGCCGCATCCACGACGCGATGCTGGGCTTCGGCGCGGGCGTCATGCTGGCGGCCACCTGCTTCTCCCTCATCGTGCCGGCCCTCGGCGCCGCCCAGAGCCAGGGGCACGGTGCGTGGAGCGCGGCGCTCATCACCGGTGGCGGCCTGTTGCTGGGCGCCGGCTGCCTGATGCTGCTGGAGCGCCAACTACCCCACGAGCACTTCTTCGGCGGTGCGGGCGCCGAAAGCAGCCTGCGCATCCGCCGCCTGTGGCTGTTCATCTTCGCGATCGTGCTGCACAACATCCCGGAGGGGCTGGCCATCGGCGTGTCCGCCGCGGGTACCGACCCGGCGCGCTCTGCCGCACTGGCCACCGGCATCGCCATCCAGGACGTGCCGGAAGGCCTGGTCGTCGCGCTGGCCTTGCAGAGCGCCGGCATCCGTCGCTGGCCGGCCGCCCTGCTGGGCGCCGCGTCGGGGCTGGTCGAGCCGATCGCCGCCGTGCTGGGCGCCGCCGCCCTGAGCTACAGCGCGCCGCTGCTGCCTTGGGGCCTGGCCTTCGCGGCCGGCGCCATGCTGTTCGTGGTGAGCCACGAAGTGATTCCCGAATCGCACCGCCAGGGGCACGAACGCTACGCCACCACCGGCCTGCTGCTGGGCTTCGTGCTGATGATGGTGCTGGACACCGCGCTGGTCTGACCGGACTCCACCCCGATCCCGCTCATGTCGATCCCCCTCGTGTCGATCCCCCTCACCACACCCGCCCTGTACGAACACTGGCTGCACCTGCAGTGGCAGTTGCGTTGCGCGCTGGCCACCACCGACAGCGGGCTGATCGACGACTACCTGGCCTGCGCCGACGAACTGCTGCGCCGTCGCGCCTGCAACCCTGTGAGCACCCGGCTGCGCACGCTGCAGACCTTGCTGCGCAGCGCCAGTGACTCCGCGCTGCCGTGGCGCTGGCGGCGCCTGTGCCTGGCCTACGCGCCGGCCGCGCAGGCACGCATCGTGTCGCTACTGCACCCGCATGACCCGATTGCCCTGCGCGCGGTGGACGCCGCCGTGCAGCGCTGCCGCGGCGAGCTGCAATCGCCCGTGCTCGACAAGTGCTTCCCCGCGCCACACCGGCACGCGTAGCAGCGTTGATCCGCGCATTGATCACCACGCGTCACGAGCCCCCCGCCCCCCAACCGGTCATTCGCCCCTGGTCGCCACCAATCGCCATGCCACACACCCCCTCCGCCGAGCCGGTCGCCGGCGAGCACTGGAAGCAGATGACCCGCAAGGGCAACGCCCTCTTCGGTGACGAGGCCTTCGAGCAGGCCCTGCAGTGCTACGAAGAAGCCCGCAACATCGTGCTGCTGCATTTCGATGACTGGCCGCAGGCGGACGACGCGGTGGCCGCGCTGGTGGTCAGCTATCTCAACCTTGCCGACACCCAGGCCTGCCTGGGCCGCCTGGACGGCGCCGCCACCACGCTGTGCGCCATCCACAACAGCCTGGCCGAGGCCGCCGCCGACCCCGACCTGCCGGCCCCCCTGCGCACGGCCGCCATCCGCCACCTGCGCGAGGCCTACGCGGCACTGGTGCAGTTCCGCCAGCAGCACGGCGAGCATGCCATCCGCATCGACGCCACGCTGGCGCGACGCGCCGCCAGCACCGGCACGCTGCACTGAGAGGTCCTCGCAACGCGCCCTCTCCACCGCCCACCCGCTTTCCCTCAGCCACGAGACAACAACCATGCCCCACACCCTGCCCGCCCTGCCCTACGCCGTGGATGCCCTGGAGCCACACATCGATGCGCAGACCATGGAGATCCACCACACCCGCCACCACCAGACCTACATCAACAACCTGAACGCCGCGCTGGCCGGCAGCGGGCTGGAAGAGGAGCCGGTGGAGCAGCTGCTGCGCCGCTTCGACAGCCTGCCGGAGCGCCTGCAGACCGCCGTGCGCAACCAGGGCGGTGGCCACGCCAACCACAGCCTGTTCTGGACCGTGATGACGCCCGCATTCGACGGCACGCCCGGCGAAGCGCTACGTGCCGCCATCGACCGCGACCTCGGCGGCTTCGACGCTTTCAAGACGGCCTTCACGCAGGCGGCCGTCAGCCGCTTCGGCAGCGGCTGGGCCTGGCTCAGCGTCACCCCGCAAGGCAAGCTGGTGGTGGAAAGCACCGGCAACCAGGACAGCCCGCTGATGCAGGGCAATACGCCCATCCTCGGCCTGGACGTGTGGGAGCACGCCTACTACCTGCGCTACCAGAACAAGCGGCCGGAATACATCGCCGCCTTCTACCGCGTGATCCACTGGCAGGAAGTCGAGCGCCGCTGGCGCGAGGCGACCGGCGCCTGAACACCATGTGCAGCGCCACGGACGACTTCGACCTGCTGGCCCACGAGCTGGCGGTGCTGATGCGGCACTACGCGCGCGTGCAGGCGGACTGCGCGGCGCTGGCCGCTGCGCAGCGCCTCGCCATCGACGCGCTGGAGGCCGAACTCCTGCGCGCACGGGCCGCCGCCGTCATCCACCTGACCGCACGGGCCTTCGCGCGCGAGGACCGCGCCGCGCTGGAGGCCGCCGCACCGGGCCTGCGGCGGCGCGCCGTGCTGCAGCGGGACCTGGTGTCGGCGCAGGAGCGCGTGCAGGACCTCATCCGCGAGCGGCAGTACTGGCAGCGCCGCGCCCATGCGGCGGAGGCGCGCATCGGTGAGCCGCAACCCGGTTCGTCGGTGCTGTGCCTGGCGCCGGACGAAGCCGGCACCCTGCATGCGCAGGACCTGCGCCCGGACGGCAGCGGGCAGCTCACCGCCATTGCTGGCGTGCGCGTGAGCAGCGAGGCGGAACTGGAAGCCAGCCTGCTGGCCGCCGACCTGGTCATCTGCCAGACCGGCTGCATCAGCCACGATGCCTACTGGCGCGTGCAGGACCACTGCAAGCGCACCGGCAAGCCCTGCATGCTGGTGGAACATCCGCAGGCGATCCGCTTGGTGCGCCGTGGCGGCCGCCTCACCGCGGTCGACGGCAACGGGCCGCTCGCCACCGCCACCTGAAGCGCCCGAAGCTGCGTCAGACCAGGGCCACCACCAGCGGGCCGATGAGGGTCAGGCCGACGTTGCCGACCGCGTAGGGCACCGTGAAGCCGAGCACCGGCGTGGCGCTCTCCGCCGCGTCGTTGGTGGCCACCATCGCGGCGTCCTGCGTCTGTGCGCCGGCCAGCGCGCCACATAGGTACACCGGGTGCATGCGCAATACGTAGCGGCCGAAGTACAGCGCCGCGACCTGCGGCACCAGGGTCACGATGGCGCCGGCCATCAGCACCTGGCCGCCCTGCTCCCTGAGCGCGTCCAGTGCCTGCGGGCCGGCGTTCAGCCCGATCAGGGCCACGAACATCGCCAGCCCGATGTCCCAGAAGCCGCGGCTGGCATGGTGGGGAATGTAGCCGACCAGCGGATGGCGCGAGTTGTACCAGCCGAACAGCAGGCCGGCGATCAGCACCCCGCCGCCGGCACCCAGCTCCACCGGAATGCCACCGACATGCACCCCCAACAGGCCGAGCAGGGTGCCCGCCACGAGGCCCAGGCCAAGGTAGGCCAGGTCGCCGCTCTCGCCGTGCGCCAGCGGCTTGCCGACAAGCGCGGTCACCCGCTCCACGTCGGCCGACGAGCCGATCAGGGTCAGCACGTCACCACGCATGAGCTCGGTCGCCGGGGTGATCGGCAGGGCCACGCCGCCGCGGCGCAGCGCCTTCAGGAACACGCCGCGCGCCTGCGCGCCCAGCGTCGCCGTCGCTTCGCCCAGGCTGCGCCCGGATGCCGCCGCCTGCGTGATCACCACCTCCGCCTGCACACCCTGCACCGGCGCCAGCAGTTCGTAGCCTTCCAGCTCGGGGCCGATCACGCTGGCCGCCTTCACGATGGCCGCCCTGTGGCCGGCCACCACCACTTCGTCGTCTGCCTGCAGGAACAGCCCCGGCTCCACCACGAGCGGACGTCCCGCGCGTCGCACCGATTCGACCAGCGACCTTCCGCCGGACAGCATCGATTCGATCTCCGCGACGCTCGCCCCGGCCGCCACGCCCACCCGGTACGCCCGTGCCTCCAGCCGGCGATAGGCCAGCGTCTCCTGCGCCGCGCCGGACGCGGCGAAGAGTTCCGCCTCCAGCGTGGCGGCCTCCTGCTTCAGGTCGATGCCCAGCAGGCGCGGCGCGATGTGTGGAATGAATACGATCACCGCCACGGCGCCGAAGATGTAGGTCAGCGCGAACGCCACTGCGGCATTCGCCTGCTGCGCCTGCAGCTCGACGGCACTCAGTCCCAGTTCGCTCAGCGAGCTTACGGCGGTGGCCAGCATGGCGGTCTCGGTCAGGCCACCCGCGCCGATGCCCGCCGCGGTGCCCTTGTCGAACCCCCATAGCTTCGCCACCAGCAGCGTGGTCAGCAGGCCGACCGACACCAGGAACACGGCCAGCACCACCTGCTTCACGGTGCGCCGGCTGAGGGAAGCGAAGAACTGCGGCCCGCCCTGGAAGCCGACGCAGAACACGAACAGCCCGAAGGCGACCGTCTTCAGCAACGCCGGGTACTGGATGCCCAGCGGGCCGGTCCACACCGCGCCCAGCACGGTGGCAACGATCAGCACGCTGGCCGCATTGCCCAGCGACACGCCTGCGACGCGCCGACGCCCCAGCCACACGCCGATCGCCAGCGACAGGAACAGCGCGATCTCCGGCGACGCCTTGACGACATCATTCAACCATTGCTGCATCCGTCTCCCCTGGGCCCCGACTCACACGTCAGCGCACACCAGCTCACCCCAGCCCACACACCTCAGCGCCAGGCGTTGCCCACCTGGATGTAGAAAGCCTGCTCGCCGTCCGGGCCCCACGCATAGTCCATGCCCATCCACAGCTTCAGCACGCTGGCGATCTGGTAGCGGAAGCCCGCGCCTTTCGAGAACTTGTTGCCGGCGTCGTCGAAGCTGGTGCCGTTGCCCCAGGCCCGCCCGACGCCCGCGAAGCCGATCAGCCCCCAGCGGTGCGTCACGTTCCAGCGCGCCTCCACTTCGGCCAGCGCGATGTTGTCGTTCTGGTAGCGCGCCGCCGGCACGCCACGCATGTCGATGAAAGGCATCTGGTAGAAGGGCACGTCACCGCGTGCCAGGCGCCCGTCCAGGCGACCGCCGAGCACCACCGCGCTGCCCACCGGGGTGTAGGCGAACACATGGCCGCGATAGGTCTGGAAGGTCTCGTCGCTGCCGAAGGCCGGTGCGTAGAACATGGTGTCGAATGCCGCCAGCGCACCGCGCGACGGCGTGAACATGGTGTCGCGCGAATCGTGCTCGAACGACAGGCCGAGGCCGGAGCTCTTCGACGCGAACGACGGCTCCGGCAGGTCCGGCCGCAGGCGATTGACGTCGAAGGTGCTGTCCATGTCGATGTAGATCCAGCGCAGGGCCAGGAAATTGCTGCTGGCGCCCAGGCGGTACATCGCCTGCTGGGACGAGATCAGGCCCTTCAGGTTGTAGCCGATCTTGTAGTCCTTGCCGAAGCGGCTGCCGATGCCATAGAAGTCGAGGTTCACGTCCGTGTAGCCCACGCCGCCGCGATAGCGCCAGCGGTCGTCGAGGAAGGACAGCATCGCCCCGCCACCGCCGAACTTCGTGCCGTTCTCCGTCGCCGCGATGGCGCCGCCGTAGATGTCCGGCGGCGTCACGTGGCCGGTGTTCCTGGCCTGCGCGGCCGCCTCGGCCATCGACTGGCTGAAGAACGCCACCGCCACGCCGCCGCCGTAACCCACGGCCGGCTCGGTGATGATGATCGGCACCGGCAGGAAGCCCTTCTTCGTCAGCAGCCACTCGGACAGGTCGAGCTGGCCGTCCTTGGGGTCGAAGAACACCGAGTGCTTGCCCTGCTCGCGGGCCGCCTCCGGCGACACCGACGATGGCACGGGTGCGGGATCGGCCGCAGGGACTGGCGCCTGCATCTGCGCCTGCGCCATGCCACCCCATGCCAGGGCCAGCATCGCACCCACGATCAACCGTCCCGTCGATTCCAGTCCTGTCTGTCCGAACATGCTGCGTCCTCTCTCAGTAGCGCACCACGCGCGCCGACGTACCACTGCCCTCGATCCGCACATCATCCCCCACGCGCAGGTTGGATGACGGCTGGGTAATGCCGACGGCAACACCGTTGTTGAGCTGCACGATGATGTGCTGCCCCGGTTGCTTCTCCGCGTTCGACTGCACCGCCGATCCGGCCGCGGCGCCAGCCAGCGCACCGGCCACGGTCGCCACGTCACGGCCGGAGCCCGCGCCGAACTGATGCCCCAGCACGCCCCCCGCCACACCGCCGATGATGGCACCGATACCCATGTGCGCCGGCGTGTCGATCTGCACGTTGTCGATACGCGAGATGCGGCCGTAACGCACCTGGGTCTCGCCGAGCGGCGGGGACTGCGCGCAGCCGGCCGCCAGCGCCAGTATGGCGAAGCAAGCCGCGAGCCGGGCTGACAGCAAGGCTGGAAACGATGATGTGATGAGCATGGCGGACTCCTTTTTCATGTCTGGATGAGAGGATCATCAACTACCGGTACGGCTCGACGTCCGGCAGCTTCCATTCCTTGTCGAAGAAAGCCTTCTCCGGCCCGTACAGGCGGAACAGCAACTCGAACCTGCGCTTCGGATCGGTGGGCACCCAGTTGGCCTGCTTGCCAGGCGGCGCCTTGGGGCCGAAGTACACGTCCACGCTGCCATCGCTGTTGGTCTGCACGCCCGTCGACGTCGAAGCAACACTGGCGCGCGACATGTTGCGGATGAGTCCATGCGTCTCGCGGTCGTACGCCGTGGCCGACCAGTACTGCTTGACCGGCACATTCGCGGGTACGCGCAGGCGATAGGTCTTCGCGCCGTCCAGGTTCTTTCCACTCCCGTCCTTGGCGACCATCAGGTAGTACTGCGCAGTACCCAGGTGCTTGATACCGGTGAAGCCCAGCGTATAGCTCACGCCACGCGAATCGACGGGGTACTGGTCCGGGTCTGCATAACCGCTGGAAGCGGCGCGCGCCATTTCCGGCAGGGCGGCGCCGAACCAGCGGTACTCCGGCACCATGCGGACGAAACCCTGGTCGTACCGCGCGGCCAGTTCGGCGCGGGCCTGTTTCGCCGCGGCATCCAGAATCTTCGTGGTCTTCGCATCCGGCTGGTAAGGCTTGCCCTTCTCGATGCCCAGCGATTTCAACTGGTCGATCATCGCCCGGTCACGCTGTATCCAGGGCTCTTTCTGCACCACGTCGTTGAGCGTCTTGAAAAAGCTGGCGTCGTAGCGGATGGTGGCGTCGAACAACACGTCGTTGGCGTCGGTGAAACGCGTCGCGGGCGGATTGGCTGCCTGCGACAGCGGATACACCTTGATGCGCTTGCCATACTCCACCGATTTGCTGATGTCGGCATCGCCGTGCCCGGCCAGGTTGGAGCGCATCAGGGTGAAGCCGCCGTAGGAGTCCGAACGCAGCACGATGTAGCCCTCCGGCGGCGTGTCCTTGTAGTCCGGCGGCAGGATCAGGTACTTGCCGCCCTGCCCCTTGTCGGCGCCTTCGGGGCCGGCATCTTCCAGCGGCATCTGCCAGGTGGTCACGATGTTCACCGCCAGTGAGCCACCCTCCGCCGGCGGAATCTCCACCACGAGCGGGCCCGCCGTCTTCGTGTTCACGAAGGTCATGAGGTAGATCGCATCCGGGTTGGGCGTCAGGGTCTGGTTTTTCCAGTGCGGCGGTTTCGACCAGTACAGGATTTCGTTCTCCTTCCCGGACGTCACCTTCAACATCGTCTGCAACATCAGTTCGGTGTTGACCGCCGGCATGCCCCAGATGACGGCCTCGATCGCGCGACGCTCGACGACGCGCGGGTCGACCGCGGCGCCTTTCGACTCCTGTGCCTGCGTACCCTGGGAGCCCAGCGCGCACAGCGCAAGCAGTGCTTTGGTCAGTATGTTCTTCACGATCCGATCCTCACTTCACGCGTTCAAAGTCACCCGGCTTCCAGCAGCCGTCGAAGGCCGGTCCGGTGGGGCCGTACAGACGGCAAGGGTCACAAGGGGAACTGCAGGTTCAGACCCATGAAAACCTGGAACTGCGGCACCGCCGGTCCGTGGTGCTCCACGGTCCACTGCGGCTCGACGAAAGCGTTCCAGGTGGTGCCGGCGTACTTCCACACCTTGCCGGCCCCCAGGCCGACCGGGATGTAGTGCGAATCCGTTTCGAGGTCGAAGGTCCAGGTCGCGCTGCTGCGCAGGTACCAACCCGCAGGCAGGTTGTAGATGACGACGGGCTGCGCGATGGCGTTGTTCTGGCGACGACGGTCATCGTCGCCCGCGAACGAGGCTTGCCAGGTGACCAGACCGCCGAGCAGCCCCCAGCTCTGCGGTGCGATCACCGCACCCGCCAGGCCGGCCTGCCACTTGCCGGTGCCGAGCGTGTCATCGCTCGCGGTAGGCATCGTGATCTGCGGGCCGATACCCACCTGCACGTTGCCCGCCTTGAACAGGATGATGTCGAAGATGTTGAGGTCCCCCGTACCCGTCGTCCGGCCATCCGGCGGCAGGTCCAGCGAGGTGACGACAGGCATCGTCGCCCGCATGATCTGCGGTGCGCCGAACAGCCTGTGCGGCAGGATGCCGCGCAGCAGGAAGGCATTGGAGTCCTTGTCGTCCAGGTCGTGATAGCTGCCGACGTACTGGTCCTGGAAGTTCAGGCCCGCCGCCGGATGCAGCGGGTTGTTGGAGTTGTTCATGTCCGCACTGCTGGCGGTCTGCGCCTGCGCATTCGCGACGACACCGCTGACCATCAGGACGGCGCACAGCCTGGGTATCGATAGATGGGACATGGCGTTACTCCTTTGTGCTGCGTGGAAAGACAAGGCATCCAGGCGCAAGCGATGGACGCAAGGCGCCTAGGGCTTGCCTGCCCCCAGCGGAATCGACATCGACAACCACAGGTTCCAGCCCTCGGGCCGGTTCTGCGCGCCGGCCTCGTAGTAGCCCTTCACGTTGGCGTACCACAGCGCATTGCCGACCTTGAAGAAATGCCCGATCTGCGGGCCGACAGCATTCACCCGCGACTTGTAGTCGCCCAGGCGCGCCCCACTGCCGCTGTCACCCGTAAGCTGGTGGTAGAAGTAGCCGACCAGTCCTGCATGGGTATCTGGCCGGAAGAAGTACGACGCCCCCCAGTCGAGGTGTGAATCGACACCACTCTGGTAGTCGGTGTCGGGGTTCTCGAAGTTGTAAGTGAAGCCGGCGACCGCCGAGAATTCGTACTTCCTGTCGAAATAGGTGTAGCCACCACCGCCATCCAGCGACCAGTGATTGAGGCCGATGTTCACCAGGCGATTGGCGTCGTAGGACCCCACCGGTGCGCCGACCATGGTGTAGGCCATGAAGTTGTGCACGCCGCTGTTCCACTTCAGCGAGCCCAGACCATAGAAGTCGCTGACGCCGAACAGCGATTCACCGGTGCCACCACCAATGACATTGCCTTGTGGCCCGCTCAGCGTTGCGCTGACGTCCAGCTTGCTGTTTCCCACCGCCATGATTCCCGACAGCGCGAGCTGGCCACCGAGGACCTTGTCGGCGAAGGCATAGGCCGGCGCCACGAAAACGAGATCGGCCTTGGCATCGGCACCCGCGGTGACGCGACCGCCGCGCTGGGTGGCGTGGCTGGAGCCCTCATCTGCGGACACGTGGTAATACACCGTGCCCAGCGACCAGCCCGGCGCGGTCGGCACAGCGGCAAGGCTGCCGAACTGGCCAGGCAGCCAGAAGCTCATGCCACTCTCGTCCGCTTGCGCCATCGTTCCTGCAAGAACGGCGCAGACGGCTGCGCTCCTGCGCAGGCGGCGAGAAAACGCCCCGCGATGCATTTCACATCCGGGCGCCTGGAGAGTTGAACGCTTCATCGTCTGCCCCTGAAACCCCCGCCACCGAAATGACCACCGCCGCCGAAGCGGCCACCCCCACCGCCGAAGCTGCGGCCGAAGCCGGCGTTGTTGGTGTGGAAGTCATGGGCGCGCTGTGCGCCCAGCTCGCGGCCGGCGCGGTCGCGGTCGAGCTGCTGCATGCCGCCCAGGCCCTGGCCGGCCTCGCGTGAGGCACCGGGGTTGGCGTTGCGCTCCGCGCCCAGCCCGCCGCCGGCCTGTCGTGTCGCCTCGCCCTGCGCGCTGCCGGGCACCGACGACCAGCCATTACCGGTGTGCTGCTCCCAGCCGCCATCCGTGTGGCGATACACGTTGCCGTCGCGACCGGCGTAGACGTTGTCGCCGACGTGCGCCACCTGGCCGCCCCCGGCGCCGGTGTGGTGGCCGAAGGTCGTCCACTGCCCGGTGTCCTTGTTGTAGACGGCACCACCGCCACCGGCGGCGACGTTGCCGGTCTGTGCATTGCCGGCGATGCCGCGCCCGCCGACCACCACGTTGCCACCCGGCCCCGTCGCCACGCCGCGCGACCCGGCCGCGAAGTTGCCGTTGTAGACGTTCGCCACCGCGCCGCGCTGCCCGGCCGACGCGATGCCGGTGCGCGAGTTGTAGGAGCGCCCCACCTGCGCCGCCCAGGCGTTGCCGGTCCACGCGTTGTAGCCGCCGGCCGCGCGCGACACCGTCGCGCGGTTGCCCCATTGCGAGTAGATGTTGCCGGTATAGCCCGCCCAGCCACCCGGCCCCCAGGCCACCGCACCGCCACGCGCACCCCAGGCCACGCCCCATGCCGGATAGGCCCACGGCCCCCAGTAGGGGTAGGGCCCCCAGCCCCAGCCGATGGACATCATGGCGGCGCCCCAGGCCCAGCCGAAGCAGAAGCCCACGGCCCAGCCACCCCAGGGGGTGTAGGCCACCGCGGCGCCGTAGCCGTAGGTCACCGGCGCGCCGTACCAGTAGGTGCCCAGCCAGGGGTCGTAGTAGTAGCCGGTGCCGTACACCACCACGCCGGTCACCGGGTCGATGTAGGTGCCGGTGTAGCCGGGGCTGTAGCCCACGTACACCACACCGTTGCCATAGCCGTAGATGCGCACGTAGGTCACGTAGTACAGCGACGAGCTGGGCGGAATGCCATAGATCGCCACCGGCACCGACAAGGCCACGGTCCATGGGCCGTCCAGCGAGGGCGCCGTGAACCACACTCCGTTCTGCAAGGCGAAGTAGGTGCTGGCATCCACCTGGATGACCGGCACCGAGGTGTTCACCACGTACTGCAGGCTGGTGCCGGCGATGGGCCGCAGCACCGGCGCACCGTCGAACCTCGGCTGCTCCATCGTCGTGCCGCTGACCTTCACCGCGGCGGTCTGCGGCACGCTGGCGGAGATGGCCGCCTCGCGTGCCTGCGGCGTCCCGGCGACCGACGCCTTCACGTTCTCCTTGGCGCTGTCGTCGGGAATCTTCGCGAAGTCGGCGGGCAGCGCGTTGGCCGCCACGAAGCTCCAAGGGCCGGTCTCCTGCGTGGCGCGGAACCAGCGTCCGCTGATCAGCACGTACGTGCTGTTGTCCGCGATGTGCTTGAACACATGGCCGCTGGTGTTCTCCACGAACAGCAGTTGCGTGCCCTGCACCGGCACGTACTTCGGCGGCCCGTCCGTCACCACCAGTTCGGTGGGCGCGGTCGCCACGTAGATCTGCGGGGCGCTCTGCTGCAGGGACGGCGGCTTCGACTTGTCGTCGGTCTGGCCGCTCAGCGGGTCGATCAGCTTCTGATCGCTCGCCAGCCGGAAGGCTGCGTCCAGCGAGGCCGGCGGGCTGCCGACCACCGTCCACGGACTCTGCAGGCTGGCCGCGCTCATCCAGCCGTCGAACACCTTCAGGTACAGCGTGCCGCCGGGCTCGCGCAATAACAGCGGCCGGGTGTTGATGACGCGCTGGTAAGGCGTGCCGGCGAACGCCTGGTAGTTCGGCTCGCCGTCGATGTAGATCAGCATCGCCGCCACCTGCGAGAAGATGATGCGCGGCGCGTCGTTCTTCAGCGGCCCCTTGGCATTCCTCGTGGCCGCCCCGCTGACGGAAAGCTGCGACTCCAGCCGGTCCATCGCGATGCGGGTGTGACGGGCGGACAGCGCCTTGATGACCGCGTCCGACCAGGCTTTCGCCTCGTCCGGAGACGCCGATGGAAACTCCGCGCTCGCCAGCTTCACGTTCTCCATGCTCACCATGCGGCTGGCCTTGTCGGTCAGCGTGGAGACCTCCAGGTTCAGCACGCCGAAGTTGCTGCGCGGTGGCTTGTCCCCGGTCACCGCCTGCACCGCGACGCGCGCCTGCAGGGTGAAGCCGTCCCAGCTGTCGAGCTGTGGCGCATAGACGCTCAGCGTGCGCTCACCGGCCCTGGTGGTGAGCGGCCAGGGCGCCTCGCCGGCCGGGGCGGGCGCGGACGCGCTGCGCGCCGATGTCTGCGCGGGCACCGGCAGCGGCAGGATCACCAGCACCACAAAAGCAAAAATGCTCGCGACGCCTGCCCGCGAACGACGGCATGCCTCTCGTGTTGTCATGTCCATCGGTGTTCTCCTGCCGGCGAGCCGTCGATACGCCACATCAGACGCCCTGCCGCATCGCGACCGGCAGGTCACCGGTCGCGTCGTAGCCGCACCAGCCCTTGCTTACTTGGCGCCAGCCTTGCGGGCGGCGTCGACCTCGGCCTTCGGCCACAGCGCGATGGCCAGCGATTCACTGACGACGGCCACCACCTGGTCACCCTTCTTCAGGTCCTTGGCGATCACCGGGTCCACCACCTTCACGTCCACCACGCGGCCCTTGGGGCCGCGCAGGGTGGCGATCTGCGTCTTGGTGTCATAGGCCTCCACGGCGGCGGTCAGCGTGGTGCGCTGGGTCACCTGGCGGCCGGTCTCGTAGTTGGTGAGCGGGCCGGAGGCCGTCGCCTCCACCAGCTCGCGCTGGCCCTTGCCGTCCTTCTTCAGCGCGATGGCCACGGCGGCCCGGTAATTCACGACGATCTCGTCGCCCGCCTTCACCTTGTCGAAGGCCTTCACCTGCTCGCTCACGTACATCTCGTGGGCGCGGCCATTGCGGTCGCGCAGGGTCAGCAGGCGGCGCGTGGCGTCCTTGGCCTCCACGATCAGCTCGGCCTGCACTTCGCCGGCAGCCATGTCGGCGGCGACGTACTTGTCCTGCGCGACGACCGCCGTCGGCAGCCAGGTTGCGGAGATCGCCAGGGCGGCGGCCAGGGCCGGGAGGATGCGGTTGATCATGGTGTGTTTCTCCTGTGGACTGTGGATGAGCGGTGCAGCGTTGCACCTAGTGAGGTAAGGAAGTCGGGGGAAGTCGCAACAGCGGACGGTCGAGCACCTGCGCCACGGCCTGCAGCAGGACGTCGCCCTCGAAAGGTTTGACGAGGTACATGGTCTCGAACTGGCCGGCGAGTTCGCGGGTCGCGGCGTCGTCGTAGGCGGTGATCAGCACGCAGCGACGCGACAGGCCCTGCGGCAGCCGGCTGACCAGCTCCAGCCCCGACACGCCGGGCAGGTGCAGGTCGATGACGAAGCCGTCCGCGCTGCGCATGTCCTGGCCGACCAGGCAGGACTCCGCGCTCTCGTGCGACGAGACCATCAGCCCGCTGGCGGCCAGCAGACGTTGCATGGCCCGCCGCAAGCTGGCGTCGTCTTCCACGATCACAACGCGCCGGGGTTCCTCGGCCATGTGGACCTCTCTCGATGAACCGCTACGCTATGCCAAGACAATGGAATGCGCAGCGTCCCAGGGGGCAGACGTGCATGCACTTTGGTGCAAGCCAGGCGAACGGCCCAGGCTGCATGACAGATCGAAGGCCGGGACGGCTGCCTGCACATGGCGGACGTCGACTGGATCTGGCGAAGCCTTCATCGGCACAGGGGCCTCACTTCTCACGGGTTGAGCGGTGGCAAGGCGGGGGCTTCATGCTGGCGGGCATGCGAAGCCTTGCGCAGCTTTTTCGCCCAGGCCGTGAGCTCGCGGGCACCCTGCGGCTTCGCCGCGCTGGCGTAGTGCGCGGCCAGCAGAGCCTCCGCCTGATGCGCCAGTTCCACGTCGCCGCGCTGACGGGCCGCCTCTTCCAGCGTGGCCGGCGTGGGCGCCGCCGGCAGCCGGCCCACCCAGCGGTAGAGCGCCGACCAGGCCGCGTCGCCGTCGGCCTTCATCAAGGCGGCATACGCCGCGGCCTCGGACCCTTCGTAGGCCGCGCGACGTCCGGCGCTACGCGCCTGCGCACGCCGCCACCAGGACCTGGCCCACGGGTACAGCCACCACGCTGTGAACAGCGCCGCGCCCACCGCCAGCAGGACCGCCAGCGCGAGGTGCCAGTCACGGTGCCGGACCGGCGCCACGACCGCGCCCGACTGCTCGGCCTGGAGCGCGAACGCGGGCTGGTAGCCGGGATTCGCGGCCACGCTGAACTTCAGGGCCGGCACCTCGGCCTTGCGCAGTTGCCCGGCGCGCAGGTCCCACCATTGCAGGCTGACGGCGGGCAATTCGTAGTCGCCGGGCTGCTGGGCGACGTAGGTCACCGCATCGACACGCCGGCCACCAATGAAGTGGCTGCGGTCCCCCAGGATGTCCTCCACCACCGGTTGCACCGGATAGGTAGCGAGGCCTTTCACCGGCGGGAACCCGACCGGCGTCAGCATCATGGCCTGTACGCCATCGGCATCCACCTCGATGCGGCGGGTGAAGCTGTCGCCCTGCTTCAGGCCATCGAGCTTGCGGTCCAGCGTCTGCTTCATGACGATGCGCGTGGAGCCGATGGCGTTCTCCGCCCCCGGTGGCCGCTCCACCGCCTTGACGTGGATCGTCAGCGGCGCGGTGCGCACCGTCGCATTGGTGCCGCCGGGCCCGAGCTTCACCGTGATGGACAGCGCCGGCACCTGCAGCTCACCACCGGTCTGCGGCGTGATGATGTAACGGTGCGACATGCCGAACCAGGGCTTGCCGTTGATCGTCTCGTTCAGGCGCACGCTCTCGTCGCCGGGTGGCGTGACGATGGCGCCGGGAATGTCCAGCGCGGGATAGGTCGGCGCACCGGTGAAGAAGCCATCGGTCAGCACGTCGACGACCAGCGTGACCGGCTGGCCAGGCATGACCTCGCCGGCGGGTTGCAGATGGGCGCGTGCCATCTGTGCGGCGTGGGCGGGTGGGAGTGCGAGGCAAAGCGAAGCGATCAGTGTCGCGATGGGTTGCCACAAGGTGATGCGGAATGCGGGTGCGGGGGACGCGGGTATGCGGACGTCGGGGGGGCTCGCGAAGCAAGCCACCGCTGTGTGGCGCATAGGTGCGAATGGCGAGGTCGGCGGTGGGTTGTCGCTTCGGGCCGGCCCCATCGCGCGAGGCCAACCGGAAACGGCTGCGACACTCTTGCCACGCTGAACGTCGCTGGATTCCCGCTTTCGCGGGAATGACGGAGCTTGTTGATCGTGCAGTGGCTGCGATGCGGAGAATCCGGTGCCTGCAGGCCGACACCCCTTGCGACGGTAGTGCCAGAACCCGTTACTTTGGGAAAGCTCCGTCATTCCAGCGTAGTGGGTTTCGCAGGCATTCCGGCGAATGCCGGAAGCTCGCAAAGCGGGAATCCAGCGACGTTCACTACCGCGACCGACTTCTGGGCGCACGTTGGATGGGTTCGCGAAGCAACCCACCGTCCTCCGCCAAAGATGCAACGGTGCAGAGATCCGCACTGAGCCCTCACTTCGCACCGACCCCAACCCAAGCAACCGGACGCCATTGCCCGCGAGTGCCGACAGCGAACGCCGACTCCAACGCCACAGCCCGCACATGACGCCCGTCAGCCCTCTCATGGCTTCACCCCACCCGCAGGAGGCGTCGGCGTACGGGGCTCCGGCCGCGCGGCCTCGATCTGGAATTTCTGGCGCAGGAAGTCGGCGGGCGACACCTTGAGGTTGCGCATCCACAGCTCGGCGCTCTGCTTCCTCAACGCGGCCATGTCGACCTGCTTCTCCTTGCCCTTGCCGTCCTTGTTGTCGAACTTGATCTGGTCCGGCGGAAGGTCCGGGCCTTCCTCGCCGCCGTCGTCCTTCTTCTCCTTCGGGATCAGGCTGGCCACCAGCTTGCGGTTGGCGCTGGCTTCCGGGAACGTGGCGCGCGCCGCCAGGGCGTGGTCGTAGGCGACGATGGATTGCGGGTACAGGTGCAGCTGCGCGTAGCAGTTGCCCATCATGAAGAAGGCCTCGGCGCTGTCGAGGCGCGCGAAGGCGGTCAGCGCGGCGTTGTAGTCGCCGGCGCGGTAGTACGCCCGGCCCTGCCACATCGGGTCGCGGAAGTGCGCGGCCGCGGCCGGGTAGTTGCCGTGCTCGAAGTGCCAGCGTCCCTGCTGGTCGGGCGTCAGCAACGCATCCATGAACCACTGCTTCACCTGCGTCGCCGCCGCGCTGCCGTCGGCCGCCCACGCAGGTTGCGGCTGCGCCAGAGCGATGCCGAGCAGCAGGCAGGCGGTCCAGCGCAGCACCCAGCCGCGGCGGAAGCCGAGCGCGGCCAGCAGCGCGATGGGGAAGCACAGGTAGTAGCCGAACTCGCGCCAGCGCACCTCGGCGTCCTTCTCCTGCGCTTCTTCCATGTGCCGCCTGGCGCGACGCTGTACCCATTCGACATCGTCTTCGTCCAGGGTCAGGCTGGCCAGCGGCACGTCGGCCTCGTCGGACAGCCGCCTCAGCGCGGCGCCGTCGAACGTGCCCTGCACCGGGCGGCCGCCGGCGTCCAGCGCGACGCGGCCATCCGGCGTGCGGATGGGGCCGCCCTGCTCCGTGCCGGCGGCCAGCACCAGCACCTGGTGGCGGCTGGCCTGCACCTGCCGGGCGAAGCCGGCGATCTGCGCCTGGTCGAAGCCGTCGGTGATGAACACCACCGTGCCGGCCGCGGTCTCCTTGCGCAACAGGCGCTCCGCCTCGTCGAGCGCCGCCCGCGCGTTCTTGCCGCTGCGCGGCATCATCCGCGTGTCCAGCGCGGCGAGGAACAACTCCATCAGGGCCGGGTCCTCGGCCGGGGGCAACACCATGTGGGCGGTACCGGCGTAGACCACCAGGCCGGTGCGCGAACCGGCGCGCAGCTTCATCAGGTCGCGCACCTTCTGCTTGCTGCGCTCCAGGCGGGTGGGCGGAATGTCGGTGGCATCCATGCTGCGCGACAGGTCCAGCGCGACGATCATCGGCGCCTTGTCGTCGGTGAACGGCGGCGGCTCCTTCTGCCAGGTGGGCCCGGCCGCCGCCACGCCGATCACGCACAGGCTGGCGGCGACCAGGTGCGCCGGCCGCAGCCGCCAGCCCGCCGCGTCGCTGACCAGCATGCGCTCCAGCAGGTGCGGGGCAATCACGTCACGCCAGCGCCTGCGCTGGTCGGTGGCGCGACGCCACAGCCACAACAGCAGCAAGGCAGCCGGCACCAGCAGCAGCCACAGCGGGCGCAGGAAGTGGAAGGCGGCGAGGTTGATGTCCACGACGTCCATCGCTCAGTTTCTCGATGTGGCCGTGGCAGCAACCGTAGCCGCGACGGGTGCGGCCGCACGCGAAGCCCCCCGACGCAGCAGCGACGCCAGCGCGGCGACCAGGTGGTAGCCCGCCAGCAGCAGCCCGGCCGCCCCCAGCGGGTAGTAGTACAGCTCGCGCTTGGGCCGGTGCACCTCGCGCTTCGCCTTCTCGGGCGTGATGCGGTCCAGCGTGGCGTAGATCTGCTCTAGCGCGGCGCGGTTCTCGGCGCGGTAGGAGTGTCCGCCGGTGGCGGTGGACAGGCGCTGCAGGGCCGCAAGGTCGACCTTGTCCTCCCCCGTCGCATTCGGGTTGCCGATGCCGATGGTGTGGATGATGAGGCCCAGCGATTTCGCCACCGCCGCCGCATGCTCGGGCGGCACCTTGCTGGCGGTGTCGTTGCCGTCGGTGAGCAGGATCAGCACCTTCTCCTGTGCCTTCGATTTCTCCACCATCTTCGCCGCCACGCCGATGGCGTCGCCGATCGCGGTCTGCGGGCCAGCCATGCCGATGCGCAGTTCGTCGAGCAGCATCAGCACGCTGTCGTGGTCCAGGGTCAGCGGGGCCTGCGGGAAGGCACTGGCACCGAACACCACCAGGCCGATGCGGTCGGTCTTGCGGCGTGCGATGAAGTCGCGCACGACACCCTTCACCGCGACCAGCCGGTCCACGCGGGCGCCCTGCGCATTGGTGAAGTCACGCGCCTCCATCGACTGCGACAGGTCGATCGCCAGCATCAGGTCGCGGGCGGCCTCGATGCGCTCGATGGGCGGCTCCACCCACGCCGGCCGCGCCACGGCGGTCACGATGAGCAGCCAGCACAGCAGGCCGACCAGGCGCAGCAGCCAGCCGGGCTTCATCACCACCGCGCCGGGCGCCGGCGTCTGCCCGGCCAGTTGCGCGGCCTCGTCGAAGAACGGCAGGCGCAGCGCCTCGGTGCGCTCACGGTACGGCGACCACCACCACCAGACGAGCAGTGGCAGCGGCAACAGCGCGAAGGCCCACAGGAAATCAAACGCGAACATGGTGGTGGGCGATCCAGCGCCGGACCAGGGTAACCAGAGCCTGCGTGGCGTCCGCCGACGGCGGACGGGGGTCGTAGGCCAGTGCCGGCAGCACGCGGCCGGCCCCTTCGCTGAAGGCCTTGCCGGGCAGCGTCCGGTCCAGGAAAGCCAGCCATTGCGCGTCGCTCAGCGCGGCAACCTGCGCACGCGGCGCGGCCGCCAGCGCGGTGCGCTTGACCAGCGCCGGCAGCGCGACCAGTGCCTGCGCCCGGCTCTCTCCGTCCTCACCCCGGGCCGTGAGCGCCTGCTCGATGCGGCCGAGTTCCGCCAGTGCTTCACGGCGGTAACGGTTGGCGCGGTGATGGCGCCAGACGCGCCACGCGATCCACGCAATCAGCGCGAGAACCAGCG
This sequence comes from Uliginosibacterium sp. H1, assembly GCF_036017065.1. Lineage (NCBI taxonomy): Bacteria > Pseudomonadati > Pseudomonadota > Betaproteobacteria > Rhodocyclales > Zoogloeaceae > Uliginosibacterium > Uliginosibacterium sp. H1. Next base: position 2,048,407 of record NZ_JAYXHR010000001.1, read on the forward strand.
CGGCGATGACGACCCATCCCCAGGTCTGCGGCAGCCAGGATGGCGGCGCAGGCAGCGCGATCTCCTGCAGGCCCCTGAGCGCTGCCGGTGCCGAGGCGCTGCCGACGTCGGCACCGGTGGCGTGGACCAGGCCCTCAGCCATGCGCCCTCCCCTGCACAGGACGACGACCGAGGAACCGGCGCAACTGCTCCAGCGTGCTGGCCTCGGTGTCGAAGGCCATCATGGGCACGCCGCTGTGGCGCAACAGCTCGGCCACTTCCACCAGCCGGCCGGAGAAGAACTTCTCGATCGGCTCGCGCACCGCGCTGGCGCCCATGTCGAGCTCCACCTGCAGGTCACCCTCGGTGACGACCAGCCGTTCGCGGCCGGGATGCGGCGCCCGCGCCAATGGATCGAACACCAGCGCGGCGATGACGTCGTTGTGCGCCGAGAGCTGGCGCAGCAACTGCCGGCTGCGCGGCGTGGCGCCCGAAAAGTCGCTGACGACGCACACCAGGCAGTCGTGCGGCGCAAGGCGCAGGGCACTCTCCAGCGCGCGGTCCAGTTGCCCCGGCACCGGGCGCGATGCGGAGCCGGCGTGCAGCGCCTGGTTCATGCGCGCCAGCTCGCCCAGCGCGCCATGCACGCGGGCGCGGCTGCGCAGGGGGCGCACCAGTTGCGTATCGCTGTCGTTGAAGATCACCGCGCCGACGCGGTCGCCGGCCTGCAGCGCGATCCACATCGCCAACGCGGCCAGCTCCGCCGCCACCACCGACTTCAGCGCGCGGCGCGAGCCGAAGAACATGGACATGCGCTGGTCAACGACGACGAGCACCGGCCGGTCGCGCTCCTCGGTATATACGCGGACCAGCGGGTGGCCGGTGCGCAGGCTGGCCTTCCAGTCGATGTGGCGCACGTCGTCGCCGGGCAGGTAGCCACGCAACTCCTCGAAGTTGAGGCCGCGCCCGCGCATGCGCGAGGCATGCCGCCCCGCCAGCACGCTGGCCCGCGGCTGGCGCGGCAGGAAGGCCAGGCCCTGCACGCTGTAGGCCAGCCGGGCGAGATACGCGGCGTCGACCCACACCGTGCCGATATCCGTGCCGGTGCTGCCGGGAGACGGCTGCAGATCCGTGGTGGCGGCGCGGGCCATTCGATGCGACCTCAGGCCGGCACGGCGACGAGATCGATGAGCTTCTTCAGCACCGTGTCGGCGTCGACGCCGTCGGCCTGCGCGTCGTAGGACAGGCTGATGCGATGGCGCAGCACCGGGAGCGCCACGGCGCGCACGTCGTCCGGCGTCACGTGGTCGTGCCCGTTCAGCCAGGCATGGGCGCGCGAGGCGCGGTCCAGGCTGATGCCACCACGCGGGCTGGCCCCGACGGCGATCCACTTCGCCAGCGTGTCGTCGTACTTCTTCGGCCCGCGCGTCGCACCCAGCAGGTCGACGATGTAGCGCTCGATGGCCTCGGCGACGTGGATGGCATGCACCTCCTGGCGTGCGGTGAACACCGACTCCTGCGGCACGCGGGCGCCGTCCTGCCGCGCGGCACCGGCGGGCGTGGCTTCCTCGCCACGCACCAGCCGCAGTACTTCACGCTCGTCCTCCGGCTTCGGGTAGTCCAGCACCACCTTCATCAGGAAGCGGTCCATCTGCGCCTCCGGCAGCGGATAGGTGCCTTCCTGCTCGATGGGGTTCTGCGTCGCCAGCACCATGAATAGCGGCGGCAGCGCATGCGTGTTGCCACCCACCGACACCTGCCGCTCCTCCATCGCCTCCAGCAGCGCCGACTGCACCTTGGCCGGCGCGCGGTTGATCTCGTCGGCGAGGATCAGGTTGCCGAACAGCGGCCCCGGCTGGAAGCGGAAGCTGTTCTTGCCGCCCTCCTGGTACAGCATGTCGGTGCCGGTCACGTCGGCGGGCAACAGGTCCGGGGTGAACTGGATGCGTCGCATGTCGGCGTCCAGGCTGGCCGCCAGTGCGCGCACGGTGCGCGTCTTGGCGAGGCCGGGCAGGCTCTCCAGCAACAGGTGGCCGTTCGCCAGCAGGCCGATGACCACCTGGCGGATCAGCGCCTGTTGCCCCTTGATGGAGGCTTCCATGTGCTGGATGAGCTGTTCGATGTCTGCACGTGCGTTCATGTCTTCAGGCTCCGTCAGGAATCAGCTTGCGGGTTGCGCCTCGGGGAACTTCCACTTGCCGTTGAGGATCTCCGCGCGCGGGCGGTACAGGCGCACCGTGTAGTTCCAGCCATTCACGATTGGAAGGCAGTTCGCCACCTTGCCGTCGCAACCACCGAACTGCACCGTCACCGCGCCGTTGGCGTCGCGCTTCGCGGTCAGGTTGTTGAGCGAGTAGGCGTTGAGCTCGTTCTTCTGGAAATAGCCTTCGGCGTTGTAGACGCTGATCGACCAGAAGGCGTCGACGGGGACGTCCTTCACCGTCAGCTTGTGCACCGTGGTGCCGTCGTTCTTCGGCGGGGTGAAGCTCAGGTAGGTGGCGTCCTTGTCCGGGTTGCCGCCCCAGCCCGCGGCCGTGCCCAACAAGTGGCGCACCGGGTCGACCTCTTTCTTCGTGCCGAAGGCCTTCTGGAAACCCGTGGTCGTCGAACTGAGCACCAGCAGCGCATCGCGCACCTTCTTCTGGCTGGCCTGGTCCCAGGCCGGTATCTCGAACTTGCCGACACTCTTCTGGCTGGACTTGATGCCGTCCTGCAGCGCATGCACCTGCGCCACATCTTTCGCATCGGCCGGATCGACCAGCGTGCGCACGCCAGCGACCACGTATCGCGTCCCCACCTTGTCGCGCGTCAGGGTGTGGCTGCCCTTGCCATAGGCCACGAGCGGGACGTAGTGGTCCTCGTTGATGATCTGCAGGGACATGAAGCGCTTGCCCGCATCTGGCAGCGTGACCGTGACGGGTCCGGCGTCCAGATCGAACACCGCCGAGGAGTAGAGCGTGTCGCGATTGAGGCGGATCACGGATTGGTGCTCGATGCTTGCCGGCTCGCGACGATGGGTGAACCTGCCCAGCCCGCCCTCCTTGATGAGGTTGCTCATGTACAGGTCGCTCTCGGCGCGCGCGAAGTTGTCGATGGTCACGGGCACCGTGCCACCGGTTTGCGCATGTACGGCGGAAGCTCCCGCCAGGATCGAGCCGACAAGCAGTAAGGTGAATTTCATGACGAACTCCATGGTTGGCATATCCAGGGCCTTCTATTGCAATCCCTTGCTACGACGCTCTGAAATCGCGCGAAGTGAGGCCGGTTCCCCCTGCCCCGGCCCGACGCGTGGTTGATGAGCACGGTCCAACTCACTTCGGAAAGAGGAAGGTCACCACAAAGCGCAGGCCCCAGCCATGCGGCCCGCTCTCGGTGCTGTCCGCCCAGTAGCGCACACCGCCGGTGAAGCTGACCGGCAGGCCGCTGACCTTGGTGAGCTTCGCCACCGTCAGGTTGAGCGGCACGGACCACTCGTTCGCCCGCCAGTCGTAGGTCGACTCGGTGTTGAACGCGAACGTCCATGCCCCCTTCGTCGTGTGCGCGAGAAAGGGCTGCAGGAAGGTGTTGCTCAGATCTGAACGCTGGTCGTCACCCGCCACGGACCAGATGTGGTTGGCGAGCGCGCCATAGGTCCACGGCCCGCTCTGCTTGAGCACCACGGCGGTGGGCCCGAGGCCCCACTTGCGGGCGCTCAGTTCGTCGTCGCTGCCGGTGGGCAACAGCAGTACCGGGCCAGCGCCCCAGATCAGGCCGCTCGCGGTCGGCTTGGCCGGCGAGAAGAAGAAGCTCTGCACGATGTCGCCGATGCCGCTCTGCGAGCCCGCGCCCGGCGCCACGTCCTTCTGGCTGATCACCGGCAGGATGGTGCGGGAGATGAGATTCCACTCGGCATCGAGGGTGATCGGCACTACCGGCTGGATGTTCAGCGTGGATCGGTCGCCGTCGCGCGCAGGGCCGATTTTCTGGTCGTAGTTGTACTGCAGGGGCACGCTGATCATCGCGGCCACCGGGTTGGACAGGCTCTTGGCCAGGTCCTCGTCGCTCTGCTGCGCGACGGCACCCGACGCGACGCCGGCCGCCGCGACCACCAGCGCGCAACGCGCGATGCCCGCGGCAAGCCCGCCCCGGAAGATGACCCGACCTGACACGTGTGTTCTCTCTCGAACGGACTTGCCGCCGGAACGCTGCTGGCTCATTGCTTTTCTCCTGTCTGTTTCTGTGGCGCACCCGCCACCCATTGGTAATAGGGGTTGTCGCCGTCGCGACGCATGACGTACTGCAGGGACTGCAGCCAGTTGGTGCGGTCGCCGGCGTAGGCATACAGGCCCGCCTCGTAGAAGATCAGCAGGTTGTCGCGCTCGCGTTCGATGGCCTTGGTCAGCGCCTCGTCCGCGCCGCGCAGCGGCACCGGCGTCTCCAGTTCGATCAGCCTCGGCAGCACTTCGGCAATCTCGTTGCGACGGACCCAGCCGGCGTATTCGATGCGCGGGCGGTCGTCGGTCACCGGCGCGGCATCCCCGGCATAGCGCTCCAGGCCCTTGCGATCCGTCACCCAGGTGGCCAGCAGCGCAGCGGGCGACGCGATGCCGACGGCCTGCAGGGCAGCGGCCACTTCCGGTCTTGCGAAGCGCGCGCTGATGCGTGCCGCGTCCAGCTCCAGCGGCTGCAGGGAACCCACCAGCAGCATCTCGTGCAGCTCGGTGGTCCACAGCGAGGCATGCGGAAAGACGTCGAGAAAGCTGCGCACCAGCGAGCGGGTGTCCTCGTCGTTCTGCGTGGGCAGCGGCAGCCATTGCGCCACGATGCCCTTGTCGTTGAGACGCGACGCGGCCAGGCGATAGAAGTCGCGCGAGTACAGGTTGACCACGCCGGCAGCCGAAGGCGGCGGCGGCTCCAGCGTGACGAGGTCGTAGCGCTCGTCGCTGGCCAGCAACTCTCGGCGGCCGTCGCGCAGGCGGATGTCCATGCGCGAGTCGCCCGCCACGCCGTTGTTGCCCTGGAACTGCGGCACGGCACGCAGCACCGCCGGCAGCAACTCGGCCACCACGCGCCGCTCCAGGTCCGGGTAGGACAGCAGGGCGCCGGCCGTGATGCCGGTGCCCAGGCCGATGACCAGCGCGGAGCGCGGCTCGCCGCCGTGCACGATGAGCGGCAGCAAGGCCTGCAGGCGCATGTAGCGCTGCGAGGTCATGGCGTCGCCGGAGTTCGACACGCCCTGGATGTACAGGCGGCGGAACTCGTTGCCACCGGCACTGCGTTGCGCCACCACCGCCACCGTGCCACCGCGGCTTTCCTCGTAGAACGCCAGCTCGCCCCCGCGCGAGGCGGCCAGCATGCTGGCCAGCCGGTCCGCCGGCGTCATGGCGACGCTGACCACGGCCAGCACCGCGACGGCCAGCGTGGCCACCCGCGGCAGGCTGCGCAGCTGCAAGCCGGGCAGTACCGCCGCGACACCGACGGCCGCCGCGCACAGGGCCAGCACGCCGAGCGCGTGGATGAGCCCCAGCTTCGGCAGCAACACGAAACCCACCAGCAGGCTGCCGACGATGCCGCCCAGCGTATTGAGCGCCAGCACGCTGCCGGTGTCACGCCCGGCGCGGTCGGCGTTCACCACCAGCCGCAGCGCCGCCGGGAAGGCGGCGCCCAGCAGCAGCGTGGGCAGCAGCACGATGCAGACCGCTGCGACCGCGAAGCGCGCGGACATCGCCGCCAGCGGGGAGTCCGACAGGCTGCGCACGGCGGCAGCCGCCTCGCCCTGCAGGAAAGGCAGCCATGAACCCAGTCCGGCGAACAGCAGCAGGGACAGCAGGCCCGCGCCGGCCACCAGCAGGCCGAAGACACCCCAGGGATCGCGCGCGCGGTCGGCGTAGCGCGCGTAGATCGCGCTGCCGATGACCAGCCCCGCCAGGTAGGTCGCGAGCATCACCGCGAAGGCGAAGCTGCGCGTGCTCATGAACTGCACGATGGCCTGCGACCAGATGATTTCGTAGCCCAGCGCGATGCCCCCGGCGATCGCGTAGAGACGCACCGCGCGACGGGCGGATGCCGCATCCGGCGAGGCCGCTGCCGCATCCGAGGACGTCGCCGATGACGCGGCGTCACGCACCGTCGTCTTGCCGCGCTTCGCGTTCACCGCGGTAGCAGCGGGCGCGGCAGCTACGGCCTCTGCCACGACACCAGGCTCGGCCGGCGACGGCAGCCTGCGCGCGAAGCCCCATGCCAGGCCGGCCATCAGCAGGTTGATGGCGGCGGCGACCAGGGCGCTGCCCTGCACGCCGAACGCGGGAATGAGCAGGAAGGGCACCAGCAGGGCGCCGACGATGGCCCCGGCGGTGTTGGCTGCATACAGGCCACCCCCCACCGCGCCCACGCGCTGCTGCTGCGGACGCCAGGCGCGCATCAGCGCCGGCAGGGTGCCGCCCATGAGGACGGCCGGCAGTGCGATGACCAGGAATGGCAACAGCATGGCGACGACGCCGGCCTGCGCCTCCAGTCGCGCGTAGGCCGGCGCGGCGTGCGCCAGGCCCAGCGTCAGCAGGACGCCCAGCACTGCGACACCGGCTTCCAGCACGGAGAACACGCGCATGGGCGTGGCACTGTTTTCCACGCGCCGGCCGATCCAGGCCGCGCCCAGCGCCAGCCCGGCAAAGAATCCACTGATGACGGTCGCAACCGCGTGCACATCCACGCCGACGACCAGGGACAGCTGCTTGATCCACAGCACCTGGTAGATCAGTGCCGCGGTACCGGACGAGAAAAGAAGGAATGCGATCACGGCCGGTCTGTGTGTCGGGGAGAAGTGCGCATGGGCGGTGATACGCGATGCGGCTTCCGCTGGCGCATGCGGGGGCTCGACGGCGGCGGACCGTTCATCGATGACGCGTGAAGAGTTGCTCAATCGTCAGACTCCCTGCCCCGATACCGCTTGATCCGCCAGGCACGACGGTCTCCGGAGCCGGAGACCGTCGCATGCCGTCGCTACCGCTACTTCTTCTGCGACTCCATCCTCTCGCGTACCTGCCGCTTCACGTTCTCCTCGATCTGGTCGATCGTGAAGCTCGCCGGAATCTGGCTGGGCGGATAGTCGATGAAGGTCTGCAGGAAAGCGCCTGCGCGTCGCTGTGCATCGATCAGGACGTAGGGATTCTCGGTCTCCATCTGGTGCCAGGAATTGGTCGGTCCCATGCTGGCGCGCTCATACGGGTCCATTCGCAGGTTGTAGAGGTTGGGTGCCCGCAGGCAGGTGAAGGGCTCCTTCCATATCTCCATGCCACCCGGCGCCCGCTGCTCGCAGAAGACGATCTTCCAGGACGTCGGCGTCGTGGCCCCCGGCAACAGTACGTCGTATCGCATCGCTACCAGATCGGCATCGTCGTCGAAGTAGTAGAACTCATTGCGCGCGCTCTTGTCGGTCTGCCCGGTCAGCAGCGGAAGCTGGTTGTAACCGTCGAGATGGACCTTGGCGCTCTTGCCACCGACGCTCGCGCCCTTCAGCAGGCGATCCTTGATCGTCGTATCCCCCGCCGCGGCAAGCAGGGTCGGGAACCAGTCCAGGCCGGAGAACAGCGCATTGCTGGTTTCGCCCGGCTTGACCTTGCCCGGCCAGCGGATCATCGCCGGCACGCGGAACGCGCCCTCCCAGTTGGAATCCTTCTCGCTGCGGAATGGCGTGTTGGCCGAATCCGGCCAGGTGAAGAAGTTGGGGCCGTTGTCGGTCGTGAAGATGACGATGGTGTCCTTGGTGAGGCCCGTGTCGTCCAGCGTCTTCAACAGTTTCCCGACGTTCTGGTCCATCTCCCACATGCCGTCCGCGTATTCATGGCCATTGCCGAGGCCGGCCTTGCCGCGGTACTCCTGGCGCACGTGCGTGAAGACGTGCATGCGCGTGAAGTTCATCCACAGGAAGAAGGGCTGCTTGCCGCTGGCCTGCTTCTTCAGGTACTCCACCGCGGCGCCGGTGGTCTCATCGTCGATGGTCTCCATGCGCTTGCGGTTGAGCGGACCGGTGTCCTCTACCTTGCCATCGGCGGTGGCACGAATCACCCCGCGCGGGTTGTAGAACTTCAGGAAGCCGGGGTCATTCTTGGGCCAGTAGGCCCGCTCGGGTTCCTCTTCCGCGTTGAGGTGGTAGAGGTTGCCGAAGAATTCGTCGAAGCCGTGCTTGGTCGGCAGGAAGCGATCCTGGTCACCGAGGTGGTTCTTGCCGAACTGCGCCGTCGCATAGCCTTGCGCCTTGAGTGCCTGGGCAATGGTGATGTCGCGGTCCTGAAGACCCACCGGTGCGCCCGGCAGGCCCACCTTGGACAAGCCGGTGCGGAAGGTCGACTGACCGGTGATGAAGGTGGAACGACCCGCCGTGCAGCTGTTCTCCGCGTAGTAGTCGGTGAACATCATGCCTTCCTTGGCGATGCGGTCGATGTTGGGCGTCTTGTACCCGACCAGTCCATGCGTGTAGGCGCTGATGTTGGATTGGCCTACGTCGTCACCGAAAATCACCAGGATGTTGGGTTTTCCGCCCGACTGCGCGGCAGCCTGCGGACTGAATGCGGCACAGGCGAATAGCGGAACCGCCATCGCGAGCAAACCGCGTTTGAGTCTGGATACAGATGGCATTTCGCCCTCCTGTCAGTTGCCGCAGTGCGGCGGGGTTGCAGAAACCTGCGGTACGCCGTTGCGGCGTCGTGGATGGTCGGGGTGTTGGTGGGTGTGCCGGTCGCGGCGCTCACTTGCCGCCGGGATAGATGCGCTTCCAGTCCCGCTTCATGCTGACGACGGTCCAGCCGTCGGCATTCGCCTGGTCGAGCGCCTTGTCCAGCTTGCCGATGTGGGAGGTACGGTCGTAGGCGAATTCGCGCTCGGCGTCGTCGTGGTGGACGATCAGCGCCAGGCCGCCACCGGGCCGGCCGGCCACGGTCTGCAGCATCTGCTGGTCGCCGTCGGAGTTGCCGAAGGCCAGCATCGGCCAGCGGCCGATGTTGCGATATATGCCGATGGGCTTTCCGGGGCCGTCATCGACGAAATCGATCTTCGGCTCGCGCACCAGCGTGGGCTTGCCGTCGCGCAGCTCGAACTTGATGAGCTGGCTGGAGCCGACCACCTGCTCGGGCGGAATGCCGTACACCTTCTCCGACCAGGGGCGCATGAAGTCGATGGTGCCGCCGGACACGATGTAGGTCTTGAAGCCGTGGGCGCGCAGGTACTTCAGCAACTCCAGCTGCGGCTGGTAGACCAGTTCGGTATAGGGCTTGTTGAACTTCGGGTGGCGCGCACTGGCCAGCCAGTCGCGGATGGTCTTGTCGTACTCGCCCACCGTCATGCCGCTGTTGGCGGCCGCGAGCAGCTCCAGCGCTTCCTTTTTGTGCTGGGCGAGCGCGGCGAAGTCGTTGGCCTGCAGCGCCTTGAAGGCCGGGTTGTCCTTCCACTCCGGGTGCTGGGGCGCCGCCGCCTTCACCTGGTCCAGCATGAAGACGAACTGGAAGTACAGCGGCTGCTCCGACCACAGGGTGCCGTCGTTGTCGAAGACGGCGATGCGTTCCGCCGGCGGCACGTACTTCGGCGAGCCCTTGCGGGTCACGTCGGCGACGAACTTCGTGATGGCCTGCTTGCTCGCCCCCGCATTCCAGGACGGCAGGGGATCGGCCGCCTGCGCCATGCCGGGCAGCATGCACAGGGAGAGCAGCAGCATCCCGAACCGGCACAGACGCTTCATGCCTCCCACTCCTCCCACTCCTCCCGCTGCTCCCGTTCCTCCCATTGCTCGCCTCATGCCCCGACCCTCCAGTTTTGCCGTGCCGCGAGGGTGCGCTGAAGCGAAAGAAGCCGCATCGTCCTTTGGTGCCGAGCCCTTTGCACTTTGGTGCAAGCGCCACGGACGAGCGGAATGACGAAGCCCGTCGCGACAGTGGTTCGCGACGGGCTTCGTTCAGCCTGCCGGGCGTCGCTGCGGAACCGGTCCGGTGAGCCAGGACTGGTTTCGCAGCAGCCTCTTACTTGTTCAGTTCGACGACCACTTCGCTGAGGGTGCCCTTGAACGTGAAGGGAGGGATGTAGTCGTAGGTCACGGGCGTGCCGGTGTCCGAGCCGATGTCCTGGTTCTCGGACAGCGAGTACTTGAACGGTGACGTCCTGTCGATCTTCCGCGAGGCGACGGTCTTGCCGTCGAGCAAGAGCTTGAGCGTGCCACCTTTGCCGAAGTCCTTTCCGCCCTCGTACGCAAACTCCATCCTGAGCACGCGCTCGCCGGCGGGCACGGACTCCTGGCTGGTCACCCCGTAGTTCTCGACATCGAGGAAGTTGTGCGCGGCCGCCAGCTTGCCGTCCTTGAGGTAGAAGGCCCAGCCCCCGGTATTGCCGCCCTGCGTGAAGATCACGCCGTTGGCATTGGCGTCCACCTTCACCCTGGCGGTCACCGAGAAAGACTTGTTCTTCAGGTCAGGCGCAGACGCCTCCGGCAGACCGGCCAGCGGGCCCGGGTACACATAGCGGGTGCGCCCCGCCGCCAGGTTGGGCTTGCCCGTGAACTCCGAGCTGAAGCGTTCGGCACCCCGCCAGTCCAGCGGCAAGGCCTTGTTGGCAGAGGCCTGCGCCCACCACAGGGACGTCAGCTCGGCCAGCTTTTCCGGGTTCTGTTTGGCGAGGTCCTTCGACTGGCTGAAGTCCTCGTTGAGGTTGTACAACTCCCACTTGGCGGTCAGCGGATCGAACTTGCCGCGCTCGGCCTGCCAGGGTTCGAAGGCCAGCGACGCTGCCCACCAGCCGTCCTTGTACATGCCACGGTTCACGAAGAGCTCGAAGTACTGGCTGGTACGCAGTTCGGGAGCCTTGGCGTCGTCGAATGCAGCCAGCATGCTGCGCCCCTGGATGGGGGTCTGCTCCGTGCCGTTCACGCTGCGCGGCTCCTCCACGCCTGCCGCGGCGAGGATGGTCGGTGCCACGTCGATGAGATGCGTGAATTGCGTCCTCAACTGTTCGCCCTTCTTGATGCGTGCGGGCCACTTCACGACCATCGGATTGCGCGTGCCGCCGAGGTGGCTGGCCACCTGCTTGGTCCACTGGAACGGGGTGTTCATGGCGTGCGCCCAGCCTGCAGGGAAATGGTTGAAGTGCCTTTCGGTGCCGATCTCGTCGATGCGACCCAGCATCTCCTTGTAGGTCATCTGGTAGGTATTGAAGAAGGCATTCTCGTTCAGCGTGCCGTCCATGCCACCTTCGGCCGAGGCACCGTTGTCACCCGCGATGTAGATGACCAGGGTGTTGTCGGCATCCGGCGTGGAGGCCACGTAGTCCAGCACGCGTCCCACCTCCTGGTCCACGTGGTAACCGTAGGCAGCGAACACTTCCATCATTCGCGAATAGAGCCGCTTCTGGCTGGCGTTCAGGGAGTTCCATGCAGGCAGACTGGCTGGACGCGGCGTCAGCACGGCGTTTTTGGGAATCACGCCCTTGGCTTTCTGGCGATCGAAGGTCTGCTGGCGGTAGACATCCCAGCCCTGGTCGAACTGACCCTTGAACTTGTCGATCAGCTCCTTGGGGGCCTGGTGCGGGGCATGCGTCGCAGCCGGCGCGTAGTACATGAACCAGGGCTTGTCGGGCTGGATTGCTGCGGTGGTCTTGAGCCAGTCGAGCGCACGGTCGGCGAGATCGACGCTCAGGTAATAGTCCTTGGCGGTCGGCGTTCCGAGCGGCGTCTGGTTCTGGTAGAGGTAGGGACGCAACTGATTGGTGTCACCCGCCATGAACCCGTAGAAGAAGTCGAATCCCAGTCCGTTCGGCCAGTGGTCGAAGGGGCCCATGGGGCTCGTCTCGTAGATGGGGGTGTTGTGGTTCTTGCCGACCCAGGCGGTGATGTAGCCGTTCTGCCTGAGCATCTCGGCCACGGTCGCGGTGTCTTTCGGAATGATGCCGGTATAGCCGTCGTAGCCGGTCGCAACCTCGGTGATGTTGCCGGTGCCTGCCACGTGATGGTTGCGGCCGGTGAGCAAGGCGGCACGCGAGGGCGAGCACACCGCGGTGGTGTGGAAGCGGTTGAAGAACAGCCCGTCCCTGGCGAGTTGATCCAGCTTCGGAGAAGGCACACCGCCACCAGCCACCGAGAACTGGCCGAAGCCTGCGTCGTCGAGCAGGATCAGCAACACGTTGGGCGCTCCGGCGGGAGCCTTTCGCGGCACCGGAAACTGCGCCGGATCGGAATCGAGGTAGGAGGTGCCGACGTTGCCCTGGTACTTCTGTTCGGCGTACGGCAATACAGCCTGGCCGCGTGGCGGCGGCGTGACGCTCTGCGCCGAGACGGAACACACCGGCAGGACCAACGCTGCCAGGGCCAGCAAGCGCCTGTTGAGCAAATGCAGTTTCGTGCGCCATGCGCCCGAGGCGCTCGTGAGCGATCCGGTGGTAGTACCTGGTGACATTTCCTGACTCCTGTGCGGGTTTCGATCCATCTGTTGCATGCGTGCTGTCGCCGTGTCGCGCGTCAGCCCACGAGCTCGAAATCGGCGAGCTTGAAGCTCTTGTTGTTCATGGCATCCGTCGGGCCGTAGAAGCGCATGGCCGGCATCGGGCGCTTGCCGGAGGTCGGTATCCAGTTGTTCTCCAGCCCGGCCGGCGCCTTGGGACCGACGTAGAGGGTCACGCCGCCATCCGCGTTCTTCTTCATCTTGTCGACGTCGTAGGAGGACAGCGTGGTGCGGTTGCTGTCGCTGTAGATGAAGCCCATGGTCATGCGGTCATAGACGGTCAAGGCCCAGAACTGCTTGACGGGCATGTTCGCCGGCACGTCGAGCCTGTAGGTCTTGCCCGCCTCCAGCAGTTTTCCGTCCTTGTCGGCCAGCGCCATCATGTACTGCGTGGCCGGCGTGTCGCTGAGCACCTTGGGCATGTAGGTGCACCAGAAGTACTCGGCGGCGCGCTCGGTGATGTCGATGGCGTTGTCGTAGACGAAGGTGAACCTGCGGTTCGCGTCGGTCTGCAGCAGGGAGACGTAGTGGCGGTCCGGCCAGTAGACGCGCTTGACCATCTCTGTGTCGAACCACCAGTGCATGTAGTACCAGGCATCGACGACCGCCTGGCGCATGGCGCGCTTCGCGGTCTCGTCGGGCGCGAACGGCTTGCCCTTCTCGATGCCGATGGACTTGAGCATGCCCATCATGACCTTGTCCTGCTTCCGGACAGGCTCCACGCTCATGATGGCGTGCATGTCCTGGAAGTGGCGCTCGTCGTAGAAGGGCAAGGTCGGATAGCGCTGGTCGGAAGGGTCCACGAACTTCTGCTTCGGCGGGATCTTCGCTTCCGACAGGTAGTACATGCGCAACTTCTGCGCATAGTGGAAGGCATCCTCGATGGACTTTCCCTGCGCTCGCACGGAGCGGAAGGCAAGTGCGATGCGGAAGCTCGGCGACGCGACGTGCAGGTATCCGGCCGGGACCTTTCCCTTGAAGCCCGGTGGTGTGAACAGGTACTTGCCGCCCTTGCCCTTGTCGAGACCGGCTGGCCCGACGTCGGCAATCGTGAGTTGCCAGGCATCGACGACCTGTCCGTACAGGCTGCCGTCAGCGCCCGCGGGAGGAACCTCCAGCACCACCGGCCCTTTGCGCAAGTCGGTGTACGCGCCGATGTAGGGCGTGGAGCTGTTGGCCGTGATGGCCTCCAGCTTCGGCGTGGCCGTCTGCGAGTAGGTGATGATGTCGTTGTCCTTCATTCCCAGGTCGTCGAACGCCGCACGGCGGAAGCTGTAGATGGCGATGGCCGGCATGTTCCACAGCACGGCCTCGAACGCGCGCTGGTACTTGATCTGGTAGTCGAAGTCCTTGATGGACGGGGCCGCGCCAGCAGGAGGCCGGCCCCCCAAAGGCTCTCCACCGGCCTGCGCAAACGCCGGGCCGGACCCCAGCAGGCCAAGCAGTGGTGTTCCAGCCACTGCGCTGGCGGCCGCGATGAATGTCCTGCGTTTCATGAGCTCAGTTCTCCATGGACGCCATGCCGATGCCGGCAGCGCCTTTCTGTGACGGCGGGTAGTCCTTCATGCTCTTCTCGAAGGCTTCGAGATGCGGCGCGATGATCGGAATGATCCAGCTGCGCTGCTGTTGCCAGCGGAAGTGGTCGCCGGCCTCGGGTGAGCGTTCGTAGGGATCGAGCTTGATGTCGATCACCAGGCCACCAGGGATCGGCTTGGCGGCCTCCATCCACTTGTCCTTGACGGCGGTGTGGATCTTCCAGTGGCCGACGCGTACCGCGTTCAGGTTGGTCTCGGCGAAGTAGAAGAACTCCTGCCGCTTCGACTTGCCATCGGCCCTGGTCAGCATGTCGAGCTGGTTGTAGCCGTCGAGGTGGTTCCTGAAGGTCTTTCCGCCGACGTTGAGGCCCTTCAGCAACTGGGCCTTCACGTCCGGTTTGCCCACCGCAGCCATCAGGGTCGGCAGCCAGTCTTCGGACGTCATGAACTCACCCGTCCAGGTGTCGGGCTTGATGTGGTCCGGCCAGCGGACGAGCATCGGCACGCGGAAGCCGCCATCCCAGGTGAGTCCTTTCTCGCCGCGGAACGACGCGGCACCGCCGTCCGGCCAGTGCGAGAGGTTCACCCCGTTGTCGGAGGTAAACAGCACGATGGTGTTCTTGCTCAGGCCCTCCTGGTCGATGGTGTTCAGCAGCTTTCCCACCAGCGAGTCGAGCTGCAGCAGGGCGTCCGCGTACTCGGTGTGGCCGCTCTTGCCCAGCCACTGGTTGCTGACGTGGATCTTCTGGTGCATCCGCGACGGGGTGAACCACAGGAAGAAGGGCTTGTTGGCCGCCTTCTGCTTCCTGACCCAGTCGATCGACTTGTCGGTGAAGGTGTCGTCGATGGTCTTCATGCGCTCGATGGTGAGCGGCCCTTCGTCGGTGATCTTCTGCCTGCCGACGCGGCCCCAGCGCGGCTCGTCCGTGGCGTCATCCGTGCCGGTGGCGACAGCATGGATAACGTTGCGGGGAATGCCGGGAAACTTCGGGTCCTTCGGGAAGTTGGTCATCTCGGCTACCTCCATGATGTTCAGGTGGTAGAGAAAGCCGAAGAACTCGTCGAAGCCGTGCACGGTCGGCAGGTACTCGTTGCGGTCACCGATGTGCGACTTGCCGAACATCCCCGTCGCGTACCCCTCCGCCTTGAGCAGCTGGGCCAGGGTGACGTCGCTGTCCTGTATGCCGACCCTGGCGCCGGGCTGCCCGACCGCCGTCAGGCCGGTGCGCACGGGGTACTGCCCGGTGATGAATGCCGCGCGCCCTGCCGTGCAACTGGGCTGCGCGTAGTAGTCGGAGATCATCAGCCCTTCCTTGGCGAGACGATCGATGTTGGGTGTGGTGACGGCACCAAGGCCGCGGTTGTAGGCCGACAGGTCCATGGGCGCCATGTCGTCGACCATGATGACCACGATGTTGGGTTTGTCTGCGGCCCGCGCCGGGCCCAGGGCGGCCATGCACAGGCAGAGACCCAGCAGGACATTTCTCAGGATGAGCATGATGAAACCTTGTGGTGGCTGGAAGGCAGAGGTCGCCTTCATCGCTGGATCGGGAGGCGTGCCGGAAAGCCGGCGATGCGCAAGGCGCGCAGCCGCGGAACGGGGCTGGCGAAGCGCATGGTCGGAGCGAAGCTGGCGTTGGCGTTCATGGCGTGTCCCGGCGCGTTGCCGTACCAGGAGGTGGTACGGGGATGCAGCGGGAGAATCGCGCCATCAGGCGTGCGAGCGCATCGTCCTTTGGTGCTGAGCCGCTTGCACTTTGGTGCAAGGGCGCGGGGGCGGGAGACGTCCGGGACACGGCCGGACGCTTGCGGTGGCGGCCCGTCGCGGCGCCCGGGCGGCGCGCGAGGCCAGCGTTGCGGCGGGGCCGGCACCACCGTGTGGCGCCGGCCGGGGAGGCCTGCCCGGTAGACCTACTCCTACTGGTAGTAGTCCGGCCTGCCCAGGCGCTCGGCCATGCGGACCAGGTCGGGCAGCGTGTGCGCCCCCATCTTGTCCATGACCTGCGCGCGATGGGCCTTGACGGTGCGCTCGGCCATGTCGAGCGCTTCGGCGATGTCCCGATTCAGGACACCTTCCACCACCATGCGCATGACGTCGCGCTCGCGATCGCTGAGCTGGGCGTAGCGGGCCTGCAGTTGCAGCCAGGACTGGCGCCGGCTACGCAGCTCGCTGTCGCGCACCAGGGCGGCCTCGATGACGCCGGTCAGCACGCTGCCTTCCACCGGTTTGGCGAGGAAGTCGAACGCGCCGGCCTTCATCGCAGTGGCGGTCGAGGGCACATCGCTCATACCCGACAGGAAGACCACCGGCGGCGGGTCCTGCCAGTGGGACAGCGCACGCTGCAGCTCCAGCCCGCTGGCGTCGGGAAGGTCCATGTCCAGCAGGAAGCAGCCCGGCGTCTGCTGTGCGTCCAGCAGCACCTCTGCAACCGAGGCGTAGGTGCTTACCTCGAAGCCGGCGCTGCGCAGCAGGCGCTGGATGGCGGTGCGGAACGAAGGGTCGTCGTCGACGACCCGCACCACGACCCGCGCTGGCTTGCCGGCGTTCGCGGCGGGAACGGCTGCATCGATGGTCGGGGCGGTCTGGTTCATGATGCGGCCTCCTCTGCAATGGCGAGATTCTCGGGGCGTTTCATGGCGGGCACGGGGAGCGGCTCCGCAATCTGTATGGCGAAACTGGCGCTGGTGCCGCCACCTTCACGGCGCGCGAGGCTGATGCGCCCCTGGTGCCGGTCCATGATGCTGCGGCTGATGGTGAGTCCAAGGCCGAGGCCGTCCGGCTTGGTGGTGTAGAAGGACTCGAACAGCCGGTGGCGGTCGTCGTCGTTCAGCCCCACGCCGCGATCCATCACGTCGCAGGCCATGTCGCCCCCTTCCAGCCGGGTGGTGATGACCAGTTCGCGTTGTGCGGCCGGCACCTGGGCCATGGCATCCATGGCGTTGAGCAGCAGGTTCATCAGCACCTGCTGCAACTGGGTGCGGTCGCCCAGCACCGGCACGCAATCGGGCGACAGCCGGGTGACGATGCGCACCTCGTTGCGGCGCAGGGCACCTTGCGAGAGCTGCAGGGTGCTGGTGACGAGGTCGTTGAGGGACACCGGCAGCATCTCCTGCTCCGCCTTGGCGAGCAGGCTGCGGATCTGCTTCACGATCTTGCTGGCGCGCAGGTCGTCGGCGCGGATGTCGGCCAGGATGCAGCGGACGTCGTCGATCTGCGGTGGGGATTGCTGCAGCAGCAGGTCCGCCGCCTCGGCATTGCTGAGGATGGCACCCAGCGGCTGGTTGATCTCGTGGGCGATGGAGCCGGTCAGCTCGCCCACCACGGCCAGGCGGGTGGTGTGGGCCAGGTCTGCCCGGCGCAGGGCGGCGAGTCGCTCCGCGGCTTTGCGGCGACGGCGTTCGTCCAGCCACAGCACGCAGAAGGCGCAGCAGGCCGCGAGGGAAATCATCAGCGACCCGGCGTGACCGTCAAAGAGGTGTTGCAACACGCCGCGCTACCGACAACACAGAAGATTCCGGCACGTACATGACTTCCCCCAGACGACGCTTCAGGTTGTACGTTCTTATGTTTGTCGAAGCAGATATTCACTATCCAACATGAATGCGACGTTTTCAAGATATTCCGAATAGGTTTTC
This sequence comes from Uliginosibacterium sp. H1, assembly GCF_036017065.1. Classification (NCBI taxonomy): domain Bacteria; kingdom Pseudomonadati; phylum Pseudomonadota; class Betaproteobacteria; order Rhodocyclales; family Zoogloeaceae; genus Uliginosibacterium; species Uliginosibacterium sp. H1. Next base: position 2,066,009 of record NZ_JAYXHR010000001.1, read on the forward strand.
CACAATCAGGCAGGCTGCACCGTGTTGTCATGCCCCAAAGGGCAGAGGCTGGCCACGGCAAGACCATGCGAGTGAGAGGGTCAAGTTCCGTCGTGTGGACCGGTAGAAGACCGGAAACACCAGAAACGCCAACGCGCGGGCGCGCAGAGCGAACAGATGGACCTACCCGTCTGCACGCATTCCGATCAGAAAGACGTCAGGGCTTCGCGCCGGCTGCACGCAGCAGCTTCGCCATGGCGGTCTGACCACGCTGCTCCGCGTGCCTGAGCGCAGAGACGCCATCGCGGTCGGGAATGCCGGGGTCGGCGCCGTGCTGCAGCAGGAGCTGCAGCACCTGCTGCTGGCGCGGGCCGCCGTCGGACAGCACGATGCATTCCATCAATGCCGTCCAGCCCAGGTTGTTCACGTGATTCACGTTAACCCGCGTGCGCTCCAGCAGGTAGCGGACCACCTCGACGTGCCCGTGCTCGGAAGCAGGAATCAGCGGCGTGCCGCCGTAGCGGTTCAGCAGGGTCGGGTCGGCCTTCGGCGCTACGACCCGCAGGATGTCCAGCAACCCCTCGGCGCCGGCGTACAGGAAGGGGTTGTCCGACATCGCGTTGCGGCGGTTCACGTCCGCGCCGTCCGCCACCAGGCGCTTCACGGCATCGACCCTGCCGGCCAGCGTCGCACGCATCACCGGCGTGTTGCCGCGATCGTCCACGGCGTCGATGGCCGCACCGTTCTCCAGCGCGCGTGCGATGGCGGGCACGCTGCCGGCCTCGGCCGCCGCCAGCAGCTCTGCATCCTCGCGCGGCCCGGCGGTTGCGCTCAGTGCCCCGCACACGGAGATGATGGCCGTTGCAATACGGCTTGCCGTCCTGGTACGCAACCTCGCACGCGTCCTTGCACGTACCCCTGCACACACCCACGCACACCACGCAAACATATAGCCTCCCGATGATCGATACGGCATGTATGTTCAATTCAACATGCCGCGCTATGATCGCCCGAACTGATCACTCCCGGGCAATCTCGTCGTGGCGACACGCAAGCGTGGCAAGAAGAACGATGCGACAGGCCAGCGCGCTCCAGCAGCCCGGCAGGTAGAACCTCCCGAGGCGTCGGCCACACAGCTTCCGCTGCAACGCTGGCTGCCCTGGGCGATCGTCGCGCTGCTGTTCATCGCCGGCATCGGCGCCTGGTGGTGGCAGGCATCCACGGCCTCCCCACCCGCACCCTCCTCCTCCACGCCCGCCACACGGACAGCCGCAGTCACGGCGACGGCTGCCGCGCAGTACGTCGGCAGCGCGCAATGCAGCAGTTGCCACCAAGCCGAGTCCGCCGCCTGGGAGACGTCGCAGCACAAGCAGGCGATGCAGCACGCGGACGCGCAGACGGTACTGGGCAACTTCGCCGACGCGCGCTTCCGCTACGCCGGCGTCGAGAGCCGCTTCACGCAACGCGACGGCAAGTACTACGTCACCACCGACGGGCCCGACGGCAAGCTGGCCGAGTACGCGGTGAAGTACACCTACGGCGTGTCGCCGCTGCAGCAGTACCTGATCGAATTCCCGGACGGCCGCCTGCAGGCCCTGTCGATCGCCTGGGATACGCGCGCCGCGAAGGACGGCGGCCAGCGCTGGTTCCACCTGTACCCGCAGGAGCGCGTGGACTTCAAGGACGAGCTGCACTGGACGAAGCGCCGGCAAAACTGGAACCACATGTGTGCCGACTGCCACTCCACCGACGTGCGCAAGGGATATGACGCTAGCACGGACCGCTTCGACACAAAGTGGAGCGAGCTCACCGTCGGTTGCGAGGCCTGCCACGGCCCCGCCTCGGCCCACATCGGCTGGGCCGGAAAAAACGAGCGCGAGCGTAGCGCCGACAAGACGGCCGGACTGGTGGTGAACTATCACGAGCGCCGCGGCGCCGGCTGGGCCATGGACCTGCAGACCGGCATCGCGAAACGCACCGTGCCGCGCAGCAGCCACGTCGAGACCGACATGTGCGCGCAATGCCACGCCCGCCGCGCGCAGCTTGCCGAAGGCTACCGGCCCGGCCAGCCCTTCACCGACCACTACCTGCCCTCGCTTCCGCTGTTCCCGCTGTACCACGTCGACGGCCAGCAGCGCGACGAGGTGTACATCTGGGGCTCCTTCCTGCAGAGCAGGATGAACGCGGCCGGCGTCACCTGCTCCGACTGCCACAACCCGCACACCGGCAAGCCGAAGGCCGAGGGCAATGCGCTGTGCGCGCAGTGCCACCTGCCCGCGAAATTCGACACGCCGGACCATCACCGTCATGCCAGCGTCAAGGCCGGCTCGCCCGGTACGCAATGCGTGGACTGCCACATGCCGCAGACCAGCTACATGGTGAACGACCCGCGCCGCGACCACAGCTTCCGCCCGCCTCGCCCGGACATCAGCGTCGCCTTCGGAACGCCGAACGCCTGCAACCAGTGCCACACCGGCAAGCCCGCGCAATGGGCAGCGGCCGCCGTGGAGAAGTGGTTCGGCAAGGAGCGGCCCGCGGCCCCCTTCGAGCTCGCTGCGGCCTTCCACGCCGCCGAGCACGGCGGCATGGCGCCGGCGGCGCAGCTGCTGGCGATCGCCAGCGATCCGGCACGCCCCGGCATCACCCGCGCGGCCGCCATCGAACGACTCGGCGCCCATCCGTCCGACGACATGCTGGCCGCCGTACAGAAGGGCCTGGGCGATGTCGACGCGATGGTGCGTCACGCCAGCCTCGGTGCGCTGGAAGCCCTGCCACCGGAACAGCGCCTGCCGCTGGCCGCGCCGCTGCTGCGCGACCCGCGCCGCATGGTGCGCATCGAAGCCGCACGCGTGCTGGGCGACACCGATCCTGCCACGCTGACCACTGCCGACCGCGACGCACTGACGCGTGCCACCGATGAACTGGAAGCCTCGCATCGCCTCAATGCCGACCAGGCCGAATCGGTGGTGGCCATTGCCGGCATCCAGCTTCGCCGCGGCCAGCCCGCGCAGGCGGAATCCACGCTGCGGCAGATCGCCACCAAGGAGCCCACATTCGTGCCGGCATGGGCCAACCTCGCCGACCTGCTGCGCAGGTTGAACCGCGAAGCCGATGCGGAAGCCGCGCTGCGCGAAGGGCTGAAACATGCCCCGGACGCCGCCGCCCTGCATCACAGCCTGGGCCTCTCGCTGGTCCGCCAGCAACGCCTGAAGGAAGCCCTGCCCGAACTGGCGGCAGCCACCCGTGCACGCGACGCCACGCCGCGCTACAGCTACGTGTATGCCGTGGCATTGCACTCCGCCGGCCGCAGCCGCGAGGCCCTGGCGATCCTCGATGCACAGTTGAAGCAGCGGCCAGGCGACAGCGAGGTGGCGCAGGCACGCGCAGCAATCGCGCGGGAAGCAGGCGGGCGCCGATAGTGGCATGCAATCGCCCTGACCTCTCCGTATCGACGCCTGCCATGGCGCCCGAAGCCGCAGCTTCGTCCAGTGGCATGCTGTCAACATTGATTCCCATGGCATTACCGCTGCGCTTTGCTATACCTACGTGGCAGTCATGTTCGACTGCGTGGAATCTCTTCAGCGGAGGTATTCAGATGATCAAGATGAAAGCCAGGCACGCACTTGCAGGAGTATTGGTCGGTACCTGCATGATTCTGTCCCCGATGACGATGGCACAGCAGATGAAGGAGATCACCGAAGCGCAGGCGAAGACTGTCAGCGCGGGCCAGACCAAGGATCAGGTGGTCAAGTCCCTGGGCAAGCCGATCAACGAACGGAAGGTGAAGGCGCGGCCCGGCAACTCGGCGCTCGTCTATGCCGCGAAGCCCCCGGCAGGCCAGAACAATGCCTACTTCGTGGTCGAGCTGGACTCCGCCGGCAAGGTGGTGAACAGCGGCATCACGGCCCAGGACACCGACTGATCGTTCCTGCTGCAATAGCGCCGGAAGCCGCCACGGCTTCCACCGCAAAAGCCCGGCACGAGCCGGGTTTTTGCATTCTGGCGGCAGCCGATGATGGCGGCTGCCCCAGCAGCTCAGTAGTCCCCGCCGGGAAATGCCGGTGGAATGACACCCAGGCGAACGTCCCACAGCTTCTCGTACGACGGCGGCAGACGCTCGTAGCGCTGGGCCAGCAGCCGCTGCTGGTTGTCGTTGCTCAGCAGGGCACGCAGGCGCTGGCGCTGTTCGTCCTGCGCAGCCTTGTCGGCGGGCTGGCGCACGTAGAGGTAGTACACGCCCGCCGCGTCGCCAGTCAGGATGGCGTCGCCCGACGAAGTGGCCGTGTGAGTGAGCGGCAGCACCAGCGGCGGCGTGTTGAAGCGCTGGCGGTAGGCCGCCATGCCGGCGTCCTGCCACGGCCCGCGACTCAGCATCACGAAGCCGGTCTCCGGCGCCGGTGGAATGGTCGCCGCGAGCGGAACGCCCGCCTCGCCCAGGACCTGTGCCAGCGGCGCGGCGGTGGTGTCGCCCACCGGCAGGGGGCCGGGCTGTTGCGCGATGCCTGTCGGCGCAGCCGTGAGGGCACTGGCGGCCAACAAGGCGGTGATGAGCTGTTTCTGCATGCGGGCCTCCGTCAGGGTTGCGCGTCGCGCGCGGCTTCGACGCTGTAGATCGTCCAGGCCGGCGCGGGGCCTTCCTCGACGTACTGCAGGCGCACGATGGTGCGGCGGGCCCGCTGCTTGAGCAGTGCCTGCATCGGCGTGTCGTCGTAGACGAAGGCCGCGATGCGCGACGGATCGACACCGCGCGACACCAGCGCATTCGTCACCGCCTGCGCGCGCCGCAGGCCCAGCGCATGGTTGTAGGCGTCCGATCCTTCCGGACTGGTGTCGCCCACCAGTCCGATGCGCGCCTGCGGATAGCGGCCGGCGAGGCGGACCGCCGCATCCAGCGCGGGCTGGTGCTCGGGCAGCAGCACGTCGCGGTTCATCGCGAACTCGAAGACGAAATCGCGCTGGCGTTCCACGCGCTGCCACTGCGCGCAGCCCTGCCGGTCGATGACCGCGGCGCCGGGCGTGGCGGCGCAACTGTCGCGCACGTTGATGACGCCGTCGCTGTCGGCATCGCGCAGGTCGTAGGCAGCCTTCGTCACGTAGGACCTCGTCTCCGGCGAGCTGCAACCGGCCATCGCGAGCAGGCAGCCGAGCAGGCACAGCCACGGACGCAGGCTGCTCGTCCGCTCGTTCATCGGTCCGCTCTTTGGTCCATTCATGGGTCTGCTCATTTCACACCTCCGGCCGTGGCCTCGGCAGGCCTGGCAGCATCCGGATCGCCCGCCTTCGCATCCGCCTCCCACTCCTGCGGATACGGCACGCGCAGGCCGTAGCCGAGGCGCCCGGTGGCGTTGAACAGGCGGTAGGCCGCCTGCACCCTGTCGTAGTGCGCGCTCAGGTAGTTGCGCCGAGCCAGGAAGACCTCGGCCTTGGCGTTGAGCAGGTCCAGCAGCGAGCGACGGCCGAGCTTGAACTGCGTGATGTAGCCACTCTCCGACAGGGTGGAGGCGTCCACCGCCGCGCGCTGGATCTGCTCCTGCTCGTTGAGGCTCTTCCACGCATTCCACGAGAAGCGCGTGCCCTCCATCAACTGGTCCTCCGCGTTGCGCTGGATCTCCTTCGCCTCGCCGTGGCGCCAGCTCGACGCGCGCTCGCGCGACACGTCGCGCCAGCCGTTGAACAAGTCGTACTCCAGCACCAGCATGATGCGGTAGTCCTCCTCCCGCCCTTCCAACCCGCCGATGTTGTGGCCGCGGTTGGCGGAGCCCTCGACGCTGACGCGCGGAAAGTAGCCGGAGCGGCTGGCGCGCACTTCCTGCGCGGCGGCACGCACGTCGGCGGCGGCCGACTGCAGTTGCGGGTGGTTATCGCGCGCCCACTGCATGGCGGTGTCGACGCTGTCGGGCAGCAGGGCCAGGTCCGGCACCGGGTCGACGAGCTGCGCAGGCGACGCGCCGACCAAGCGCAGGAAGCGTGCGTCGTTGTCGCGCGCATCGTTCTGCGCCGACACCAGCGAGGCACGGGCATTGGCCAGGCGCGCGCTGGCCTGGGCGACGTCGGTCTCGCTGGCATGGCCGGTGCGCACCAGGCCCTTCACGTCTTCCAGCACGGACAGGTGATCCTGCACGTGCTTCTCGGCCAGGCGCACCAGCTCCTGGGCCTGGCGCGCGTCCAGGTAGGTCTCGCACACCTGCAGTGCGAGGTTCTCGGCGGAGGCCTTGAGCTGCAGGCGTTCGGCCTCGGCCTCTTCCGACAGGCGCTGGCTGTTGGCCGGCGTCTCGAAGCCGTTGAACAGCATCTGGCGCACGAACAGGCTGAGGTTGTCGCGCGTGTAGTTCTCGCCGACGTACTGGCCAGAGCGGTACTTCGTGTACTCCGGCCCGACGGCGCCGCGCAGGCCGAGTTGCGGGTAGTAGTTGGAACGGGCTTCGTTGCGCATCTCGCGCATCGACTGGTAGCGCGCGTACTGCCGGCGCAGCTCCGGACTGCGGTCCACCGCGGCGGCGAAGGCCTCTTCCAGGGTCATGCCGTGGCCGGCACCGGGAAGCGCCAGCGCCACGGCCAGCAGGAGGGTTCTTGCTTGCCTCACTTGGCGATCCTTTCGCAACTTGAATCCTGGGAACGGGTCATGACGAGTGGGTTCTTCACGAATGGGCACAACGTCAAGGCTCGCGCATGGCGTTGGCGCGTGCGCGCAGCAGCGGCTTGAGCCAGTAGTCCAGCACGCTGCGCTTGCCGGCGAGGATGTCGATCTGCGCCTGCATGCCGGGTATCAGCGGACGCTCGCGCCATGTGACCGGCTGGCCTGCCGTGCGCGGACGGCTGTCGAGCTCGTCCGCCTCGGCGCTGACATGAGCGAGGAAGTAGGAGTTGCCCTTCTCGTCCACCAGCGCGTCGGGCGACAGGTGCACCAGGCGACCGCGCAGGCCACCGAAGATGACGAAGTCGTAGGCGCTGAACTTCACGATGGCCGACTGGCCGATGCGCAGGCGGCCGACATCCTTCGGCGCGATGCGCGACTCCAGCAGCAGCGCGTCGCTGCTCGGCACGATCTCCATGATGGTCTCGCCGGGACGCACCACCCCGCCGATGGAGGGCAGCGCGATGGACTTCACCGTGCCGGCCATGGACGCCATCAGGCGCGTCTGTTCCAGCTGGCTGGCGTGGCCGACGGTCACCTGCTCCACGCGCGCCAGCTTCGCCTCGGCCTCGGCCAGCTTGTTCTGCGCATCGCGGCGGAACTCGTCGAACACCAGTCGCTGCGCCTGCCGGCTTTCCACCACGGCCGACTGCAGCTTGCTGGCCTTGATCTTCTCCGCCGCCACCTGGCCGGCCACGCGCACCCGCTCGCGTTCGATCTTGCGCAACTCGGCCGCGCCCAGCGCGCCACTGCTCACCGCACCGCTGGTGAGGCGCAGCTCTTCGTCGAGCAGGCTCAGCGAGTCCTGCAGGGTCTGGATGTTCTTCTCGCTCTCGGCCAGCTCGCGCTGTTGCTGCACCACGTTCTCGCCGGCCTTGTCGGCGCGCTGCGACAGCTCCGCCATGTCGGCCTGGAAGGTGGCCATCTCGGCGGCCGGCAGCTCCGGCCGCGTGCTCGCCACATTGCCGCCGGCGATGGCGCCCAGCTCCGCCACCAGGCGGCGGCGCATGGCCTGCAGCGAGTCCTGTTCCGCCAGCGATTCGGCATGGCCGGCGCGCGCGCGGGTTTCGTCCAGGGTGACCAGCAGTTGCCCGACGCTGACACGGTCGCCCTCGCGCACATGCAGCGCGCGCAGGATGCCGCCGTCCAGGCCCTGCACCTTCTGCACCGACGACGGAGGCACCAGCTTGCCTTCGCCGATCACCACCTCGTCCACGCGCGCCAGCGCGGCCCACACCAGCCCGCACACCACCAGGGCGGAGACCAGCCACACCACCTGGCGCGCGCGCCAGGCGCGCTGCAACTGTTGCAGATAGTCAGCCGCCATGGCCGCGCTCCATTGGTTTCGTGGAGTCCTCGGCCGCGCGGATCACCACGCGTCGTTGTCGCCCTGCCTGCGCGGCCTGCTGGTTGGCCAATTGCTGCGCGAGGAACTGCTCGCGCGGCTGGTCGAGCACCAGCTTGCCCTGCTCCAGCACCAGCACGCGCTGGCAGCAGGCCAGCAGTTCCGGCCGATGGGTGGCGATGACGAAGCCGCGGTCCGCGGGCAGCGCCTGCAGCACGCTGGCGACGCGGCGCTGCATGTCCTCGTCCATCGCGCTCACCGGCTCGTCGAGCAGCAGCCAGCGTGGCCGCGGCAGCATGGCGCGCGCCAGCGCGACCAGCTGGCGCTGGCCACCGGACAGTTCGCGGCCGCCCTCGCCCACCGGCGACTGCAGGCCGTTGCCCAGGCTGGCGAGCACCCGCTCCATGCCGAGGCCGTCGAGCAGCGCGATCAAGGCCGCTTCGTCGGCCACCGGCCGGTCGCCGGTGATGTTCTGCAACACCGTGCCCCAGCACAGCTGCGGTTGCTGCGGCAGCCAGCCCAGCGCCTCGCGCAGCTGCGACAGCGGCCAGCGCTCGCGCTCCACGCCGTCGTACAGCAGGCGGCCCTGCTGGAGGTCGAACTGCGCCGCCAGCAGGCACAGCAGCGTGGACTTGCCGCTACCGGAAGCCCCCAGCACCGCGACGCGCTCGCCGGGGGCAAGGGTCAGCGACAGCGCATCCAGCGCCGGGCGCTGCTGGCCGGGATAGGCGAAGCGGGCGTCCTGCAAATGGATGCCGCCACGAAAGCGCATCTCGCTGAACGCGTGCGCCTGGTTCTCCTGCTCCAGCGCCATGATGCCGTCCAGCGTGGTGATGGCCGAGCGGGTCTGGGACCAGCGCAGCAGCAGCATGGCGAGCTGGTTCATCGACTGCGCGGCGCGGCCGCTGAGCATGACGATGGCGATCATCGCGCCCATGGTCAGCAGGCCCTCGCTCATGCGATACACGCCGGCGATCAGCAGCGCCACCGTCACCGCGTACTGCGCGAAGTTCATCAGGTGGCTGAGGTCGGTGCTGACATGGCGCTGGTGCACGCCGTGGTCCGCCATCGCCGACACCAGCCGTCGCCAGCGTTCGCCCTGCTGCGCCTCGCGGTTCTGCTGCTTGTATTCCGGCAGCATCAGCAGGGTTTCGATGAGCTGCGCCTGCCGCTGCGAAGACAGGCGCGAGGCTTCCTCCATGGCACGCGCCAGGCGCAGGTGGGCGCGCCAGGCAGCCAGCAGCAGCACTGCCAGCGCCACCAGCGGAATGACCACCAGCGGCCCTGCCAGCCACACGATGAGGACCATGAAGAGCGCGGCGAAAGGCAGGTCCACCAGCGCCACCAGCGTCGCCGAGGTCAGGAAGTCGCGGATGCTGTCCACGTCCTGCAACTGTTTGGCGAAAGCGCCGGTGGACTGCGGCCGCTGCGCCAGCTTCATGCCCAGCAGCCTGCCGTACAGCGCGCTGGAGATATCCACGTCGATCTGCCGGCCCGCCATGTCGGTGATGCGCGTGCGCGCGTCACGCAGCAGCCAGTCGAAGACCATCACGATGACGATGCCGGCGGCCATCACCCACAGCGTGTCGATGGCCTGGTTGGGCACGACCCGGTCATAGACGTTCATGGTGAACAGCGGCACCAGCATCGCCAGCAGGTTCACCACGAAGGAGGCCAGCAGCAGGTCGCGGTACCAGGGGCGGGCCTGGTCCAGCGCGCGACGCAGCCAGTGTTGCGGCTGCTCCGGCAACAGGCCGGTGCTGCGCGCATCGACCTGCGACATCGGCGTCACCAGCCAGGCATCACCATCGAGTTCTGCGAAAGGCACGCGCGCTGCCTGCACGCCGTCGCCGAACCAGCGCAGGCGGAATTCACCCTCGGCAACCGCCCCCCGCGCTTCGACCGCTTCGACGATGCCGAGCCGCCCATCCCGCTCGACCACGCAAGGCAGCAGGTTGATGTCCGGGTGTAGTTGGATGCGTTGCAGCTTCAGGCCCAGGCGCTCCGCGTACTGGACCAGACCTGCATCACCCGCAGCCGGTCGTGGCGCCGATGCACGCGCTGGCGCCGGCAGGCTGAAGTGCAGCCGCAGGTGCTCCAGCACGGCGGGCCAGGCAGCGCCCGGACGGGCCGCCGCCTGCACGGGCGGGCTGGCTTGCAGGAAGGGCTGTGGCGCGTTCATCTGCTCAGCCCGTGATCAGCGTGTGGTCCTGCAGCATCTTCTGCAGGATGTCGGCATCGTTGATCCAGCCTGCGCCGCCGTACAGTTCGTCGCGCGACACGCCGGTGAGCTCGATGGTCTGCACCACGCCGCCGCCCAGGTCGATGCTGAAGGTGGTGGTGCCGGCCACCTCCTGCAGGTCGATGATGGTGTCGAGTTGTGCGCCGGTGCTCATGCCGGCAGCGATGTCGGAGAGGTCGAGATTGTCCGCCGCCGGGTTGAAGTCGGTCACCACGTCGTTGGCCGCCGCGCCCGCGCTGCCCACGTCCGCCATGCGGAACAGGAAGCTGTCGGCGCCGAGGCCGCCGCTGAGCGTGTCGCTGCCGTCGCCACCGATCAGCAGCTCGGCGCGCGCGCTGCCGGTGAGGGTGTTGTTGCCACCCAGGCTGGACGCCATGTCGACGGTGATGGACTGCGCGGCACCACTGACGGTCTGGCCGCTCAGCGTGGAGCGCGGCTCGATCGACAGGGTGTAGCTCTCGCCTGCCACGCCGTTGGTGATGGACAGGTTGGCGACGTCGGCCTCGGCGACGATCCAGTCGGCGCCGGCGCGCGTGCCGGCGCTCAGCGTGATGGACGACGGCAGGCCGCTGATCCGCACATCGCCGGTCTCGCCGGGCGCCGGGTTGTTGGGCGTGAGGCCCAGGCCGAGCGGAACGCCCGTGGTCGCGCTGAGGATGTTGTTCCAGGCCACGTCCAGGGTCGGCGCGTCCGGCTCGGGCAGGTATTCGATGGTCAGGCTGCGGACCGCCATGTCCGCGTCGTCGGTGATGTCCACCGCCGGCTGCCCACCCACCGTGGCACGGTCGATCGATCCCACCTTGATCTGCACGTCCAGCGTGCCGAAGGCGTTGGCGCCGCCGATCAGTTCCAAGGTGGCGAGCACCGAAGTCGTGGTGATGATGGTCGCGACATAGCCGCCCGCCGTGTTGATGAAGGCGCCAGTGCGTCCGTCCGGCGTTCGGATGCCCACCAGGCCCTGCAGCGCCGTCGCGTCCGAGCTGTGGGCCACCACCACCTTCACGACGATGTTCTCGTTGTCATTGACCGTCTCCAGCGCGCGCGAGCCGACGTTGAGCGTGACGACCGAGCCTTCCTGCGCGGTCACCGACAAGGGCGTGCCGACAAACTCGGCACCGTCCGCAACCGGTCGCACCTCCACCACGAAGCTGCGTTCGTTGGTCACCACCTCCTGCGTGGACAGCTCCATCGAGGTGGCACGCAGGGTCATCGTGATGTCGCCGGAGAAATCCAGCGGTGGCCGCAGCACCAGGTCGGGCAGCTGCGCCGGGGTGAAGCTCCAGATGCTGCCGCCCTGGCCGTCCGGGCCGTTGCTGACCACCGGCTGCAGGCTGCCACCGTTGCGCCAGTACAGCGTGGCACCCTCCGGCACGCCGATCATCGACAGGGTGAGCGTCTCCGAGCCGTCGGTATCGATGTCGACCACCTGCAGGCCGGCGAGGTCGATGTCGCTGTCCTCGTCGCCGGTCTGGCGGCTGACGACGACCAGCGCGGGATCGGTGTCGGCCACGATGTCGACCGTCAGCGTGCGGGTGACCGTGCTGGTCACCGTGTCGCTCAGCGTGCCCAGCGTGATGCCGGTGGTCTGGTCGCGCACCGTCAGCTCGATGCCGATGCTGGCCGCGTTGTCGCCGCTCAGGTGCTGCGGCGGGCGGTACAGCACTTCCTTGATGCGGCTGGGGTCGTTCAGCGTGAACGTGCCATCGCCGTTGTCCACCAGCAGCCCGGCCGGGTCGACCAGGCTGCCGCCGGACAGCGACACGAAGCGTACGGAGATCACCGTCTCCAGCCCCTCGCTGGCCTGCGTGCTGTCGTCGTTCAGCAGGGCGGCGAGATCCACGTCGATGGCGGTGGGAACGTCCTCGATGATCTGCAGGTCGTTGGCGAATCCATCCACCGTATCCACCACCGGCTCGATCTCGATGGCGAGACTCTCGGTGTTGACGATGGTGTCGCCGGACGGATCGGTAGACACCTTGTGCACCAGCACGCTCATGGCGCCGGCGAAGTCTTCGTCCAGGCCGACGATGGACAGGCTGCCGATGCTGCTGGCGGCGAACACCCAGGCCACCACGGTGGTGCCGTCGCCGGCGTACTCGGTGATCACGCCGCTGCCGGCAATCGCGCCACCGTAGGGCAGGTCGGCGGCATCCACGCGGTAGCTCACCACGTCGTTGGCGTCGCCGGCGGCACCGGCGTCGAGGTGGGCGGACAGGTCGACCGGGCTGGCCTCCTGCCCGTCCGCGATCGAGTCCTGCAGCGGCGACACCGGCGTCGCCGTCCCCGACGTGCCAGGCACCTGGAAGGTGATGGTCAGGTTGCTGCTGATGATGTCGGCATCGTCGTTGCGATCCAGCACCCGCGCCGACACGGTGATGTCGACGCTGCCGGCGTGGTCGCTGACGATGGTCGCGCCCGCCAGCAACTGCACGGCGGCGTCCACTGCGCTGGCGGAGGTGAGACCGTTGGCGGGGATCAGCCAGTTGCCGTTGCCATCGTTAATGGCGCCGTTGGGATGGGTCACGAACCAGCCGTCGCTCTCGGGAATGTTGATCGCGATGTAGTCGAGGTATTCCGAACCGTCGATGTCCTCCTCGACGAAGGTGGCCGCCCCGGACAGCGAGATCGGCGAACCGTCGGTGGACACCAGCGCGCCCGGCGGCGTCTGGATGCGGGTGACGCCATCCGCCGCGGTGTCGTCCACCACGGCGCGGACATCCACGGCGAGGCTGCCGGTCACCACATGGACGTTGGTGGCGCCCGTGCCCGACGTATCGGTGATCTGGAAGCGCACGGCCACCTGGAAGTCGGCGTCCGAATCCTGCGGGGCGCGCACCGCGATGCGACCGCTGTCGAGCAGCGCATCGAAGCTGACGCCGAGGTTGCTGGCCAGTTGCTGCAGGTGGAGGCCACCGGGCGGCACCGCCGTAACCACGCCATCCACCAGCAGGCTGACCCCGGCAGGCGGCGGCAGGATCCACATATCGGTGACGGTCTCGGAGCCGTCGATATCCGCTGGGTCCGGCCTCAGCGTGAGGACGATGGCGCTGTCCTCGGCGCCGGTGCTGTCGACCACCAGCCCGTCCTGGGTGTCGTCGACCGGCAGCACCTCGATGTTCACCACCATGTCGAAGCGGTCGTTGTCGCCGTCCGGCTCGGTGTTCGTCTGCAGCAGTTCGAAGCTGATGCTCCCGCTGAAATCCGCCGGCGGCTTGACGTAGAGGTTGGCCAGTTCCGCGGCGGTCAGCGAGTAGATGGGCGTACCGTTGAAGCTGCCCAGCACCTTGAGCTGCACCGGCGTGCCGGTGCCGTCGACGAACTGCACGCCGGCCGGCGCACCGCCGATGACGAAGTCGAAGACTTCCGACGCGTCGTCGTCCTCGGTGCCGGTCACGAAGTCGAGGCGGATCAGGCTGTCCTCGTTGAAGCTGCCGCTGATCGTGCGGGTGCCGCTGTCGTACCTCCAGGCGTTGCCGGGCCCGGGGCCGACCGCGGGCTCGTCCACCACGCCGCGCAGGCTGATGCTGACCGTCTGGGTCGGCGACAGCGTTTCCGGCACCGCGGGCGCGATGCCTTCGGCCGCCGACTCGACGGCCACCGCGGCGACGTCGACGGACAGGCTCATCGTCACCGAGCTGATGTCCTCGCGCGGCTTCAGGAAGCGCTGGTCGGCCTGCACGTCGGCCTGGCTGACGCGATACACGCCGGGACTGACCAGGCCCACTTCGATGCCACCGGCATCCACCACCTGCCAGCCCGGCATCACCGTCAGCTGGAAGAGCAGGGTTTCCGATCCATCGGTGTCGGCCAGCGATCCGGTGAGGAAGCTCCGCAGGTTGATCAGCGCGTCCTCCAGTCCACTGACGCTCGCCGTGGTGAGGCTAGGCATGTCTGCCACCGGCGCGACGTTGAAGTTCACCGTCTGCGTGATGGTGGCGCTGCTGCCGGTGGAGGTTTCCGTCGCGCTGGCCTGCAGGTCGAACTGCAGGCGGCCGGCGTAGTTGGGCGTGGTCGACACCGTGAGCGCCGCCAGTTCCGCCGGGCTCAGGCTGTCGCCATTCACCAGGGTGCGGCCGCCGGTGCGCAGGATCAGCCCCGCCTCGATGTTCTGCACGCGATAGCCGAGCGCCTCGGAGCCATCGAGGTCCGCGAGCTGCGCCTGCAGGCTCAGCGCGGGGGGCGTGCCATCCTCCAGCAGGTCGTAGGCGAACACGGCCGACGAACTCCAGCTCGGCGTATCCACCACCGGCGTCACGCTGACGTCGAAGCTGTCGCTGTAGCTGCGCGGGCCACCGTTGGTGTTGATCGAGACGGTGACGTTGAAGTGCGGATCGTTGGTGGGGTCGGACGAGTTGAGCAGCGGCGTGAACACCAGGCTGCCGTTCGGCGTGACTTCGCCGGTGGCCGGGTTCACCAACACGAGGTTGGCGCCGGACAGCACCGGGTTGCCACTGCCGTCCACCGGCAGCGCCACCCCGTCGAGGGTCAGCACGCCGCCCGCCAGGGCCGCGAGGTCGAAAGTGATGGCGGTGATCTGCTCGCCGTTGTCGAGGTCGCCGGGGTTGGCGGACAGGGTCAGCGTCAGCGGCGTGTCCTCGGGCGTGACCAGCGGGCCGATGCTGATGTCGGCCTGCTCGTCGCGCACGTCCAGCGTGAAGGTGCTGACCGCGATGTCGCCGTCGCCGTCGGTGACTTCGAACTGGATCTGGTCGGTGAAGCTGCTGTTCAGCGAGGGGTTGGTGATGATGGTGGCGCGGCCATCGCTGTACACGGTGATCTGGCCGTAGGGCTGGCCGCCCTCCACCAGCGGTATGACGATCGGGTTGGTGCTGAACGGGTAGTCGACGCCGTCGTACACCAGCTTGGTCAGCTCGCCGCCATCCGCGCCGGTGCGGTCCTCGCCCAGCACGTTGGTGAGTTCCTTGTTGTTGCCTTCGGTCAGCTCGACGGTGAGGTTGCGTGCGACCGGCACGTCGTCGGTCACGTTCACCACCAGCGCGATGGTGTTGGAGACATCGCCGTCGGCGTCGCGCAGGGTAAGGTCGAAACTGATCGGCAGGTTGTTGTTGCCGTTGTTGCCCGGGGGCTGGTGATCCAGCGGCGCGCTGAGGCGGAACTCGGTCTGCCCGTTCAGCCCGACGCGCAGGCGGAACACTTCCTGCCCGCCGGCCTGCGCGATCCACCAGCCGCTGCCGTCCGCGCTGCCGGCCAGGCTGACGGCACTGCCGCCGCTGGTGAGCGCCGTCACCAGTGCCACCCCGGTCGCCACCGGCGTGTCGCTGCCGCGCGCACCGGTGGCGGTGCCGGCATCCGCGCTGGTGCCGGTA
This sequence comes from Uliginosibacterium sp. H1, assembly GCF_036017065.1. Taxonomy (NCBI): domain Bacteria; kingdom Pseudomonadati; phylum Pseudomonadota; class Betaproteobacteria; order Rhodocyclales; family Zoogloeaceae; genus Uliginosibacterium; species Uliginosibacterium sp. H1. Next base: position 2,081,536 of record NZ_JAYXHR010000001.1, read on the forward strand.
CCGACGGTGTCGTGCTCGACGACCGTCAGCGATTCCGCCTGGAAGGCCGCCGGATCGCGGCCGTCATGCACGCTGATGGTGGCGGTGAGTTGGGTGACGCTGCCGTCGCTGTCGGCGAAGGACACGTCCACCGGCACGACCGCGTTGTCGGTCACCGCGCCGGTGTGGTCCAGCGGGCCCAGCACGGTGGCGGTGAGCGTGACGTTGGCGGAGGCGCCGGAACCGATGTTGATGCTGGCCGGCAGGCTCACCCGCAGCACGGTGCTGCCCGCGGCGGTCTGGGCCTGCCAGGTGGTGGCGTCCGCCTGCTGCCACACGAGGGCCTGGCCGTTCTGGGTCAGCGCGTTGCCGTTGCTGTCGCGTACGGCGTCACCCGCCGTCAGCACGAAGCTCGCCGCGACCACCGGATCCTTGCCGGCGGTGAGGGCGAAGTCCACGGTGGACGACGAGGGTTCGGCGGGGTGTGCCGCCGCGCGGGGCAACTCGGTGAGCTGCAGCACGACGTCGCTGCCGGTCGCCGCGGAGGCGTCGTCGATGGTCACCGGCAGGAAGGCCACCACCACGTCACCGTCATGGTCGCTGACGGTGTAGCGCAGGTTGAAGCTGATGGACGCCACATGCTGGCCGTCGGTGAGCTGGTCGATGGCGCGGTACAGCGTCAGCGTGTAGCCGCGCGTGGAGTCCGCACTCGTCGCCGGCTCCCCGGCGATCACCACGACGAACACCGGGTCGGCCGGGTTGCCGGTGTGTGCGGTGAGGGTCAGGCCATCGGGGCTCACCTGGTACTGCAGGGCGGTGCCCGCACTGGTCAGCGCAGGCTGGCCGCTGGCGCTGAAGCCGATGTCGGTAACGCGGTCGCTGCCAATGCCGATGTCGATGTCACCGGTCGTCTGCGTGGTGGGGCCGAGGTTGTCCTCGTCCAGGCTGGCGGCGTCGGCGCTGGCCGTCGGCAGGTTGCCGTCACCGATGAGCAGCGTGGCATTGGTCGCCGCCGGCGTGCCGTCGATGTCACTGGCCAGTGCCACCACCGGCACGGCCAGGGTGTCGGCCAGGTCGTGGTCCAGCGGCAGGAACTGGCGCAGGGTGACCTTGCCGTCGAGGTTGCCACCGCTGCCCGCCTGCGCGCTGAGCACCAGGGTGAACACCGTGTTGCCGCCCGCGCTGGCGTTCAGTGTTTTGCCATCCGGCGAGACGCTGTAGGCGAGCGCCTGCCCGGAACTGGTGAAGCCGCGCGCGGTGAGGAGATCGACCTGTGCGTCGCCGAAGCGGATGCTCGCCGGCAGCAGATCGTCCGAACCGGCGCGCACCGTGAAGGCCTGTTCGCGTGGCGTGCTCACCCCGTAGTCGCCTTCGGCCAGGGCAATCGCACCGGCCGGGAAGACGCCGGGCGAGCCGTCCAGGATGTTGACGCGCACCAGTGCGCTGTCGAAGTCGCCATCCAGGTCGCGTGCGCGGTAGTCGAACTCGACGATCTGAAGCGAGGACTGGTCCTGGTTGCGCGCGGCATCGAAGCGCCAGCGCCCGTCGGCGTAGACGGTGAGCAGGCCGACGCCGGTACTCACGACGGTCGGGGACGACGCGGACACGAGGTGCACGATGCCGCCCACGGTGATGCTGACGATGTGCAGCGGCCCTTCCTGCTGCAGGTCGTTGTCGAAGACGTTGCCGGTCACCGTCTGGGTCTCGGTGACGGCCGCCAGGTCTGCATGCGCGAAGGGCGAGCCCTCGCGGATCTGCACCGGCACCTCCACCGTGACCGTCTCCGTGGTGCCGTCGGCATCGAGCTGCGTCGCGTCGATGCGGATGCCGGTGTTGACCACCTCGCTCAGCACGCGCTGGTCCACCGGCGCATGCAGGGTGACGGTGATGGTGCCGTTGCCGTTGATCTGCGCGCTGAGCGTCAGCACGCCGCCGACGCTACCGGTGAGGCTCTGCCCGTTGCCGGCCACGCTGACGATCATCGGCGTGCCACCAGCGGTGAGCTTCTCCAGCTCCGTCTGCTGCGCGGCGAACACCAGCTCGTCGTAGCCGGTGATCGTCACCGTGCTGGAGGCGGAGTCGGTCGGCGTGCTGGCCAGTGCGTCCTCCGACAGGCGGACCTGGGTCGGCCGGTCGAGCGACGGCGGCGCGTCGGTGGCGAGGTTGCCCGCCACGTCGCTGACGCTCGCCAGCAGCGACCAGGACGCGGAAGGCGACAGGCCGGTGATCGCCACGTTGGTGGACCAGCCTCCGCCCGCCTGCACCAGCGTCGTGAAACTGGCCGTGTTGCCGTTGCTGTCGGAGAAGCGCAGGGTCACCGTCTGGCCGGCCTCCACCTCGGTGGTGCTGCCGCGCACCTGCACGCTCTGGCCGGTGCGCAGGGCATCGATGTCCAGCGCGGCGAGGTCGGTCAGGATGTCGATGGTCGCCAGCGTGTCCTTCACCGCGCTGGCGACAGTGCTGGCCGGGTTGCCGGCCACATCCACGACACTCGCGCTCGCCGACAGGTTGCCGTCGTTGAAGCCCTGCAGGTCGAGCGCCGCCGTCTGGTAGCTGCCATCGGCCCGCACGATCGCCGTCGTGTTGATGGTGTGCACGCCTTCGGTCACCGCGATGCTGACGACCTGCCCCGCCTCCACCTGGGTCACCTGCCCGCTCAGCGTCACGGTGGCGACTTCGGATGTGCCGTAAGGCGGTGCCCCGTCGAACTGGAGGTCGATCAGGGCAATCGTGTCCTTGACGATCGTGAAGGTGCGCTCGGCGACGTTGCCGGGTACGTCCGTGCTGACGGCAAAGATCTGGATGCTTCCGTCGGCCAGCGCGGAGAGGTCGATGTCGTCGATCTCGTAGCTGCCATCGGCAGCCAGTGTCGTGCTGACCGCCAGCGTGTTGCCCATGCCGTCGCGGAACACCAGCTCGATGGTACGGCCGGCGCCGATCTCGGCGGTACTGTCCCGCAGGTCGACGTCCAGTACCTCCACCGCGTTGAGCAGGGTGCCGCCGTTCAGCACCAGATCGTCGTTGATGATCGCCAGCGTATCGACGACCGTGTCGTCGCTCGCGGCAATCGAGTTGCCGTAGAAATCGGTGACCGTCGCCACCACCTTGAGCGGCCCCTGCGCCAGCGCCGACAGATCGAGGTCCTGCAGCACGAAGCGGTTGCCGATCACGCGCGTCGTGACGCTGACGCTGGTGCCGAGCGCATCGGTCAGGGTGACGGCGACCTTCTGGTCGTCGAAGAGATTCTGCGAAGTCCCGTAGATATCGACGACGGGCACTTCGAACATGTTGATGTAGCCGTCGCCGCGGTCATCGATGTCCACCGCGACATCGGCATCCGGGCTCAGCGGCGGAATGATCTTGCGTTCGTCACCGCTGTCGATGGCGGTATCGTCGGCCGTGTCCCGGCGTCCCACGGTGCGGAAGCCCGACTCGGGCAGTATCTCGGGGCCCACCCGCGTGATGCCGGCGAAGAAGGTGGCGATGCTGGTGGACGAGGTGTTCGCCAGCGGAACCTGGGACTGGCTCATACGGTCTGCATCGACGAAGACGATCTGGTCGCGCGGGATGCCGAGGGTGGACAAATCCACCTCGACCAGCGTGCCGTCGTCACGCAGCAGCCAGTACTTCCCGTCGATGACCAGAATGTATGTCATGGCAAAAGCTCGATGCGGCAGTCCCCGGACGAATGAACGAAGAATGGCACTGCAGCCCGCCGGCAACACTGGCCTATGGTGCAAGGGCACTTGCACCTTGGTGCAACAGCGCCTGCACGAAGGTGCAGGGCATGGCCGGCATCGCCCGCTATCCTGAAGATCCGGCGCCATCGCGGGCCGTCCTGCCGTGCCTTTCCACACCACCTGTCCCGCCTGACCCGACGATGAAGCTCCTGCTGCCTGCCACCTGCATCGTGTTACTGACTGCCTGCGCGGCCCCGTCCCCGCAAGCGAACACGCCCGCCCCCGGTGCCGACCGCGATGCGCAGGGCTGCATCGCCTCGGCCGGCTATGCCTGGTGTGCCCGCACCAGGCAGTGCGAACGGCCTTGGGAACTGGCGCAGGCCAGGGCCTTCCCCAACACTGCTCAGGCCTTCGCTGCGTTCTGCCAGGCGACGCCGTGACACAGGGCGGGCGCGACGCGCAGGCGATGCACGCTCGCGCCCCGCATGCCCTATGCTCCTGTGCTGGACAGGCGTCGCACGAGAACAGGCAACGCACGAATCCCGTGGCACGAACCCCGTAACCTCGCAGGAGTACCCCTTGATGCTTTCCTGGACATCCCTCGTCCCCGCCGCTGCGCTGGCACTGCTGGTGCTGGCCAGCGCAGTGGGGGCGGAGTCCACCTTCATCGTGTTGCTGTGCGCAGCAGGCCTCGGCGGCGCGGTGATTGCCGCGGTCCATCACGCCGAGGTGATCGCCCATCGCATCGGCGAACCGTTCGGCACGCTCGTGCTGGCGCTCGCGGTGACGGTGATTGAGGCCTCGCTCATCCTGTCGATGATGCTGGCCGGCGGTGCCGACACCGCGGTGCTGCCGCGCGACACCATGTACGCCGCCGTCATGATCATCTGCAACGGCGTGGTGGGCATGTGCCTGCTGGCCGGTGGCATCGCTCACCGCGAGCAGAACTTCCGCGTCGAAGGCAGCGGCTCGGGGCTGGCCGCGCTGATGGTGATGGTGACGCTGACGCTGGTGATGCCGAGCTTCACGACGAGCAGCGACAACGGCACGTACAACGAGGCACAACTGTGGTTCGTGGCGGTGTCGTCAGCGTCGCTGTGGGCGATCTTCGTGTTCATCCAGACGGTGCGGCACCGCGACTACTTCCTGCCCGTCGCCGCCTCCAACCCCGAGGAACACGCCCCACCGCCGGGTGTGAAGCAGGCCTGGGCCAGCTTCGGCCTGCTGATGGTGTCGCTGGTGGCCGTCGTCGGCCTGGCCAAGATGCTGTCGCCGACCATCGAGCACCTGGTGGAAGTGGCCGGTGCGCCGCGCACCGTGATCGGTATCGCGATCGCACTGCTGGTGCTGATGCCGGAGACCGTCGCCGCCGCGCGCGCGGCGCGCGCCGACCGCCTGCAGACCAGCCTCAACCTCGCCATCGGCTCGGCCCTGGCGAGCATCGGGCTGACCGTGCCGGTGGTGGTCATCGCGGTGGTGCTGTTCGACCTGCCGCTGGTGCTCGGCCTGGAGCCCACCGAGATCGCGTTGCTGGCGCTGACCTTCGTGGTCAGCGCCGTGACGCTGGGCAGCGGCCGCACGCAGATCATGCAGGGGGCGGTGCACCTGGTGCTGTTCGCCGCCTTCCTGTTCCTGGCGATCGTGCCCTGAGCCGGCAGAGGCTGGCGCGGCCGATCAGGCGATGGCCGTCGGATCGCCCAGCGTGCGGTTGAGTTCGACGGCGGCGCGCACCAGGCGCTCGACGACATCGCGCGCCAGCGGCGTGTCCTGGTTCAGCTCCAGCGTGGCCATCTGGTACTTGCCGCCGGGCCTGAGGCGCGGCTCGATGTCGCGCAGGCGCTGGCCGCGCCAGAAGCCGAACAGCACGCGTTGCTCCTCGGCCCGCAAGAGCAGCACCGGCCCGCCGGCGAGATACACGAGGTGGCCCCATTTGACGACCTCCTGCAGCGGCGCCGTGGCCAGTACGCAGGCGCGCAACGCACGGACGTACTCGCCCTGCCAGCCGGTCAGTTCATCGGCGTAGGCGTCCGGCGAAGCGGGTGGCGGAATCTTCTGCATGGCCTGTCTCCCTGGTCTCCCGAAAAAGCAGAAGGCGCCCCTTGGAGCGCCTTGCTGATCGTCTGCGGGTGGGTCGCCAGCTTACCGCGACCCGCCGGCAGTCTGCCCGCTGCTTACTCGCTGCTTACTCGTTGCTTACTTTTTCGTCGCCTTGGGCTTGTTGGCTTCGGCGTCGTTCATCATGCGGTCCAGCTCGGTGGGCGGCACGTAACCGCCGATGCGGCTGCCATCGGCGAGGTACATGGTGGGCGTGCCGCTGACGCGCAGCTTGCGGCCCAGTTCGCTGTTCTTGGCGATCGGGTCGCTGCATTCCGCCTTCGGCGGTGCCTTGCCGTCGACCATCCAGTCGTTCCAGGCCTTGGCGCGGTTCGGCGCACACCAGATGTTCTTGGACTTGTCGTTCGAGTCCGGCGACAGGATCGGCACCATGAAGGTGTAGATCGTGGCGTCATTGACTTCGGTGAGGTCCTTCGCGAGCTTCTTGCAGTAGCCGCAGTTCGGGTCCTCGAAGGTGGCCAGCACCCGCTTGCCGTTGCCGCGCACCTGCTTGATGGCCTGCGTCAGCGGCAGGTCGGCGAAGTTGATGCGGTTGATCTCGTTGATGCGCGCCTGCGTCACGTTGCTGCGGGTCTTGATGTCGTACAGCGTGCCGACAATGAAGAATGAACCGGCAGGGTCGGTGTACAGCACTTCACCGGAGGCCAGCACCACCTCGTAGACACCGTACGTGGTCTTGTTGACCTGGGTGATCTCCACGCCCTGCGGCAGCATGCCGCTGACCGCCTGACGCACCGTGGCTTCGGGCGAACCCTCCTTCACCACGTCCTTGGCGGCCGCCTTCTTGGGGTCGGCCTTCACGTCGGCTGCAAAAGCCGCGCCCTGCAGCATCGTCACACCCAGGCAGGCCACCAGGGCGTGCCGCATCATCGCGTTCAAGTTCTGTCTCCGTTCATCTGCAAAGCGCCTGCCTGCGGCAGGCATGTTTCTACTTCTATCAGCCTTGTGTTTCACATCAAACCGGCGGCGTAACGCACCATCGCGGCACGCAACACCGGCAGTCTGCCTGCCACGCTCATGCCGAGGTTGCGCAGCACGCCCAGCGGCGCCATGTCCTGCTCGAACAGCTTCTGCATCCCGTCCGTCACGGTCTGCACGAGCATGACTTCCTCGGCCCGTTTGCGCACGTAGCGGCGCAGCACCGCCACGTCGCCCACGTCACGGACGGCAGGCAGGCCCAGCAATTCGTCCGCCAGCACGCGGGCATCCTGGAAACCCAGGTTGATGCCATGACCGGACAGGGGATGGATGGCATGCGCGGCATCGCCGATCAGTGCCAGCCGCGGTGCCACCGGCTCCCTGACGCGCATCCAGCGCAAGGGAAACGCCGCAGGGGGTGTCAGCAGGCTGAGCGGGCCCAGCGTGTCATTGCCGGCTGCCGCCACCGCCCTGCTCAAGGCCTCGGGGGACATCGCCAGCAAGTCCTGTGCATGCGACTCAGGCGTCGACCAGACAATCGAGATGCGGTTCCCGGGCAGGGGCAGCCAGGCGAGCACCCCGTCACGGCGGAACCACTGCCAGGCCGTTCCGAAATGCGGCCTGGCGGTTTCGAAGTTGGCCACGACACCTTGCTGGGCATAGGGGCGGGTCTCGGCAGCGATGCCGGCCTGTTCACGCACCCAGGAATTGACGCCGTCGGCACCGACGAGCAGGCGCGTCACGACTTCGCGACCATCGGCGAGCTGCAGCCGCACTGCGTCCGCTTCCTGGACGAGCGACTGCAACTGGGCGGGGCATACGACGCTGACGTTGGGCTGGCGACGCGCGGTTTCCCACAGCTCGCTGGCCAGCCGGCCGCTCTCGGCCATCCAGGCCAGTGCCTCCATGCCGCAGTCGTAGGCCGAGAAGTCGATGTGCCCCCCCGCGTCGCCGTGCACGTCCATGCGCTCGATGGCTTGCAGGCGCGTCGCGTCCAGCAGGTCCCACACGCCGCAACGGCGCAGGAAATCGACATTGGCCGGGGCAATGGCGTAGACCCGCGCGTCCCAGCCAGCCGCCGCGACCGGTGCCGCGCGTTCCAGCAAGGCCACCTTGTAGCGACTCCCGCGCAGGGCGCAGGCCAGGCTGGCGCCGGCCAGCCCGGCACCGACGATGGCGATGTCGACCTGCATGGAGGCCCTGTTATTTGCGGCGTTCATCGTGGCGCTCATGGTGGCGTTCACCTGCCTCTGTTGCATGGGTTGGATCGGTTCGACCGGAATTGTGCCTCAGCCCACGCTTCAGCCCGCCGTGGCAGGCCATGAATGCGACGTCAGCGGTTTTTACAGATTCGTTATTTTTGTGCGAACAGGACAGGAAAAGCTTTATTCGGATCATGCACTTATTACTTTCGGCCTGTTTCCTGCTCTGGGGACTCTCAAAAGATTCCTGTCGCATCAGATACATAGCGACAAAACAAGATTCAGATTGTGTCCCGGAGGACAACATGCAGTTCAACAAGCGCGGCCTGGTTGCCGCGATGCTTGCCCTGGCGGCAGGCAGTGCCCACGCCGTGGTGGTCGATCTCGGCGTGGCCGGTCAGTTCAATGCCTTCATCTACAACGATCTGACGGTCCAGAACTGGACGCACGCGGAAGGCGCGGTGGCCGTCGGCGGCAACGCCAACATCGGTGCGGGCTGGGGTGGTGCCACCCATGACTCGGCAACCGTCAACGGCCAGCAATGGGGCCTGGTGGTGGGCGGCAACCTGAGCGTGGCCGGTAGCGGCCAGATTTCCCAGGGCAAGACCTACGTCGGTGGCAGCCTCAACCCGAACCCGCTGCCGAACAACTTCAACACCGCGGGCGGCCTGCAGCATGGCGGCGCGGCGCCTATCGACTTCGCCGCGGTGCAAAGCCAGCTGACCACGCTGTCCGGCACGCTGCAGGCGGAAGCGGCGACCGGCTCCGTGCAGACGGCAGGTAGCCGCACGCGCCTGATGGGCACCGGCGGCGCCTTCGAAGTGTTCAACCTGGATGGCGACCTGCTGACCAATGCCGCCGAGTTCGAGCTCTACAACATTGCCGCCGGCGCGACGCTGGTGCTGAACATCGGGGCGGGCGCCGACAAGGCGCTGTCCTATGTCGGCTGGGACTGGTCGAACTTCTTCGTCGGCAACACCGGCGTCAAGAAGGACTGGAACACCGTCAGCACCCTGGTCAATTTCTACGACGCCGAGAACCTGTTCTTCCAGAGCAACGGCCTGCACTTCAACATCTTGGCGCCGAACGCCCAGGTCGGCGGCCAGTGGGGTCATATCGAGGGCACCGTCGTCGCCGAGAGCTGGAACGCCGCCACCGAGCTGCGCGTCGGCACGCCGCCGTTCTATTCGTCCTCGTCCTCCAGCGGCGGCAGCGTTCCGGCTCCCGCCCCCCTGCTCCTGGTCGGCGCCGCACTGTGCGCGCTGGGCCTGGCACGCCGTCGCTGAGCCCACGCCCGTAGCAGTCGGGCCAGCCAGACCCCGGATGGGCACCACCCACCGGGGTTTTTGTTTTCCGCGGACACATCCGGCCCGGTAAAATCCCGCGCTTCGTTTCAGTTCTTGCCGGAGCACCGCCTCATGAGTCAGCCCATGTACCAGTCCGAGATCCGCAGCCTGCCCTTGTTGGGGCGCGGCAAAGTGCGCGACATCTACGCGGTGGATGAGGACAAGCTGCTGATCGTGACCAGCGACCGGCTGTCCGCCTTCGACGTCGTCCTCGACGACCCCATCCCGCGCAAGGGTGAGGTGCTCAGCGCGACGGCGATGTTCTGGTTCGACCGCCTCTCGCACATCCTGCCCAACCAGCTGACCGGCATCGCGCCGGAGGACGTGGTGGCACCGGAGGAGCGCAGCCAGGTGGCCGGCCGCGCACTGGTGGTGAAGCGCCTGAAGCCGCTGCCGATCGAGGCGGTGGTGCGTGGCTATGTCATCGGCGGTGGCTGGAAGGACTACCAGGCCACCGGCGCGATCTGCGGCATCGCCCTGCCGCCGGGCCTGCAGCAGGCGGCCAAGCTGGAGAAGCCGATCTTCACGCCATCGACCAAGGCCGAACAGGGCACCCACGACGAGAACATCGACTTCGCGAAATGCGAAGCGCTGATCGGCCCGGCACTGGCGGCGCAGGTACGCGACACGGCGATCCGGCTGTACACCGAGGCGCGCGACTATGCCGCCACCCGCGGCATCATCATCGCCGACACCAAGTTCGAGTTCGGACTCGACGAACAGGGCACCCTGCACCTGATCGACGAGGCGCTGACCCCGGATTCCTCGCGCTTCTGGCCGGCCGACAGCTATCGTGAAGGCATTTCGCCCCCCTCCTTCGACAAGCAGTTCGTGCGCGACTACCTGGAGACCCTGGACTGGGACAAGACCGCGCCGGCGCCGCGCCTGCCGGCCGAGGTCCTGGACAAGACCAGCGCGAAGTACGTCGAGGCGTATGAACGGCTGACCGGCAGGAAGCTCTGAAAAACCGGCGGCCCATCGAGCCACGCAATCGACGAAGTCCCTAAACGAAAAAGCCCGGCAGATCGCCGGGCTTTTTGTTGTGCGCTCCGCTCCTCAGGCCGACAACATCGCCAGCGCGTTGGTGCGCTGCGCGCGCGCCTCGTCGAGCAGCTGTTTCACGATGTCCGGATCAGCGCCCTCGAATGCGCTCTGGCGCAGCGTCATCTGCAGCTCCAGCGATACGGTGGTGAAGGGATTGGGAATGCCGGCCGCGCTGTTCGCCAGGAAGATCACATCGGACAACGTCGACGGCGGCCATCCACCGCCGAACACGTCCTGCGTGCCCAGCGCATCCACGATCTTGTCCGGCGAGCCGAGTGCCTTCAGCACCCCCTGGCCCACCTGCTTGTGCCAGAACAGGATGAATTCCGACAGCTCGCTGTCCTCCTGCAACAACTCGGGGAATTCATGCACGCGCGACAGCAGGTAGAACTGGCCGATGTCGTGCACCATGCCGGCCAGCAACGCGGTATCCGGCGGCACGTTGTCCACCTGCAGCGCGATGGCATAGGACAGCGAGGCCACGTCCAGGGTATGGCGCCACAACTGCTCCGCCAGGCGCCACACCGGCGCGAACTCCTGCGCGCTTGCCAGCTGGTCGCCAATCACCGCGAAGGCCAGCACACGGGCGTTGTTCACCCCCACCCGCATCAGCGCGCGCCGCACGTCCACCACCTCCACCCCGGACGGGTTGAAGAACGTGGAATTGGCCATACGTAGCAACTTGACCGAGAGCAAAGGTTCCAGCCCGATCACCTTGGCGACCGACTCGACGCTGGCATCATCCGCGTCGAGCGCGCGGCGGACTTTTACCGCCGCCTGCATGCTGGTGGGAAATACGAACTCGCCCGTGGAAAGCTCGCGCTGGATGGTTTCCGAGAACGCGGCGCCACGGTCGCTGGTCGAACTCATGCTGTCTCCCTATGCTGGTGATTGCTCGTGCCGATAGGGCTTTTTCGGCACAATCGGTGCCTGACTTCAGTGTTGTTGGAAAACTTCCCCATGGCAAACCCGCTCGTCAATCTTCCCGTCCTGCCTCCCTTCGACCAGTTGCAGCCTGGGGACGTCGCACCGGGCATCGGCCAGTTGCTGGCGGAAGCCCGCGCCACGCTGGCGAAGCTGGAATCCGATGCCATCCCCGCCACCTGGGACGATTTCGTGCAACCGCTGATCGACAGCGGAGAGCGGCTGGGGCGCGCCTGGGGCGTCGTCGGCCACCTGCACGGCGTGATGGACACGCCCCCCTGGCGCGAGGCCTACAACGCCATGCTGCCCGAAGTCACCCGCTACTGGGCCGAGCTCGGACAGAACCTGAAACTGTTCACCAAGTATCGCGCCCTGCGCGACAGCGCCGGCTACGCGAGCCTGGACCTCGTGCGCCAGCGCATCGTCGACAACGCGGTGCGTGACTTCCGCCTCTCCGGTGCCGAGCTGCCGGACGACCAGAAGCCACGCTTCCAGGCGATCCAGGAAGAACTCGCAGCACTGTCCGCCAGGTTTTCCGAGAACGTGCTGGACGCCACCAACGCGTGGACCGAGCACGTCACCGACGAAGCACTGCTCGCCGGCCTGCCGCCGGATGCGATCGATGCAGCACGCGCCGCCGCGGAGCGCGCCGGCAAACCGGGCTGGCTGTTCACGCTGCACTTCCCGAGCTATTTCCCCGTGCTGCAGTACGCCGACAACCGCGACCTGCGCGCGCGCCTGTACCGCGCCAACGTGACCCGTGCCTCCGAGTTCTCCGCGGAACAAGGCCATCCCGAGTGGGACAACACCCCGCTGATCGACCGGATCCTGGCGCTGCGTGCCGAGGAAGCCAACCTGCTCGGCTATGCCAACTACGCAGAGGTCTCACTGGTGCCGAAGATGGCCGAGTCGCCCGCGCAGGTACTCGAATTCCTGCGTGACCTGGCTCGCCGGGCCAAGCCTTTCGCCGAGCGCGACGTGCAGGAACTGAAGGCCTTCGCAGCCACGGAGCTGGGCCTGTCCCAGCTCGAATCCTGGGACTACGCCTACGCCTCCGAGAAACTGCGCCAGGCGCGCTACGCCTTCTCCGAACACGAAGTGCGCCAGTACTTTCCGGAGCACAAGGCGCTCGGTGGCCTGTTCGGTGTCGTCGAACGCCTGTATGGCGTTCGCATCCAGCCTGACAGCGCGCCGACCTGGCACCCGGACGTGCGCTTCTTCCGCATCGAGCGTGACGGCGCTCTGGTAGGCCAGTTCTATCTCGACCTGTACGCCCGTGACACGAAGCGCGGGGGCGCCTGGATGGACGAAGCCGCCTGCCGGCGACGCATTGCCCAAGGCACGCAGACCCCGGTCGCGTACCTCGTCTGCAACTTCTCCGCACCGGTCGGCGGCAAGCCCGCCACCTTCACCCACGATGAAGTGCAAACGCTGTTCCACGAAGCCGGCCACGGCCTGCATCACCTGCTGACCCGCGTCGACGAGTTGCCGGTCGCAGGGATCCGCGGCGTGGAATGGGATGCGGTCGAACTGCCCAGTCAGTTCATGGAGAATTTCTGTTGGGAATGGGATGTCCTGCAGGACATGACGGCGCACGCCGAAACGGGCGCACCCCTGCCACGCGAGCTGTTCGACAAGATGCTCGCAGCGAAGAACTTCCAGAGCGGCATGCAGACCGTCCGGCAGATCGAGTTTTCCATCTTCGACCTGCGCGCGCACCATGACTTCCAGCCGGGCGGCGACAAGACGATGCAGGCCCTGCTCAGCGAAGTGCGGGCCGAAGTGGCCGTCGTGGTTCCGCCGGACTGGAACCGCTTCCCGCAAAGCTTCAGCCACATCTTCGCGGGCGGCTACGCCGCCGGCTACTACAGCTACAAGTGGGCCGAAGTGCTCTCAGCCGACGCCTATGCCGCCTTCGAGGAAGCAGCGGGCGAACGCGGCAGCACGCTGGATCGCCAGACGGGTGAGCGCTTCTTGCGCGAGGTGTTGTCGGTTGGCGGTTCGCGTCCGGCACTGACCTCGTTCAAGGCCTTCCGCGGCCGCGAGCCACAGGTGGATGCGCTGCTGCGACATAGCGGCATGGTGCCCGCGTAACAGCCAAAGGAAACTGCATGAAACGCTGGATGATCTGCCTTCTCACCGTCACCGTGCCGCTCACGGCCGGGGCACAGGTATATCGCTGGGTCGACAAGGACGGCAAGGTCACTTACTCGGATACGCCTCCGCCCACCGGCGCCGTGCAGACACCCAAGCTCAGCGGCAACCAGGTTGAAGTCGACAAGATGAGCTTCGAGACGAAGCGCGCTGTCGCCAATGCGCCAGTCACGCTGTTCAGCGCCGAGAACTGCAAGGAGCTCTGCGAACGCGCTCGCAAGCTGCTCACCGATCGCAAGGTGCCGTTCTCCGAAACGGCGGTCAAAACACCGGACGAAGCTGCAGCAGCCGCCAAGCGCCTGGGTGGCGACGTCCAGGTCCCCTCGATGATGGTCGGTAGCAAGCCCTTGATCGGTTTCGAATCCGGCCAATGGACCGCCGCGCTGGATGCGGCTGGCTACCCCCCCTCGGGCCGCTGACATGGCTGATCTGGATCTTGCAAAGCTCCGCATGGAGTACGCGCGCAACACGCTGGATGAGGCCGACGTCGCCGCCGAGCCGGTCCAGCAATTCGACCGCTGGTTCAAGGAAGCCGTGGCAGCACAGTTGCGCGAACCCTACGCGATGACGCTGGCGACCGCCGATACGGATGGACAGCCCAGCCTGCGCATCATGCTGATGCGCGACTATTCCGAACGAGGCGTCAGTTTCTTCACCAACTATCTCAGTCGCAAAGGTCGGGAGCTGACCGAAAACCCACAAGCGAGCCTGCTGTTTTTCTGGGCCGAGCTCGAACGGCAGGTGCGAATCAGTGGAAAGGTCAGCAAGCTGGGCGCCGAAGAGTCGTCCGCGTATTTCGCTCAACGCCCCGCTGCCAGCCGTATTGGCGCCTGGGTGTCAGAACAGAGTCAGGTCATCGCCAACCGCGAGGTCCTGGTGGAACGGGAAGCACGCTTCAAACACGAGTTTGGCGACGCGGCGCCACGCCCTGATCATTGGGGTGGTTTCTGCGTGTCGCTGGAGGAGGTTGAGTTCTGGCAGGGTCGCGCGAGTCGGTTGCA